>DATHIB010000211.1:0-17542 GCA_035490055.1 Candidatus Limnocylindria bacterium | reverse complement strand
AGGTCATATTCGTACTCGGGCTCTAATCGCGCCAGAATAGGTCGGCCTTCGTCCACTTGACGGTGCTCCAAGATACCTCTTCTCGAGAATATTTTCATGGTTCGCTTGTGACGCCGAAGGCGGCATGATTTATTCGTAGCGCAGCGCCACGATGGGATCGATCCGCGTGGCTCGCCGCGATGGGATGTAGCACGCTGCAAAGGCTACCAGGCAGATGACCCCCAGCGATGCCGCATACACGGGAACGTCGCCCGCGTGCACCCCGTACAACAGAGACTCGCTCAGCCGCGCCAGCCCGTACGCCAATGGCAATCCCACCAACGCCCCCGCCAGCACCATCGACCCAACTTCTTTGAACACCAGCCCTCTCACGTGTCCGCTACCTGCCCCCAGCGCCACGCGAATTCCAATTTCCCGCGTCCGCTGCACGACGAGGTATGCCAGCACTCCGTAAATCCCGAGCGCCGCCAGCAACGCCGCCAACCCGCCAAATGCCGCTGAAAGCCCCGCGATCACCCGCTCCGCAAATAGATCTTCGTCCACCACGCGCTCGACCGTCTTCAGGTCGTACACCGGCAGATTGGCGTCTGCTCCCCGCACCGTTTCCCGCATGGCATTCGCAATCAGCAGGGGGTCTTGCTGGCTGCGAGCGTAGAAACTCATGCCGTAGAGTTTTCCGAATTGCGAATACGGCTGATAAAAATACGGCCGCTCCGCATCCCGTACGTGTCCCTCTTTTGCATTCCTCACCACACCAACGATCTCGATGTTTGGCTTGACGTCATTTCCCCCGCCCAGCGCGAAGTGCACCCCGATCGGATTTCTCTTCGGAAAGAACTCTTTGGCCATGGCTTCATTGATGATCGCCACTCTCGTGCCGGTGGTTGTGTCTCCGGCGTTGAATTCGCGTCCCGAAAGCAGAGGGATCCGCATGGTCGAAAAATAATTCGGGCTCACCGCGTCAAAATTCACGTGCCGGTCATCGGTGTCCAGGTTTTGACGGCCCTCCACGGTGATGTTGCCGCCCATATCGGTTCCGGTCAGCACCGCTATCTGCGACGATCCCACCCCGAGCACCCCCGGAAGCCCCCCCAGCCGTTCCCTCAACTGGTCGACGAGGGCCACCGTTCTCGCCTCGTCATAGCCGCTCAGCTGCGGCGCAATTGAAAACGTGATCAAGTTCTCCGTGCTCAATCCCAGGTTTTGCTTCCGCAGATTCCACAGCGTCCGGGAAAACAGCGCCCCGCCCGTCAGCAACAGCAGCGTGAACGCCACCTGTCCCGCAACGAGGTACTTCCGGAATCGCACGTGCCCCGGCCCCGCGGATGTCGTTGATCCTTGATCCTTCAGCATCTGCGAAACCCCAGTTCGCGTCGCGCGCCACGCGGGGATCAGCCCGAAGAGCAGCGCCGAAACCCCCGTCGCTGCCGCCGCAAATCCCAATACATCTCCATCCACCTGCGCCGTGATCCCTTGTATCCCTGCTTCAGAAACGACGGCTTGCGTCAAAATGTTCATTATCCAGACGCCCAAAATCAGTCCCAGGACCCCTCCGCCCAGTGCGCAGAGGAAGCTTTCCACCAGCAGTTGTCCTATCATCCGCCCGGGCGTAGCTCCCAGGGCCGAACGGATTGCAAACTCGCGCTGCCGTGCAGCGGCCTTTGCCAGCAGCAGATTCGCTACGTTGGTGCACGAAATCAGCAGCACCAACGCCACCATGGCAAACAGCGCCATCAGCGCCGGCCCCGAATCCCTCTGAACCGTCGTCCTCCCCTGCGCTCCGGGAGACAGCAGTATCTTCTTGCTTAGAAACTCCTTCTTGTCTTTTCCGTCTGCGCGCAGCTTTAGAGTGGCAGCTTGCTGCTCAAGCAGCCCTGGGTAATCCACGTTAATCCCTGCCTGCGCCTGCTCCATGGAAACGCCCGGCTTCCGCCGCGCCAACACTGCCAAAAACGAATCATTCCAGTCGTCCAACCCATTGCGGATGGGCGTCATCTGCCCTTTCATGGTCATGGGCACAAAAATGTCCGGCGTCTGTCCCACCTGGACGCCGCTGAATCCTGTTTGCGCAACGCCGACGATGGTCATTTCCGTGTTGTTCACCAGAATCGTCTGATTCAGCACTCCGGCATCCCCGCCGAAATGCCGCGTCCAATAGCCATGGCTCAGGACCAGGACGGGATGGGCGCCTTGGACATCGTCATCGGCAGCCGACAGCACTCGGCCGAGGGCCGGCCGCACGCCCAGCACCTCGAAATAATTCCCGGTCACCAGTTCACCGGAGCCACGGTCGGTCTGTCCGTGGCTCGCAATGGCGGCGGAAAATTGATAGCGCGCCATCACGCCATCAAAAACAGCCGTGTTTTTTGCTAGCCCCTTGTACAGCGGGTAGGAAAAAACCTCCGAATCGTCGCCATCGCTCCACACATGTCCATGCTTCGGTCCTGGCGACTTCAGCACTACCAACTCTCCGGGGTTGCGCACAGGCAAACGGCGCAACAGGACTTGATTCAGAAGGGAAAAAATTGCCGTATTCGCGCCGATGCCTAGCGCTAGTGTGAGGATCGCGATCAGCGTAAATCCCGGATTCTTAGCCAGCATCCGCAGGCCGTACCGCACGTCCTCAAAGAGCATGTGCATCTTCAATCCTCCGCGGGCGCCCGTCGCGATTTCTTACCGGGCGCGGAAATCGGGAATCCTTAATTCCGAACTGGCCTCGAAAGGCGACACACCGTTACTTCAGGCGGATCCGGTCGAAGGCGTCCCAGGCGGACATGTCGGAGAGGATCACCTTGTCCCCGACCTTCAATCCATCCAGGATCTCGACTGTGTTCACCGAGCTTCGCCCCAACTTAACATTGACGCGCACCGCCTCCGATCCGTCATCAATGATCTTAAAAATTCCGATAGTACTGTTCTCCTGCCCGTGCACTGGGCGTCCCACGTAGAGCACGTCCTTTATGTTCGAGATCTCCACAGTTCCATCCACGCTCAAATCCGGCCTCGCACCGTTCGGCAGGGGATCCGTGATGGTCACGTCCACGGTCACGGTGCCGTTCACGACGGACGGATCGATCCGTGAAACATGCCCGTTCACTACGCCATTCCGCGTGTCAATCGTCGCTTTTTGCCCAATCAACACATCTTTCGCTTGCGTCTCCGCAATCTTGATTTCTGCTTTGAGTTTCTTCGGATCAGCCACCCGTGCCAGGTTTGTGCCGGGCGTCACGTGCTGGCCGACTTCCACTGGCACCAGTTGCAATACACCGTTGATGCCCGCGCGAACATGCAGCGCTTCCACTTGGCTCTTTTTCAGTTGATTGAGAGCTTTTTGTTCATCGATTTTCGCCTGCTGCGCAGCCAGCCGCGCTTTCGCCGAATCCGCGGAGATTTTCGTCCGTTCACCCTCCAGCTTCACGCGAATCTCCAGTTGTTCTTCCCTGACTCTGGAGAGATTCCTGATATGGTCAGACCCGATGCCCTCTTTGAATAGCTTTTCGTCTACGACATGTTGCAGGTGGGCCTGCTCGAAATCACTGCGCACGGCGGCTTCGTTTGCCTTTTGGTTCATCAGATCGCTGTCAACTTGCACCTTAAGGTTTGCGTAGTCCGCTTCCGCCCCTTTGAGCTGGAATTCCGCGTCAAGCGCCTCTCGCTGCAACGTTGGGTCACTCAGTTCCATAATGATGGAATCTGGCTTGACGATGGCCCCAGGGCGCAGCACCCACCGGTCTATGCGCGAGTCCGTCTGTGCAGCGATCCACCGGATGTCTTCGGGCACCAGCGTTCCCAAGCCACGCCTTTCCACCAGCATTGGCCCGCGTTTCACTTCGTCCGGCCAAATCGTGGCCCGCTCCACACTTGGTGCGGCCGGCCGAAGCTTGGAGAGTCCATAGGTTACCCCTCCCACGAGGAGGAGCGCGGCGGTGCCGTAAACGATCCTTCTGATCTTCTTGGCGCGAGCGTTTGATGGTCGTTGGATATCCATAATATTGGTCACCTTCTAGAACGCAACTCTCCGGCCCCAGGTTCCCTTCGCTAAGTATATTTTGCTTCAATGGTTTAGCGGGCATTCTCTTGCCGAAATCTCCACAAATCGACCGGAAATGGGATTCCACGTCCCACCTTCGAACAAGCGCGGCGCACTCCCTCTCATCGATTTGAGTAGGGCCGAACTTCAGGCCGGCCTGGTTTTCTCGCCCAGCTCGGACGGCGGTATCTTCACCCAGGCCGAGTTTTGGCGAGAAGATTCCAGGACTCCCGAGATGAAACGAACTCCTTCTACACCGTCCTCCACTTTCGGCACAAGCAGAGATGCGGGCATCGGAGCGCGCCGGGCGTTCCGTGCAACGATCTGCTCGGCCAAATCCGCATAAAGTTGCGCGAACGCCTCCAGATATCCCTCGGGATGCCCGGACGGGATGCGGCTTGCCTGCTTTACCGAAGGCGTTGCCCCAGCCCCGGCCCGGCTGATCGTTACCGGTGGCTTCCCATACGGAGTGAACCGCAGATAGTTCGGATTTTCCTGCCCCCACTCGATTCCCGCCTTCTCCCCATAAACCCGCAAGCGCAGGTTGTTCTCGTTTCCAGGAGCCACCTGGCTCGCCCACAACATTCCTCGCGCGCCGCCCTCAAATCGCAAGAGCACTTGCACGTTGTCGTCGAGCCGCCGCCCCGGCACGAAGATGGAAACGTCGGCCGCCACCTGATCGCAACGCAGTCCCGTAACAAAACACGCGATGTTGTACGCGTGCGTTCCAATATCCCCAAGGGAACCCGCGGGTCCGCTCTGCGCTGGATCAGTGCGCCAAACGGCTTGTTTCTGCCCAGTCCTCTCGACCGCCGTGGTCAGCCAGTCCTGCGCGTACTCCACCTGCACGACGCGAATTCGCCCAAGTTCCCCCGCCTCAATCATCTCTCGAGCCTGCCGCACCAGGGGATAACCCGTGTAATTATGCGTCAAGCCGAAAATCAGCCCGCTGCGCCGCACGATCTGCGCCAGCGCCAGCGCATCTTCCACCGTTGTGGTCAGCGGCTTGTCGCAAATAACGTGAATGCCGGCCTCCAAGAACGCTTTCGCTGGCTCGAAATGAAGGTGATTGGGCGTGACAATCGAGACGGCGTCAATGCGGTCCGGCCTCTTCGCCTCCGCAACGGCCATCTCCGCGAAACTTCCGTAAGCACGTTCCGGCGCGATATGCAGTTCAAGAGCCCCGGCGCGGCTTCGCTCGGGATTCGACGACAAAGCCGCCGCAACCAGCTCAAAACGATCGTCGAGCCGAGCCGCAATGCGGTGAACCGCTCCAATGAAAGCGCCCGGTCCCCCGCCGACCATACCTAGCCGGAGACGCCGGTTTATTGCATCAGTGCCTTTTGGATTTGCTGTCATGATCCTCGTCCCATTTCAAGCTAGTGTCGCGTCCCGTAAATACTTCGAAAAAGTACGCGCCGTCTCTTTCCGCTCTGTGTCCGGCGCCTGCCCCCACCCGGCCGGGGCGCTCTCTGCGAGCTCTGTGTTAAGTATTCTTCTGCTCGCCCAAAGAGCTCAGAGACTATCCAAGGTTATTTTCTGGACGCTACTCTAGTCCTAACATCCGCCGATTCGCCGGTTGATCCGCACCTGAACTTGCGAAGTCATCAAAAGTGCTGCCCGCAGCCTGAATGATATGCCGCTGAATAAACGGCGCACCTTCCGCCGCCCCCTGCTCGCCGCTCTTGATGCAACATTCCCATTCCAGCACCGCCCATCCGGGAAAATCATACTGTGTCAGCTTGGAAAATATGGCGCTGAAATCAACTTGCCCATCACCCGGCGAACGAAACCTTCCGGCTCGATTTACCCAGGCCTGGTAGCCCCCGTAAACGCCCTGCCGGCCCGTCGGACGAAATTCCGCATCCTTCACGTGAAACATTTTAATCCGGCTGTGATACAGATCGATGAACTCCAGATAATCAAGCTGCTGCAGCACGAAATGACTCGGGTCAAAAAGCATGTTGCACCGCGGATGATCGCCGCAGCGCTCCAAAAACATTTCGAAAGTGACGCCATCGTGCAAATCTTCGCCGGGATGGATTTCGTAGCACAGATCTACTCCTGCTTTTTCAAATGCATCCAGGATGGGACGCCAACGCGCCGCCAGCTCTTCAAAAGCAGTTTCAATCAGACCCGCCGGTCTCTGCGGCCACGGATACAAATACGGCCACGCCAGCGCCCCTGAAAATGTCACATGCGCCGCAAGTCCCAGATTGGCGGACGCGCGCGCCGCAAGCAATAATTGTTCAACCGCCCAGGCTTGCCTCGCTCGCGGGTTGCTCCTCAGCTTTTCCGGCGCGAACCCATCGAAGGCCACGTCATACGCGGGATGCACGGCCACCAACTGGCCTTGAAGATGAGTCGAAAGCTCGGTGACCGCTAGACCGTGGCCCGCCAGCGTGCCGCGGATCTCGTCGCAGTAGGTCTTGCTCTCTGCCGCTCGCTGCAAATCAAACAGCCGTCCATCCCAGCACGGGATTTGTACCCCTTTATAGCCGAGCCCCGCGGCCCACGAAGCGATGGTCTTCAAACTGTTGAACGGCGCCGCATCGCCGGCAAACTGCGCCAGAAATATCCCCGGTCCTTTGATTGTTCTCATCGCTCCCTCAACTCCACTCCGCATCTACGATGAAGTCCTCACGAATGCGCCGGCGAGTACAGCTAACGGACGGAACCACCCTCACCCCGAACAACGGCGCAGAAGGCGGTAGTCTCTTTTTCCAGGTTCCTCATCGATCCGTGTACTGGCTTGCTGTCGCCAAGGATACGCTCTAGTTGCCAGTTCGAATTGTCCCAGTTCACGTCTCCTTCTTTCGTAACCGTGAGATGGAAATAGAGGCGATACTTTGCATGCGCCAATCTTTGCTGTTCCTCAGGCGTTGCAAGCCTTGCGGGGTCGTCAGTTCCAACAAGTAGCGTGATCCCTTTGCAAGCCGGGTTTTTCTGGAAAGCATTCAGAAATTCGTTCTCCAACTCTTCGGCCATCGCTGCGGGCCTGCTAGAACACTCTTCAGACCTGCCGGGACTCTTCAAGCTTATCGCCGCTACTAATTCACAGATGTGCGTAGCCGCGTGAATGTCTGATAGCCTCTCAACGCTAATTGAAATATCGTCAAAGGCTCCGGCGGAAGCGGTCTTGGCTTCGTCTTGCCTGCAACCGGCCAAACTCAAGGCAAGGAGCAGTACAACAAACTTGAGGTGACGGGTTCCATCTGAAATTAACATTGATAACTGCTCTTGCTTGGGCTTTTCTGCCAGCCAAGCACGTTTCCTTTCATCCAGCCAGGAGCGAACCTGGTCGGAATCGATCAATTCTCCGCGTTGCGCGACTGCGTAGCCGCGCTCGATTTTTAACCGGATCTCCGTGCTATGCTCGGCCAGACAGGCTTCTTGCTCGTGAAGCAGGGAAATGGCGCGCCCCACAAACTCCACGGTTTGGTAGGGCCCGCGCTGAATGCCCTGCTTGATCATTTGTTCCAACTCAGGTCGCAGATGAATCTTTACGAGCACAGTCTACCCCAGGTTCTCATGCCCCAGCCAGAGTGACTTCCTTTTGACTTTATACGATCGTTGAACAGCGCTTGGGAACGATCCTTCCGCAAATGGCCAGCCTTGAAACTGGCCAAACCAGTGCCAGCCGCCTGAGCTTGATGCGGTCGGCGCGGACCCGCGCAAGATCATAAAGCGCTTGCTGTGAAAGCCAGGTTTCGGCGCTGCCTCCGAACGCCTTGGACAAGCGCGGCCATTTTCAGGAGAAATCCCGCGCTTCTCGTTCATCCGCTCCGACAGCTTGGTGCGCGTTCCTAAGCCGAAACTCCAACTTACGGTACGCTCGCTTATCGCATTTCTCGATGGCGGCCGCCCGGCGCTATCCTCATTCCTTGTCTCATTACCTCCTTACTTCCTTGCCTCGCTGCCTCTTCCAGTCACCAGTCCCCAAACGTTGTATCATTCCACCCTGTGAACATCCTCCTGAACGAAGTCGAATGCCGGGTTCTGGGTTCCCTCATCGAAAAAGAAATCACCACTCCCGAATACTATCCGCTTTCGTTGAACGCCCTCGTCAACGCCTGCAACCAGAAATCGAATCGCGATCCCATCATGAACCTGGACGAAGCGGCCGCCCGCCAGGCCTTGCATTCTCTGGATGGACAATCTCTAGTCCGCTACGTCAGCGCGGCGGACAGCCGCGTCACCAAGTACGAGCACCGCCTCCAGGAAGCCTTCAACTTCTATCGTCACGAGGTCGCCATCCTCTGCGTCTTGTTGCTGCGCGGTCCGCAGACGCCCGGCGAACTTCGCACCCGCGCCGAGCGCATGCATCCTTTCGACGACCTGGGCGCCGTGCAATCCAGCCTGCAGCACCTGATGAGGCGCGAGCCCCCGCTCGTCAAGGTTCTTCCCCGGCAGCCCGGGACCAAGGAGGCCCGCTACGTACATCTTTTGTCCGGCGACCTGGAGGAGTGGGATGCCAAGTCAATAGCGGAGCCGCAACTCCCTCCTCGGTCCGGCGAAGGAGAACGGATTGCTCACCTGGAGAAGGAAGTCGCCGCACTTCGCAACGACGCAGCCCGCTTTCAAAAGGAGATTGCGGACCTGAGACAAGAATTCGCCCAGTTCAGAAAGCAATTCGAGTAGGAAGCACTCTTCTTGCAGGAGAGCCATTCTGGCGGCTGTACGGAGCGCGGCTTCCTGTGTTTGCTCCGCGTCTTGGCGCTTAACAGGGATTTGTTACGGATGGATGCGGGCCGCCCAGCCGCCGCCGGGCGCCAATTTAATTTTCAGTTTCGTGGATTTGTTGACCTGCATTTTCACTTTCTTATAATCACTGGCCATGCGGTCGGCGTTTACTCCGTCCTGATAAGCTTCCATCGAAAAATTGCCTTCGGGCAGGAAGGAGAAATCCAGTTCGAGTTCGCGCACCGTCCAATCGGTCATCGCGCCCACATACCAGTCGTTGCCGTTTCTTCTTGCCACCAAAACGTATTCAGCGATGCGGCCATCAAGGACTTTGGTGTCATCCCAGACGGATGGAACGGGAGCAAGAAATTCCATCACCTCTGGTTCGCGCAAGTAATTCGACGGGCTGTCGGAGAGCATCTGCAGGGGGCTTTCGAATACCACGTACATAGCGAGCTGATGGCAGCGCGTGCCCAGCGCCATCGGCTGCTGATGGATTGGTGCAAAGGTGGTTCTGGTGGCGTTCCGCATTGCTCCAGGCGTGTAATCCATGGGGCCGAGGAACATTCTTGTAAAAGGAAGCGTGACGTTGTGTTTTGGTTCAGAGTCGGCGCTCCATTTGCTCCACTCCATCCCGCGAACTCCTTCTCCACTGATCATGTTGGGCCATGTGCGGGTCATGGTGATTTGTTTCTGCCCGCCGTGAAAATCGACGAGCATTTTGCGCTTGGCGGCTTCGCGGCTGACTTTGTGGTAGAAGTTGATCAGCAGCTGATCGTCCCGCTGCATGAAATCGACTTTGATTCCCTTGATGCCCCACTTCGCATATTGATCGAGAGCGGGGATCAGCTGATCGTCGAGCGACTTCCAGACCACCCAAAGAATGATTCCCACGTTTTTTTCTTTGGCGTACGCAGTCAGATCCTGCATATTGATTTCGGGAACGATTTCCAGAACGTTTCCAAGTTTGTACCAGCCCTCGTCCAAAATGATGTACTGGAGGCCATATTTCGCGGCAAAGTCGATGTAATACTTATAGGTCTCTGTGTTGATTCCCGCCTTGAAATCCACATCGTAAATATTGTTGTAGTTCCACCAGTCCCACGCGACTTTGCCCGGCTTGATCCACGAGGTGTCTTGCAATTGCGACGGCTTCGCCAACAACCACACAAGCTGGTTTGTCAGCAGGTCTCCGTCCTTCTCAACGATCCCCACCAGCCGCCAGGGATAAGTGCGCGTGCCGGAAGTAACTGCGATGTACTCGGCTGCCTCAACGACTCTAAAATCGCGGTCCTTCTGCAATTTTTCTTTTAGCGGGTAAGGAGGGAACGTACCGGCAAGTCCGAAGCCTCCGGTGCCGCGCAGCCACATTCCCGGATAATCTTCCACATCCGATTCGGCGATCGCGAGTTTTGCGCCTTGTCCGGCATCCGCAACTGCAGGCATGGTGGCGATGAACGCCGGATCGATTTCGCGCAAATGTTGCGGAAGATACTTTCGCTCGTTGTGCGAAAACATGCTGTCTTCCTGCGGATAATAGACGATGGAATCTCCGGAGAAATTGAACTGAACTTCTTCGCTGAAGACTTTCACCTGCTGCTGAGGAAGCGACGTTTCGAATCGGTAGGCGGCGCCTTCGTTGTATGCGCGAAAGACAACGGCGTACCCGCCTTCCATTTCGAGGCGCAATTCATTGTAGTTTTCGCGAATTCGGGCAAACTTCTGACGCACCGGAGGCTCAACGGTCTGGTCGTAAGTGAGTTTTTTTGCGGCGAGGACTTTCGGGTCTACGCCCAGAGACTTGTGGTTGATGTCGAGAGACAGAGTGCAATCCTGCAGCAAAGTGCGGCCTTTCAAGAGCACGTCGTAGCGGAGGTGTTGGGCGGAGCGGATTCTGATTTCGATCCTGTTGTCAGGGGAGCGCAGGTCGTAGCTCGATTGAGCAGCAGCTGTCCCGGCCGTGGTCAGCAACGCGAAAAGCAGAGCTACCAAGGGCAGCGACCTTTGTTTCAGACTGTTGACCACGCCAGTCTCCTCTCCGATAGAACTGTTGTGATATGCCTGCCCGGCGGGAAGGCCGCGCCACTGTACGTTTTAGGCGAGAGTTTGTAAAGCGCTTAACCGAGCGCGGCGAGTCAGCCGAAAGGCACCAGCGGTCCCCAGTCCATCGCGGTACCCCGGGGGCAAGCTCTATTTCGAGCCCGAGAAACGCAACACCTTCCCATGCGCTCCTGTGCATTGCCGCGAAGCATTTCACTGGCCCGCTGGATGAAAGTTGGTCTTGATTACTTCTTGAAGAGAGCGTCGAGCGCTGCTTGTGCGACGGCTTCGTCAATCTCAGATTTGGCGCCACTGGCAGCAATACCACCGATGGTCTGGCCGTCCACCTGGATGGGCAGTCCGCCCTGGTTGGGGAAAAAGTCCGGAAAAGCGAGGACATCGAGATGGCCCTTTTTCAATGCCTCGGCGCCGTCTTTCGAAGGACTCTTGTAGAGCGCAGCGTGGCGCGCTTTCTTTTGGGCGAATTCGACGGTGTTGAGCGGGGCGGCATCCGCTTTCTGCAGAAAAAGCAGATGGCCGCTTTCGTCGACGATGCAGATAGTCACTTCAACATTCAGCTTTTTAGCTTCCGCTTCAGCGGCCGCGACCATCGTTTTGATTGCCGCCAGGTTCACAAATTTCCTGGTGGGCAGATCGGCTGAGTATGCTGCCGCGAAGAAACTGAGTAGGGCATAGAGTAGTCTGAGCATGTGCAAAATGCTACTCGTGGCCACGGAAATGTGCCAGATGAAACGAAGCATTGGCGGCACAATGGGTGATCGGCGCAGGTGATAACCGGATGCGAGACCCGATGCGCGAGGCCTCGTTCTCTGGACTAAAACTGTTGCGTGCTTCAGCGGAGAATCGGTGCGGAGGAGTCCCAGAGGTTTGAAATGAGGGATTCCTTCCTCAAGAGATAAACCCCTACAGACTATACGGTTAGCTCTCCGTGGCGCTACGTATTTCAATTGCCATGGTCTTGCATGTTTCTGCTGGGTTCTGCCGCCAGTGAGCAGAAGGCCTGTTATTCTCACTGAAACATGGGTTGCAACTCAGGTATTTACCTGAGGACAGTTGCAGGGGTTCACCTGCTTGAAGGGGCAGGTAAGTCATGGTACTTGTTGCAAATCTGCAGGGGGCTCAAGCAAACCGTCTGTACAAAGTTCAAGCCGTTCAGCGCAAGGAGAATCGATTCATGTCCAAACGAGAGTTCACTTCAAAGGACTCGGAGGCAAGGGGCGGTCCAGGGGTGGAAATAGTGCGGAGTGAAGCGCCGTCAGAGCTTCTTCGCGAACTCGTGGCGCACCTTCGGCAAAACCGCACGCAGTTGCGCGAAGAATGGGTGGTGCGCATCACGGAGACACGCCTGCTGACGGCGATGACCAAGGAAGAGATCTTCGCGGAAGCAACTTCGGTGTACGACAGCTACGTGGAGGCTTTGGAGACGGAAGCCTTCGAAGCGCTGCAAGCTTACGCGCGCAACCTGTCGGAACGCATCATTCCGCGAGGGGTGGAGACGCACGAAGTCGTGGGAATCGTTCTGCTGCTGCGCGACGTCCTGGCGCGGTCCCTCTTCGCAAAGTACCAGACGGATTTCAAGAAATTGAATCGCATCCTGGATGCGTACGAGCCTGCCGCGAACCGCATTGCGAACACCGTGGCAGTAGGATTCGTGCAGGAGCGCGAACGCGTCATCCGCCAGCAACAGGAAGCGATCCGCGAGCTCTCCACGCCGGTGCTGCAGGTTCGCGAACGATTGCTGATTCTGCCGATCATCGGCGTGATCGATCCACAACGCGCCCGGCAGTTGACGGAACAACTCCTGCGTGGCATCCGCACGAATCGCGCAAAAGTCGTGGTGATCGATATCACCGGTGTGGCGGCCATGGACGTGACGGTAGCGAACCACTTGGTGCAGACGGTGGAAGCTTCGCGGCTGCTCGGCGCAACGGTCATTGTCACGGGCCTTTCGCCGGAGATTGCGCAGACCCTGGTGACCATCGGCGTGGACCTGGGCAAGATGAACACGGTGGGCGACCTGCAAGGCGGCATCGAGCAGGCGGAAAGACTGCTGGGATACAAAGTGGTGACACTGGCGGAAACCCGCTAAACCTTAGGAAAGAAGGGCTACGTGGAAGTCCCCATTCTGAAACAGGGAGAGGTCCTGATTGCCACCTTTCAGGCGGCGCTCTCGGACGCGGACCTGGAACACTTGCGGCGAGGTCTGGTGCAACAGGTGGTAAAGCTACGCTCGCGTGGCGTGATCGTGGACGTGACAGCGATGGACGTGATGGACTCGTTTGCGTCGCGGACGCTGCGGGAGATCGCGCACATGATTCGGCTGCGGGGCGCGGAAACGGTGATTGTGGGGATACAGCCGGAAGTGGCCTTTGCCATGGTTCAGCTGGGGCTGACCCTGGAAGACGTTGCGACGGCACTGGACCTGGAGGAAGGTCTGGCGTACTTGACTCAAAAATTCAAGAACACCGACTGAGAGAGAGACACAGTGAGGGCTGGAGAAATCCGGGTGGCCATCAACTCGGACCAAGATATCGTGACAGCCCGTCAGAGGGGCCGCGCTCTCGCGACCGAACTAGGTTTTTCCACCGGAGACGCCACGCTGATCGCCACGGCCATTTCCGAACTGGCGCGCAACATTGTGTCCTACGCGCGCAAAGGCGAAATCGGCCTGAAAATGGTCCATGGGTCGAGCCGCCAGGGCGTGTTGATCATCGCTTCCGATAGCGGCCCGGGAATCCGGGACATTCGTCAAGCAATGCGAGACGGGTTCTCGACATCGGGAAGCCTTGGACTGGGGCTGCCGGGAGTGCGCCGCCTGATGGACGAGTTTGAAATTACCTCCGAACCAGGCCAGGGGACGATCGTGACGGTGAAGAAGTGGAAACAATAAAGGCACCGCTGGTGGAGTATGGAGTGGCGAAGTTTGTTCTCCCGGGTCAGGGTGAATCGGGCGACCAGCATCTGGTTTGCTGTAACCACAGTGGAATTCTGATCGCGGCGATTGACGGAATAGGACACGGAGGAGAAGCTGCCAACGCGGCGAAGGCGGCGGTTTCCATTCTCAAAGCGGGAGCGGACGAACCGGTCATTTTACTGCTGCAGCGCTGCCACGAGGGGCTCCGCTCGACGCGCGGCGTGGTGCTGAGCCTTGCTTCCATTGATCAGGAGCATGGCATGATGACCTGGGCGGGCGTTGGCAACGTGCAAGGAGCGTTGATGCGCGCTGGAGCGCAGAAGGGAAGCGTGCAGGAGCTGCTACTGCTGCGTGGCGGTGTGGTCGGCTCGCAGTTGCCCGCGCTGCAGGCCGCCGTGCTTCCGGTAGCGAAAGGGGATACGCTGGTATTTGTTACGGATGGGATTCGTGGTGACTTTGCCGAAGGTCTTTCCTCGCTGGAATCCCCGCAAAGAGCGGCGGACCGGATGCTAGAACGTCACTGCCGGGGAAATGATGACGCGCTCGTATTGGTGGTGAGGCTAACCGGGATTCAAGCATGAAGACGGCAACGAAACGGAGGAGCAAGACGCCGGCGAATTTTGAAGAAGAATATCGCTCGGCGTTTGGTGAATACGCCCGGAGCGGCGGCGAGGCCGCGCTGGGCCGGGCCTACGAGTTGGGGCGCCGCGCCATCACCGAGAAAAAGAGCTTCATGGAAATCGCATTCATGCATCATCAGGCCATCCACGGGATGCTTGCCGAGGCACCAGGAGCGGCGCGACACCAGGAATTGCTGAAGGCGGCTGGAGATTTCCTGGCAGAGATGCTCTCCCCTTACGAAATGGCGCACCGCGGAGTGCAAGATGCGATCGCGGCGCTGCGGCATCTCAATGAAACGCTGGAGGAAGAGATCAAGCGGATCGCGTATGCCGTGCACGACGAGGCCGGGCAGCTTTTGGTGGCCGTGCATCTCGCGCTCGCAGACGTCGCACGGGAGTTGCCGGATCGTCACAAAGAGCAGATGGGGCGGGTTGAAGAATTGCTCAACCAGGTTGAAAAACAGTTGCGGCGGTATTCCCATGAACTTCGGCCAACGGTTTTGGACGATCTTGGATGGATTCCGGCGATCCGCTTCCTGGCCGAAGGAGTTTCAAAGCGCGCCAATCTGCCTATCCACATCAAGGTGGCGTTTGCCGGGCGGCTCCCCAGCGCCACCGAGATCGCCCTCTACCGCGTCGTCCAGGAAGCGCTGACCAACGCCGTCAAGCATGCAAAGGCAGGCAATATCTGGGTGCGCGCGTGGCGAGACGAGTTCGTGTTGTGTTGCTCGATCCGGGACGACGGAGCGGGTTTTGACGTCCGCGCTCTTCAAGCCGCGGGCTGCCGGAAGGGATTAGGCCTGATCGGCATGCAGGAACGCTTGAGTGCAATCGGTGGAACGGTGCGCATTGAATCGCGCCGCGGGCAAGGAACTGAACTTTTGATTCGACTTCCATTGGAGGATGCATATGCCAATTCGCGTCGCGCTCGCTGATGATCATGTCCTGGTACGCCAGGGCTTAAAGTCATTGCTCGAGCGAGAAGAAGTTAAAGTCGTTGCGGAAGCTGCTGATGGACAGGAAGCGGTGGCCCAGGCAGTATCACTTCATCCGGACATCGCCATCATGGATATCAGTATGCCGATGCTAAACGGGATAGATGCAGCGCGGGAACTCGGCCGTTCCTGTCCCAAAACGAAGGTGATTCTGCTCACGCAGCATGAAGAAGATCAGTACATCCTTGAGGCCCTGGAGGCTGGGGTAAAAGGGTATGTGCTGAAAAGCCAGGTGGCAAGCGATCTAGTACACGCCATTCAGCAAGTTTCACGAGGGATGTTCTATCTGAGCCCGGGTGTCTCGCGGACTGTGATCGAGGCGTACCGAACGAAATCGGAGAGGCCCGCGGATCCGCTCACTGCTCGCGAACGCCAAGTGCTGCAACTGATTGCGGAGGGGAAGTCGACGAAGGACGTGGCTTCTCTGCTGGACATCAGCGTGAAAACGGCGGAATCACATCGATCAAGACTCATGCGGAAACTGGATATCCATGAAACGGCAAGTCTAGTACGCTACGCGGTCCGTCGAGGCCTGGTGCAACCCTGAAGGAGTGCGGTTCCCGTTGTTTGGTCTTCATCATATCGCTGAGGCCAGTCGCGCGTGGATATGCGGGTTTTGTCGTGCTGCGGAAGATTGTTCCGTGAAGATGGAGGGCGAAGTATTCTTTGGCCATCCCGATGTCGTTTGTGAGTTTGCCGAATCTTCCTCCTCTCAACAGACCTATCCGACCAGTCAGTCCGATACTCACTTGGGCCCGCTAATTACAAGCTGTACTGAGCAGCCTGCGATATTGCCACGTGGCCTCGGCATTTCCTTTTTTCGAGGCCGCAGA
Organism: Candidatus Limnocylindria bacterium; assembly: GCA_035490055.1. GTDB lineage: Bacteria > Acidobacteriota > Terriglobia > Acidiferrales > UBA7541 > Acidiferrum. Next base: position 1,406 of record DATHIB010000211.1, on the reverse strand, counting down.
AAGCAGGACACGGGCTTGTTCGCAGCTTTTGGGCACGCCGTTTCCTGTCAGGTAAAGCTGAGCGAGTGCAATTTCCGCCGTCGTGTTGCCCTCCCCTACTGCTTTCCAGAGGTGCTGCAATGTTGTGCCGCGGTTTCTCGCATCGATAGCGTGGCGCAGGGGTGGCGGAGGGTTCGGCCGTTCGTCGGCATGAGCCTTTGCCGGCGGAGAATTTTCCGGCAGAGGCTCGACCGTGGAGGGCAGGGCAGGGTTTTCCAAAGCTTCAATCGAAGATATCTCCGTATTCGACTCGCTGGCGACAGAGCGGTCGTCCTGAACCGGGCTTGCGGGCAGCGCGGGCGCCGCGTCCGGCGATGGAGGCAGCGGCTGATTTACCTGCACTAGTTTCTTTCCGAGCCGAATCAGCGAGCCGCCGATTCCGGGGCGAAAATTCTGGAGAAACACGAAGATCATCAAAGCGAAGATAGAAATGAGAATTCCCGTGACGGCGCCACGCATGTATTGCGGCCGAGATTGATGCATTCGCCGATGGCATGTAGCCGATTCCGGCGGGAACAAAGTCGTTGGGAAAGCGTAGACGCTGGAAGCCCGGGCGGCGGGGATCCTTGATTCAGGCGGCGGAATGTTGTGTGCGAAAGAAGCAAGGAGACCCACCTCGTCTCTCGCCTGCTGTTCCTGTCTGTGCATTCCGGTTAATTCATCAGGATTCGGTCCTGTGTTTGCTTGAGGGTTTGGAGGCGCGGCTCGCTGACTCAACCAGCAGCGGACCCGTTCGCGAACATCGGGGGCAAGTTCCGCAAAGCTCAAGCCACCAACCTTTTTCAATTCATCCGTCCAGACGACTTGGCCGGCGGCCATGATCCGTTCCTTGGTGCCCGGCACGATCGCGAAACGGATTGTGCCCGTCTGATGGAGGGGAGCGATGGCGAAAAAGGAGATACCGCCCTCCGAGGCGTTCAAAACGATACCTCCGTTCTCCGGTTCAAAATGGACGTAGGTGAGTTTCTCCGGCTGCTTTCTGGGTTGATGGCGGCGTTCAGTTTCCATTGCGAATTTAGGCGTTGTTGATTTCCAACGTTGGACTCAATTCGTCTGCCCGGAAAAGCGGCGACGTGACCTGCGAGCCGGGCGGAGAAAGGCTCCGTGAAAGAACCTTGCCGCTCCATCGAACATGGATCGCCAGCGAGGTGCTCCACGAACAGAGTGCAAGTGCGGCGTTGTACAACTCCCGGCACAGGTCTAACTGCGTCGCTAGAGTCTCCCGGTGCTTGCGGTTGGGATAGAGTCGATACTTAAATGTTCTTTGCATTCTTTTTTAACCACTCATCAACGGCTGCTCGGATGCACCACCCAACCGAGAGATGACGCTCCTTAGCAAACTTCTCTAAGCCTTGGAGTTGCTCAGC
>DATHIB010000210.1:0-24540 GCA_035490055.1 Candidatus Limnocylindria bacterium | reverse complement strand
GAGACTTCCGGCTTGGTGTGATACGTGGCATTGTCTTGAATCAAGTAGATGCGGTGACGGCGGCGGTAGAAGGCGGGCACCACCACCTGCTCCACGAAAGCCAGATAGGTCTCCCATTGAAAGTTATCTTCCTGATGGAGGCACGCCATGCCCCGAATTGTTGGCAGGCTTGACAGCGCGCGGCGCGCATGTCACGAGGGTCCCAGTTTACCGTTGGTCGTTGCCTGAGGATTCGGCTCCTCTCCGGGAGGCCGCGAGGTGCCTCGCCAACGGCGAGATGGATGTGGTTCTCTTCACATCCGCGGTACAGATCGCGCATCTCTTTCAAGTTGCCGCCGAAATGAAAATCGAAGATTCTTTGCGCAGAGGCATCGATCGCGCTGTGATCGCCTCGATAGGCCCGACCACTTCGGAGCGGTTGCGATCCATGGGATTGCACGCTGACTTGGAAGCCTCCCGGCCCAAAATGGGATTCCTGGTTCGCGAAGCTGGCGAGCGCTCTGCTGAGATCCTCCGCGAGAAGCAGAAGCATCCGCCGTTGGATTTCTTGCACGAAATCGGGAGCCGGATGGCAGCCGCCAGTCCGCTACAAGAGGTGCTGGGGCGAATTGTGGATTTCGCCACAGCCGTAGTGAGTTCTGACTCGTGTTTCGTCTACGTGTTGGAGGGCGATGAGTTAGTTCTAAAGGCGTCCAAGAACCCTCACCCGAAGGAGGTCAACCGGCTGAAGCTGCGTTTGGGGGAAGGGATCATCGGTTGGGTGGCAAAGCACCAGCAGCCGGTCACTGTGGCGCGCAACGCCTTCCATGACCCGCGCTTCAAATTCTTCAACGAATTACCGGAAGATCGCTACGAAGCTTTCTTGTCTGTGCCCGTTCTCTGCCGAGGCAGGCTCGCAGGCGTGATCATCCTGCAACACCGGGAGCCGTACTCTCATAGCAAACGGGAGATCCGATTGATTTCCACGATCGGTTTTCTTGTCGGAGCCGAGATCGAAACGGCGCGCCTGGAAGAGAAAAGCTCTCAGCTCTCTGACGAACTTTATGCTCGTAAAGTTGTCGAGCGCGCTAAAGGGATTCTGCAGCGCGAATCCCGGCTGAGTGAAGAAGAGGCCTATTTTCGCCTGCGGAGGCAAAGCCGCCAGCAGCGGAAGTCCATGAAGGAGATCGCGGAGGCAATTGTCCGCGGCGAAACAGAACGCAGCCAGAAAGGGCGCAGGAGCTCCTAGCGGGCGGCGACCACGAGAAGGCCTCTAAGAAGCATTTCCCAAGTGTTCGAATGCCAGTTCGAATCTACACATGTTTCTAGGGCTTCGCCAAGGAGTCCCGGCGATCATCTACAACTGCGGCTGTGCTGAGTGGCGTCCTCGAGGCCATCGCAAATCCATCGATGTGCAGCTCGACAAGCGCATCCGTTATCGCCAAATTGTTCGTCATCGTCGGTGTAGATAGACCGTCTGACATGTCTGCATCAACTGCTTCGCGCGAATACTGCCCGGCCACGGCCCCGATCACAAGCAATACGGGCGCGGGAAGGCGGGGAGATTTTGGCAAATCGGTGAGGGTCGTTGGGTGAACCCGCTGTTGTGCCGAAGTAGCGTGGGAAACCAGCAGACAGGGAGTCTGAGCTTCCAAACCGGTAGCACGCAGCTTTGCCGTCAAACTTTCGTAATGAGCGCCGGGCATGTAGACGAGAATCGTCGCATCCTTCGAGACAGCATCTTTCCAGTCGGGTACAGTCTTACTTGCACAGCGATGATTGCTCAAGAACACGATCTTTGAGGCCAGTCTCCGGTCGGTCAGTGGAATCCGCGCCTGCGCCGCAACGCCAAACGCTGCGGTTATACCTGGCACCACCTCAAACTCGATTCCTGCCTGCCGCAGAGCTTCCATCTCCTCGCCGGCCCGCCCAAAGACCAGTGGATCTCCGGACTTCAGCCTGACCACCTCCCAGCCTTCCCTTGCACTGTTAATCAGGAGCGAATGAATCTGTTGTTGGGTGACGCTTGCGTGGCCGCAGCGTTTGCCGACGCTTTCCACATGTGTGCCGGAGGGAATCAGGCCGAGAATTTGCGGTGAGACCAAGTCGTCATGAAAGACAATGTCCGCTGTGCGCAGCAGGCGCAATGCCCTGACCGTAAGCAAATCGGGATCTCCTGGGCCAGCCCCGACGAGGTAAACTTTCCCCTTTGTCATGTTGACGTTGCTGATTGCGGCTGCTCCAAGCGGGTTACCCCGTCTTTCGAGTGGTCAGGGAGCTGGAAAGGCAGTCCCCCTGCCAGAATGCTAACACTCACACAGGTGAGAAGTGCCGCAAAAGAACTCATCCAATGTATCAAAAGCCTTGATTGACTTTGCAGGGGGCAGTAGAGCTCGCCATGGCCCCTGCTCCGCCACGAGGGCAGTATTCCCTTGGTAGCCATCTTGTAAGTGTGTTCGTGTGTGACTCTAAAGAGAGTGGCCACCTCGCTGGCGCGCAGTGCTTGCTTTCCGCTTCCCAAAATCTCCACAAGTCCCCTCGTGTCTCGTCCCCTTACGGAAAAAAGTACGTTGCCGCTAGTCGCTTTGATCCGATTTCTCAAATCGTTTGCGACCCGCGGGCCGGAATTTGGCGAGTTCATTCGACGTCGCACAAGCGCCAGATAATCAGCTCGCAGTGCCGTCTCGGGCAAGCATGGGTGAGAGTGCTGCCCTCTCCACCACCTAACTTCGGGTGACCGTCGTTTCTCGATGTCTACCCCAAAAGCCGCATAAACAAAGACTTCTGAGACAGCTTTACGCGGCTATAAGTTCGCCGTCTACGCTCGGAGCCCCGCACGTCCGCCACCAACACAGACACCATAAAATTCAATGGAAGGAAAATCAATGACTTACAGAAATGGCGGAGAGGGTGGGATTCGAACCCACGGTACGGTTTCCCGTACGCTCGCTTTCGAGGCGAGTACTTTCAACCGCTCAGTCACCTCTCCGTGGTCGTTGCAGACTTAATCGTAGCAGAGCGTTGCGTTTTTCGGCAATCGGGGAGGGGACATTATGCCAATGCGTTGGGAAATACAGACATGAGTCTATGCAATGCTGCTGGACGGCATGGGCATCGCGAAAATCGCGAATGCATAAGCTAAAGCGAGTGTTACTGGCGGCGTGCTGCGAAGAAAGACTGGATGATGGCTGCACATTCGGCGGCGAGGACGCCAGAAGTGACTTCCACCTGATGATTAATGCGCGGGTGGGAGAGGATTTCGAAGCAAGAGCGGACGGCGCCGCCTTTGGGATCGTCGGAGCCGTAGACGAGACGCGGGACACGGGCTTGGAGGATTGCGCCTGAGCACATACTGCAGGGCTCGATGGTGACATAGAGAGTGGTACCAGCTAGGCGGTAATTGGCAAGACGGTGGGCGGCTTCGCGCAGAGCCACGACTTCGGCGTGGGCGGTCGGATCACAATCGCGGATGGTCCGGTTGCCAGAACGGGCAAGAATCTTGCCGTCGTGGACAAGCACGGCTCCGATGGGAACTTCGTCGGCTGCGGCCGCGGAACGAGCTTCCGCCAAGGCTTCCTGCATGTACTGGATATCAGTTTCCATGCTGGGCGAGAGAATAACACGCGGAAAGAGAGGAAACGGAATTAACCCAGAGAACAGAATAATTAACGCAGAAACGCGGAGAACGCAGAGCAGAAAAAAAACGGAAGGGGATTAACACCGAGAGCACAGAGTACACAAAGCAGAAAGAAGCAAGCCGTTGCTTGACAATTGAGGAGGGGAGAAACAAACTAGGCCCATGCGGGAACTCCTGGAACGGCTGTTTCAAGTCGATTTTTTGAAGGGCCTCGCGGTCACGTTTCGAACACAACATCCCAAGAATATTGTTACGGAACAATATCCGCTGGAACGGCCGATGGTGGCGGAGCGGTATCGTGGCGCGCCGCGGCTCAACAATAACCCGGAAACGGGCGAGACGCTGTGTATTGGCTGCAATTTGTGCGCGTTAGCATGCCCGGAGAACCTGATTGTAGTGGGCTGGGAACGTGACGACGCCACGCGAAGGAAAGTGCTGACGACCTTCACCTATGATACTTCGCGGTGCATGTTTTGCGGACTCTGCGAAGATGCCTGCCCGGTTGATGCGCTGGAATTGACCCAGGATTTCGAAATGGCGTACTTCACACGCGAAGGCGCGATTTGGGATCGTCACCGCCTCGAACAGGGACCGACACCTGCACGCTACACGCGCTAAAGATTCGAATGGAACTTCGCAAAGATCCCATCACACAAAGCTGGGTCATCCTAGGACAGAGAGAAGCACTTGGCGATGCGCCAGAGGAATGCCCGCTGGAGCCAGCCAAGATCGAGAAGCTGCGCTCCATCCTGACGTGGCCGGCAGAGGGGGCATGGCAGGTGCGTGTGCTGCCGCACCCGGAGCCGCTCTATCACGTTGAAGGGGAACCCGCCCGTTTGGCCGAAGGGATGTACGACAAGATGGGTGCGCTCGGCGCGCACGAGGTCGTGGTGGAGACGCCGCTGCACGACAAGCGTATGTCGCAGTTCAGCGACGAAGAGATCGAGCGCGTGTTATGGGTATGGGCGTCGCGAATCGCTGATTTGAAGAAGGACGCGCGATTTAAGTATGTCAGCGTCTTTAAGAACCAGGGCGCGCTGGCTGGGGAAGAGTGGGCGCATGCGCATTCGCAGTTGACGGCGACGATTTTCGTGCCGCGGCGAATCAAATACGAACTCAGCTCCGCGCACGAATGGTTCAAGGATAAAGAGCGCTGCATTTTCTGCGACACTGTGCGTCAGGAAGAGAAACAGGGGAAGCGCATCGTGGACGTGCAAGGAGATTACTATGCGCTGTGCCCGTATGCGTCGCGCGTGCCGTACGAAGTCTGGCTGATGCACCGGCGGCACAACCATTTGTTCGAGCAGCCGCGGCCGGGATCGAACCGCAGACAGTTGGCGGCGTTACTGGGCCGCGTATTGCGCCGGTTGGAGAAAGTGGCGCCGGCGTTTCATCTGGTGGTGCACACCTCGCCCAATACCAAGAATAAAAAGGGTGAATTGGCCGGCTACTGGAAGACACTAGCGGACGATTATCACTGGCACATCGAGATCCTGCCGATCGTGGAGAAGCGCAGCAAGTCGTACAGCATCAAAGAAGTGTATTTCAACGGAGAATTGCCAGAGCATGCCGCGGCGAACTTGCGAGCGCTGGACCCCAATTCATGAGGGATGGCCAAGAAAATCCATGCGAGTCCGGCCGAATCTTCATTAACTTGATCATTTTGCTGTTTTTCTCGGTTTTTTGCGCCGTTTTGTACCTGGTGCGACGTCCCATTCTTCGCTTCACTGCGGAATCGTGGATTATCGAGGATCCTCTCGACAAAGCAGATGCGGTCATCGTTTTAGGCGACGATAATTTTTACGCCGATCGGGCAACGCGGGGAGCGGAATTGTTCAGGGAAGGGAAAGCACCCGCGATTGTCGCGAGCGGAAGACGCCTGCGGCCGACTGCGGGGATCGCGGAGTTGATGGAGCACGATCTAGTGGAGCGCGGAGTGCCGAGAGATCAGATCGTGCGGTTTACTCACGACGCGGATAGCACGCTGGAAGAAGCGCAAGCACTTGCGCGACTCGCAAAAGAGAGAAAATGGCGCAGTGTAATCGTGGTGACATCGAACATTCACACGCGACGCGCGCGCTATATTTTCCGGCGAGTTTTTCCACAGGGCATGGAGGTGCGTATCGCGAGCGCTCGCGACGGAGACTTTGATCCCGAGCGTTGGTGGGAAAAGCGTAAATCAATCAAAGAGTTAACGCGGGAATTTGCAGGCATGGTGGCGGCCTTGTGGGAGCTGAAAGGGAGAAGTGAGACAGGTGAGACAACGCAACCGGTAGTGGGGTTGGGAGGACTAATTCCGCAATTAGTGGTGTAGCTGTTCAGGAAACACACCAGATTTGCTACCTGCCATTCCTTGTTTACACCCGCTAAGTCGTGTACTATGTTGACTCTTCCGAGTCGCAGTTCCAACCAGCCCTGCGATGAGCGGCTTCGAAAATCCGGTTTTCGATGTCGAGGTGTCTGATGTGGAAAAAAGAAGATTCAAAGCCCGAAGGAATTTCCGGCAACGCCGCACCTCCCGCAAATTCTGCGACTTCGTCCACCACCGCTCTCGCCAGTGCGCCCTCGGTGTCCGTTGCACTCCCGACTACATCGCGGGCGGCCGCGTGCATCAGCCAGGGAATCAAGATCAAGGGTGAAGTCATGGGAAGTGAGGATCTTTTCGTTGACGGGGTAGTGGAGGGAAAACTCAGTCTGACGACGAACAGCTGCCTGACCATTGGACCGAACGGAAGCGTGAAAGCGGACGTGATAGCGCGGGAAGTCATCGTGCGTGGAAAGATCGAAGGAAAAGTTACGGGGCGGGACAGGGTTCAACTCTGGAGCACCGGCCAAGTCACCGGAGAAGTGCAAACGGATCGACTGTCCATTGAGGACGGTGCGCTGTTGCGCGGAAGGGTCGAGGCGGGAAGGCAGCCGAACAAGACATCCGAGATCAAGGCTTCAGCGGCAACGACAACCGGCAAAGCTGCCGACTCGGCATCGTTGAGCTCGGGAACGGCGGCGGACTGACAATGAGCTTCCTGAATAAACTGGGCCTGGGATTGGGAAGCGGGATAAGCCGCGGTGTTTCCTTGCCGCTGCATTCAAATTCGCGCGCGCGTACGCCCGGAGCGCTGATCTCCGCCGTGGGTCCTACTCGCGCGCCGGAACAGAATGAATCGACGCGGATTTCGAATGGGCTGAAAGAATTCTTGTGGAATCTTGACGGTCTTGGGCGGGGTACGTTGCTGGATTTAGGTGCCGCCTGGCAAACGACTCTGAGCTTCTTTATCGAGCGCGGTTTCCGCGTCTCCTCGGAAGACATCCTTCGCGGGTGGAAAGCGTTTTTGACCGAAGAAGAGAGGCGGTTGCGGGATGACGCCGGTGCAAGCGAAACGCTGGACATGACGTCGAGTGGGCGTGCGACGCGTTTCCTGGCGGAGAACCTACAATACCCGCGCGCGTCCTTCGATGCCGTGCTCTTGTGGGACTTGCTGGACTACCTTGAGCCGACGCTCGTGAAGCAAATGGTAGCGAGCCTGGCGGAATTGCTGCGGCCCGGCGGCGTGATTCTGGCGATGTTTCACAGTAAGAAGCCGGAGGGCTTTCAGCGTTATCGAGTGGCTGATTCGAATACATTGCAAGTGATCTCGTCCGCGGTCATCTGTCCGGCGCAAAAGGTTTATCAGAACCGCGAGATCCAGGACCTCTTTATCCGCTATCGAACGATGAAATCGTTCGTCGGCCGCGACCAACTGCGCGAAACACTCTTCATCAAGTAATCGTTGGAAGTTTCCAATCCACGCGAGCGCTGTGGAAATCGCGCGTTCACCCTCTCTTCGCTTGCATCCGACGAATCAGAGGAGTACAAGCGAAGCGTGAGCTCAAGGAGCTCCGGAGGGACTATGACTCCACCGGGCTTAGAGCTGCACTACAGCTGATCACACCGCTTTTGCGGTGCGCGTCGCTCGCGAAACATGCGTGCTTCCAGCGCGCTTCCGAGGCGACACAGTAAAAAACCGAAAGTGGGGAGCCGCTAGGCTCCCCCTTTCGGTTTCAGTGTGAATGCTTTCGAGCTAGTGTTGCATTGAACCCTTGTGATGATGGTGGTGAGGCTTGCTATTGCTGTGCCGGCGATGATGGCGATCATGCGAGGATGCCTGGTTGGCCGCCTGCGGCTGAACCGAACTCGCACTATTTTGCGGAGCCGACTGCAAGGCGGAAGCTTGCTGCACGGAGACAAAAAGCGCCAGCAAGAGGAATCGAACGAATCGCTTCACGGTAATTCTCCCACGAAAAATCCCCCGTGAAGATATTGAATCACAAGTTGAAGATAGAGTCTCCGCAAATTGCTTTCGAGATTGTGTCTAAATTCATCTGGTGCAGGCCGACGGTGTTCGCAGGATTCGTCTTCTCTTGTTGCGAGATCCCCGAAAGGTCTAGTGAGTTTTCTGACAGGGCGAGATTACCCGCCGAACTTGAGCCGTTCGAGCCATTGGATGGCTTCGCGCTGGTTGGCAATGATCTGCGCCTGCCAGACCAGAGCAATGGACATAAAGCTCATGGAAACAACGCAAAACATGAGAACGAGACCGACTTTGGACTCTTGGGCGGGGATGCTGCAAACGCGACGAAGCCAAGCCATAGTAAGGGATCTCCTAGTACTCGGTTCGATTTGGTAGCCGTTGTTCGCGCGAATCCGAGTCGGCAGCGCCGGGGAGTGTAGCGTTTGCCCAACAATCTCGGGGCAATCGAGGGGCCAAGACTTTACAGGTGGGCCGAGCCTCTTATCCCACGGAAAATAGACGGGTTGTGAAACGAGGGACGGTAATCGACTCTTCGATTCGAATTGGTGGTGTGCAATATTACGCGCATTTTCGCAATATTTTTTCCAGGCGCATCTAGTTTTTAGTAGGGATCGCCGTCAGGAGGCGCTCCCAAACGTCTGGAACATGGAGTGGCAGACTCCGCGCGTTGCGCGTGTCAGGCAGGTCTTGTGAGGCCTCTTTGGAATTGCGGTCGGTAAGAAGAATAGTGCGCTCGCAGAAGGGGAAGAGACCGGCAGCCAAATCAGATGTGGCTATGCCAACGATGTGGGCGTGGTAGCGCAGTACTCGGTCGTAGAGCTTCGCAAGCTCGCGGAGGCAGCGCTGGACGTTAGGGCCGACGGCGGCGGACCAGAGAACGCCGTGCTGGCGGAATTGCAAGTTGCGATTGCGTCCCTCTGAGAGAAATCTCTCGACTTGTTCAGAGGAGGCGCCGGCAAAGAAAAAGATGTCGTCAAAGTCGCGTTGCCGGGCAAGTTCGGCCTCTTTTTGAGGTAGACCGGTGTTTTGTGCGAGTTCGCGAGGAGAGAGCGAGCGCAGGGTCACAACGGGCACGCCGGTGTCCTGAGACAACGTTTGCAGGGCCTCCGCGGCCGCCGGAAGAGCTTGCGCGACGGGGATGCAGGTAAAACGGCCGAGGCGCACGGTCTCGCCCTTCTTCGTTCGAGAGGCGTCGGATGCCGGCCGCAGGTGGAAATAGTCCTCCGGCAGGTAAATAGCGCAGCCGTCTTCCGCAATGAAGGGATGCGTGTGGCCGTGCTTACGACGAGGATCGTCGAACTGGAGACGCGATCGGCTGGTCACCCAGACGGCAGGAATCGCTTGGTGGTCGAGCGCGGCGGTGAATTCATCGAGTCCAGGGACGCTGCTTCCCCGCAGAGGAATCAGGGTATCAACAGCGATGTAGAGGACGCTGGACGTCTGCCGCACGCAAGGCTCCGGAGTGGTGAAGCCTATTCTATCGGAATTTGGCAAGTCGCGCGTTCGGAGCAAAAGAAAAAGGCGGGCAGAAGAAACTGCCCGCCTTGGGGTGTGCCCGGCAAAGCCGGCCGGACACTTCTATCTGTGATTAATTGCCAGACTTTGAGGCGCTGGCGGAGGTCTGCGAATTCGCCTTTGGAATGCTGACGTATCCGCTGATGGTGTTCTTACCCACCTTGTTGACGACCATTTCTTCGGGAATATGCGTGCCGGAAGTATAGAAGAAGATCGGCTCGTTCATGGCACGGTTCTTCTTTTCGAAGCGCTTGTCCTCGATGGTCATGGCGGCGCTGAACTGGTTGTGCTTTTCGTTCACGCCCTTCAGTTCGACGGTGACATTGCCCACCTTTTGCGGCTTGTTCTTGCCGACGATGGTGAATTCAAGGTAGTCGCGTTCGCCAAGGCGGCGGAGCTGGTCGATTTCGTCATGGTTGCGCGCGATGAGCGTGCCCATTTCGCTGCGAGCCATTTTCAAGTCTTCGCGGGTGGCGTCGAGATCGGTCTTGACGCCCACAACCTTGGTGTCCACAACCTTGACATCATCGCTGGTGGCCTTGGTGGCGAGTTCCGAGTGAACCGAGGTATCCAGCGCGGTCAGCTTCTCGGTGGTCGCGTCATTGAGTTTTGCTGCTTCCTCGCGGGCCTTTTTGAGCTGGCCCTGGGTAATCTTCAGCTTACCGGTGACAACCCTCAGGTCGCCTTGGAGATCAGTGCTGGCCTTTTCGTCTTGAGCAAGGCGATCCTTCAAAGAGGACACGTCTTGCTGTACAGCCTGCTGCGTTGTCTTCAACTGAGCGGCAACCGATTGCTGTGTGGCATCGAGCTTCGAAGAGGCATTCCAGCCAAATGCCAGTCCACCGATAGCGAACAAGCCCAGCACGATGATCGCTGGCAACGTCCAAGCTGGTGATTCCGTACGCGTTTCCATAAATTTATCTTCTGACATAGTCAATCTTTCTCCTCACCCCTAACGGGCCAAAACCTCTCAGTAACAAACCCGTACTAAGGGAAGTGCATGTGCTGCACCAAAAGGTCAGTGTAGGGAGGCACTCGTAAATGGATGAAAATGGAACTGGTTGGCAGAGATGGTGGAAAAGGCATGTGGTACTAGTCCTGGCAAAGTTTACGCGAAGAGAGAGCGAACAGCGGATTTTTTGCTTGGGGTTGGGTCAGTCCAATTGAATTCCGAGCTTTCGGAGATCGGATTGGAGCTGTTCGGGCGATTGGAAGACGATTCCAGACATCCCGAGGCGCTGAGCGGCTTCCGCGTAGGCGGCAACATCGTCAATATAAACGGCTTCCTCGGCCCGGACCTGGCAGGCTTGGAGGGCTTCCCGGTAGATGACGGGGTCAGGCTTGCTCGCACCAACCCGATAGGAATAGATACGAATGGGAAAGAAGCGGAAAAAGGGGAAGCGGGCCTCTTCATTGGACATGTGGATGGGGTCGGTATTCGATAGTAAGGCAAGGCGGTAATTCTTGGAGAGCTTCGCCAGGTACGATTCCGAATGGATCGGATTCGGGTCAAGGGCGCGGTTCCAGACTTCCGAGAACTCCTCAAACGTGAGCGAAGAACCAAGACGCTTGGCTAGATGAAGGTGCCAGTCCCGGGGAGAAATGCGCCCCTCCTGCCAATCGAGCCAGCGCGGGTCTTTTTCGATCGCGGACCATACATCCTGTGGCGTTAGCGAGAGGCCGGAAGCCAACCCGTCCATGGCCCGGGAAGTGTCCACGCGGATCAGGACGCGGCCGATATCGAAGATGAGGGCGCGGAACTTGGCGAAGGCCACAGTCTATTCGCCCTTTGCGCGGGGAGTGGCGGCGGAGCCCTGGTCACCGGAAGCACTGAACTTATGCCTGGAGCGATAAATGCTGATCACTGCCGGAAGCACGGAAACCACGATAACAACGGCAATGATGTAATGGATGCGTGCACCAATGTTCGGGACCGAGCGGCCCAGAGTGTAGCCGCCGAGGATCATGGTGGCAACCCAAAAAATCCCTCCACAAATGTCGAAGGCTACGTAGCTGGCGTAGGGCATCTTCGCGGCACCGGCGACGGGAGGGCAGAACGTTCGAACGATGGGAATGAAACGCGCCAGGATGACGGCCCGGCCGCCATATTTTTCATAGAAATCATGGGCGCGTTGCAAGTGGCTGCGCCGGAAGAAGAAGGACTCTTCGCGGCGGTAAAGAGCTGCACCGGCAGAGCGGCCAATCCAGTAGCCAATCTGATCGCCCACGATGGCGCAGAGCATGACGGAAAGAAGGAGCCATTTTAAGGGCATGTGGATGAAGCCACCGGCGGAAAAGATGCCGACGGTGACAAGCAGGGAATCACCGGGAAGAAAAAATCCTACAAAAAAACCGGTTTCGATGAAGACGATGAAGCAAATGAGGGGCGCGCCGCCCCGGCCGATTAGTTCTTTAAGTCCGTCCGGGTTGTAGAGCGAGTGGAGAAAATGAAGGATGGCGTCGAGCACTCGGTGTTGTTCCTCACAGAGGAAGAATCGATCGAATTCCTGACGGGCACCGGAGCAAGAGTGCGCGAACGCACGGCGGTAACAGCGCCCAATCCTATACGGTAGCAGAAAACGCCAATATCCTCTCCACATTCATGCCACAGAAGGAGTGGGACGGTAAGGGCTGCAAGCCAGATGCTGATGCGAGTCATCGGAGCGCCTCCGCGAGCCATAGGTAACCTTTGTCTTCAGCGTCGAGCCGGGCCTGGAGATCCTGGGCGGCGTCTTGCTTCTGCCTCAGCAGTTTTTCAATACGCGGGAGAGCGCGCAGCGCGGCAGCGGCGCCGGCAGCGATCGCCTCATCGGCGCGGTCGAATTCGTCCCAGGCCACGGATTGGACGTCGGGCCGGAGGACGAGGTCGGCATGGCGTTCCCAGATTTCGAGCTGGTGCTTTTGCGCCGCGTTCACCGCCCGGCTGACGACCTGAAAAATGTTCGTGGGGGCGCCGCGGTGGCCGTCCTGCATGCCGACGGAGACACCGATTACCACGGCGGCACCGAGATCGCGGGCGGCGTGCGTTGGAACCGGGGCGACCAGTCCACCGTCCGCAAGACATCGCGTGCCGATCTCGACTGGTTCGAACAGGCCCGGGAAGGCGCAACTCGCACGGATGGCGTCCACCAGATCGCCTTGCGTGAACACCACTGGTTCGCCGGAGTTCAAGTCCGTGGCTACCACTGCAAGAGGAATGCGTAGATCTTCAAACTGGCGCGATTCGAAAACACGTTCGATTAAGTTCTCAAGACGCTGATTGCTTGCCAAGCCGAGCCGGGAGACGCGCCAACGCGCGATGTCGCGGAAGCGCAGGGTACGGCAGGTCTCAATGATGCGTGCAAGAGGCGCGCCACTGGCGTAGGCAGCGCCCAGGATGCTGCCAACGCTGGTGCCCGCGATGTGAGAGATAGGGATGTGGTTCTGCTCCAGGACTTGCAGAACTCCTAGATGAGCGAAGCCGCGTGCGAAACCTCCGCCAAGGGCGAGGCCGACGCCTGCCCGGCTGGACATGGCGACTGCACTTTCGTTCAGGGTCTTGCGCGAAGGGTGACCGTGCCTCGTCATACCGGCAGGATCGCAGGGAAAACATCCTGGTCCTATGGTCCGGGCGTCCCGAAAGAACAGTACTTCTGTACTCCGATGGAAACTGAGTGTGAATCGATGGGCGAATTTTGTGCAGTACCTTCTTACTAGTCCGGTGCCCTCTCTGTACCATTGTGAACCGCAGGCCGCTGCGCGATTCTCTCTTCCGTCAGGCTGAATCACTGAGAGGAACAAGAATGGACAGTGCGTTCGAAGCTTGGATCGGGCAACCAGTGGTCCTGCAGGTGGCGCTAGGAAACATCAAGGTGCCGCTGCGGGGGAAGCTGCTGAAAGATGGCGGCGAAACCGTAAGGATGCGGATTGGCGATGGTTGGGACGTGGACATCTATAAGGCCATGATCCTGGCTGTTGAAGAAGACTCCATGGTTCTACTTCCTGCGTGAGGGATAACGCCATGAAAACGCAAGAGCTCAAATATGTAACCCGGCGCCGCGCGGCGGTGCTGTTGGGTCTATCGGAGATGGAATTGAGCCGCATCTCGAGCGAATCGGGATTCGGACACAAAGAAGTCGCAGGCGAGCAGGAAGAGACGTATTTCACCTACGAAGAGCTGCGACAGATCTGCCTGCTGGCCGTACACCAGGTGCACTAGACAAGAACGAGTTTCCTCCGGCCCCCCTCAGTAACACCCCCACCCCGGGTCGCTCCCCCCAGCGATCCGGGGTTTTTCTTTCCTCCGAAGACGCCAAGTGAACGATTCGCGGCCGTTGAATCGGTTTAGAAAACCTTTGACAGACGGAGTCCACGCGAAGAGACTTAGCGCCGCACGGGAGGGATGCCGGTCAAATGTCACACTTTATAGTTAGTGGATGGTGGACGTGGGCAGCGGCATTGGTATTTCTCGCCGCCATGGTCGTTACGACCGCAGGAGACGGCGCAAGCAATGGAACCGAAAGCTATGATGTGGTCATCGCCAACGGGCGAGTGATGGATCCCGAATCGGGGCTTGATGCGGTGCGGAACGTGGGGATCGCCGGCGGGAAGATTCGTGCGATTTCCGCGGAAGCGCTGCAGGGAAAGAAGACGATTGATGCAACGGATTTGACGGTTGCCCCAGGTTTTATTGATTTGCACCAGCACGGGCAGGAGCCGCGCAATTATCAGTTCAAAGCGCGCGATGGGGTCACCACCTCGCTCGAGCTGGAGGCCGGAACGGACGATATCGACAAATGGTATGCGGAGAGGGAAGGCAAGACGCTCATCAACTTTGGAGTGGGCATCGGGCACATTCCTGTGCGGATGAAGGTCATGAAGGACCCGGGCAATTTCCTGCCCAGTGGAGATGCCGCTCATCGCGAAGCAACGCCGGGCGAATTGGTGCAAATCGATAGAGACATAGAGGAAGGATTGCACCGTGGCGCATTGGCTGTCGGGATGGGAATCAATTACACGGCTGCCGCCACTCATGGCGAGATCGTCGATGTGTTCCGGCTGGCGGCGAAGGGCAACGCGCCGGTACACGTGCACCTGCGGCACGCGGGACTGAAAGAGCCAACAACGGGACTCGTCGGGATTGAAGAGGTCATTGCGGCAGCGGCGGCGACGGGAGCTCCACTGCACGTGGTGCACATCACGAGTATGGGTCTGCAGGATACGCCGCGGCTCATCGCCATGGTGAGAGGTGCGCAGGAGCACGGTCTTGACGTGACGACCGAGTGCTATCCCTATACCGCCGGCAGCACCTCGCTGGAGTCAGCGATTTTTGATCCCGGATGGCAAGACCGGCAGGGAATCAATTACAAAGATGTCCAGTGGGTGAAGACGGGCGAGCGGCTGACCGCGGAGACTTTTGAAAAATATCGCAAAGAAGGGGGTACGGTCGTCATTTTTTCGATCCCCGAAGGAGCTGCACGCACGGCGGTCGCAGATCCGATCGTGATGATCGCCAGCGACGGCATGCCCATTACTGGAGCCAAGGTCCATCCACGGGGGCAGGGGACGTTCTCGCGCGTGCTAGGGCATTACGTTCGAGATGAGAAGGCGTTGGATTTGATGACGGCTCTGCGAAAGATGACCCTGATGCCGGCCCAGCGGCTGGAAAAACGCGCGCCGGCATTCAAGGGCAAAGGACGGATTCGCGTGGGGGCAGATGCGGACATTACCGTGTTCGACGCGAAGCGCGTCATTGATAAAGCAACCTACGAACAGCCGTTAGAATACTCGGAAGGGATTCAGTTTGTGCTTGTCAACGGAGTTCCCGTCGTCAAAGATGGGCAACTCGTTGATGGTGTTTTTCCGGGCCGGGCGGCTCGTGCGCCCATTTTGCAATGAACGAGAAATTGCCGTAAGGATTTCCTGCACAGGGGGAAGGCACCTTGCACTTAACACTGGCTGATTGGGCCGCGATTGTTGGCTATCTGCTGATCACTCTTGTCCTGGGGTTGTATTTCCGGCGGCGGTCGGGACAGAGCACGGAGGACTACTTTGTTTCCGGCAGAAACGTATCGTGGTGGCTGGCGGGAACGTCGATGGTGGCGACCACGTTTGCGGCCGATACGCCGCTGGCCGTGACGGGACTGGTCTATGTCAACGGAGTTGCGGGGAATTGGCTGTGGTGGAGTTTTTTGCCGTCGGGGATGATGACGGTGTTCTTGTTCGCGAGATTGTGGCGACGCTCCGGATTGATCACCGACGTACAGTTTGCTGAAATGCGCTACAGCGGGAAACCTGCGGCGTTCCTGCGTGGATTTCGTGCCGTTTATCTTGGCCTGCTGATGAACTGCCTGATCCTTGGGTGGGTGACGAAGGCGATGGTCAATATCATCAGCACGGCCATGGGCGTGAGCGACGCGAAAGCGCTGGCCATCTGCGTGTTCTTCCTGATGCCCTTCACGGGAATTTATGTTTCGCTTGGCGGTTTGTGGGGCGTGCTTTGGACGGACTTATTCCAGTTCGTTCTGAAAATGGCGATTGTGATTTCGGTGGCCTGGTACGGAGTTCACGCGGTTGGCGGGATGCCGCAACTTCTCGCGGCCCTTGCGGCGCGGCGTGCCGCTGCCGGGCCGGGAGCTAGCGACATCACCGCTCTCTTACCCGATTTTTCCCGAGGGTTTGCCAGCGAAGCATTGTGGACCTTGCCGGTGATTACTTTTGTGGTGCATTTGACGGTGCAGTGGTGGGCGTTCTGGTATCCGGGAGCGGAACCTGGCGGCGGTGGATACATCGCGCAACGGATTTTCAGCGCAAAGGACGAAAGAAACGGATTGTTGTCAGTGCTGTGGTTCAATCTGGCGCACTACGCGCTGCGGCCCTGGCCCTGGATTTTGACGGCGCTCGTGGCGGTTGTTCTTTATCCGGGGTTGGCGCAACCCGAGCGCGGATACATGTTGGTGGCGACGCGGCAGACACCGCATGCGCTCCTGGGAATCTTGCTCGCGGGATTCATGGCAGCGTTCATGTCCACCGTCGCAACGCAATTGAATTGGGGCAGTTCCTACCTTGTCGAAGACTTTTACCGGCGCTTCCTGAAGAAAAATGGAAGCGAGGCGCATTACGTGAATGCTTCGCGTCTCGCCACCGTCTTCCTGGTAATCGCGGCGGCGCTTGTGGCGTTACAGCTTGGCTCGGTTAGCGCCGGATGGAAGATCGTGCTCGAATTGGGGGCGGGGACCGGCGGCGTATATTTGCTCCGCTGGTATTGGTGGCGCGTGAATGCGTGGAGCGAAATCTCCGCGATGATGGCGGCGCTGGTGACGACGCTGGCGCTGCATTCGACCGCGCTCTGGATGGCGATTGCAGGCAGGGCGCATCCCTTCAGCGGTTCGGATTCCGTCATTTTCGCGAAGACGACGTTGTGCACCACCGGCGTCACCACGCTTGTGTGGGTGACGGTCACACTGCTTACGCCCGCAGAACCGGGAGACACGCTCGTGAAGTTCTACCGGAAAGTGCGCCCGCAAATCACCGGATGGCATGCCGTAGCGAAGCTCGCAGGAGATGAGCCCGTCACGCGCGACCTGGGGAAGAATCTTCTGTGCTGGATCTTGGGGTGCGTGCTCATCTATTCCTCGCTGTTCTGTATTGGTGAGCTATGCTTCGGACGGTATAAGGTGGGATTTGTTCTCGCGATTGTAGCGATTGCTTGCGGGGTAGCCATCTCCCGGCTCATGCCCAAGCCTGCGGAGTGGCAAGCAAACTGAGATGGCGGACTCGGGGCAGCCGGCTCGATCAGGTACGCATCACGCCGTGCTCGCAGGGTTTCTTGGCTGGACGCTCGACGCGTTCGATTTCTTCATCGTCGTTTTTCTCTTCGATACGCTGGCGCACCAGTTCGGGGTCAGCAAGAAAGAAATCGTTTTCACCACCACCGCGACGCTCGCCATGCGGCCCATCGGCGCGCTGCTATTCGGGCTGCTTGCGGACCGCTACGGACGCCGCATCCCGCTGATGGCCAACGTGATCTATTTTTCATTGATCGAATTGATGTGCGGCTTTTCGCCAAATTACACCGTGTTTATCATTTTGCGAGCCTTGTTCGGCATCGGCATGGGTGGGGAGTGGGGCGTCGGCGCGTCGCTCGCAATGGAGGCAGCGCCGGTGCGCTGGCGGGGCATCCTCAGCGGGATTTTGCAAAGTGGCTATTCGATCGGATATCTGCTGGCGGCGGTGGCCGCAAGGTTTCTCCTGCCCCTGTGGGGATGGCGCCCGATGTTTTGGATTGGTGCACTGCCCGCGCTGCTCGCGCTGTATATCCGTACGAAAGTGCCGGAATCGGAGGCGTGGAAGCAGCATCGCGCTGCGAGCACCGGACAGGTTCTGCGCATCGTTGCAGGAGAGTGGAAGCGCTTTGCGTATCTTGTCGTGCTCATGACGTTCATGATGTTCCTCTCGCACGGAACCCAGGATCTTTATCCGGATTTCCTGAAAGAAGTGCATAAGATTTCCGCCGCGATGGTAGCCAATATTGCGATGATTTATAATGTTGGGGCCGTCGTAGGCGCGATTGTTTTTGGACACTTCTCGCAAGTGGCCGGACGCCGCAAAGGCATGATCGCGGCCCTGGGGTTGGCGCTCCTGCTGATTCCGCTGTGGGCCTTTGGCGGCGGCCTTTTGGCAATCATGGCCGCTTCGTTCTTGATGCAGGCGGGAGTGCAAGGTGCCTGGGGCGTGATCCCAGTGCACTTAAACGAGCTTTCCGCCGACGCGGCCCGTGGGTTGATGCCGGGCCTGGCGTATCAGCTGGGAATACTGCTCGCAGCACCCACAAACTCGATCCAATACGCGCTTCACGTCCGCTTCGGTTATCAGTGGGCGATCGCCGGGTTCGAAATCGTGACGATTCTAACGCTGGCAACGCTGCTCTGGCTCGGTTCAGAAGCGCACGGCAGGAGTTTCGTACGGAACCCGCAATCGGATGCTGGCGGACCCGCGACCTGAACCATCCATACACAATCGCGCTAAATAGGAATTAATTCTGTTTTCAGGTACCTGAGTTTGAGAGTGGCATAATGCCATGGTACAGATGAATCTGTTGTGCCCGACCCCATTGAGCAAGATCAGGCCTTAGCAAAATTCCATAGGAAGGGAATACATGAGCGATGATCGAAACGAATGCGGGCCAGCGGAGAGCGACCATGCAATTCTTTCCCGGCGCGGCCTGCTCGAACTCGCGGGTCTCGCTGTTGCAACTGCAGTGCTTCCGCCCGGGATGCTGATGACCAAACCATCCCACAGTCGGGACACAACCGGGCAAGGGGTGAGCCCGATCATGGACAAGCTCAGCACATATATGAGCGAAGCCAGCGGCCGCGAGCTGCCCGACGAGGTGACGGAGAAAACGAAACAGCATATCTTGGACACGGTGGCGGCGATGATTTCGGGTTCGGAGTTAACACCCGGGCGTGTGGCGGTGCAATTTGCTGGCGTCTATGGTGGCAGAGAACTCGCCACGGTCGTGGCCTCGAAAATTGTATGCGGCCCGATCGAAGCGGCACTCACGAATGGGGTGTTGGCTCATGCCGACGAAACGGACGATTCGCACGCCGCGTCGCAGTCGCATCCAGGGTGCGCTGTGGTGCCTGCCGCCCTTGCGGCTGGTGAGCGGTTCGGCATCAGCGGGACACACTTCCTGCGCGCCGTGACGCTCGGCTACGACATTGGAACGCGCGTCACAATGACGCTGGGTGGACAGCAATTCGAAGCGGAGAGTCATTGGAGCACGCACAGCATCTCTCCTCTATTCGGCGCGGCTGCGGCCGCCGGCTGCGCGGCGAGCCTTACCGTTGCGCAGATGCGATTTCTCTTGGGCTACACGGCCCATCAATCCTCCGGACTTGGTGCATGGAACCGCGACACCGAGCACATCCAGAAAGCATTCCACTTTGGCGGCATGACGGCGCGCAGCGGTGTCACTTCTGCCTTGATCGTTCAGGCCGGATGGACCGGTGTCGAAGACATCTTCTCGGGAAAAGATAATTTCTTTCAGGCGTACAACCCTCATGCCGATCCTGCGGGACTGGCCGAAAAGCTTGGCGAGCGTTATGAGATTTCGCGAACGAATATCAAGAAATGGCCTGTAGGTTCGCCGATCCAGGCGGCACTCGATGCCCTCGAGATCCTGAGGAAGCAGCGTCCCTTCCATTCGAATGAAGTGCAGCAGGTCTCCGTGCAGCTGGCGACGGATGAGGCAGCGATCGTGAACAACCGCGAGATCCCGGACATCTGCTTGCAGCACATGGTCGCGGTGATGGTGATGGACAAGACGGTTACCTTCAGTTCGGCACATGACAAAGCGCGCATGAAAGATCCGGCGACGCTCCGAGAACGCGAAAAGGTAAAATTGATTCCGGATGAGCAGTTAGAGCACCTCATGCCTTTGCGCGTGGCGATTGTGGAGATGCAACTGACGGATGGAACGCATCTCACACAGCGAGTTGATAATGTTCGGGGCACGCCCAAGAATCCCATGACCCGCGACGAAATTGTTGGCAAAGCCCGTGATTTGATAGCGCCGATCCTCGGCACGGCACAATGCGCGAACCTCATTGAGAGAGTGCTAAACCTGGATAGAGTGAAGGATATCCGAGAACTGCGGCCGCTACTGCAGCGGGCCTGAGCGAGATAGGTTTCCCGGGGGGAACAGAGTGGTGAGGATTGTGGATATCCGCGAGACGGTAGTGCCTATCAAATCGAAAATTCGCAACGCCTACATTGATTTCAGCCAAATGACCGTGAGTGTCCTGGCGCTGGTCACGGATGTGAAGCGTCAGGGCAAGCCTGTGGTCGGCTTCGGTTTCAATTCGAATGGCCGATACGCGCCTAGCGGACTCCTGCGCGATCGTTTTATTCCTCGGCTTAGAGCCGCGGAGCCTGGAACACTGGTCGACGAAAGCGGCGAAAACCTAGATCCGGTTCGAGTCTGGGATGTCGTCATGCGGAATGAGAAACCTGGAGGACACGGCGAAAGATCGGTGGCGGTAGGGGTGCTGGATATGGCGGTATGGGATGCCGTGGCGAAGATCGCCGGGCTGCCGCTTTACCGTCTACTCGCCGACCGTTTTCGTGGAGGACACTTCGACGACAAAGTGTTCGTATATGCGGCGGGCGGCTACTACTATCCGGACAAAGACTTGTCGGCACTGCAAAATGAGATGCAAGGCTATCTCGATCTTGGGTATTCCGTAGTAAAGATGAAAATCGGCGGAGCGCCGCTTTCAGAGGACCTGCGACGCATAGAAGCCGTACTCAAGATCCTGAAAACTTCGGACCAATTGGCTGTGGATGCAAATGGCCGCTTTGATTTGGAGAATGCCGTCGCGTATGCGCAGGCACTCGCGTCGTACGGGCTGCGTTGGTATGAGGAAGCAGGTGATCCGCTGGACTATCAGCTGCAAGCCAAGCTCGCGAATCATTATCCGGGACCAATGGCGACGGGAGAAAACCTGTTCTCCTTGCAGGACGCACGAAATCTCATTCGCTACGCGCAGATGCGATCAGATCGCGACATCTTGCAATTCGATTGCGCGTTGAGCTACGGACTAGTCGAATACCTTCGAATCCTGAGCATGTTGAAGGAGTATGGATGGTCGCCAGTTCGCTGTATTCCGCACGGAGGGCATCAGATGTCGTTGAACATCGCGGCCGGCTTGGGGCTGGGGGGCAACGAATCCTATCCTGGAATTTTTCAACCGTTCGGTGGATTTGCCGACGGGATAGCGGTCGAAGACAGCTACGTCAAGCTGCCGGAGATTCTCGGCGTGGGGTTCGAGGCGAAGAGCGAAATGTTTCGCGTTATGAAGGCACTGACGGATAACTAGGCGATCTCCATTCGAATCGAACAGAACGTGTCCCGTCGAGCTAACAAAGAATTAATGCTGTTTTCAGGAATTTGATTCGCTTAATGACATACCTTTGATTGCACGGTTGGGTCCACTCTGTCCGGACAACCTTGAGCAAATTCAGCCTAGCGCGAGGACTCGGAGGAGAGGAACGCACATGGTACATGGCGGAGACAAAGATAAGCTGGCAGGGAGGGGCGGAGCAATTCTGACCCGGCGCAACCTACTTGAACTCGCCAGCCTGGCGTTCGCAACCACGGCGATTCCGCCCGGGATGATGGCAGCTAAGGCAGCGGCCGGCCCAGATGAGGCGGCGCAAGGCGTGAGTCCAATTATGGACAAGCTCAGCAAGTACATGAGCGAAGCGCGTGAACGAGCGCTGCCGGACGAAGTTGTTGAGAAGGCGAAACACCACATCTTGGATACGCTGGCCGCGATCATTTCCGGCTCCGAGATACGCCCGGGACGCGCAGCGATTGAGTTTGTCCGTGCGTATGGTGGTAAGGAGGTTGCGACGGTAGTCGCTTCAAACATCGTGTGCGGTCCCATCGAAGCGGCGCTGGCGAACGGAGTGCTTGCCCACGCTGACGAGACTGACGATTCGCACGGCCCGTCCCGTTCGCATCCCGGGGTCTCGGTAGTTCCGGCGGCGTTGGCTGCCGGCGAGCAGTTTGGAATCAGCGGGAAGCACTTCTTGCGCGCCGTGACGCTCGGCTATGATGTCGGAACGCGGGTGACGATGTGCATGGGTGGGCCGGACTACCAGGCTGCGACGCACAGGAGCACGCACGGCACCGTTGCGACGTTCGGGGCTGGCGCGGCCGCCGGCTGCGCCGCGGGTCTTGGGGCGCAACAGATGCGTTTGTTGCTAGATTATAGCGCCCAACAAACATCGGGAATTGGAGCCTGGAGCCGGGATGCCGAGCACATGGAGAAAGCTTTCCTCTTTGGAGGGAAGCCCGCGGCCGGCGGAGTCACTGCCGCGATGCTGATCCGCGCGGGCTGGACGGGCGTGGACGACGTTTTCTCCGGCCCCGACAATTTTTTTGAGGCCTATGCCCCTAGGGAAAACGGAGTGATCAAAGCCGATCCGGCGCAGCTGGCCGACAAGCTCGGCGAGCGCTACGAGATAACGCGGACGAACATCAAGAAATGGACAGTGGGCTCGCCCATCCAGGCTCCGCTCGACGCACTCGCGGGTTTCTTCAAACAGCGCTCGTTTACCGCCGACGATGTAGGAAAGGTGGTCGTGCGGATCGCCAGCGACGAGGCCAACACGGTGAGCAATCGCGAGATGCCGGACATCTGCCTGGAGCACATGGTTGCGGTGATGCTGCTGGACAAGACGGCCACGTTCCGATCGGCTCATGACAAGGCGCGGATGAAAGACCCTGCCGTGATGCGGCAGCGCGCCAAGGTAGAGGTCGTCGCCGACCCGCGGATTGACGCGCGCCGTCCGAGGCGCGAGGCCATTGTCGAGGTGACGCTCGCCGACGGCACGCAGATGAGCGAATGGGTGCGAGATGTGCGCGGGACGGCGGATAATCCCATGCCCCGGGATGAGGTCGTCGCGAAAGCCCGTGACCTTATGACACCAGTGCTCGGCGCTGCAAACTGCTCGATCCTGATCGAGAAAGTGTTAGCTCTGGAGAGCGTGAAAGATATCCGCGAGCTTCGGCCGGCGCTTCAACGAAGCTGATGGGCCGAAACATTCCCTGAAGGCACGTCAGAGGCCTCTCAAGGAGCGGAAGTGAAGATTGAGAAATGCCAAATGAGGAGCGAAAGAATGAAAACGTACGTGACATTAGTCTGGACTTTGTGCATGGTTTTGATTCCGAGAGCACAGTGTCAGACCAGCGCGCCGCTGAAACAGATCCAGAGCATCCCATTGCCGAATGTTGAGGGCTATTTCGACCACATGGCGGTGGACATCAAAGGGCAGCGCCTATTCGTTCCTGGAGAGCACCAGAGGACGATTGAAGTTATCGACTTGCGCGCCGGCAAAGTCATCCACACGATCACAGGGTTTGGAGGAGATCCTCGCAAAACGATCTATCTCCCCGAGACCAACGAAATCTGGGTGGACGACGGAGATGCAACGTGCAAAGCATTCAGCGGGGATACCTATGAGCTCGTCAAGAACATCCCTTTGACCGGCCATGAGCTGGACAAAGACTCGAGGAGGGTGCCAGATAACGGGGTATATGATCCGGCCACGCATCTATTTTATCTGGGTGACAGAGCCGATGGTCTCAAAAAAGAAGGCGCCAAAGGCTCGATCGAAATCGTCGACATAAAGAACGGCAAACTTGCGGGAAGCATCGAGGTCGAGGGCCTGAATCCCGCTGGCCTCGCACTCGATCCAGCGTCGCCAAGAATGTTTGTAGTTATGGGCGACACAAGCCAAGTGGTGGTCATTGACCGCGAAAAGCGCACGGTGATCGCCACGTGGCCTATCACCGGGGGGCCGGAGCCTCATGCGGTGGCGCTGGATGCAGCCCATCATCGCTTGTTTATCGGGAGCCGGGTTAAACGCTCACACATTTATAAACCAGGGAAGTTGGTGGTGATGGATTCGGACAGCGGGAAAGTGATCGATGCGATCGACACCGAGGGCGGTGTGGATGAAGTCGTGTTTGACGCGCCAAGCAAACGCATCTACTACACAGGAACAACCGGCTTCGTGGAAGTGTTCAAACAGGTTGACGCGGACCATTACGAGCGTCTGGGAAGAGTGGCGACCGGGCCGATTGCGAAGACCACGCTGCTGGTGCCAGAACTCAAGCGGTTTTACGCGGCTATCCCCAAGCTCGTCATTTTGGTTCCTCCCATTCCCCAATCAAAGGAAGCAACCATCGAAGAGGCCAAGATATTGGTTTATGATGTGGTTCCTTAAACAGTCCACTGGTCGCGGCAAAGACATTAAGCTAGTGGGTGGCAGCAATGCCGCGTCGAAGCAGGCTTTGTAGTGATTACCGGAATTGCCCTGTCTGGCATAACGGCCAAAACACCCGGCGGCGTGCATGGCTCTGAGACTGGGAAGGGTTGGGTGCACAGAGAGACCCCCGGCGCATGTCGATTTGTTACGAGAGAAACTGGTAGTGTCCCGGAACCTGTAGAAAAGTGAATAGCGCATTATGCCTGTGAAGTCATGAAATTCTTTTTTTTAAGCAGCAGCTTTTTCTTTCCCTCCGATGTCACGATAGCCGTTGATGCGGTGGAGTTTCATCTGTCCGCT
>DATHIB010000209.1:0-26862 GCA_035490055.1 Candidatus Limnocylindria bacterium | reverse complement strand
CGGCTCAAACGCTCCGGAATGTTCTGGACCGTTCGTGGTGCCAATGCCGTCATCGCTGTCCGTTGCTGCCGCCACAGTCGTGAATTCGACAACTATTGGGAGTCCCGTCGGGCATGATTGCCCAATAGAGGTCGCGCACCCGGGAGAATCTTCGAACAACAGCGGAGATGCCTTTGGAATAGCATCATCACATAACGGCACAACGCGGCCTTGCCTAAAAAAACCGGGGCTGACTCAAGTGAGCCAGCCCCGGCGTTAGTTGTTAACTTCGAATGAGTTATCCGCCTAGAACGTAAACCGGGCGCCGAACTCTCCGCTGAACGCACGAGGAGTAAACGAACTGCTCGGGTTGATGAAGCCCTCGGGCTTCATCAACGATCCCGAGGTATTCGTATTGTGGAAGTTACTTCCGAAGTTGGTCTTATTCGTCAGGTCAAACGCTTGGAAGATGAGCTGGAGGTTCCAACCCTCACGCACCCGGATGTTCTTGGCAATACGCATATCCATCTGGAAGAACGGATCGCCTCGAACGGTGTCATAACCGGCCTGATGGCACGTTCCCGCAGCCAGGCAATTGAACGCAGCCACGTCGCTGCCGATTGCCGTGTAGTTTGTCGGATCAGAATTGGGCACGATCACTGGCCGGGAATAGCCGCTCCCGCGTGCCAGCACATCGAAACCCGACCTCAGATCATAGGGGCGCGCAGAGCCATAAGAAACGATTGGCGCCACCTGGAATCCCAGGGGCAACTGAACGATGCCGCTGAGCGAGATGTGATGGCGTTCGTTATTGTCTGTCGGCCCGAAGTCCCGCGGATCCCAAATGTTGAGCGGGTCATGCGGGTAGTTCCGGAACGATGAGGTTGCATCCGGACTCCCGGATTCGACTCCCCATCCCATGGCGCGGGAAAGGGTGTAGTTGGCATTCAGACTGAAATGCTTCGTCATGTGCTGGCGGTAGCTGAAATTCAATCCGTCATAGCGCGAGCGGTTGACGGACTGTTCATCCATGACCCGGCCAAGAACCGGCACGCCTGCGGCGGCAAAAGCTGCCGAAAGGGGGCGCGCTGTTATGACGAACTGATTGCCTTGGGAATCAGTTCCGATGCCTGTTGCGATACTTGGGTTTATATTGACGGTCTTGTTTTCATGCAGACCAAGTTCGTGGACGTATTCAATTTCGACGACCGAATTTTTCGTTGCCGCCCATTGATATCCGAAGTTGAATTGTTGGGACACGGGGTTGCGATACTTCGGGTCCATCAAACGACCGGTGGCACCGTCAACCAGTTGGGTCAAAGGCGGCGGAATCGTCGGATTCGGGTCCACGCCATAGGCCCAGTTGCTCAGAGTCTTGCCTGTTCCGGGGACCATGTCGGATGGTTGAGTGAGGGAAAAGAGGCCCTGGTAGATCGTGGGGTTGGCCTGCTGAATCATGAAGAGCGGTATGTTCTGGAAGATGTTGCCAAAGTACAGACCATAGCCGCCACGCAGAATGTGCTTGCCCTGACCGGTGACGTCGTAGGCAAAGCCGACGCGCGGGCTGAAGTCATGGTTGTCGTCGTGCGAAAGCACAGCGTAGGGGCTGTTAATCGCCAAGAGTTCCAGAAAGGTCCTGCTTTTGGCAATCGCGCTCGCGCCGACAAGGTTGAAATCCTTGTCCCAACGCACGCCCAGGTTCAAGCTCAGTCTGTTGGTAACCTTCCAATCGTCTTGGAGGTAGAGACCCAGCTGTTTGGTGCCGCCGGGCATATCGAAGTAGGGATTTCCCGCGCTGGCCGACATGCTGATCACTGCACCCGGCGTCGCAAACCCTTGCGGATAAAACGAAGGGCCACATTTTTTTGCATTGTCGTTGACCGTTGCAAGAATACAACTTGGGTCCTTTCCGAAGTCGACTTCCAGCGTCGAGTTGGATTCGAAAAATCCTCCGAGCCGCGGATTATAGATGTAGTCGACTCCCCCAGCCAACGTATGCCGACCGTAGGTCTTGGTGATGTCGTCACGGAATTGGAATTTGCGCTGATAGGACTGTTGCGGAACGTTCCCGTTGGTGCCGAACGAAGCGTCGGGGAAGGTTACAAGGGGTACCTTAAGGGTGCTGTCGATAACGTTGTTCCAATACTGGTATCCAACCAGAAAACTGTTGACCAGCGAACTGGAAAGAACCGAGTTCAGCGTAAAGTTAGCTGCCTGCAAGTGGTTCTTGGTGAAATTGCCTTCCGTCAAGTCACCCGTCTGGCTTGATTGATCGTTCAGGCTATCGTTGGCCTGCGAGGTATAACTGATGTAGGCGGTCTCGCGGTCGTTGAACTTGTAGTCCAAGCGGCCGTTGTAGCGATTTTCGAAAAATGGCCTCGCGATGACTGCTGACGGTTGCGCCGCCAGGCCCGCGGTCTGGGCGGCCTGCAATTCCGAAAGGGCAAGCGAATCTTCCGATATGCTGGTGTGCTCACGCTGCCTCTCGAATGCGAAGAAACCGAAGAGTTTGTCCTTGGCGATCGGGCCGCCGACGGATCCGCCAAAGAACTGGCGGCTGTACGGACCCTTTTGCCCCGACTGCTTCTCATAGAAGTTTTCCGCATTGAATTGCTGTTCCCGGAAGAACCCAAATGCCGAGCCGTGATAGTTGTTCGTACCGGACTTCGTAATCATGTTGATGGCCGCGCCTTCGGAGCGTCCATTGGCGGCCGAGAAGCGCTGGGTGCTGATCACGAATTCTTGAACCGCCTCGAGGGGAAGCTGCATCACGGGGCCGCCGACAGTGTTGTCTTTATTGTCCACGCCGTTGATGGTCACGTTGACGTTGCGGCCGCTCTGCCCATTCACAGAGAGAATGGCATAACGGTTCTTGGTCGGGTCATACGAATCCGTTGCTTTCACGCCAGGCGCAAGATACGCCAGGTTTGCGACGTCGCGGCCCAGCAAGGGCAGCTCTTCGATTTCGGTGGGAGTGATGTTCTGGCTTACGCTCGTCTTGAACTCGTCTACGAGTGGCGCCTCGCTCGTTACTTCAATCACTTCACTCGTCGCGCCCGGCTTCAGTTCTGCATTGACCGTGGCGACTTGGCCGATCAATGTTTCGACCGTCTGCGCCACTGTTCCGAAGCCAGTCTTGGTGACGGTCACGGTGTAGGTGCCCACAGGTAGCAATTCAAACCGGTAGTACCCAGTCTCCGACGTGGTTGCCGTTCGGGTCAGATCGGTGGCCTTATTCCTCGCCACCACCTGAGCCCCGGACACCACTGCGCCCGACTTGTCCGTGACCGTTCCCTGAATCGCGACGCTAGCGGTAGCCTGTGCGAAGACATTTCCACTCCCCACGCTAAGGGCCAAGACTCCAATCAGCAAAACATACGTAAGTCTTTTCATTTCTATGCTTTTCTCCTGTGGCAGCTAGCCTGCTAGATCTCTCTCACTCTGAAATTGAGCCCTACCAATAATAAGTACTATGCTCTCCGAGAGGCAATTCATAGACCAATGTCATCAAGCTGTAAAGCGATGATAAAAATGAGGTTATTTGTAGAGATCAAGAATAATTTCAGGGAATACAGAAAGTAGTATGTATACTACTACTGAAATTCATATGGATAACTCGCCGAAGGTGAAAACTTTTCCTCGCCAGACGACTTATGGCATGGTTGGGCGGCGGCGTCAGTGGCTAAATCTAGCACGGTGCCCTGCCGCAAACCTGCGGACCATGGTAACCACCCTCACACAGAAATGTTCTCTCACTTTTGATGAGTAGCTTGAGCTTGTCTGCACTGTCTTAGTGAAATACAGTTCTGCTATGGAGACGGCGCGTCCCCCGTTTGAAGTCCATCCCTTGCTGAAAAACGCCCACGCCATGACTATCGTCTCGGCCTTTCTGCCCAGGCGGTTCAATATCCCGCCCGCCGAACCCAGGCTGTTTCAGGTCGATCCGGAATCCCGCTTGCTCGCACATTGCCACTGGCAGCCCGGGAAGCGCAAGGACGCGCCGGTTATTGTCATCGTTCATGGCCTGGAGGGCTCCAGCGACGGGAATTACGTTCGCGGCATTGCGGAGAAGGCCGCGCATCGCGGCTTTCACGTCGTGCGCATGAACCAGCGGAATTGCGGCGGCACCGAGGCATTGACGCCCACCTTGTACAACTCCGGCATGAGCGGCGATTACCGGACCGTCTTCGAAGAGCTGTCAAATGCTGACGGTTTCGAACAGATCTTCTTCGCCGGCTACTCGATGGGTGGAAACCTGGTGACCAAGATGGCCGGAGAGTATGGCGCGGCTGTGCCGAAGGCGTTGCGTGCTGTCTGCGCGGTTTGCCCTGCCCTCGACCTTGCGGCTTGCGCCGACGCGCTCGAGCGCGTGGACAACTATTTCTACCAGCGGCGCTTTGTGAACGGCTTGATGTCTCGTTACGCCAGAAAACAAAAGCTCTTCCCGGAGCGTTACAAGCTGAACGGTCTGCCACCGGTTCGAACCGTTCGCCAGTTCGATGACGTCATCACCGCGCCGCAGTTTGGCTATCGCGACGCCCAGGATTATTACGACCACGTTGGCGCGAAGCGCGTTGCGGCGCAGATCCGCGTGCCCACGCTCATGATCACCGCGCAGGATGATCCCTTCGTCCCCTATGCTTCATTCTTGGCTGCCAAAATCAGCCAGAATCCCGCCATCCAGTTTGTCGCACCGCAACACGGCGGCCATTGCGGCTTCATTTCGAAACATCTCGGAAGCGAGCGCTTCTGGGCCGAGCAGCGCATCGTCGATTTCTGCGCCGCACGAGTCTTCTCTGCCTAACGTCTCCCGCGAACAACTTTCGAGTCTGTCCTCCCTTTCCTTACGCGTACGAATACAATCCCGACCAAGAACCCCTTCCTCTTCCTACTGTTCCTACTGAAAACCGAAGACTGAAGACTGAAAACTGAAAACTGAAAACTGCCTCACCCCAACGGCTTCTCCAGCGACACGGGAAACCCCGGCGTCAAAAGTTGCGCCGGCCCGTCCGCCGCAATAACCATGTCGTCTTCACAACGCATCCCGAATTCACTGGGAATATAAATCCCCGGCTCATTCGAAAATGTCATCCCCGGCTCCAGCACGGTCTTGCTTCCTCGCACGAGATACGGATGCTCGTGGCCGTCGAGTCCGATCCCGTGACCCAGCCGGTGCGTGAAATATTTGTAGTCCGGCCCGTACCCGCTATCCGTCACAACCTTGCGAGCCGCATCATCGACCGTCCCCGAGAGCCTTCCGGCCCGTGCCGCGTCAAGAGCGGCATCCTGCGCCTTTCGAACAATTTCGTAAACTCGCGCCACTTTCTCCGGCGGCTTCCCGAAAAGTCCCGTCCGCGTCACGTCGGAAGCGTACCCATCCACCCCGCAGCCCCCATCGATCAGCACCACGTCTCCTTCTTTCAGCTTTTGCGGCTTGATCGTGCCGTGCGGCAACGCCGCCGATGCGCCCAGCAGAACCAGCGCTCCGCCGTGCAAACCCATTTTCGAAAAACCCCCTTCTACCAGCTTGCCGATGTCCTCCTGTGACATGTATTCCTTCAGCGAAGCGAACACTGCGCGAAAAACGTCGCAGGTTGCCGCGCATGCCAGCCGCATCAGCTCGAGTTCGTGCGCCGACTTGCGTCCGCGGCACGCAATGGTCACAGGATCCGCGGAGACGCATTCGAATCCCGGCGCCGCCGCGCGCAAATGATCGTAAAACGTGAACGCCGCTGTTTCTTCCACGCCCACGCGTCCCGTTCGAATCCCGCGATCGCCCAGTGCGGCCGCCGCGATTTTCGTGGGGCTCTCATCCTCCTGCCAGACGCGGACTTCCGCCGGGAATTGCAACTTCTCGCGCAGGCGTCCCTCTTCAAATCCCGGCACCACAATTATGGGATTGCCCGTGCGCGGAAGCACGAGCGCGAGGAGCCGTTCGCTGATTCCCCAGCGGATGCCCGTGAAGTAGTAAAGGGAGCTCCCGGGAGCAAGGAATAGAGCATCGTATTTTGGCCCCAGTTCGGACATCAGTTTTTGCGCGCGCTGCAGGCGCCCATAAAACTCATCGGCCGCGATCGGATGGACCCTGGCTCCAAGTGGTTTGAGCCCCGAAAATGCCGGAGGAAGAGTTTCGCCCGTATCCTCTGGCATCGCCCCGGGTATGGCCCCGTGTACGGCATTGACTGGCCGCGCCAGTGCCAAGGCATAAGCAGCAGCGCTGCTCTTTAAAAAACGTCGGCGAGATGGAGAGGAACCTGACTCAATGTTTGGTTCTTGCATGTCAGGAAAGAGGTTTATCTGGGTGCAGCGCAGCTTGTCAAGTCACATCGGGCTCATACTAACGATAATAAAGGGCCAAGTACGAGCTGCTTGCCCCACAAAAAAACGGGAGGCGCTCAGAGAGCGCCTCCCGGAATTGTCAACCTGAACTGAAGTCTAGAACACGAACTTCAATCCCAGCGTCATCGATCGGAACCCGCCGCTGAAGAGTTCGGGCGCGTTCAGGAAGTTCGGGTCGCCCGGAATCGCATAACCCGGCGTTGTTGTGGCGGTGGTAATGCCCGGAACACTGAACACGTTTCCATTGCTCAGCGCATAGTTGGGATGGTTTAGAACGTTGAAAACGTTCACCTTAGCCTGCAAATATTTGCCTTCGGTAAAGTGAAAGCTCTTGCCAACGGACAAGTTGAGAACGCCGAATCCTGGGCTCGTAAAACTATTACGAGCCAAATTGGCCCTGGCTCCAGGTCCGGTGATCACATACTTGGCGTTGTAGTTCGCTGGCGTGTATCCGATTGCGGCGCCAGGACACGATCCACCTGCCGCAACAGTGTCGGAAGATAGCCCGACAACTCCATTAGGTAGTTCGCAGACGGCAAAAACATCCGATCCCGCGACGCCAGTGGCGAAAGGATTGACCGACGCGCGGTCACCGGCAGAATCGCCGTTGCCGTTTGAATCCACGCCACCGGATTGCAAGGTGACCGGCTGCCCGGTCTGCGCTAGGAATACAGAACCAATCTGGAATCCGTTCACCAGCGTTTTCACGAGCCGGTTCTCCGACTTAATGTCGGGAACCTGATAAGTGAGAGAAAGTGCGAACTTGTGGCGCACATCCAGGTCTGAGTTCCCCCGGTCTTCATTAATACGGTTGGTGTCTTGGGCCCGGCGTGGGTTCAAGAGGCTGGTGAAAAACTCGTTGGTCGAGTTGTCGATGGTATGGGCATAGGTATAGTTCGCATTAAATGTGAGCCCGTGGCGAGCACGCTGGGTGAGACTGACCGAACCCGCATGGTAAATGCTACTGCCAAACGGCGGGTCGGAGGTAATGTTCGCTTTGAATCCGAGCGGTCTGTAGATGTTGGATTGGAAGCTGTTAAAAGCCGCGTCGGTCGGCGTGCTGGCGGTCCACGATGTTGGAACGTCCGATGGTTTGAAGAAGGTGGGCAACGGGGCTATGCCACCGTCAAACGCGCTGATGCGATTCTTGCGATACTGTACCGGCAATTCCAGTCCGCGTGTACCCAGGTAGCGCACTTCGACGGTGGTATTTCGAGCCAACTCATGTTGTACCCCAAGGGACCAGGTCAAAATCTTAGGCATAACCGTATCGTCAATAAAAGATGTAGTTAAACCACGTGCTGCTGCTTGGTTCGCGGGTGGTATGTATGCCACAGGCAATCCGCCGCCCAGGAGAAAACCGGCGTTATTCGGATTAGGATTACTCGCCGTGTCACACCAGGACGGCGCTGGCACAAGGCCGCAGGCTGAGACGGGATCAAGCTCACTCTGCAACTGTGGCGGCAGCGTAATGGACGCAAAGTTCTGAAATTTTACGTCATAGGCAATTCCGAAACCACCGCGAATCGCTGTCTTTCCGTTCCCCTTGGGATCGTAGGCAAACCCGATGCGCGGAGCGAAATTGTTTTTGTCAGTTTTGGGATCGCCAAAAGTGATTACGCCTGGCGCGTTGGAAATCGTGTTCAGGGCCTGTGTGCTCGTGCCCACCGGATTCGTCCAGTATTCATACCGGATCCCCAGGTTCAACGTCAAACGAGGCGAAAATTTGTAGTCGTCCTGGGCAAACCCATAAAAGGCGCTTTGCGTGCCGAGAAAGCTTCCCGTTCCGGCGTTGCGCAGCGTTCTTCCTGGGTTGTCCGGCAAGATATCATTTACAAACGCGTTTGCCGTCTTGTACTGGTTGTCGCCGTTGCTGCGCGGCAGAAAGAACTGCGGGTAGATGAAGTGATTGTATTGGCCGCCGAACTTAAAGGTGTGCTTGCCTCGTGCCCACGAAAACGTATCCGCAGCTTGGTAGCTGCTCTGTTTTTGAAACGTGTTGTCACCAGGCCCAACCGTCACGCCACTTAGGAGGTCGTTAATAGTTATGTCCGTGGGACAAGCTGTGCAGGGATTCAGTGTTGAAAGGGAGAAAAACGAATACTGCACGCGCAGATCGTTCACCAAGTGGCTGTTAATCGTCCAGACGTCGTTCAAGGCAATCTTTCGATTGTGTATGGGCTCCGCTTGGTTGAACGCCGCTTGCGTTGAATTGACCGGCAGGATGAAACTTTCCTGGTTGAAAAGGAACCTGGCGCCAAATTGGTGGCGTCCCATCGTATAGTCCGCGTTCACCTGGGCGTCATGTTCTCGCTGAAAGTTCGGGCTGAAGATGGTTATGTTGCCGATGGGAACGGCTACAGCGGGACCGGTTAGGCCAGGATGAATCGTCACGGTACCGGCATCGTTGGCTGACGCCACAGGGAAATTGCTCAAGAGAGCCGTTACGGCGCTATCCGCCGCGTTGGCTTGGAGTATCGCCAATCCATCTGCGGTGGGTCCGGTAAAGGCAGTAGCGGTGCCTTGACCATGAAGATAGGTGTATTCGTAGGCCCCAAAAACGAACAATTTATTCTTAATGATTGGGCCGCCTATCGTGCCCCCAAAGCGATTGTTGTCAAAGGCAGGCTGGCCGGCCAGCGTGCGCTGCACGTCGATCGCAGTCTTCGTCAAATTATCCAGTGAGTTGTAGTTACGATTCTGGTTATACCACTCACCCGAGCCATGCCAGTTATTGGAGCCCGTCTTCGTCACCAGGCTGAATTGCCCGCCAGCA
Source organism: Candidatus Limnocylindria bacterium (assembly GCA_035490055.1). GTDB lineage: Bacteria > Acidobacteriota > Terriglobia > Acidiferrales > UBA7541 > Acidiferrum. The sequence continues at coordinate 17,768 of DATHIB010000209.1, read as the reverse complement.
GAGTGACCGTATTCCGCGCTGAATTGATTCGTAGTGAGGTTGAATTCTGCGACCGCATCCGGAATAACCGTCGAGTTGTTTCCCGTCACGCCCAGGTTGTTATCATCCACACCGTCCACCGTAAAATTGTTATCACGTGGACGAGTTCCTCCGACCGAACCGCCAATTCCAGTCGTGCCGCCCGGCATTGCAATGACGTTGGGAGCTAGCACCGCGAGATTCAGCGGGCTGCCGTTCAGAGTGCCGGCGCCATTGGGAAGAAGTTGTACATCATTCGAGTCATAGTTATTGTTGAGTTCCGAAGACGTCGTCTGAATCGCCACTCCGCCGGCCGTCACTTCCACGACCTCCGTCGCGATGCCCAAATCCAGATGCACGTCCGCCCCGTTATCCTGATTAGCGATGACGCTGATGTCCGTCTTCAGGAAGCTCTTAAAGCCCTTCGCGTCCACGCTGACCCTGTACAAGCCCGGAATCAAGCTCGGAAACGAATATGTTCCTGCCGAAGTGGTCGTAATTTTCACCGACACGCCCGTCTCCTGATTCGTCGCTGTTACCTGCGCATTCGGAACCGCTGCTCCAGTAGGATCGAAAATCTGTCCCCGCAGCGTTCCCGTGATTCTCTGCGCAGCGGCGGGAATCGGAACCACCAAAACCAAAGCTGCAATCAGCACGACAAGCAAACAGCTTGTCAATCGATCGCGCCAGCATATAGACGGACTAATGATTCTTGCTCTCTCACAATTCATTCGCTCCCCCTCAATTTGAACTGACCAAAAGTTGCGTCCCAATGAGCTGATGCCTCGAAACTCGCAGGAAAATCGTCCCACCTGGATGAATCAGCATCAGAGTTGATGAGAGAGGATGCAGGTTGTTCGCCAATGCCGGCGTAGATTGACAGGCAAGTGTTTCTACAACTTACGAGGCATATTGGTCCGGGGGAAATCTAAACTTCGATACTTTTGGATGGTTTAGCTGATTTAGATTCAGGTATGCGTAGAGGAAATGCTGCGGTAATTGCAGGGAATCGCTGTTTTTTCGAAAGAATCTACAGAACAAAGAGTGCCGATTTTCTGAACCGGCGATGGCGCCAATCCCTCGCGCATAAGAGGCGAATCGAATTCCGCAAACTTTTCGTTGCGCCATGTCCGCGCATGCAGGCTGCCGGAAATACGCAAACTACTCCGTCCTAACAGCGAGAATTTTCTTGCCATCGACTTTTATTTCGATGCCGAGGGGCGGGCGCAGATCGGATCCTTGCACGATGCTCCCGCGAACCCAGGCGCCGCTGCCGGGAAGATTGGTGGTTTTGAGCGGGTCAAACACCGTGCGGCTGCAGGGGTTGCCGACCATGGGATGTTTCGGGGCCCGGAATCCGTAATCGTTTTTTAGCTTGTCCAGATCGGTGAGGTATTCGAGTTTGCAATTCCCGAATGGCGAATTCACGCTAAACGCCCAGTAGCCGTTTGCCTGGGAGGGGGAGCCAACTGGCAAACGAATGAGAAACGCGGGGATGTTTTCGCCAGTGAGGCGGTTGCGGATAAAAAACTCTTTCGAGGACCAGGGCTTGGCCATCTCGGTCACGTCGGCGATCCCAGGATCCGCAGCGGTCGCATGTGGGAGCATGCTGTTCGGATCGGGCGCGGGCGCAGGAACTTCGATCTGCGGTTGGAGTGCGGCGGGCCGCGGTTCCGCACGTTTCGGACGAAGGGCCCATCGCGCTCCCAGGAAGACGACGAGAAGCACGGCAAGAAGTCCAATGACAAGTTTGACGGCGGGATTCGACGCCGGGGAAGGGCGCGGGCCGGAAACGCCGGGAATTTGCGGCATCTCCGACTTGAAGCGATCCGATGGTGGCTGGTCGGTCATGGGGCTTCGACTTGATTCTATACTTAAAGTAGGGAAAGTCGAAAGTTGACAGTTGAACGGGAAGAAAAGACGTGACTCGTGACGCTGGCAAGGTCGGAGCAGGCCCGTGACTCGCGTACTGATACGGAGGCCCAGGACGGAGACGAGGGCGGGGGCAGCGGTTCTGATGGATGCGAGACGAAGAATAACCCACGCTCGCAAAAAACAAAACCGCGAAGGTAGGACACCCGAATCGTTTGGGGGATAGAAGCTGGCCCACCCACCAGCATTTCTGCCGCAAAGAGGCTGAAGTTGTATTCGAGCACAGCCCCCCTGTAAGAGCGACGAGTGAGGCACTTTGCTAGCCTCTTTCTTTTATGGATTTGCCTCCGACTCCGTATCGCAGGCGACCCCCCCCCCCAAAAAAAAGTGGGTTGCCACACAGACTCGTGTACCTTTCTGCCCCACGGCCGCGATCCCCGCGTCCCCCTATCCCACCCACTATCTCCTTTATTTTCAAATTCTTGCGCACTCCTTTGCACTTTTTTGTACCCCCGCAAAATTCAACTCCTTTCAAGTGATTCCGCACTCTTTGCGAAAAACAGCCGAGGGTGGGGGTCCCGGGAGGGGTTACTTGGTGGCAGGATTCGGGTCGGGGCTGGCCGGGTCGGATTCACCGCGGAAGGGCAGTTTGAATTTACGGGAAATCTCCGGCCAGAATTCGCGGAGCACGTCGAAACCGACGTCTTGAAGGATGCTGAAGCTGACCTGCTGCGCCGCCGGAGCGAAGCCGCGATCGTTGTCCGGGCGATAGGTGTTGGCCAGCACGACCGTGCTCGTCGTCCCCAGCCATTCGGAAAAATTGAACATGCGCTTGCCATTGTCGCGGTGAGCCACGACCGTGTGCTCCACGGCGTGGAGCAGGCGCGCGCGGGGGCTGCCGTGGGCCAGGCGGTAGTAGCGGGGGTCCTCCGAAAATATCCAGGGATACGCAAAGTCCTTAAAGAACGTGGACGAGGCCTGGCCAGCGAATTCGGCGCCAAAGCGCCTGCCATACCCCTCAGCGCCCTGTCCATAGCTGGGGTCCGAGTCTTCCGCCTGGTCAAGCCCCGCGTTGAAGCCGGTGGCGAGAAAGGTCACGGGGTCAAGCGAGTCCTGGACGAACAGCTCGAATTTATCTTTCAGCTTGAGAGTACACAATACCGCGCCCGGCTTGTAATGCGGGGGGTGTACGGACTTGCGCTCCAACGGCCGGGCGAAGGTGCCAACCGTCTTTTTCAATGGCCCGTCGTAGTCTTCCAGCCGCACCATCGGCGGCGGCTGAACGCACGGTGCCGCCGCATTCTTCTTAGCTTCCTCCGGGAAAGGCGCAGCGGGCGGCTGAGGAGGAGCCGGCGGCCCCTGCGCACAAACCACGCCGCCGGCCAGTCCGGCCAGCGCGCCCAGAAAGGACATTGCTGCCAGCGCGCGAAAGCGAGTTCGATTTCTCACGGTCTGGCAAGAAGCCTATCATTTTGCCTAGCGGACCACGAAATGCACTTTGCTCCAGTTGAATTATGGGAAAACGAAAGGGAAGCGCGATGGGGCGCGCCCCGCGCTGGAACTACGGCGCGGCGACGCGGTTGAGGTAGAAGCGGAAAAAGGAGTCGGGGTTGGAATCGAGGCAAACCTGGGCGTTGGGGGCAATGGGCGCGTTGGGAGGGCCCGGTTCGGGGCGAGTAAAACCTTTGTCGTCGATGCGAATGTGCATGGGTTGGACCGGGCAGAGGCTGGGATTCACGAGAAAGGCGATGGTCATGGGATCGAAGAGGGTCGGTGTTTCCTGGCCCCACTGGTGGTAGAGCAGAGTGAGGGCGTCGGTTAGCGGGGTGCCCTGGCTGAAGAGGAAGGCGCGCTTAACCTCGTCGAGTTTCAATTGCGTGGCGTCGAGGGGCATAACGAAGAGGGGCACGCCTGCGGCGAAGAGTTTCTGGGCGGAAGGAATGTCATTCAGGATGTTCCATTCGGGTTGCGGGGGCATGGGAGGGCCGAAGCCGAAGTCGCCGTAGCCGCGCTTGATGGAGCCGCCCATGATGATGACGCGCTTGAGCTTTCGGAAGGTAGCCGGGTCCTTGTCGATAGCGGCTCCGATATTCACCAAAGGTCCGATGGCCATCAAGGTGATTTGGCCCGGGTAGCGGCGAATCTGTTCGAGGAGAAATGCAACGGCATCCGGGTGTACAGGTTTGGCGAAGTGGCCGCCTTCGGCGTAGCGGCGCTGGGTGAGCGTGGTCTTGGGCGGCGCGGGCGCGCCAGCCGCCACCGGTATCTCCGGGCGGCCGATTTCGGCGAGGAAGCGGTCGAGAAGCTTCGCTCGGGTTTCGGTGTCCCCGAAGGTAGTGGTGATGCCGATGATTTGCAATTCGGGGCTGCGCAGGGCGAGCGCGAGGGCGAAAGCATCGTCGATGTCGTCGCCGATGTCGGTGTCGAGGATGACTTTTTCGGGGAAGGCAGGAGTTGGAGAAGATTGGCCATTGCTGGTGGGTGAGGCTATCAGGAATGCACAAACCACGATGGAGATGAGGGCTGCTGTGGATTTGGACATATGCAAACGCTGGAGCCCCGTTGGGCACGGCGCTGATTGGGACGAACAAATCTTCCTACGGAAAATTTGGTGCGGTCGAGAGGACTCGAACCTCCACGCCTTGCGGCGCTAGCACCTCAAGCTAGTGCGTCTGCCAGTTCCGCCACGACCGCGATGACTTTCATCGTAAATGCAAAGGTGCAGGGTGTCAAATAAGGAGATGGAAGCGAAGAAAAAGAGCGGGCGGCCTAAGAACGCCGCCCCTACAAAATCGAGCTACGGTTTTTTCGGCTGCGCGGGAACTGGCTGCGAAGCTGCCGGAGGCTGAGAGGCAGGCTGCGTGTTGGATTGCGGCGTTGCAGGTGCCGTCGCAGGAGTCTTTGCGGGTGCGGCCGGAGTTGTCGCGGGTGCCGGCTTTGGCGCGGGCTTCGAAATCCGTTCAAGGATCGAATTGCCCTGCCCAACGGCCTTATCCGTGCGCAGCACCATGGCAAAGGCGCAGAGCATGAACATGACAGCGCACCACGTGGTGGCTTTGGAGAGAACGTTGGCAGCGCCGCGAGGGCCGAAAGCGGTTTGGCTGCCAGCACCGCCGAACGCGCCAGCAAGATCCGCGGCCTTGCCGCTCTGGAGCAAAACGACCACAATCAACACAAGACAATTGGCAACGAAAAATGCCGGTAACACCCAGAAGAACCAGCGCGAGTCCGCCAGTCTCCATCCTGCCGTGATAATTCCAGCGCCGATCAACAGGGCAATGGCCCACTTCATCCAACCTGGCATTTCGAAAACCTCACTCAAGACCGAAGGATGGCGGGATAAACCCGCCTCTACAACCAAAGAGTGCCAGCCTCCAGACCAAATCGGATAAATTCCGGCCGACGTTACCCAAAATTTACGAGCGCGGCAAATGACTTCGGGTCGAGGCTCGCTCCGCCCACAAGCGCGCCATCCAATTCTTCCTGCGCCATCAACCCCTGAATATTGTCGGGCTTGACGCTGCCGCCGTAGAGAATCCGGAGGGCGGAGGCGAAGTGGACGGAGAACTTCTCCCCCGCGCATCGCCGAAGAACCCGATGAGCTGCGGCGGCAATTTCCGGCGTCGCCGTGCGGCCCGTACCGATGGCCCAAACCGGTTCGTATGCAACCAGAATACGGGAGAACTCGTCCGGGGTCAACGCGCCGGGGCCGCCGTTGAATTGGCGGCTGAGCACCTGTTCGGTAAGGCCAGCGTCGCGGTCCTCTTGCGTTTCTCCCAGGCAAACAATGGGCGTGAGGCCGCTAGCCAGCGACATCAAGGTCTTCTTGGCGACATTGTCATCCGTCTCACGAAAAAGCTGGCGGCGCTCGGAGTGGCCGATGATGACGTAGCGGCAACCGGCTTCGGCAAGCATGGGGGCGGAAACTTCGCCGGTGAAGGCGCCTTCCTTGCTCCAGGAGACGTTTTGACCAGCGATGGCGATGCTGGAGCCTTTCGCGGCCTCGACTGCGGTGCGTATTGCGGTGAACGGCGGGGCGACGACAATGTCGCAGTGCTCTGCACCGGTAACCAGCGGAAGGAACGAGGAGAAAAACGCGCGAGTGTCCGCGAGCGTTTTGTACATTTTCCAGTTGCCGGCGATTACGCGGCGTCGCATGCCAAGGCCTCCAAAGATAAGACGGACAGGCAGGAATGCCTGTCCCACTTGAGCAAGTGAGTCAGTGTGTTCATTTGTCGGTGAGGGCTTCAACGCCGGGGAGTTTGCGTCCGGCGAGAAATTCGAGAGACGCGCCGCCGCCGGTCGAGATGTGCGAAATTTTGTCTGCCACGCCCGCTTGATGGACCGCGGCCACGGAATCACCGCCACCGACGATCGAAGTGGCGCCGCTGCTGGTGGCCGCGGCGACGGCTTTGGCCACTTCGAGAGTGCCCTTGGCGAAAGCGGGCATTTCGAATACGCCCATGGGACCGTTCCAGACAATGGTCTTGGCCGAGGCAATTTTCTGGCAATAGGTGTCGATGGTCTTGGGACCGATATCGAGCCCCATCCAGCCGTCGGGGGTTGCGGAGACGGAAACGGTTTGCGTGGCGGTATTGGCCTTGAATTCGACGCCGACGACGTGATCAACGGGAAGCAGTAGCGCGAATTTCTTCTGCTGGGCTTCGGTGCGAAGCCGCCTGGCGAGTTCGAGCTTGTCGTCTTCGACGAGCGACTTGCCGATCGGCTCGCCTTCGGCTTTAAGGAAGGTATAGGCCATGCCGCCGCCGACGAGCATGACGTCGGCGATCTTCATCAGGTTTTCGACGACTTCGATCTTGTCACTGATCTTGGCGCCGCCGAGAATCGCGACAAAGGGGCGCGCAGGATTGGTAACCGCTCTGCCGAGATAGGCAAGTTCCTTTTCCATGAGCAAGCCGGCGGCGGATTGCTTGACGAAGCGGGTGATGCCGACTACAGAAGCATGCGCGCGATGCGCGGAGCCAAAGGCATCACAGACGAAAAGGCCGTCACAGAGAGCCGCGAGCTGTTTCGAAAAGGCCTCGTCGTTCTTTTCCTCCTCGGGATGGAAGCGGACGTTTTCGAGCAGGAGGATATCGCCGTCGGCGAGTGTTTTGCTCTTCGACTCAGGAACGGGCCCCACACAGTCCGAGGAAAATCGAACCGGCCGGCCGATGAGTTCCTTGAGCTTCTTGGCTACCTGCATGAGCGAGTATTTCGAATCTGGGCCGCCCTTGGGGCGGCCCAGATGAGAAGCGAGCACCAGTCGGCCGCCCTTCTGAATCGCGAGGCGGAGCGTGGGGAGCGATTCGCGAATGCGGGTGTCGTCGGTGACCACGCCGTCTTTGAGCGGAACGTTGAAGTCCACGCGGATGAAGATGCGCTTTCCGCGAAGATCGAGATCGTTGATGGTCAGCTTGTACATATCTTGAGTGCTCGGTACACAGTTGTCAGCCTTCAGTGAAGAAAAAGACTAACACCAAATCTGACTCCGCTCTCCGTTGTCAGTCTTCAGTCAGAGAAGAAACATGTCAGAAGTTTCTTTCTGCTCTTACTGCGAGATCTAAATTGATCACTGGGAGCCTTTCTCAGAATTTGGAGGCCAGGAGCTTGATGAGGTCGCGGCAACGGCAGGAGTAGCCCCACTCATTGTCGTACCAGGCCAGAACTTTCACGCAGCGGTCGCCGACAACCTTGGTGTATTCGGAATCGACGATGGAGGAGTTCGAATTGCCCTTGAAGTCGGCGGAGACGAGCTCTTCCTCGGTGTATGCGAGGATGCCCTTCATGGGGCCGTTCGCAGCGGCCTTCAGGGCGGCATTGACGGCCTCTCTCGTGGCGGGCTTTTCGACGAACACGGTCAGGTCCACGACGCTGACGTTGGGCGTGGGCACGCGCATGGCGTAGCCGTCGAGCTTGCCCTTCAATTCGGGAATGACGAGGTGCAGAGCTTTGGCGGCGCCGGTGGAGCTGGGAATCATGTTGATGGCGGCGGCGCGCGCGCGGCGCAGGTCCTTGTGAGGCAGGTCGAGCAATTTCTGATCGTTGGTGTAAGAGTGGATGGTGGTCATGGTGCCGCTGTGGATGCCGAAGGTTTCATGGAGCACCTTGGCGACGGGCGCGAGGCAATTCGTGGTGCAGGAGGCATTGGAAATGACGTGGTGCTTTGCAGGATCGTAGGTCTTGTCGTTCACGCCGAGGACGAAAGTCGCATCGGGGCCATCGGCGGGCGCGGAGATGATTACCTTTTTAACAGATGCGCGAAGATGTTTCTTGGCATCCACCCCTTTGGTAAAGAGGCCGGTCGATTCGACAACGATATCCGCGCCGACAGAAGCCCAGTCGATTTCAGTGGGATCCTTGGTCTTGAAAACCTTGAAGCTTTTCCCCTCCACGGCGATGGTGTCCTCGGTATGCGTGACCTTGTGCGGCAGATTGCCGAGGACGGAGTCGTACTTCAAAAGGTGCGCGAGGGTTTTCGCGTCGGTGACGTCGTTGACGGCGACGAACTGAATGTCCTTGTCGTCGAGCGCGGTGCGCATGATATTGCGGCCGATGCGGCCGAAGCCGTTGATGCCGACCTTGATGGGCATTACTTCCTCCGATGGAGTGCCAGAAATTGCGGCCTTACAGGAGCGAATGACGGCCGCGAGTGAACAGAAAATGCTATGGGTTGCGCGGACAAAAGTCAACGCGCGCGCATAATTATGCGCATAATTAGCGGGCGCATAATTAGGCCGCTATAATGGCGGCCGATGAAGGACTTCGCACCCGGGTCGGCCTTGCGCTGGCTGTTCGGTTCGGAACAAGCCGCTTCGGGCCGCCTGCTCCCCCGCTGGATTTTTCTGCGCGCTCTGGGGCTTATTTATTATTCCGCGTTTTTCTCGCTGGTCTTTCAAATTCGCGGATTGATTGGGCCGCATGGAATTCTCCCCGCCGGAGAATACCTGCAGGCGTTGGCCGAGCGGTTCGGGCATGCGGGCTACTGGTATGCGCCGACAATGTTGTGGCTCTCGAGCGGTTCCCACATGGTTACGGGAATATGCTGGGCGGGCATGATCGCTTCGCTGCTGTTGGTCTTGAATTTGTGGCCGCGTGGCATGCTGGTGATTTGTTTCGTGTGCTTCCTTTCGTTCGTCAGCGCGGCGCAGGATTTTTCCGCCTATCAGTCGGATGGAATGTTGCTGGAGGCGGGGTTTATTGCACTGTTTTTCGCACCGGCAGGATTCCGGCCGGGGTGGGGTGAAGAAAGCAGGCCATCGCGCGCGAGCTTGTTCCTGCTGGTGTGGGAATGCTTCCGAATCTATTTCGAATCGGGGGTGGCAAAGATCATGGGCGGCGACCCGCAATGGCGGAACTTCACGGCGCTGGACGAGTACTACCAGAACGGCCCGCTGCCGACGTGGATTGGATGGCACATGCAGCACCTTCCGCACTGGTTCCATGCGGCGACCGCTTTTGTGACGCTGGCACTGGAACTGGGGCTGGCTTGGATGATGTTGCTCCCGCGACGCTTTCGCATCTTGTGTTTCTTCATCGTGACGATCTGGCAGTTGGGCATCATCCTTTCCGCGAATTACACGTTTCTGAATTACCTGGTGCTGGTCCTGGGAATTTTGCTGCTCGATGACCAGTTTCTGCTCCCCTACTTGCCACGATTCGTGAAACAGAGTTACCTCGCCACCAAAGAGGCCAAACCTCTTGCCGCTCCGGCTCCCGAAGACAAATGGCGAAAGAGACTTCGTGAGCAACTCTCGGCACTAAAGCTCGCGGTGACAGCAGTGATGCTGACGTGGATTTTCTACGCGACCGTGGCCGAAATGGTGTGGATGATTAGACCATTCCCGCTACCCACGACACCCGTTTCTGCGCTGGATCCTTTTCGCATTGCCAATCGCTACGGACTATTCGCCGTGATGACGCGCGGCCGTTATGAGATCGAGTTCCAGGGCTCGGACGACGGACAAACCTGGCTCGTCTATCCCTTCCGCTTCAAACCGCAAGATCCGAGCAAGCCGCCGGGGATTTACGCGCCGTATCAGCCGCGGTTCGATTGGAATTTGTGGTTTGCGTCGCTGAGCTCGTGGCGACAGGAGCCCATTGTCGTGCACACGGAGGAGAGTTTGCTGCGTGGCGATGCCGACGTGCTCTTGCTTTTTGCCGGCAATCCCTTTCCGCACGCGCGGCCGCGCCAGGTGCGCGCGGTGGTCTGGCAATACTGGTTCGCAACACCGGATGAAAAACGTTTGCGAGGAATGTGGTGGAGAAGGCAGCAACTCGGTCTCTACGCCCCTACGCTGGAACGCGAATCCGACGGAAGAATTGTCGTCTTGGAGTGGCCACCTGCGATGGAATCGCGAGATTGAAGACTGAAGGACAGAGACTACTGCGGAAACTGTTTGATGCTGGTGACATGGTCGCCCATGAAGCGGACGAACACCGTCTTCGACGGCGGCTGGCCGTAAATCCAGTCTTCGATATCGTTGCCATCGGAATCGCGCTCGCGCACTTTGTGATCGGGCTTCCCGATCGCCGCCACAAGCTCCTCGCGGTCCATGCCTACCACGGGCCTGCGGTCCTGAATGGCTTTCTTCATTTCCGGCGGCAGGGTATCGAACCACTGCACGGCGGCGGAACGCTCTTTCGAAAAATTCAAGAAGGGCGAGAGGAGCTGCTTCAATTCGTCCGGGGTGATGTCCGGCAGCTGCTTGTTGAATTCCAGGAAAATCGTGCTGCCCATACCGGGCTGCATCCCCGGCGGGCCCTGATCCTGGGTGGAGCTTGACTGCATCGGGGGATAACCGCTGCCCCCTAAGCCGATCTGGATGTGATCACGCCAGTGCCTCTTGCCGCGCCCGCCGCCGTTTAAATCGACGATGATCTGATGTTCGTGGAATTCCAGCTTGGTGATCTGCACCTTATCGCCGGTACTCACCGCCGGTCCGTGTGTGGCGACGGCGCGATCGAGCATCTCGGTCTCCAGCGGCTTGCCCACACGGACATGGAAACCTTCTTTGCCCGCGGGCAGCGGCTTGATGGCCTTGGCAAATTCACCAGAGACATAGCGGATCAGGGCAAGCTTCGAATTTTCCTGGAGCGTGGCGTTCTTCGCAGGTGGGGCGGAATTCGACTGGGACTGGCTCTGGGACTGCGCGTTGTCCGAAGATGCACCGGCCTTCGGGAAGAGGGGAATCTCTTCGTCCGAAGGAAAGCGGGGCGACGGGTTCGCGGGCGGACGAAGGCTATTGACCCGCGGGATGTCCGCGTCAGCCAGAAGCAAAAACGCCAGAGGAATGGCAAGCCAATTCGACATAAACAGTGCAAACCCCGACCTAGCTGGGGCCCACGTTCCCTATTCTACGATGCCACGAAGCCGCTGAACAGGTGCCTCGCCTAGGAGCGGACACTTCTTACTTACCTGTACTCGTCTTGATAGAACTGTACTACCGGACGGGGATTCACGCCATTCCTTCTAGCGGGACACGACTTGGACGCCCTGGCGGTCGATGGTCATAGGCAGAACCTCGGCGCCAGCCTCGCGAATGGCCTTTGCCACGCGTTCCCGGGCGTCAGGCTCGACCAAAAGGACCACGCAGCCTCCTCCGCCCGCTCCGCAGACCTTGCCCGCCAGCGCGCCATTGCGGCGGGCGCTGTCGATAACGCGGTCGATGGTCTTCGTCGAGATCGTGGGCAAATTTCGCTTGCGGAAGGACCACTCTTCCTGCATCAGGCGGCCAGCTTCGGGCCAGTCGGGTCTTTCGAATGCCAGGCGCATCTGCTGAGCGACGTCGGAAATGCGCTCCAGGCTGTTCTGCACGGCAAGCTTGCCGCCGATGTGCGCCTTGTAGACTTCCCAGTTGTTGATGCCGTGCTGGCGCGGCTTCCCGGTGTAGCAGACCATCACACGGCGCTCGAGCTCGTCTAGGTTCACGCGCAATTCGACGCGATGCTCACCGCCGGGTGGGAGTTCGATGGCAGCGGCGCCGCCGAAGGCCGGCGGGTAGTGATCCTGGGTTCCGGTGGGCACATTGATGACGATGGCTTCGGCGTCGCGGCTGATGTGGATCCAATCGACCTTGCTCTTGCCCGCTCCGGTGAAGCGGTCGAGCGCGGCGCAAATGGCCACGGCCATGGCACTGGAGCCGCCGATGCCTGCACCCGCGGGAGCTTCCGAATCTGTCGTGAGTGTAAAGCCGCCCTGCGGCTGGAAGAACTTGGTGATTTCGGCGAGGAGCGGGAGGCGATAGCGCTTGGCTTTCACGAGGGCGGCGAAAGAGGCAAAACTCTCTTCGCGCTTGATGTCGCGGGAAACCAGCTTGATGCGGTTGTCGCCTCCGGGATGCGTTTCGATGACGCACGAGGCGTAAAGCGAAATTGCAGCGTTCACGGTAACCGCACCCGGATGAAACAGATAGAGCGGCCAAATGTCGAGCGTTCCCCCGGCGAAGTCCACGCGGGTTGGTGCTTTGGATTCGATAATCATAGGTGCGAGCTAGCTCGATTCAGAGGGATTTCAGTCGAGCCAGTTTGACGGAATAAGACAGCCATCTCAAGCAATCACCGTAACGGCTGTCCACGGAAAGACAATAATCTCTTCACCGGTGGACGAGCGGAGAACCGCCCTGGTTAGCTATGTAAATGTCAGCCGCCGGAGGCGGCGCGGTTGCGGGCGATGAGTTGCGGGCCGTCCTTCTTTTCTTGGGCGAGGGCGGGATTGGGTTCGAAGCAGCGGCGGCAGCGGGCTTCGTAGGTGCCCATTGCGCCGACAACAATCAGGTCTTCGCTATCGACAAGCCGCTGCGTGTGAACCGCGGGATTGCCGCAGCGGACGCAGATCGCGAGCAGCTTGGTGATTTCTTCGGCGATGGCGAGGAGACGCGGCATGGGTTCGAACGGGCGGCCGCGGTAATCGGTATCCAGGCCGGCGACGATGACACGTTTGCCGAGATTCGCGAGCTTGGTGCAAACATCCACTACCTCATCGCCAAGGAATTGCGCTTCGTCGATGCCGATAACTTCCGTGCGCGGCGACAACTTTTCCAGGATTTCGGCGGCTTTGAAGATGTTGTCCGAGGGAATGCCGAGGCCGGAATGCGACACGATTTCGTTGGCGGCGTAGCGCTCGTCGATGGCGGGTTTGAAGATCTGCACTCGCTGGCGCGCGATCTCCGCGCGGCGCAGCCGCCGGATCAACTCCTCGCTCTTGCCGGAAAACATCGGGCCGACGACGACTTCGATCCAGCCCATATTGCCTTTGACGATGTCCACGGTCGCTCTCCTCAAAACCAGTTATCCGTTTTCAGTTCTCGGTATCCAGTAAAGAACTTCAATCTTGAATGTTATGAGCCTCTAACTATAGAGGCTCTACCGATTTGACTCCGCAACGCCGATGGCGGCGGCGCGGTACAACTTCATATTATAGAACGGAGCGAAGGCCGCAATAACGGCAACTCGAAAAGCCTCCTGCCGGGTGATGAAATTGTTCGAGAGCACGCCCCAGGCGCCCTGCGCGTCGCGGATGCCCACGGCGCCGGCAAATCGATCGATGGCTACGGCAAGCTCCACGTCATTTTCGAGAACTTCGTGCGCCAGCGCTTCCGGCAGCTCGATGCTTCCCGAGCGGCCGTAATGGCCTCGCGTGCCGTCGGAGACGTAGGCCCAGCTTTCCAGGAACACGCGGCGATGCCCGCTTTGCTGCAATCCCGAATGACGCAGCACCTCGTCGGCTGATATTCCTTCGCGGAACACATCGAGCCCGCCTTCGAGACCGACGAAGTATTGCCAGGCCGCACCGTCCTGGCGCGCCATCTTCGCCAGCGCTTCCGTGCGTTGGCGGGCACCGCGCATCAATTCCTCCCGCGACGATGGCGTGTGGCTGACTCCGCTCACCACTTCCACGCCGACGACTTCGAATTGCGTATCGTGAGCAAGAGCCGCTGAAAATGACTGGAGTGCGGCGATGACGGCGTTGAGCTTCGGGCCGCGCTTGCTGCCGACGGCAATGGTGATTTTTTTCATTTGGAAAAATAACAGCGGCTCGATTCTAGCGGTACTTGAACAGAAATTTCACTGGGAATTCGCGGGGCTGAGGAAAACTCAAGAAGGACGTTCTCGAAGAGCTCATCCTTGCCGGATGAGCAATGGAGCGGCCTATCGGAATCGAACCGACACCTGAACCTTGGCAAGGTTCGAGTAGTTAACTCTAACGCGCTGGAACGGCGGCACTTAGCATTTTGGGGCAGGGTCTTAATTGGAAAATGATGGAAAACAAAAGCGCATAGTTCCCTCTATTGTCAAAATCGATGCTCTCGAGGCCTAGCTCGAGTATTCTGGAGAGAGACAGCACATCGCGCGGAGAGCTTTCAAACACTCGCTGGCGCCGGGCTAGAGAAGGCGAAAAACAGATGGAGAAACTCGATCGAATCACGACTAATGCTGCCAGGATGAACGGCGAGCCCTGCATACGGGATCTCCGTCTTGCCGTCCGCCGAGTGCTTGAAGCACTCGCCGTCTATCCTGACCGTGCCGAACCGAAGCGCGAATACCCAGAGCTAGAGGACGAAGATATTCGGCAAGCGCTGGCCTTCGCGGCGGCTTTGGTTGACGACAAGGTCTTGCCCATTCCCCACGCCCGATGAGGCTGTGCTGCTCGATCAGGGCCTCCCGAGTTTCACAGTCCACCATCTCCCGTTGCCGCAAGGCTTTCTTCAGCAGCCGGATCAGCATGGCAATTTCAGGTAAAGCGCTAGCGATAGATTTCTTTGCGATCTCCGATGCGAAGGACCAGAACTACCAGACGATCGTCTTCGATCTTGCAGATGAGCCGGTAGTCGCCCACCCGATATTTCCAGAACTCCCCAAGCCGTGAGCCGTGCAGCGCCTCTCCAATGCTGCGTGGGTCGTCCAGCTTGGCAACCCGCGCATGAAGGAACTTCAGGATGCTCTTGCTGTGCTGCTCGTCGAGTTTGTCGAGTTGCCAGTCAACCTCGGTTGACAACTCAACGCTGTATGCCATGTCGTTTCACGACGTCCTTCAGCGGGATGGTCTGGTCTTCACCGCTACGGATGCGTTCCAGTGCGCCTTCAGCCAGATACATGTCCTCGAGATCCTCCAAGTGTTCGAGGATAGCTTCACGGACATAGTAGGTTTTGGTGCGCCCGGTGCGCCGGGCCAGCTTCTCAAGTCGTTTTTCAATGGACTGCGGCAGTCGAATAGCCAGCATAAGTGCCTCGCTATACAAGTATAGCATACCGTGAAGGTGGATCAAGGTGAGGGCGAACCTGGCGAAGGGCGGCGTGGATTAGTTGGAAGCCTTACACACAAGTGCTTATCTGTAAAACAGAACTTTCCCGGAAGGATTGAGTTGTTGCAGGAAATCAAAATCAAGAACATTGCGGGTCAGCACGGAGCAGCCATGCTTTCTAGCTGTGGCGAATAGCAAGGCATCGTTCAACACCCGGCGTCGCTGGTCGCTCTTGTATCCCTGCAGCCGGGCGAGTGTACCGGACAGAATTCCCGCTTCACGCCATATTTCAGAATCAGTTGCGAGTGTGCGATGGCTTGGCCGCCGTTCGATCACCGCAACAACCTGTTCCATGATCCCGCGTGTCTGCGCATGTGCGGGGTCAAGTAGACCGCAGGTTGCCGCTAGTTCCGCTTCTGTTACAGGCGAATGCCACGCCTCGGCCGCCCGGAGCATGGCGTCTCCCCTTCGTGGAAAACGGTTCTGGAGAATGTCGATATAAACCGTGGTGTCGTACAGCAGCTTGGTGGTCCGACTGCCGGCGGACTCGATGAAGTCGAGTTCCGATTCGGGGCGCGGTTTGAGCGGTGTTCGGTGCTTTTCGGGCTTAAGGCGTCTAAGGGTGCTCTGAAATTCAGAATTCAAGGTCAGCCTCGTGGTCGATGGTGCCACGACGAGCAAGCAGCCACTCAGCGTAGTCGTCAGCGACGGCAATGTTAGCCAACGCCAGCTCGATGAGATCGGTATCAGAAACAACTCCGGTGCGCTTCTTTGCCTGCGCCACCAGGGCCTTAGGCATTCTACCCCGGACCACTTGGTTCCTTTCCCCGCGCAACAGGCCTTGCTCTTCGGCGATGACCATCACCTCACGGAGCTTACCTGGTCCGCTAATGCTCGTGCTTTTTCCTATTCTCGAAGTTGCAGATTGAGCAACACGTTTCATACTGTTCTCCTAGCTTTGCTATTCTGTAGCACACACTAGCCTTTATTGTAGCACACATCTCGACATTCATTTGGAGGTGGATCGAATCCAGCCGTGACCATCGCAAGATCCCTCGAGGGTGAATTCCTTAGCCTTCATGCTGACAGCCCACAGAACAAGCATCCCAAGCTTCGGACGTGGGTTCGATTCCCATCGCCCGCTCCATAAAGCCTGTTGATGCAGTTGGCTTTACTGGCCTCCCACCCCTAGAAATGACTTCGAATTGCTCGATTTTGGACGCAGTTGGAGTGCGCCGGGATAAACCGGCGTGAAGTCGCGAATGCAAGAGTCGTACAGGTAAGGCGTAGCGAGCCAACCTGGCCCCGAGTCATGCGCGGGTAGTCGCAAGGCTGCACGTGAAGCGTTGACAGGGGGACATGCAGGCAGGGCCATTGAGCCGTGAAAGGGTCGGAAATCAGAGTGCCGACGCTGTTCCAACATGCGGAAGGCAACACCGATGAATGCGAAGTCGCGAGCATTGATCGGGCTCTGCGCGGTCGTAGACACCTTGCATGCATGGAAACTTCACGCGCGAGAACCGGGAGGTCCCGTCAATGCCCGACACGAAAGAGTGAGCGGGCCGGTTGGAGAAGGACGTGATCCAGAAGTCCAACATGCACGTTGATGGGAAGTCGGACGGTCGTGCAGTACCGACGAAGTGCCCGAACAAAAGCGGGAATCCGCTGGCGGAGGGCGCGGAGGGAAGACGACCGGCCAAGGAGAACATCGAGCAGACGACCGCGTCCCAGACACAGAGCTGGGGTAACGCGTTGAGCGGCCTGCGCGGTGTGCGCGAAGCGGCAAAGAGGGACAAGCGATTACAGTTCACGGCGCTACTTCACCATGTATCCGTTGTACTACTTGAGAGCAGCTTCTACGCCTTGAAGCGAGACGCAGCTCCCGGAGTTGACGGAGTCACGTGGACGGAATACGAGACGGGCCTGGGTGAACGGCTGAAGGACTTACACAGCCGCGTGCATCGAGGAACGTATCGAGCGCAACCTTCAAAGAGAACCTACATTCCCAAGGCGGATGGACGACAACGTCCGTTAGGGATCGCTGCGCTGGAAGATAAAATCGTCCAGCACGCGGTGATGACGGTCCTCAATCAGATTTATGAAGAGGACTTTCTGGGGTTCTCCTATGGGTTCCGACCTGGGCGACGCCAGCACGATGCGCTCTGGGTGGGAGTCATGAGAAGGAAAGTGAACTGGATTCTTGACGCGGACATCCGGAGCTTTTTCGATGAAATTCGACACGACTGGCTCCTAAAGTTCGTCAAGCATCGCATCGCTGATCGAAGGATACTCCGTCTCATCGGAAAGTGGTTGAGAGCGGGAGTATCGGAAGAAGGGCAATGGTCGAAGACGGAACGGGGAACTCCGCAAGGTTCGGTGATATCACCGTTGCTTGCGAACGTTTACCTGCATTACGCCTTTGATCTCTGGGTCCAGCATTGGCGACAACATCGGGCGACAGGTGAAATGATCGTCGTTCGGTATGCCGACGATGTGAGGTGCTCCCCAAAATTCGGACCAGTCAATAAGGTATAAAATCGCTGCCTCGGAAAGGGAGCAGAAATGAAATCGAGGCAACGGCGGAGCTTCAGCGCGGAGATGAAAGCACGAATCGCGCTGGAGGCGATCAAGGAA
>DATHIB010000208.1:0-92985 GCA_035490055.1 Candidatus Limnocylindria bacterium | reverse complement strand
CAGCACCAACACGCGGAACCACTTGGCGCAGCGCGGCCACAACAAACAAGGTCGGCACAACTTGCGCCAAGTGGGACTGAGTTATGTTCTGGACGGCGAGAGTGGGTTGAGCCTATGCCACCACGTGTACCCGGGCAACGTAGCCGATGTCGAAGAGTTCTCCGTAGCCTTGGCGCGCATCGTGCGTCTGCTGGATCAAAACCAGATTGCTCGCGACACCGTCACACTGGTTTTTGACAAGGGCACGGCCGCACTGGACAACACCGTGCAACTGGAAGAAGCCGGAGTGGGATGGATTTCCGCCCTGCCGTGGAATCAAGCGCCGCAGGAGTTGCGCGAGCGCGCCACCGAAGAGCTGCCGCCGTGCAGCGCGGAACAGCCAGGGGTGCGGGCCGTGGCCGAGAAGCTCCTGGTGCACGGCCAGAAATATCTCGCGGTGGTGAAATATTCGGCGCCTTTTGCCGCCGAGCAGCTGCACAGCCTGACCACCAGCATCAGTCGCGCACTGCAGTCCCTGCGACGCTTCTCGAAGGAATTGAATAAGCCTCGGGCGCGTTGGACCAAGGAAGGTATCACCCGCAAGATCGAGAAGTGGTTGTACGGACAATTCCTGGCGGACGTGATTCGCTATCAATTGGAATCTCGCGACGGCCAATGGCGGCTACAGTTTGATTTCGATCAGGCGGCGTTTGAGCGCCTGCTCGGTCGTCGTTTAGGCCGAACCGTGTTGCTCACCAACCGCCTGGACTGGACGGCCGAACAAGTGGTGGCCGGTTATGCCGGCCAGCAACAGGTCGAGCGCGTCTTCCGCGGCCTGAAAGATGGAGAGTGGCTGGGTTGGGGACCGATGCATCACTGGACCGACCGCAAGATCCGCATCCATGCGTTTTACTGCATGCTGGGCATCTCTCTATTGCAGTATGTGCATCGCCAGGCCAAAGCCGCTTGGAGCGATCTTTCCATGGAACAACTCATCGAAGAGCTGCAGCAGATTCAGCAATTCATTCTGCTCTACCCACGGCAAGACGAGAAAGGCCCTGATCGCGCGGCCTACGTGCTCTCGAAGCAGACTCTGGCGCAGCTGGCTTTGGCCAAGGCGCTGAAGCTGGACGAGCTGCAGATTACCCACCGTGGGTAATACCAACCGGACGCCTTAAACTACAAAAAAAAGGAGCTCTTAGGAATCTGTCGACTGCGCCCGCAGTAAACTCCCGCTAGCCGCCTGACGCCGTTGTCTTTCTGCCCATGGAATTCGACACCGGGAATCACGGCGTTGACCGTAGGTAGCTCCGGGAGCACAGTCCACCAGTCAGGAGGAGAAAGTTGAGCTGCTATGGATCCTGGTGACCTTTCGGAGGCGCGTGTAGCCGAGATGATCTCCGGAGTCGCGGCGTATATGCGCCAGGAACGAAATCTCTATTTCCGCGCGAGTGAGCTGCTGACTCCGGAATGGAGAACCGCCGTCCAGCCTTATTTCTCGAAGACTTTGCTTGACACCGTCAGGACCGTAATCCTCAAGGGAGCCCGCATCCCGCCCCCGCCTTTTATGCCGAAGCCATAGTCTTGAGCTCAGGCCATTTTCCTGACTTCGTGCATCTGGCTTCCGTCACTTACTTGGACATAGTCGTTTTTCATGACGAAATTGCGCCTCGAACGCTCTTTCACGGGCTGGTCCATGCCGCGCAAATGGCCCTTCTCGGAATGGACCGTTACACCGAACTTTACGTTCGAGGTTTCGTGAAGACTCGTTCCTGGATGGCCGTACCGTTGGAAGCTCAGGCCTACCTGTTGGACTCCCGTTTTGCCTTGCCTTCGACAGCCATCTTCTCCGTTGAGGACGAAGTAAAATCGTGGGCTGAGCATGGCCGGTACTAGCCAGGATCGCTTCTCGTCAACCTCAAGTTGGAAATTCAAGCCGAGAAAGAGGAAGGCCCCGGGTGCCTGTGGGGAGGTACCCGGGGCCGGGGGGAGTGAGGAGGAGTCAAGGGAAGCTCTTTGCAGGGCTTGTACTACTTCGAAGATTGTGCGGCTAGCAGGCAGAGTCTCTGCAGTTCGTCGTACGTGAAAACCACGTGCTCGCCTTGGTCACCTTTTTCCAGGTGTCCCAGGCCAGATATACGCGAAAAGCGCCGGATTTCTACCATGGGGAGTCCCAGCAGCACTGCAGCCCGGTCCTCCTCAACTAGCTCTTGGCGATCCATTCTTATTCGTAAATCCATTCCTTCCGCGGTTTATGGGAGCATGCGGTTGTCCAAACCTCCGGCAAGGTAAGTCCTGTTGTTTCTATACGAAAGCTTTCATCGGGAGGGGTCCTTGCACAATCTGCCTATTTCCTTACACAAACAGTGCACAGATTTAGCACAGATTCAGAGTTGGCAGGAGGGGGAAGTGGCTGAGTGTCGGCTTGAGTTACTTCCACGGCAGGGAAGAAAGGTCCACGTTCCCGCCGGAAAGGATTACGCCGAGCTTCGGAGCGCTTCCGTCGGGGCGTTTCGGCAGATTCAACGACGTCACGACGCCCGGCTTCAGGAGCGGGGCAATGGCTACGGCACTCGAAGGCTCAATGATGATTTTCATGCGCTCCCAGACCAGTCGCGCGGCCGAGATGATCTCCTCCTCGCTGACCAAGAGGATGCGATCCACATGACGCCGCAGGATCGCAAACGTCCGCGGTGACAGCGATGCGCGCAACCCATCAGCAATCGTGTCGCTGGAGTCCAGCGATTGCAAAGTACCGCTGGTCAGCGAGCGGTAGGCATCATCGGCGCGCTCCGGTTCGCAGCCAAACACTCGCACATCCGCGCGAATCCCCTTGGCGCCGAGGCACGTCCCGCTGAGCAATCCCCCGCCGCTGACCGGCGCAAACACAGCATCCAGGTCGCCTATTTCTTCCAGTAGCTCCTTCGCTGCCGTGGCCTGTCCGGCGATGATGCGGTCGTCATCGTAGGGATGCACCAGGTAAGCGCCCGTTTCTCTCTGGACACGGCCGCAAGTTTCTTGGCGCGCTGTCACCGTCGGCTCGCAGAAAACAATTTTTCCGCCGTAGCCATCGATGGCCTTGGTTTTCACGACGGGCGCATTCTTCGGCATGACGATCCACGCTGGAACTCCACGCCACGCAGCCGCGCATGCCACGGCAGCGCCATGATTGCCACTGGATTGCGTAACAATCCCACGCGCAACCTCTTTCTCAGTCAGTGAGAGGATTGCATTCGAGGCCCCGCGAATCTTGAATGAGCCGGTCTTCTGCGAGTTTTCGCACTTGAAGAAGAGCTGTGCACCGGTCATAGCGTTCAAGGATGCGGATGTCACGACCGGCGTGCGGTGGATCCTCGGGGCGATGCGCGCGTGCGCCGTGAGGATGGCCTGCCAACTAGGTGGCTGGTAGCCGGCAGCTTCGACGGATGGGGCGGTATGCATGAGACTCACTTTGGGCTCGGAAACGCTTGCCGGTTCTTCACGTTTAACGCGCCCTTTTGTAATGCGTTTATCGCCGCTGTTAAAGAGGCATTATGGCATGCCGATAGCGGCTACGCCCGCGCGGATGATTTAAGACTGCGGCACTCCTGGCCGGTACTGGTACTTCTTGGCCACTCCAAGTTTGATGCTTGACCGCCCGGCTGGCTCTGCTACGCTGGAAGTCCCCTTCACCGAATTCGCAAGAGTCCGCGCTAGATACTTCGTCGCGCAGGGGCACAAAATGAAAGTAGCTGAACGCCGGCAATTGACACGCCTCAATCTTCGGACGCCCCTGCACTTCCGCGCACTGGGCGTGGCTGCGGACAAGACCGAGCATTTTACGGAAGCTCTGAACGTCTCGCGCGGCGGCTTTTTCTTCGCCTCATCGGCTCCCCTGCAGGTTGGCATGCCCATCGAAGCAACCCTCCGCATGCCCGCCGAAGTGACCGGGAATTCCGCCCAGGAGATGCGCTGCACGGCGCGGGTCGTCCATGTCCGCAACGAGCCCTACGGAGATGGCCGCATCGGTTTCGGAGCGGAAATCGAAAAATTCCAAACCATCCCCGCCGTGGACCGCTGGGTGAGCTGAAAGGCAGTTGCCAGTTTTCAGTTTTCGGTAATTAGTCAAAACACGGACAGAGAAGGCTTCGATCGTGACCGAGGCTGGGCTTCCTCTAACTGAGGTATATAGCAGCCCCACTTGAAAGCGTGGGGGCGTGTCAGCTGAGATCCTTCGCTTCGCAAACCCATCCGGAACGCAAGACGCACGCGTGGCTCAGATGACAAAATTTTGCCTCGGGCCGGAGGCTAGGGTTTTGCGACTGGCACCGTGAATGTGGTTTTCCCGCTGGCAACATTCTCAAATCGGTCATATACACGCACTGCAAAGGTATGCTCCCCGGGCGTCAAGGATGGCAGGCCGAAGTCGTAGTGCTCGACCAGCGCGTCGCTGATACCCGTGCTTGGAGCTACAAGAACCCAATCGCCACCGTCCAAGCTATACTGCGCTCGCTCTATTGCAGAAGTAGCATCGCGCGCCGTGAAGGAGGCAGGATGGCCGCCGGTCATTTTTCCAGAGGCCGGAGCTACCTTGACGTCCTCGACCACAGGCGGAGTGTTATCGACTTCGAAGCGCTCGCTTTCGCGTTCGGTCTTGAGCGCGAGGGCGGGGGGATTCGAACCTGCATCCGTAGCAACAACCTTTAAGTAGTAAGCCCCATCGGGGAGCGCGGTGGTGTCCCACGAATAAAATTTCTGCTCGAGGTTTTCCTTCAATAATTTCCATTCGAGTTCGTGTTCACCGCGAAAGTAAACCGCGTAGCGCATTTCGTCATCGTTTTCGTCATGCGCGGTCCACACCACGGATTGATAACCCTTCTGCAGCGTGCCTTGCGGCGGCTGTTCGAACCGCGGAGGTGCGCTGCTCTGCGTGATTACCATGCCGGAAATATTCGGCGACGGCGGCATCCTGAGCATTACGGTTGTCGGCTGGCCCGATGACATGCCGACAATGCTCTGCGCCCGCACGCCGGGATCCTGCAGTGCGATTCCGTCGATAATTGGCGCGACGTTCCGAGGCAGATACGCCAGGCTGACCCAATCAAAGCCGCCCCCCGGGCGCCCGTCGTGGATGACGGCTTTCCACTGAACGAAGCGCGCGGATGGCACTTCCATGGCATTGCCCGATTTCGTATAAGGGCCGTGCCAGGGGGACCACTCGCGGCCGGGATCTTCCGTATTTCCCGAGCGTGCAAAGAATTCCAGGCGTGGTTCACTCGAATTGGCTGAAGACTTGGCGGAGGCAGCCGACGGAGGACTCCACCACTCGAGGCGGCCCCACTGCGAGAAAAGTTGCGCGTCGAAAGAGCGGGATTCGAACGTGCCTTCGGCTTCGTATTCGGGGCCGGCCGAAAAAATCTTTCCAGGATTTGCCGTGCACAGAAAAACTTTGCCGGAGGAATTGCGGGCGATGCCGGTGATTTGCCCGGAGCCGGACTTGGCGAGATGGGCGAAGACGCCGTGCCCATCGACGGCGAGGAGAGCGCCTGCGTTGCCGGTACCGGCAAGGAGGCGTCCGTCGGAAGCGAGTCCAAGGGCATAGACAACATCTTCGCGCGAAGTCCAAAGCTCTTCCGGCGCGCCCTCGGGGCTGATGCGGTAGATGCTGCTGGAAAGAAGAGGAGGAAAGGGGACGAATGGTTGTTGCTGGGGAGGAACCTGCCCGGAACCGGCTGCGCCGCCGGGGGTAATGGTTGTCGTGCCTTGTGTGGTGGAGATGATGGCGCTGGGAGCTTGCCCGACGCGTGGCTTCTCACCAATCGCGGAGACGTAGATGGTGCCGTCGGCGGAGACGGCGAGAGAAGTGACTTCACGTCTGGAAGTTTCGTAGAGAACGAAGCCTTCCGTTTTCGGCGCGGCAGAATCCTTGGAGTCCTTAGCGGATGTCTTCGAGGAACTCCGGGAGATGCGCAGAATGCGTCCGCTGGGTTCCGTGCCGGCGATGAGGTTGCCTTTTGCGTCGAATGCCAGAACGCGAATGTGGGCTTCGTCGCTGGAGTAGAAGAGTTCGCCCTTGCCGTCGGGCGCGACCGCGAAGACCTGCCCTTTGTCACCGGTGGCGACATAGAGAGTCCCGTCGGGGGAAAAAGCAAGGTCCCAGATGTATTTCGTTTTGGGATCGAAGAACACCGATTTCTCGCCGGAAGCAGAAACCCGGTAAACCTTGCCGTCGGGAGAAGTACCGACGTAAAGAGCGCCTTTGGAGTCAAAGGCGATGGCTTGCGCGGAAAGGTCAGTGGAATCGAAGAAGACAGCAGGTTTGCCGTTCGAATCGAAGCGAAATACTTTCGCTGGCGAGCCCCCGGCAGCGTAGAGCGTGCCCTTGGGATCGAGGCGGACGGACCAAAGATAGGAAGCATCCGCGTCGGCAAGTAAGGTGACTTTCGGCGCGAGTTCGAGGCGGCCGTCGCTGCGCACCGCCACGCCATGCGCGGTGCCTTTGAGGAAATCTTCGTAGGTGGACTGGCGCCAGCGGCGGGTGTGCTCGGCGAAGGAGGCCGGGAGGCCGAGGACTGAAAGGAAGCAAAGGACGCTAACGAAGTAAAGGATGCGGAACAAGCCTGCTCGAGGTAGCAACATAGGCATCGTGGTTTTCACCGGATTTGGAGATTTAGGGAAATGACGCCGGAAACGGGGCCTCCGAGCGGGATGAAAGCCTCACTGGCCAACGATTCGCGCAGCACTTGGACGCTGCCTGGAGTGGGGCGTCCGTCGACAACGTTGATTTGCGAGAACGGGATGTTCGGCAGTTCCTTGTCATCCCAGAGTAGCGTCGGGGCCGGAACAAAGAGTCCAACGTAAAGACGGTCGTTCCGACGCTCGCGATTCAAGAGCGCGATGAGTTGATCCAGGCTTGTCGGCCCGCTGCCGGGACCGGCAAAAGCGAAGCCGCGGGAAGCCCGATTCAGCAGATCGGCGTCGCTCACAAGGATGCGGAGCATAGTGCCGCGCGCCACCTGTTCCGGGACGCGAACGGTGGTTTCTTCCACGCGGGCAGCGCCGCGATACGGACGTAGCAGCACGCGGACACGAAGAGTCTCGCCGGGCGCGGCTTCGCCTTTTTCGAGCCAAGCGCTCTCAATGATGAATGATTTCCGGCCCGGAACGCTTTCGACTCGGAGAGCGATGCGGTCCACCTTGGCGGGTTCGAAAGTATTGACGAAAAGTCGCGTAAAAACATTTTGCATCGTGGCGGCGATGGGGAGGCCATCGGGAGAAAGAGTATCGCCCGGAGCGAAAGTGTTTTCGATTTGAACCGGCGCGTGACCTTGCAGGCGAATCTCGCCGGAAAGATGCAGCGTGGTGCCCTCGCCGTAGAGCGAATTCTGGGTCAGGCCGTTAAAGGTAGTAATGGCGACGAGAAGCGGGGTGAACTTCGGATGATTGATGAGTTCGAAGTGGAGTTTCTTTTCCCTGACAGCGCCCTTGGAGGAATCGTCCCCGGGAACGAGCAGTGTGAGATCGAGAGGGATCATGGCGGGAGGAGCGCCGAGTTTGCCGGTCACAGCAGTGAGATGATCGCCGGTGATCGTGCCGATGGCGCCGCCGACATTGACGATTTTCGTCGAAGCGAGATTGGAGGAAAGCGTGGTGACGACGCGGCTGCGGGCCATCGGAATTGCTACGTTGCCAAGGTTCATAAGAGGGTGGCCACAGAGATAGACCCGGTCGCCCTGCACCGCCGTGACGGTACACGCGGAATTGATGGAGGCGTCGCCCTGGACCAGAACCATGCCAGCCATGTCACCCGGAACGAGATGCGCATCCTCCGGTCGCGCTGCCGCTGTGCCGCCTTGCGCTGCGACGAAGCCATAGGCCTGAAGCTGATTCGAGAATTGCTGAATCGCGGCGGGCTGAAAACCAGAGAAAACCAGTGGAGTCTCGATGCGCTCAAGCGAGGAGCCGAACGGCAGGCCGGTGCGCGAGTTGGATTCGGCGGGCAAAAAAAATTGTTGAACATCGGCTTGCGCCGAAGAACTTTGCAAAGGAGGATTCAGCATGTCGGCAATGGGTGTGACGCCGGCGATGGCCTCCTTGGTAAATATTCCAAGTTTCAGGGAGAGCGCGCCAGCCAGTTTGCCATCGAGATAGACGGGGCTGCCGCTCATACCTGCCACCACGCCGGTGTGCTCCACTTTGGGGCCTTTGAGCTGGACAAGGATGATGGCTTGCTTAGGACCGAGAAAATTCTCCAGCACGCCAATGACTTCGAGGTCAAATTTTTCGATTTGGTCGCCCTCGAAGATGGTGTAGGCATACCCCTGCATGCCGGAATGGACCTGGCTCAGGGGAAGGAGTTCATCGGACTGCGGATCGGCCGCGAGACGAGCCGGCAGGCACATGGCAGCCGCGAGGGCGAGGAGAGCGCCGAGGAAAGGGCGACGATAGTTCAACAGCTGACACCGATCCATGACCATGAACCACCCATGATACGCGGCGGGGTATCGAGAAGCAATCCAACCCAGCGAGGATGTCTAGTAGAATGCACTAGCTGGACGTCCTGGAATCGCACCGCATTTTGATTGAACTGAGCAAGATATTCCAACACCTCGACTATCATCGATAAGACTGCGGTCTTCTTACTCGCGATGGTGCATGGCGAAGATTCTGTCGAGCGAGTCTTCGTACGGGTACACGTGGACCATCCAGCCGAAGATGACGGGCTGGAAGCGGCCACCCGCCGCGTCGCAAGCTTGCTGCGTGGTGATCGCGCCCTTGAGGCCAAACTTGCTCCCATCGGCGTTGCGGAACTGCCCTTTTTGCGGCATGCAAAGATTGATGTGCAAATGCCACATGGCCATGCTGAGTGGCACGCGTGTGTTGAGCTGCTCTTCGGTCGCGCGCTTGGGCATGGTGTACATGGCGCCAACGAGCTCGTACCCGTCTGAAGTTTTCTTGTAGAGCAGGGAAGTGGGGCGCGCGGGATCGAAAGCGAAGGTTTCCAGGAACCCGTTCCAGTAATTCGTGAAGTGATATTCGGGCTGCGGCAGATTCGGGAGAAAGATTTTGTAACCGTCGTTCAAGGCGGCGTGGTAGTCCTTGTATTTCTCGATGCCGGAGCGGAGCTCGGTGACGACCTCGTTGGCCCGTGCGGCGTCCTCTGGTGTTTGCGGGCGCATCGCCGTCATGTGCAGGTGGAGATTGTGCGCGTCCATGTGCCCGGGCGTCATATCGTGAACGGCGTGAGCTTCGTTGGCCTTGGCGTCGTCCATATCCAGTCCGGACATTTTGCTGTGGTCCATCGGCTGCGATTCCTTCGACGGCGTGCTGGACGACTCCTGGGCATCCTGCATTGCTACAGCGGGTGTGCGGTGGCCGGGAATGGCGGCAAGAAGGACGCTTACAAGAAAGAGTGCGCCGAACAAGATTCCGGCTCTGGTGGCGAGATGAACAAACGTGCTGCGAGCTGACATGACAATTCTCCTCAGCTAATCATACGCATCGCAAAGCCGCGAGATTTCAGCGCGTGGTACAGGGCGTGCCTCTCGAAAGACTGGCCGGGAGTACAGGAGCTAAGGGAGGTAAAGGAAGTAAAGAAAGACGCGGTAGATTTGGCGTGAATTGGCGGAGCGCGAAACGAAGATAGGCAGCGTGCTAAAATCTTCGTCGTGAAAAAAGAAACCATTCAACCCGCGAAGCACCTGACCGGCGGACTGGACCTGCCGGGCGACAAGTCTGTTTCCCATCGATACGCGATGCTCGCCGCGCTGGCCGAGGGCGCCAGCGAACTGCGGCATTTCTCGGCGGCGGCGGATTGCCGCAGCACCTTGGCGTGCATGAGCGCGCTGGGCGCCGGAGTCAAGACCGACAAAGACACGGTTCGAGTGACCGGCCGCGGGCCCCACGGCTTGAAGAGCAGTTGGCGCGCGCTCGATGCAGAGAATTCCGGAACGACCATGCGGCTACTCGCCGGAATTTTGGCCGGCCAGCAATTTTCGTCAAAGCTGACGGGAGATGGCTCGCTGCGGAAGCGGCCCATGAAGCGGGTGATCGGGCCGCTGCGGGAAATGGGCGCGGACATTCGCGCGCGCGACGATAATTTTGCCCCGCTGGAAATTCGCGGAGCCCCGCTCAAGGCCATCGAATACAAAATGCCCATGGCCAGTGCGCAGGTAAAATCCGCGGTCTTGCTCGCGGGACTGTTTGCGGATGGCGTGACGTGCGTGACGGAGCCGGCGCGAACCCGGGATCACACCGAGCTGGCCCTCGAGGAATTTGGCGCGGCCATCGAGAAAGACGGGCGAACGATTCGAATTCGCGGACTCGACGGCGCAAATGGCGGCGGCAAGCTGCTCGCCAAATCGCTCGATGTGCCGGGAGATTTGTCTTCGGCGGTATTTTTTATTGCCGCGGCATCCCTGTTCCCCGATTCGAACGTGCTGATTCACAATGTGGGATTGAATCCGACGAGGACCGCCATTCTGGATTTATTTGCTTCGATGGGCGCCGCAATTCAAATCCTCGGGCTCAAAAGCGCGCACGGGGAAGTCGTCGGCGACCTGGCAGTGAAAGGAGCATCGCTGAAAGGTGGCGTGATCGCGGGCGAACAAATTCCGCTCGTGATTGACGAGTTGCCAATGCTCGCCGCACTGGGCCCGTATACGGAAGAGGGGATTGAGATTCGCGATGCGGCAGAGCTGCGAGTGAAAGAGAGCGACCGCATCGCCGCGCTCGTGGAGAATTTGCGGCGCATGGGCGCCTCGGTGGAGGAGCGGCCCGACGGATTGAAGGTGGAAGGCCGCCGCGCCGGAAAGTTGCGCGGCGCCGAAATCGAGCCGCGCGGGGATCACCGTATCGCCATGGCGTTCGCGGTCGCGGGCCTGGCGGCCGGGGGATACACCATAATTCGCGACGCCGATTGCGCCGCCGTTTCCTTTCCCACATTTTTTCAGGAATTGAACCGTCTCGCGGAGCGTTAGGGTAAAGACCCGACGCTGAACTCAGGTATTTTTTTCAGCATTTTTATTTACTGTTCACATGCGCGGCGCTAGCCTTGGCCGATCGTAGAGCGTGCAATTCCCAGCCTGCTCGTGGACTCCGGCTGTAGCTGGAAGAGTCCGAAGTGCAAATCATCCAAATCAGGGAGTGACATCATGAAGGTAAATCGTCGCGAATTGTTGAAGAACGCCGCATTCGTTTCCGGAGCCGCGTTGGTTGGCGCGTCGTGGCCCTCGAGCAAGAAATCGTTTGCGCAAGATTTTCTTCTGAATTTACCTAATCTACCGAGCCCGCAGAATTCGGGCATCGAACACATCGTCGTGGTGACGATGGAGAACCGGAGTTTCGACCATTTCCTGGGATGGCTGCCGGATGCGGATGGCAAACAAGCCGGATTGTCGTATGTGGACAGCGCGGGCGTGACCCACGCGACTCGTTCGCTCTCGGGCGACAACACCGGTTGCCCCCATCCGGATCCAGACCATTCCTACAGTGGCGCTCGCGTCGAGTATGACCATGGATTGATGGACGGCTTTCTCCGCGCGGGTAGCAACGACGTTTATTCCATCGGCTATTACGGCGAACAGGACATCCCGTTTTACGCGGCACTGGCCCGGAACTACACCGCTTGCGACCGATACTTCGCCTCGATCCTTGGGCCGACCTTTCCGAACCGGCTCTTTCTGCACGCCGCGCAAACCGACCGTTTGACCAATAGCACCAACATCAGTTCACTGCCTACAATTTGGGACCGGCTTGCCAGCGCCGGCGTAACGGCACGCTATTACTTTTCCAACGTGCCGTTCGTTGCCCTGTGGGGCGCGAAATATCTCGGCATCTCGCGTCTCTACGACGAGTTTCTCGTGGCGGCCAGTACTGGGACACTGCCGGCGGTTTCCTTCGTTGACCCTAGATACACCATCCTGGATGACGGTACGGGCAACGACGCCCATCCTCACGCCGATATCCGCAAAGGTGATCTCTTCCTTTACGAAACATTCAAGGCCGTGGCCACAGGGCCGAAGTGGGCGAACACGGTGTTCATCGTGAATTTTGATGAATGGGGAGGCTTTTTTGAGCACGTCTCGCCGCCGCGCGCCACGGCCGCTAACAATGTGGATACCGATCTCGTCAATGGCAAAGTGCTTCTCGGATTGCGCGTGCCTACAGTCGTTGCCTCGCCCTTCAGCCGGGGAAATCCGGCTGATTCAAGAGTCAGCGCCCTAGTGTTCGATCACACTTCGGTCTTGAAGTTGATTGAGTGGCGCTGGGGCCTTGCGCCCTTGACTCCACGCGACGCGAGCAATGACGTGCAGAACCTCGCGTACGCTCTGAATTTCAGCGAGCCCGACACAAGTGTACCGAGCCTGCCGGAGCCTCAAGCTCCTCTCATTGCGGCTCCATGCCTTGCAAATTTAGGCAGCGGAATCCTGAGCACCGGTTCGACATCAGCGCCTCCTGCCGAATGGCAAGAACTCGGCAAACTGGCAACAACACTCGGGTTCACCGTGAATTGATGCGTTCGGAGTAAGGAGCGCATCAGGCCCGTGCCTCGCGTCGAGCGCGAGCCGCCTCACTCCTCTGACATCGCGCTCAGTTTACTTCTGACTTCTCCGGTGCCGGAGGCGTTTTTACCCGCGGCGGTTTCGGTGGTGCGGGAATATCGGAGCTCGTCCTGCGCAGCGAAATCGACCCATAGCTCGTCTTCAAAATAATCTTCGGCCCGCGCCCGCTTCCATACTTTCCTTCCAGGTGCGCATCCTTCGATCCCGTCCCCGGAGTCAGCTTCAGCGAATCCGCCTGAAACTCGCTGTCAATATCGCCGGAATGGCAATCCGCGACAATCTCAAAGCTTGAGGACTCCGGCAGGCTCAGAGTAATTCCCGCGGAAGAATTGTTGATCTCGATGTCGTCTTTCGGCGGAGCCGAGAAGCGAGCTTCAACGTTTCCTCTGCGATTGTCCACTTTGACTTTGCCGCCGGCGTTCTCCAGCGTGATGTCGTCCTGCGAGCGCACGCTGAGGTTCCCGGGAGCGTCAAAGATTTCGAGGTTGCCTGGGCCGGCCTCCATATGGCCGGCGAGCTGCGAGAGCGTCAGATCGGTGCGCTGTGAAATGAAGCGCACGCCCTTGGCAACTTTGTCTACCCGAATGGCCCCGTAAAATTCGCCGTCGATCGTAAGCCCGCCCGTGGCGCCCGATACATTTATTTCGCCGCCGTGGCCGGAAATCTTGATGTTGCCTTTCGTGTCCATAACTTTGATGTCGCTCTTCCGGGTGTCAATACCGACGTCTCCCGACGTGCCGCGAATCTCGATGTCACCAACGCCGTTCGTCACACTTACGGGCTTCGCCATGCCGGCGACGGTAATGTCGCCTTTCTGGTTCCGGATCGTCAGCGAGGCGTTCTTCGGAACCGCCACGTCAAGATCCAGGCTGATGCGCGATTCGCCCTTGCTTACCCCCGTTGGGTGTATTTCGTAGCCGTCGCCATTCTGCACGATTTCGACGCCAACGCGCTCGGCAACTTGCTGGGCATCGTTCTCGTTCCAGGCATTGGCCTTCTTCTTGCCGGAGATTCGAATCTGCGCGCCGTCCGAAGGACGCACGCTGATGTTGCCGCGTCCGTTGCGGATCGTGATGCGGGCATCCGCGGGAACGGATTTGGGCGCGACTTCCAGGTCGAAGTCGAAACTGTTTCCCCACTCCCGAATATGACCGGGGAGATTTTCCCTTAAGGATTCAGCGGCAACCACTATGCCAAGAAGACTGAGAAGTCCCAGAACTAGAAAAACCTCACCGGAGGTGATGCTTGCAGCGCCGGGATCGCCAGAGCGGCTGGCAGCCATGCGTTCATACATTTTGATCGCGCCCCAAAAAATCAGGATGAGCGGCCACCAATGCCCGAGCACACCGACAATGCCGAGGCCCCGGTAGTTGTGAAGGAGCAGCAGCATTCCAATGAAGAGAAGGAGAAGGCCAGGAAAAAGTGAACTGCCGCGCCGACGGAGATTCGCCATAGCGTCCTATTGCCCTTGTCCCTGACCGGGAAATTGATTTTGCGGAACAGTTGGCGCGGAGCCCGGCGCGCCAGGAGCTGCGGGAGGAACAGGCCCGGAAATGTGGCCGGCAGCCGGCGAAGCCGCAGCCGCAAGGCTGATTGCACCGATCACGATGAGAATGAGAGGATAGGTGTTGCCGAACGAAAAATCACCGCCGCGCATCTGATCGAGGAGAAAAAGAACGCCGACGGTAATAATGACGGCGGGGCCCATCAGCCCGCGAATCGTGCAACGCCGGCACGCGCAGCGCATACGGTCACTCATCGAAAAAAGCCTCCTAGGAACGGCGGTCGAGCCTTTTGCGCATCATCAAAACTCCCGCGGCAATCAGAACAGTCGGCCAAAAAAACTGTGAAATCCGGTACCAGGGAAACCAATCAAAATTGTGAAGCAGCAGCAAGACTCCCGCGCCAATCAGAAGGATCGGCCCAATCGGACGCTCCTTGGTAAAGGCATCGAGAGGGTCGGACAAGGTTTCGCCGGCCTGTCGCGCCTTTGCCGTGCGGTAGGAATCAATGGGCATGTAAACCCACAGTCCAGCGACGCAGATCCACAAAGCCGCTTCCGCTCCCCCGCTCATCGCGCCATCGACACCGCTTATGAAGAGAACCAGGAAGATGGCGAGGTGAATCATGCCCTTGCCGTATTGCTCGTTATAGAAAGCGCCCATCCCCGGCAGAAATCCCAGGAAGAAAGCCAAGACTGGATTCGATCTCGTGTAGCTCGGTGATGCCCCAGGCAAACCAGAAGCGGGCATTTGGTATTGCGATTCCGCTGCCACATTCGTAACGGCCGGAGCCGGAGCGGGGATGCCCACGATGTTCGCCAGGCACTCTTCGCAATAGAGCACGTCGCGCACCGGACGCACGCACGTCGAGCACATGGCCTTGCCGCAATTGCGGCAGTAGCCGACCGCGTCCACATCGGAATGGACGGCACACTTCATGGTGTTCTCCTCTCACCAATCGGTCCGCTCAGAACGGGGAATTGCGAAGCCAGAACCCGCAAATTCCCGCCGATTTCGTCGGCACGGTTCTGCTGCTTGGGCGCGGACGGATTCGTGTTGTCGGTGCGGCCAGGTTGTTTGTTGGGAGAACTCTGTGGAATGGTTTGCTCCCTGGTAGCGGGATTCTGTTCGTTTTCGTTCAGGCGCGTTTGAATTTCATAAACCACGCGCAGATCGCTGACGAACTTGGCGCTGTGGGCATAAACGAGATGTGCCCGGCTGTTCGTGTTGCGATAAATCGTGGCGGGATAAAGGTCCGCCAGCTTCGGCTTGCGAAACGAGAAACCAGAGGCCGTAAGAATGACGACGAAAGTCGCGGCAACGGAGACCGCGCTGTACACAAAACGCGGCGACCGCAGCCCGCGCAGCCAGCGCTTCGCGCTGCGCCAGCTCTGCGGGCCGAGAGTTGCCGTCAGAATCGAATCGAAAAGTTGCGGCCGCGGTTCAACCTGCGCTAGGGTGTGCAGAGTGCCGAGAACACGGGAAACACCGGCGACCAGCGGAGTGCAACGCTCGCAAGTGTTCACATGGAGGTCGAAAGCGGCTTGCTCGGCGGGATGAAGAAGTCCGTCGAGGTAATCGCTCAGCCGCGCTTCGGTTTGTTCGCAATTCCAGTTCATGGCATGCTCCGCGCCCGCTTCGAAACTCCAAATTCCATCATGACGGGTGCACTCCCATCTGCTGCAGAACGCGCGCCAGTTCGATCCGTCCCCGATTGATTCGCGATTTTACTGTTCCTTCCGGTACCGCCAAAACTTGCTGAATCTCGCTATACTCTAGTTGCTGCAAGTCGCGCAGGATCACCGCCTCGCGCAATTCCGGCGAAAGCCGCTTTAGCGCCGATTGCACCTGACCGCTCAATTCGCCGAGCAGCGCTTGCTCATCCGGGCGCCGACCCGCGGATTCCTTGTTCTCCACCATCGGCATCTTGTCGTCCAGCGAGTCGGTAATGCGATCGCGCTTCGTTCTACGGTAATGGTCGATCAATAAGTTGCGCGTCACGCTCGTCATCCAAGTCGCGAAACCGCCATGGGCCGAACGATAACTGCCCAGAGTGCGGTACACCCGAAGGAAAACATCTTGCGACAAGTCCTCGGATTCCGTTCGGTTTCCGGTGAACCGGTAGCAGATGTTAAAGATGCGCCTGGTATGGCGACGCACAAGTTCCTCCCAGGCCGACCCGTCGCCCTGGAGGCATTGCTGGACCAGTTGGGCATCCTGCTCCAACGTATCATCAGCCTCATAACCTGCTGCGGTGCAAGGCGTGTCTGCGAGTCGGCTTCTCTCTCAAAAGCCGTCTGGCAGTCCATTCTCGGCCTGCCAACTATGGAACGTAAAATGCTCCCGAAATGTTCCCCGCGGGATCAGCCCCTGATTCCCGACCGTTATAACCGGCATCTTACTCAGCATGTTCCGTAGCGACAAGAGAATCAATCACGTAAGCCGTGTCTAGGTTCAAATCGACGCACGATTATCTGAACTCTCATGCTATTCCTGCTGGGGATACATCAATTCCAGAGATCCTCGCTGTTGTTGGATCGAAACCCAACTTCCGAAGTGTTCGTAAATCACTGATTACAAATAGTATAGAAACATATTGAACATGTTCATTGTTTGCTTGACTTGCAGCTGGCTTTGATTTAGTATTTGAACATGTTCAATATTGGACCAACGTCATGAGGACAATAAACAAGAGCGCCGGCGAGAGGACGAAGGCGGTAATTCTGCAAACGGCGCTGGAACTCTTCCGGAGACGTGGTTTTGAAGTCACCACCATGCGCGACATCGCGCGGTCCGCCAAGGTAGCGACCGGCGCTGCCTACTACTACTTCCCGAGCAAGGAAGCTATCGTGGCAGCTTACTACGACCGGGTGCAGCGCCGGCACGCGGAGCAAGTTCGCGTAGAGCTGAACGGAAGGGCCGGACTCCGCGAGCGCTTGGGCGCGGTGATGCATTCGAAATTGGAAATCTTGAAGGATGACCGCATGTTTCTGGGGGCCTTGTTCCGCTACACCGGCGATCCGGACCATCCGCTCTCCGTATTTGGGAAAGGCGCGCACGCGCAGCGCAGCCAGAGCGTTGCGATTTTCCAGGAAGCGATTGCCGGCACCAACGTGAGCGAAGAACTGCGGCAACTTCTTCCCTGGGCGCTCTGGTTGGTGCATCTGGGCATGATCCTGTTCTTCATCTACGACGAAACAGAAGGGCAACAGAGAACCCACAAGCTGGCAGACGGAATACTAGATCTGCTTACTCAGTTAATAGAGTTGACGAGTTCGGCTCTAGTGCGGCCCTTCGTTCAGCCTTTCCAGACAAAGATTCTGGGAATGCTGCGTGAGGCAGGCTGGACCGGAGGGATCTAAGAGTTTTGAACGAGAGAGAAGCCTGCGACCTTGAATTTCGGAATCGAGGAGGAGCGATGACCAAGTCACACGAAGCCGTCACACACTGGTATCCCTCATCAGTCGCCGCGAGGCGGCCGACCCCATGGTGGTATTGGGGACGCGCCGTGTATGTCAGCCGCCGCGACTACTGGAAAATTACAAAATATTTTCTCGCGGTTGGAATTCCGCTTGGTGCAATTGGAGTTATGTTTCGTCTGCCGCTGGCACTTTGGGCGTCCGTGGCACTCGCAGAAATCGGATTGCTGCTTCTGGCCTACTCACTCTTCGGTTTGTATCGCATGTACGGTCATCCGGGAGCTCGCTACGTGCGCCGTTTGGTGGAATTGGGCAGCGTAAAGGGCAAAGTGACCGTCGCGGACCTGCACATCGGAACGTACCGCCACGCCTTCCTGCTCTCTGACGTGTTGCCGGAAGCCACCATTCAAACCGTGGATTGCTGGAACGTGGAAGGCGAGTCGCCCGAAGAAGCCGTGCAGGACGTGCGCGACCTGGAAGTGCCTCCCACAAGCAACCCGCGAATTGTCGCCTTCAAGGCGGACCACTTCACGTTGCCGCTCCCGGATGCCTCCTGCGATGCGGTCTGTTTTGGGTTCGGGACGCACGAGATTCCAACGGGCGGTGCGCGAGAAAAACTGTTCAGCGAAGCGAACCGCGTCTTGAAGCGCAGAGGAAAGGTACTTCTCTTCGAACACGGGTGGGACCCGCACAACTACGTGATCTTCGGTCCGGTGATCCATCACGTAACCAAGCGCCAGGATTGGGACAAGTTCTTGCGCGAACGTTTTGATGACGTGAAGTACGCGCGCAGCACTCAGGCCGTCGATCTGTTTGCGGGGACGCGCCGCTAAGGAGAATCCTCATGGGGACCCAGAGCGGAGACGCCGACGTAATCGTGATTGGCGGAGGGATCGCCGGAGT
The DNA here is from genome assembly GCA_035490055.1 of Candidatus Limnocylindria bacterium. Lineage (GTDB taxonomy): Bacteria > Acidobacteriota > Terriglobia > Acidiferrales > UBA7541 > Acidiferrum. Next base: position 74,640 of record DATHIB010000208.1, on the reverse strand, counting down.
TGCTGCGGCTCTCCGGCTGAAGGACCGCAGCCTCGACCCGCTGGTGCTGGAGGCGGAGTCGCGCGTGGGCGGCCGGATGACCACCGATCGGGTCAATGGATTTGTGATCGATCGCGGCGTCACGTTGCTGGGAAATGGATTTGTGCGCATGCGCTCGCTCGTGCGCCGGTTGGGATTGTCGCCGCTAGTCGGCAAAGGAAGTTTCAGCGTGGGCATTCAAGATGCCGCGGGTTGCCGTGGTTATCGCAGCGGGCGGTTCGAGGACCTGCTCTTCGACCGCGGAATATCGCTTCGCGCCCGCGTCGCCTGCCTGCGGTTCGGATTCGACCTGTTGCGCCATCATCGCGCTCTCGTCCATGGCCGCAGCACTCTCACGGGTGCGCTCGACGGCGAAGACGCGCGGACGTATTTTCGCCGCATCGGCGGGGAAGAAGTATTCGAGCGCATCTTCCGGCCCGGCTTGAATGGTCCCGTTGGCGGATCGGTCGAAACCTCTTCGCGCGTGATCCTGATGCAAGTGATCTGGAACCTGCTCGTGCGTGGGCAATGGACTCTTACGGATGGTGTCGATCAGATTCCGGAAACGATGGCTTCCCAGGTGCGTGTCGTGACTGAAGCCCGGGTCCTGCATGTCGAGCAGCGCCCGAAAGGCGTTCAGGTGGAAGCGGAAGTTAACGGCAAGCAACAAACTCTTCGAGCGCGCGCGGTCATTTTCGCGATTCCGGGACAGCTTGTGCCGGAGATTTGCCCACAATTCCCTGCAGAACTTCGCAAGCTGCTGTCCCGAACGCAGTATTCCAGGATTGCCAATGTAGCCGTGGCGCTCGCAAAGCCGCCAAATGTTCCCTACGCCGGGTACGCCTTCACACCGGATGTTGTACCCGGCGCGGAAATTGAATTGGAGCACCTGCGCGCTCCCAATCGTTGTCCCGAAGGCGCGGGTATGGCGGGCGTCTTCCTGTGGAATACCCCGGAGTTCCGTCGCTTGGACGCCGACGATGAATCCGTCAAACAACAAGCCAGCGAAATTGTGGAGCGGACCTTCCCGGAATGCCGCGGCAAGGTGCTTTTTGTGCATCTCGTACGATGGAATATCGGCATCGCCCAGTTTCCGCCCGGGAGATTGCGCGAAATGACTGCGCTGCGCAAACGCCTCGCCGCTTGGGATTTCCCGTTTGACCTGTGCGGCGACTATCTCGACGGCCTCTCCAGTGAAGGCGCCCTGCGCACCGGCGAGGAATCCGGCGACCGCATGGCGGTCAAGCTTGCGAAGTGACATGGGTGTGCCTTGCGTATATACTTTGTATCTACAAGGAGTGGCGCGCCGTGGGGCAATAGCATGGCCGTGCGGATTCCCTGCCAAGCTTCGTCCAGGCGATAATCTGGAGTTGTCCGTCGAAGGTTCCGGGACAGTGAGGATTCGCAAGAAAAAAGGAACCTCAAAACTTAGAGATCTCATTCGGGAAATCACTGCGGCAAATCTCCACACGGAAACGGATTGGGGCGCTCCAGAAGGCAAAGAACTGTGGTAGCCCGCGAGTATGTGCCTGATGCCGGCGATTTGATCTGGCTCGATTTTACGCCGCAAACTGGCAGGGAACAGGCGGGGCGCCGGCCTGCTGTGGTTCTTTCACCCGGAGCTACAACGAGAAGACGAGTCTTGCGGTCGTCTGCCCCGTCACGAGACATGTGAAGGGCTATCCCTTCGAAGTGAGCCTCCCCGCGGGGTCGCGCATCCGAGGTGCGATTCTTTCCGACCATTTGAAAAACCTCGATTGGCGCCACCGGCAAGCCCACAAGGCCGGAAAAATCCCGCGATCGGTTCTAGAGCAAGTGCGCGCTCGTGTGGCCGCCTTGCTGGAAATTTCCTGATAAATGTCATTCGCATGCCTTGACGGCGATGGCTGGTCTCGCTAGGCTGGCCAGCACATGCAATCATCGTCGAGGAAGCTTCTTGTCGTCCTGATCGGGATGCTCGTTCTGGGAATTGTCGTTTACCAGTCGAGTGGTTTCATTCATCGTGCCAATTTCAGCGGAGAAAAGTTACTTCGCGCGGTACGCGGAGCGAGTCTTTCTTTGCTGCTGCTCTCCGTTGTTGCTATCTATGCGTGCTACGCGCTGAGATCTCTGCGGTGGCAATTGTTCCAGGAAAACCTGGGAGTTTCGCGATTTTGGACCATCTACAAAATAACGCTTGCCGGCTTTGCAGCAGTATTTCTATTGGGGCGCGCGGGGGAACCAGTGCGACCATTATTGCTAGCGCGAAAAGAGAAGCTGCCAGCTGCGGACATGTTTGGGATCTATGCTTTAGAGCGAGTGTTCGATACGGCAAGTGCAGCGTTCATTGCAGCGATCGCCTTACTGGTGTTCCAATCGCACGCACAGGTTGGGGAAACGTCCAGCAAGCTGGAGACTGCGGCGAGGACGGCGGGCACGCTTTTGTTTGCCGGAGTTGGGACCGCAGTAGCGTTTCTAGTGTACCTGCGGTTACGCGGGACGGCGCTGCTGGAACGCTGGCTCCAGGGATGGCGGGCGTCGCGCAGCTGGCGGGCAAGCGTCGCGAATATAATTCTGGGATTCGCGCGGGGTGTGCAAACGATCCGGACATGGGGAGAATTGGTTCTAGCTCTAACGTATTCTGTGGTGCATTGGTTCTTAGTATTGCTTGTGTATGTGTGGGTGTCACATAGTTTCGGCGGGACGCTGGGAACACTCAACATGGGCGAAGCCATGCTGGTGATGGCTTTCACGCTAGTGGGCTCCGTGGTGCAGTTACCTGCCGTGGGCGGCGGCTCGCAGCTTGCATCAATCCTTGTTTACACCAAAGTTTTTGGTGTAGAAACAGAGGCCGCCACGGCAGCTTCGATTGTCTTGTGGCTCATAACGTTTGCGGCGTGCAGCTTGGCGGGGGTGCCGTTGCTTATCCATGAAGGGTTTTCGCTGGGGAAATTGCGAGCGATGGCCGAGCACGAAAAAGAAGCGGCGGGCGAAAGTGCGGCCCGGCAAGGAGAATCAGCCCAGTGAAGTGTCCTTTCTGCGCGAACGTTGACGACAAGGTGATTGATTCGCGGGAGGGCCGGGGCGGCGACACCATCCGGCGGCGGCGCGAGTGCCTGAAGTGCGGCCGCCGGTTCACAACCTACGAACGCATCGACGAAATTCCATACATGGTCATCAAGAAGGACGGGCGGCGCGAGCGCTTCGAGCGGCAAAAGATTTTGCAGGGACTTTTGAAAGCGTGCGAAAAACGTCCCGTGGCCACTCCCAAGCTGGAAGCCATCGTGGATGAAATCGAAGGCGTGGTGCACGAGGCTACGGAACGCGAGCTGACCACTACCGAAATCGGCGAAATGATCATGCACCGTCTCAAGAAGCTGGATAAGGTCGCCTACGTGCGGTTTGCATCGGTGTACATGGATTTCAAGGACGTGCAGGAATTCATGAGCGAGCTGAAGAATCTGCTCAAGGATCGCGTCAAGAAATGATCCCTTCCGTCATCGACGTGTCTTCATGAAGAAAACTGCGGTGATTTTTTCGTGCGCCTTGCTTGGATTCGCGTGCGTCTTCGCGAGAGAGAATCGCGCGACAGGGCAGGGTAAGGTGGCGGGGGCGCGGGCCAAAGCGGGGGCGCAGGCGAAGAAGGCGCCTGCGGCGGAGGCGCCATTGCCTCAGATTGACAAGGAAAAGATTCGCACGCATGTGAAATATCTTTCCAGCGATGAGTTGGAAGGGCGGGGAACAGGGCAGCGCGGCGGCGATATGGCGGCGGATTATATCGGGAAACAGTTTGCGTCGTATGGGTTGAAGCCGGCGGGGGACGACGGAACTTTTTTCCAGGCTGTGCCAATGGTGGGCGTGAAGACGCTCCCAGAAACAACCTTCAAATTCGCGGAGGCCAGTGGGAAATCCTTCGAGGCCAAGAACCTGATCGATTTCGTAACCAACAACGAGAGCCAGACGGAGATAGCGGACATCGATGCGCCCATCGTGTTTGTGGGCTACGGAATCAAGGCGCCCGAGTACGACTGGGACGATTACAAGAACGTCGACCTTCACGGCAAAGTGGCGCTGCTCTTCGTGAACGAGCCCAGCTCGGATGATCCCAATTTTTTCAAGGGCAAAGCGCTGACGTATTATGGCCGCTGGACTTACAAGTTTGAGGAGACGGCGCGGCGCGGAGCGTCAGCCACTCTGATCATCCACCGCAAGGACCTCGCGAGTTACGGCTGGGAGGTGGTGCGCAATTCGTGGGGAACCGAGCGCTCGTACTTGAAACGAGATGCAACGCCGAAGCTGCAGGCGGCTTCATGGATCCAACTGGACGTGGCGAAAAGAATTGTGGGAATGGTGGGACTGGATCTGGATAAGATGTTTGAGCGGGCGCAGTTGAAGGACTTCAAGTCGTTGCAATTGCCGATTCGCCTGAAGGCCCACGTAGCGAGCCAGTTGAAACCGTTCGTCTCGAGAAATGTTCTGGCCATGCTGCAGGGTACGGATGCCGTGCTTGGCAAAGAGGCGGTACTTTACACGGCGCATTACGACCATTTGGGGATCGATCCGAGTCTGCCGGGCGACAAGATCTACAACGGCGCGAATGACAATGCGACGGGTTGCGGGATCCTGCTGGAGCTGGCGCGCGTCTGGGCAGCGATGCCGGTGGCGGCGCCGCGGTCGATTCTGTTCGCGTCGGTCACCGCGGAAGAGCAGGGGCTGCTCGGGTCGGAGTATTTGGGAAGACATTCGCCGGTGCCGCCGGAAAAGATTATGGTGGCCTTGAATTTCGACGATGTGCCGCCGCTGGGGACGCCGGAGGAAGTAGAAGTTAGTGGCGCGGAGCGCACCACGTTTTATCCCGCGGTGCTGGCGAGCGCGCGGGACTTTCGCCTGGCGATCCGTCCCGACCCCCGCCCGGAGGCTGGGCATTACTACCGCTCGGATCATTTCAGCTTGGCCCATGTGGGGGTGCCGTCCTTTTCAATCAATGAAGGCATCAAGTATGCGGGCCATCCGGCGGACTGGGGCGAGGAGCAGGCGAAAGATTTCACCGAGCACCGCTATCACCAGCCGAGCGACGAGTACAGTCCAGACATGGATTTTACCGGCGACGGGGTCATCGCCAGGTTCGGCTTCGTGCTTGGATCGAAGGCCGCATGGCTGCCCGGGCTGGCGGGATGGATCCCCGGCGACGAATTCGCGGCAGCGCGGAGAAAGAGTGATCAATAATCAGCAATTGGTAAGCCCCTCAGGGCAAGAATCCTCGTCGGATTCCTAGATAGTCGGCTTCTCCTTATCTGGTTGCTTCAGCAAACCACGACATCTTGGGCTTCGCCGGGGCATGCACAGCCAGGGCTGGTGGCGACCTGAAACAGCCGGATAAGCAAGAGTCGGCTAGTGTCCCTCCCCGCACCCCCGATTTTTTGTCGAGGAGTGCGGAATCCCATGAAAAGAGCTGTTAATTTCGTAAGTGCGAAAAAGTGCATTAAATTGCAAGAGAGTGCGCAAGGGCAATAATACACTTGACTCAGTAAGGCGTTTCTGAAATTCGTGGTAGCGCGGCGCTGGCCTGCCGGCGTCGAGTGTCCCACTTTGGCCGGGATGATGTGCGATTCCTCTCGACTCGCCGGATGTGGAAATGCAAGAGCCAACACGCTCGGAAACAATTCTCCGTCAAGGTCGGGACTATCTTTGAGGATTCCGCGCTCCCCCTCGACAAGTGGCTTGTCGCTATCTGGCTGATTGCGAACTGCAAGAATGGCGTCAGTTCCTACGACCCTTCGTTCTATTCGCAATTTCTGCCTGCTTAAGTATAATGCCTCTCACAAGTCTCCATTGAATGCCGTCGGTTCACAACCATGTCTCTTGGTTCGACTCGTTTGCATCAGGGAAGGAGTTCTCGCATGTTGGTGAAATTCCACCGCGCATCCTGGCAGTCGATTCTTGCTGCTTTTGCTGTCATCCCTCTACTGGGTCTCGCATTCGTTCCGAGAGCTACCGCGCAATACCGCATCTCGGTTACGGTCTCCCCAGCAACTGCTAGTGTCCAAGCGGGAGGGGGCTCCCAACAGTTCACAGCTACGGTGCGCAATGACTGGCGAAATCGCGGCGTGCGCTGGACGCTCTCCGGCGCTGGTTGCAGCGGCAGCACCTGTGGAACTCTTTCCGCCACCACGAGTGCCTCCCGAACTCCCATCACCTATACAGCTCCCCCGAGTGTGCCAAACCCCGCCACGGTCAACCTTACCGCCACTTCCGTCTCGAACACGGCCAAGAGAGCCTCCGCAACGATCACGGTCACTGGCTCTTCCGCTGCTCGTAGCGTCACCATTTCTCCCAAACGGGGTGGCGTTACCATCACGCAAACACTGCCCGTTACCGCAACCGTGCAGAACGATGCCGGTGCTGCTGGTGTAACGTGGTCGGCTTCCGGCGCAGCTTGTTCCGGAGCCACGTGCGGGACTTTCGCCAAGGTGACGTCCAACTCAGCTACTTACGCCGCCCCTAACACACCAGGCATCTACTCGATCACCGCCACGAGCGGTGCTGACGTCACCAAGAGCGCCTCAATTTCCATCGGCGTCACCGATCTCACGGGCGTTCTCACCTATCACAACAACCACTCCCGTGATGGAACGAACACCCACGAGTTTGCTCTCAACCCCTCGAACGTCAACATGACTACCTTCGGCAAGCTCTTCTCCTGCCAAGCCGACGGTGCAATTTATGCCCAGCCACTCTGGGTGCCGAATCTTACCGTAGCTGGTGCTTCTCACAACGTCATTATCGTGGCCACGCAGCACGAAAGCCTCTACGCCTTTGATGCGGATGCCACTCCCTGCACGACGCTCTGGCACGTCAATTTGGTCGACTCCGCACACGGTGGGAGTTCCGGCGAAACATCCGTGCTCTCCGCTGGATCAGGCGCGCTGGTCGGCAGCGGTTTCGGAGACATCTCCCCCGAAGTCGGTATCACCGGCACGCCTGTCATCGACCCAACCGCCAACACGCTTTATCTCGTCAGCAAGTCCGTCAACGCCAGCACACAATTTTTCCAGCGGCTGCACGCGATTGACCTCACTACCGGCGCCGAGCGGGTCGTGCCCCATAGCATCGACTCTTCCATTTCTGTTCCCGGCACCGGGGCTGGCTCTGTCGCCGGACGAGTGGCTTTCGATCCACGCAATGAAAGCCAGCGCGCCGGCCTGGTTCTTTCCAGTGCCGTGGTCTACGTCGCTTGGGCTTCCCACGAAGACCACGATCCGTACCACGGCTGGGTGATGGGCTTTAACGCCTCTACACTCGCTCCCGTGGCCAACGCAGTGTTCAACGCCACGCCAAATCACGTTGGCACTCTCTCCTATTCCCGCGGAGGGATATGGATGGGCGGCGGCGCTCCAGCGGTCGATTCTGCCGGCAATCTTTTTTTCATCACCGGGAATGGAACTTTCGACGCGAACACCGGCGGTTCGAACTATGGTGATAGTGTTGTGAGGCTGAGCACGGCCAGCGGTCTCTCCGTGGCGGATTTCTTCACTCCTCTCGATCAGGCGTCGCTCGACGCCAATGACACTGATTTCGGATCCGGGGCTGCAACCATTCTCGTGGATCAGCCTGCTGGTCCTGTAACTCACCTGGTCATCGGAGGGGGCAAGCAGGGCAACCTGTTCCTTCTCAATCGCGACAGCATGGGAAAATTCAGCAGTTCCACCAACAACGTCATTCAGACCGTCAATCTGGGCAACTCCATCTTCGCTACGCCTGTCTTTTGGCAGAATAATCTCTACGTCGCCGGTGTCGGCCCCCTCAAGCAATTCGCCTTCAACGGCACAACCGGCAAGTTAAACGGCGTACCTTTTTCGCAATCCTCGACGAGCTACAGATTTCCTGGTGCTACCCCGTCGGTATCTTCCAATGGAGCTACTAACGGCATCATCTGGGCGCTGGACAATGGCCTCTATTGCACTCTCCAATCGCCGGGTTGCGGCGCTAGTGTCCTCCACGCCTACGACGCCACCAATCTCGCCACCGAATTATGGAATAGTTCACAGGCCGCCGCGAATCGCGACCTGGCAGGACACGCCGTAAAATTTACTGTGCCCACCGTCGCCAATGGCAAGGTCTACGTCGGCACTCGGGGCAACGACTCATCCGTATTGGGAGAACTCGAAGTCTACGGCCTCCTGCCGAACTGAACCGAAGGACGCAGGGTTCTTGGCTGGGATGGTGTGGTGATCCCTTACCGGATGCGCACCTGTGGAATCCGAAGCCTGATGAACCGCGACTTGATACGGGTATTTGTGCCTGTAGCTTGACGCGGTGACCAGACACAGCACCCACCGGCTGGGAGCAAGACCTATTTACTGCTCCCGTTTTCTGCCGCAGCCTGGCAAACAGTGGGTCGGGAGCTCGAGTCTACCCAGCGCGCCTTTCCCTTGGGGCGATCGATCCTTCTTTTAGACAAGAGTGCAATACAATAATTTGTACCCTCGGGATTCTCCCGCCTTCAAACTAGGTACTTTACCCGATTGATTTAGAAGCAGGGCAATCCTATGGTCCACCACAGCCATAATATACAAGGCCCCAGGGAGTGCGACCCAGTTGCCAGTGGCTGAGGTAGGGCACTCGGTCGACCGAAGTGACGGCGTCACCAATTCCCGCGATTGCACGAGAGTGGCAGCAACTGGGAGCCTGGCAATAGCGGGTCAATTCACGGTCGTACATTCCTATGACGTGTCGCTGAATTTCACATGCCGAGGGCGGACGCCGCACCTTTGGGTGCTATGCACGATCCCGGAGCGGTGGGCTGGAGACGCCCAGGCTCTTATAGACGATAAGTTCACATGAGTATCGGTCGCGAGCGGCAGAGAATATTGATCGTCGGGGAGGAACCATTGGCCCGCGACGACATTCGTATTTTGCTCGGAAGCGCGGGCTGCCAATGCACTGTGGCCTCGAGCGTGGCACAGACACTGGCGACGATAGGACAAAAAAAATTCGACGCTGTTGTACTCGACCCGCAGTCCTCAATCTCGCAAGCTACCAACATGATTTCGAGGATTAACGAATTTCATCCGAATCTGTTAAAACACGTAGTAATTATCGCCGACGAGGACAGTGATTCGGAAATAAAAGATTTGGCCGATCGCTACTCGATCTCCCACGTGCAACGGAAGTTCGTGTTGCAACAACTTTTGGGCAGCTTGGAAGCCTTGTTCCGTCCTGAGGCGCTGTTTCCGGACGTCACGCACGTAGCTCGCGTCATCTCCGATAGCTTCCGCGACCCGCTCCCAGCCGGGGTGCGAGGTTCGCAGGATCGGAGTCGAAGGCTGCTCTACGCTGCCGGGAGCCTAAGGGTGGATCTCTTGATCGAGCCTGACGCAGGATCCCATCGCCTGGCGCTCGCGGGGCAAATTCTGGATTCAGCCAAGCCAGATCGCAAGTTTGATGGCATTCCAGTGACGCTTCAGGGCTGGAAGGGTCCGGTGGCGCAGGTAACTGCCGGGGAGTTCGGCGAGTTCCATTTGGATTTCCGCTTTGCGGCAAACATCAGCCTAGAAATAAAAATAACTGAAACTAACTGCATAACGGTTCTGTTGCCGGCTATGGAGCGGGCCCGCCGGAGCGCGGCGGGATCTTCGTAACTGTTCGAGTCGGCAACACGGCTCGATGTCTATGAGAACTACTCCCGGGGATGGAGAGAAGGAGACTAAGCCATGAAATCGAGAGCGCTGTGGGTCCTTCTGGTTTTGTTCGGATTGTGGGGCAGCCCAGCCGCCGCTGACAACAGATTTATTGTCCGTGGTTCGTCCGGGCTCGATTCACTACAAGATGTCTGCTTGGTGTTGGGTTGCCATGTAGGGGGAGGCTTGGACGGTAGCCTTGGGAGACTTTTCTTAGTCACTACGCCCGACTTCGTTGACCCGAACGCCTTTCTGCAAATCCTCCGGAGTCAGCAGGGAGTCAGGCACGTAGAGCTAGACGCCCTGCTGAAAGTCATGCAAGCCACCGCAACGGCGCCGCCTAGCGGATTGTCGGATAATGCGCCTGTAGATTACTTCGGAGCGACCGTCATCCACGGCTATGTCGGCCAGCCGGCGATTGCTATTATCCGACTGTCAGACACGCAAACTACTTTCAGCGTGAGCGGTGCGGGGACGGTAGCGGTTATTGATACGGGCGTCGATCCGACACATCCCGTACTTCAAAGTGTCTTAGTTCCGGGTTATGACTTTACACGCAACATCGCCGGTTCAGCTTCTGAGCTCGCGGACGTGAACCAATCCTCTACCGGCAGCGGCGCTTCACCAGCGATGGTGAACCAATCGACGGCTGCGGTTCTCGATCCGGCAGCGGCGCTCAATCTCGGACAGCCACAATACCAGGCGTTTGGCCATGGGACCATGGTGTCGGGCATCATTCACCTCGTGGCCCCTACCGCGCTCATCATGCCTCTGAAAGCTTTCAAAGTCGATGGCACCGGTTATTTGTCAGATGTCTTGCGCGCCATCTACTTCGCGGTACAGAACGGCGCCAAGGTGATTAATATGAGCTTCAGTTTCTCAACGTATTCCGGTGAGGTGGCCAACGCCCTTAAGTTTGCCACCCGCCATCGACTGATTTGCGTGTCTTCGGCAGGAAATGAGGGCAAAGAGGAAATAGTCTATCCCGCCGCGCTTTCAGGTGTCATGGGTGTAGCCTCGACCACAAACAATGACACCCTCTCTACGTTTTCTAATTATGGCGAGGAACTCGTTTGGGTGGCGGCGCCGGGCGAAGGCATCATCACCACCTATCCGTTTGGCACCTTTGGCGCGGGGTGGGGAACCTCCTTCAGCGCGCCATTTGTATCCGGCGCGGCGGCCCTCCTGTTAAACGTCAGCATGAGTTTCAACGAGTCTTCGGCGGAACAGGCGGTGGCGAACGCGGTCTGGGTCAACCCCGATCTTGGCAATGGGCGTCTGGATCTTTATCAGGCGGTTAGCAGCGCGCCTTGCGACGTCGGACACTGAGTGATGCTCCCTTTAAGCCAGGCCAAGGCGTCAGGCCTTTGTTAACGGACAGCGGGTGTAACTCCCGCCACCGTTTGCTTCAAGACCGCTGAGATCATTTCGACGTTGAATCGTTTTCACCTCACGGGGGAATTTCCATTCCTTGGGCGCTAGATTTTGCCGGAAACGCACCTCCGTAATCAGGAGTTGACAAGAAGCAGAGATATCAGCTTCTCTTTGCGTTTTCGGGGAGATTCCTGGCTCGGAGCGGTTACCGAGATTCACGGATCTTGAACAGAGCGGCCAAGCGCTGATAGAGCCCTCGGATGGCTTGAAGAAGATCTGCGGCGCCAGTGGTTCTGTCGGTCACTTCATGGGAGTCCAAATCCGAGGCCAGCGCTTTGCAGAGCTGGGTGGCGCGGCGGACGCGCTCCTCCGTGAGCAAGGAGCGCACCGTGGCAGTATCCCGTTGGTGGGCCTGACGCTCCTGCAATTCTTGAAGAGCCCAGGCGGTCTTGCGTACATAATCGACGGCGTCGCGAAACTCACGAAGGACCCGAGGGTCCATCCCACCCGACCTGATGGAGTTTTCCAGTTTCTGCAGGTCGTCGATGGCCCTCTTCAGCCGAAAGGTCACGCCCCAAAAAGTTTCGCTGGGAGTAAGAAGCTCGACGGCCACTCCCAACACCTCGCTCTTTTTGGAGGGACGCAGGGATATCACTCGCGCAGTGGCTATTTTGGTTGAGGTCAGGTTAGTCAGCTCGATCACGCTGCCAATGGCCGGGCGGCCTCTCAAGTCGAGCCGGCCACCGTGCATGTTGACTTCTTTGGCTTCAGCAAACTCGATGACGCCTGCGCCGCTAGCCTCCGACCACTTCACCTGCACGGGAACAACTACAGGGTAACGGTCACTCCTCCTGTTTTTTCCCTTGGGGACCGGCAGCTCCACGCCCGACTTGTCCGTTGTCAACCGCCACCTCCGTTCTGAAGGATCCCAGACTCACACACCAGACTTTAAGCTAGAAAATTCGATTTCAACAAGGTCTGTGCGCAAAAAACACACGCCCGCATTCTCTCGCGTCAAGTTCGGGTCAGCGTCACGAGTGGTCAGCACAGCCGATGTCTCGCCAAAACGTCGTACGCCTGCAATATGAATGACTTGGCGCGAATCTGATTCGGACTGTTCCGCTAAAATTCTTGCTATGATCGCGTCGCTCCGAAATCTCCTCGACTGGATGGTCAGCGCCATCCGTTCCCGGAAGGACCTCGTTCTCGAAAAACCTGCCTCTCCGTCAGCAATTGCTGGCTCTGCAAGCGCAACGACCTCGCCGTCGATTGACTGCCCTGCACAAGCTGCTCTGGGTTGCGTTGAGAACATTCTGGTCCGGGTGGAGCAAGCCACTCGTCTTGGTCATTCCTAGCTATTAGTTAGAACCGTCGTGAACTGGCCTTGTGCGGGGTTTCGTTTGTATGGGCATGTTAATGCCGGACGCAACGATTTGGCCCATTGATTCCGGCGTAACCGCGACACAATGGGGAAGCTAGGAATTCGGCCGAGACACGGCACGAACTTGCAGCCAGTGATTCAACTGTTCTCGAAGGCCTTGAAAATTGATCGGTTTCGGGAGGCACGCTGTGCAGCCGGCGTGCAGGATCCGTTCCTGCTCGGCCACTAAGGCATGTGCCGTCACGGCAATCACTGGGATTTCCCCCAACTCCGGTTTTTGGCGCATCCATTCCACGAGGTCGAGGCCGTTTTCAGCGCCGAGATTGATGTCAAGTAAGACCGCATCGGGAAGCCGCTTCGAAAAAACCTCGTAACTGGCGTTCAAGTCCACCGCAGACCAGACTTCGTAGCCTTCCACTTCGAGCCAGTCACGGAGAAGCTCGCGGTTGAGCTGATTGTCTTCGACGACGAGGATGCAATGTTTCAAGCGTTCTCCAAAGACGGGGAAGTCACCACGCGTTCCAATTGCTTGATCAATGGTTCCCGCCAGGAATTCTGCTTCCGGAAAAGTGATTCGGCATGCACGTGGACGTACTTTTCCTCTTCCTTTGTTAGATCCTTGCTGGTCAATACGAACACGGAAAGATCAGCCGTGCGAGGATTGGAACGCCATTCAGCGAGCAATTCAAAACCGCTCATCTTGGGGAGCACTAAATCAAGAATAACCAATTCGGGCAGGGACTGAGCTACACTCGCACGGGCCTGTTCACCGTCCGCGGCAGTACTTACAGCATAGCCATATGCTTTAAGCAACTCGACAATCATCTCGAGAGTGGATAAATCGTCTTCCACCACCAAAATGGTCCTTGCCGGCGCCGCCCCCCCGCGAGACCGGAGGCAGCGCTCCACGGCAGCCAGCAACGTCACCTTGTCCACCGGCTTAATCAAATACTCGTCGGCGCCGAGAGCAGTTCCAACGCCAGGCTGATCCACGATGGTCACGACAATGACGGGGATCTTTGATGTGCGCGGGTTATTTTTTAACTGCAGTAGAACCTCCAGTCCGTGGACCGGCTGCATGAGGAGGTCTAGAGTGATGGCATCCGGCTGGAGTTCACCGGCCATATCCGTGGCGCGTTCCGGCTTGTCACATCTCAGTGTTTCATAGCCTGAAGAAGTGAGTTGCGATTGGATGAGTTGTCCCGTCGCCGCATTGTCCTCAACGATAAGAATCCGAGGAGCTTTGCGTACCCTTGGCATGGGTATAGATGTCTGAGCTGGCCGGTCGGGAATGGTCGCAACGAACGGAAGTGAAAAATAGAAACAGGCACCCTTGCCGGGCTGGCTTTCGATCCCCAGTTTGCCGCCATGCAACTCGACGAGGCGCGCGGTGATAGCCAGTCCCAAGCCTGTGCCCTCGGTCGCGTTACCCGTTTCTGTCAGGCGGAAGAACGCTTCGAAGATCCGCTGCTGTTGTTCGGGCGGAATTCCAGGGCCATTGTCGCGCACTTCCACCCTGACGTGGTCGTCCACCTGACGGGCGGCTAGCTCGATCCGGCCACCTTCCGGTGTGAACTTGATCGCGTTGCCGGCGAGATTCATAAGCACTTGCTTAAATCGCATGGCGTCGGCGTGAACATGCAGACGGGGCTCAACTTGTTGGAGTAATGCTTGCGATTTCTTTTCCGCCAGTGGGTAAAGGGCGCTGATCACTTCGGCAAACGCCGACGCCACTGTCACGTCCTCGCGGGCGAGCTCCATTCTGCCCGCTTCGATTTTAGAAAGGTCAAGAATATCGCTAATTAGCTTGAGAAGGTGTTTCCCGCCAGTATGAATGTGGGCGACGTAGCGTTGCTGGCGATCGTTCAGCGGTCCGTAGCGTTCATCGGCGAGCAGGTCCGAAAAACCCAGAACGGCGTTCAGCGGAGTGCGCAACTCGTGGCTCATCGTGGAGAGAAACTGATCCTTGAACTTACTGGCGCGTTCCGCTTCTTCCTTTGCGTGCATAAGGAGCTCTTCCGTCCGCTTGTGCTCGGTGATGTCTCGCGTGACTTTTGCGAATCCGCGCAGCCGCCCCGTCCCGTCGCGCAAGGCGGTAATCACCACGTTGGCCCAGAACCGCGATCCGTCCTTGCGCACGCGCCAGCCTTCGTCTTCGAAGCGTCCACGCTCTGTGGCAACCTTCAGTTCATGGCCAGGCCTGCCTCGTTCCACATCCTCCGTTGGGTAGAAGCGGGAGAAGTGTTGGCCGATGATTTCCTGAGACTGGTAGCCCTTGATGCGTTCGGCCCCGGCATTCCAACTGGCAATGTGTCCTTCCGGATCCAGCATGAGAATCGCGTAATCCGTTACTTCCGAGACCAACAGACGGAAACGCTCTTCGCTTTGCCGCAGTGCCTTCTCAGCCTTTCTGCGCTTGGTGATGTCCGTGGCAACGACCAGGCGGGCGTTTTTGCGGTTATAAACTAGAGGATGGGATGTAATCTCAACATCGATCAGGGTCCCGTCTTTCTTGCGATGTTGCCAGACGCCGGAGATTTCGGTGTCCGGTGACGTCTTCGCCGCACTCTGGAGCAGTGCGGGGACGTCTTCCGGCGGGCGAATGTCCTTAATCGTCAGTGACAGAAATTCTGCGCGCGAGTAGCCGTAGTTGCGGACTGCAGAATGATTCACGTCGAGGATGACAAGGGTTTGCAAGTCATAAACCCACACCGGATGCGGATTACTGTCGAAAAGCAGATGGTATCGTTGCTCGGATTGGCGCAGCGCTTCCTCCGCCCGCTTGCGCTCGGTCATATCATGAAAAACGACAACGCCGCCCTGAAGTGCGCCATCCGCACGCTTGAGAGGCCTGCCGTTAATACTCAGCGATCGTCCTTCGGACACCTGTCGGTTACGGATGAAAAGCTCTACGCCGTCAACATTTTCGCCCCGGATCGCTCGCACCAGAGGCAGCTGGTCGGGGGGATATTGAGTCACAGTATCCGGCAAATAGACGCCATATTGGTCGGCCCACTGGGCGGGAGTCGTTTCTGTCGCACCGATACCTAAGAGCTTCTCCGCGGCCGCATTGAACAGAAGAAACTTCCCATTCGAATCGGCCACCACCACGCCATCGGCGATGCTTGCCAGAATCAATTGCAGGAGTTCTTTCTGCCTTTTTGTCTCCTCTTCTGCCTGCTTCTTACCCGTGATGTCCCGGAAAACAAGCACGACCCCGAACCCCTCCCTTGTATCCGTGAGAATGGGCGCCGCACTGTCCTCGATGTCAAACTCTCTGCCGTCCTTGGAGAGCAAAACCGTGTGGTCGGCAAGGCCTACTATCTTCCCCTCGCGGAACACTTTCTTGACGGGATTCTCAACGGGGCGGCGCGTTTCCGCGTTCACGATGTTGAAGACAAGATCCATGGACTTCCCGCGAGCTTCCTCCAGGCTCCATCCGGTGAGGGACTGGGCAACGGAATTCATAAAGGTCACGCCGCCATTCATGTCGGTGGCAATTACCGCGTCGCCGACGCTGGCGAGAGTGGTCGAGAACCATTTTTCACTTTTTGCCAGAGCTTCTTGCCCCCGTTTGCGTTCGGACAGCTCGTGGAGCAAGACTACGAAAACCAGCGCGAGCAGCACTATGCTCAAAAGATTGCCGGCTACGACTAGACGAGACGTCTTGGTCAAAACCTCCTTCATCTCCTGGGTGCGAATCCTCCGGAGGTCATTCCCTTTCTCTCTCATCTCTCCGAGCACGACGCGGATCTGATCCATCAACTGCTTACCGTGGCCAGCCATGAACACCTGGTTGGCGGCCGCAAACCCTTCCTTCCTGCGGAGGTCAATCGACATCTGGAGTTCCGCCAATTTCCTTTCTATGAGCGGCTCGAGTGTCTGGAGCTGTTTCTGCTGATCCGGGTTGCCGGCAGTGAGATCCTTCAGTTGGCCCATCACCTGGTCGAGGTTCTTTATCGCTTCGCGATATGGCACAAGGTAGGCGTCATCTCCCGTGAGGAGATAGCCTCGCTGCCCGGTTTCCGCGTCCACGAGCCGAGCCACCACCTCATCAAGCTTCAACTCGGCTTCGTAGCTTCGTTCCCGCGCATCGGCAGCTTCGTCTACTCGGACCGTATGCAGGTAGGAATCCAACCCAACGAATACCAAGATCGCAGCCGCGACCACGAACCCCCAAAAGGCCAGGCGTCTCTCCATTTTCCATTTCAGCTTTCCACTGCCCTGCCTCTGAGTCTCGGGGGCAGGCATTAGCTACCGGACCTTGCCGGTTGCACCGGCTCATAGCCATGAACGACGGCCTCGAATTCGTCCAAGATAGACCCATCCCACCAGCCGCGCTTTACTTCTTCCCGCATGATGGCGAAGGCTTTTTCCGAGGGAAGAGCCTTGCGGTAGGGCCGGTCCGTAGTAAGCGCGTCATAAATGTCGGTGATCTGAAGGATCCGTGCCGTGAGCGGAACTTGTGCGCCCTTCAGCCCGTCCGGGTATCCGGAGCCGTCCTGCTTTTCATGATGGTGACGAATGATCGGCAGCACATGGCGGAAGGATCGGAGTGGGGCGCAAATTCCCTCACCTATCACGGTGTGTCGTTCCATGATTTTTCGTTCTTCCGGAGTCAGTGGTCCGGGTTTGAGCAGGATGTGCTCCGGCACGGCCAGCTTGCCGATATCGTGTATAAGACCGCCTCGGCGAAGAGCGACGCTCAGGTCCTGGGGCAAACCCAGCTTTTCCCCCAGCGCAACGGAATATTTCGAAAGGCGATCGCAGTGCCCTTCAGTATAGGGATCCTTCGCCTCGATCGTCAGCGCAAGGCTAAACAACACCGTCTCGGCGTTATCCAGCTCATCGGTGAATTGCTTCAAGCGCAACAGGGAATGCACGCGAGCTAGCAGTTCGTGCTTATTGACGGGCTTGTTGAGGAAGTCATCTGCGCCGCACATGATCCCGTGGATGCGGTCGGCGTCACTGTTCAAACTGGTCAGCAATATTACAGGGATCAAGCGAGTTTCCGGCTTGGACTTCATCGCCTGACAAATTTCAAACCCGGTTGGACGCGGCATCACCACATCCAGCAACGCGAGATCAATCGAGCCGCTATCCACCAGAGCCAGCGCTTGCTGGCCGTTCGCTGCGCAGACGACCTGGTAACCCTCTGCGCTCAGCAGAGCGGAGAGCAGTTCGCGGTTGGCTTCGTTGTCATCGGCAACAAGGATGGTTTCATGATGGCCCTGTGGAGCAGACATATGGCCTCCCCGACGATCCTCTCGACCGCGCAAGAAGGTTTGCGAGCGTCAACTTTTGCCGAGAGATAGAAGAGAATTCGTCTGGTCCCAGGCAACGAACAGCGATCGCATGAGGCCTATTCGGAAGTATCTCAAACTGGTGAGCGCTTCTGTCTTTCCTGCTGACGAGTTGCTACCAAGCAGTAAATAAGACGACCGGAAAGGTCACGATTCGCCCGCACTCGCCGCTGGGCTACAGTCCACCTGCCCCCGCGGCCTGCAGTCCAATGTTGCCGAGCTCAATTTCACAGCCGGACACTGTGATATAGACGTTCTCGCTGGAACTGGTACAAAAACTCGATCTGGTCAAAATTCGATGAGATTTCTGTTTGCGCCTCTACCGGTTTTCCGCCCACCATGCTGAAAGAAACCTGGCCGGCCACGTAACTTAGCCGGGCCACACGTATTGGTGGATCATCAAACGCGGAGGCGGGTTGGAGAACCACAATGAAGAGACAGAGCACCAGGCTTACGCGCCGCAGAAATTTGCAAAACCGATCGGTGTCTTCATCACATTGCTCCTTCAGGGCACGCCTTTGGCGACCCATTCTCGAGTAACAGGCATCTGAACGTGACACTTCGAGAAGGAGTTTTCGGAAACGCTATAAACGGGGGGAGACGAGCATCCAGGGCTCGCGCTAATTTGCGTTGCCTGATTTTCAACGCCTTTATAGATAGGGCAAAACTGAACACGAAAGCGTACTGTTCTGTTTTGGACACTGCATTCTCAACAAGCCACGACGCCTTACCGTGCGGTCGTCTCAAACCGGCTTTGCGGGTTGGTTTTCGATTCGCTTCGGCGGACCATTGTAAAATTGTAGCCGCCTGAGTCTGGCAATTATCGGAAAGGCGGCGACGGACAAAATGAGAGTCGCGATCGTATCGGATATTCACGGCAATCGGCGCGCCTTGGAGGCCGTTGTCGCGGACCTGCGGCAGATTGCACCAGACGTCGTTGTCCATGGCGGGGATTTGGCTGCGGGGGGAGCTCACCCGGCGGAGATCATCGATCAAGTCCGCTCTCTCGGGTGGCCCGGCGTGCGCGGGAATACGGATGAGATGCTTTGGGCGCCGCAACGTCTGGCTGAATATGCCGCCACAAACCCGAAGATCGCGCCAATTCTTGCCATGGTCCAAGAGACGGTTCATCCGACGCTTGCTAGCATCGGTGAAGAACGCTTGCGATGGCTGGAAGGACTTCCTGCTCTGTACTCGCAGCCCGGCTTTAGTCTGGTTCATGCCAGCCCCGACGACCTGTGGCGGGCCCCCTTGGCCAATGCCAGCGACGAAGAATTACAGAGTACCTACGCGTCGCTGCGGGCTCCCATCGTGGTCTACGGACATATTCATTGTCCGTACATTCGCCGGCTTCGCGCTATGACTGTAGGGAATACGGGAAGCGTCAGCCAATCCTATGACGGAGATACACGTTCGTCATATCTGGTGATTGACGGAGAGAGCATCACCATTCGCCGGGTCGAGTATGATGTGGAGAGTGAAGCAAAGGAACTCTTGCGTTCGGGGCTACCCCATGCCGACTGGCTGGCGCGGATACTCCTCGCCGGAAAATACTGTCCGCCCGAGTAGGTAAGCAACACAGATTGAGCCTTATTGAGCCTGTATAAACCCTCTAATAACGATGCGTCACAAGTGTGTCTTGCTCCGCAGCACGAGCGTGCGTTAGAGTCTCGGTGCCACGTTCGAGGAAAAGGATGCCGAAACGCGAAAAAGCCGTGCAGCAAAGTAGAAGGATGCCGCGGGAGCGGGTCAGAGTTTTGATTACGGGTGGCCGGATTCAAAAGCGCATTCAGGCGCTGGCCATGGAAATCCGGAAAGACTTTCCCGGCAAATCTCTGCATCTGGTCAGCGTTTTAAAGGGCGGGGTTTTTTTTCTGACCGACCTGGCGCGGAATATTCCGGGGGAAGTTTCCTTTGACTTCATCGCGGTGTCGAGCTACGGGCAAAAGACGCACTCGTCGGGGCAAGTGCGGTTGACGCGGGACCTGGACTCCAGCATCGAGGGAAAAACGGTCATCGTCGTCGAGGACATTCTGGATACGGGAATGACGTTGCAGTACCTGCTGCGGTTGTTCGAGCAGCGGAAGCCGAAGCATCTGCGGGTGGCGGTGCTGCTGGACAAGCCGGAACGGAGGATCGCCGCGGTTCACGCCGACTACGTGGGATTTTCAATCCCCAACGAATTTGTGGTCGGATATGGTCTGGATTACGCAGAGCGATACAGAAACCTGCCCTACGTTGGCGTGCTATTGCTTGGTCCTAGGTTGAAGAAGAAACCGGCGGAAGATTAGGAGCTGAGTGACCGTTGACTCTTAGAAAAAGGTCAACAGTCGACAGTTAAAAGTTGCAAGTCGAAAGAAAAACAAGGATTAACACCCCGAAACAAGTCGGGGCAAGGGCCGTTCGCAGAGCTCACAGAGGGGAAGAGAATAACCCCACCGGGTCCCCGACATGGTCAGAGGAGGCGGGCCGGTGACCCGTGATCAGTGACTTGTGACTCGTGACTGATACAAATCCCGCCAAGCACAGGGCTTAGGATTGGCCGCCTGCTATAATAAATACTTCATGAATCCAACAGATGAACATACGACAGCAATCGCATTGAACGGCGGAACGGAGATCTCCGCCGAGGTCCTGGCGACACTCGCGGAAATCGGCGAGGAAGTGAACGCCTCGCTGGACCTGGACGAGGTTTTGGCCCGATCGGCGGCTTTGATCAAGCGACACATCGATTATGAAATCTTTGGCGTGCTGATGATCGAAGGGGATGGAAGTTATCTCCGGCACAGATTCGCCATCGGGTATCCGCGCGAGTTGGCGGACAATTTGCGGGTTCCGCTGGGGCAGGGAATTACCGGAACCGCGGCTGCCACGGGCCACTCCGTGCGAGTGAGCGATACTTCCAAGGACGCGCGGTACATTAATGCCATCGACAGCGTGCGCTCCGAGCTGGCGGTGCCGTTGATGCTGCAGGGAAAGTGCGTCGGGGTGCTGGATATCCAGAGTCGGCACCTCGATTACTTTACGCGCGACCAGCAGAATATTTTGACGTTGCTGGCCAGCCGGCTGGCGGTGGCAATTGAAAACGCGCGGCTGTTTCAGAAGGTGCGGACTCAGGCGGACACACTTTTACTGCTGAGCGAAGTCGGCCGCGAAACCGGCGCGATCCTGGAGGTCGAAGAGCTTCTGCGGCGCGCGGCAGAGCAAACCAAGCGGGTAATTGATTATCAGATACTGAGCATCATGCTTTATGACGAAGAGCAGAAGATTTTCCGCCACCGGGTAGACGTGAAGCATGGCCACCGCGTGCAGGGAAAACTGCGCGCGAACGCGAGCGAAGGCATTGTTGGGGCGGCAGCCACGTTGAAGGAGCCGGTCGTCGTTCCGGACGTGACCGTCGATCCGCGCTACCTGATGGTTAACCCGGAGACGCGTTCGGAACTGGCGATTCCCATGATGCACAAAGGAAAAGTGATCGGGGTGCTGGATTTGGAAAGCCCGCAACTGAATTATTTCACCGAGGATCACGTGCAGACGCTTTCGATCCTGGCTGCGAACCTAGCTGTTTCTCTGGAAAATGCGCGCCTTTACGAACAATTGGCGAGGGACGAAGCGCGGCTGGAGCGGGATTTGCAGGCAGCGAAGAGAATTCAGGGCGCGCTGCTGCGGCCGGTTCCGACGGAAGACTTCGGTTTGGAGATGGTCGCCCGGTATCTTTCTGCAAGGGAAGTGTGCGGCGATCTCTATGAGTTTCTGCGTTACGGACCGCAGCAATTGGGGATTGCGCTGGGAGACGTGAGCGGCAAGGGGACGGCTGCGGCGCTCTATGGCGCGGTGGCGATCGGAATCATGCGGAGTCTGGCGCCGCAGAAACTGCAACCTGCCGAAATGCTAAAGCAAATGAACCAACTGGTGGGTGAGCGGCGCATCGAGGGACGATTCATGACGGCGTGCTTTGCCACGTGGCAAAAGGGACGGCAGAAGCTGCGAGTGGCAAACGCGGGGCAATCGCAGCCGCTGCTATACAAAGAAGGACGCTGCGGCAAGATTGAATTGACGGGATTTCCGCTGGGCATTTTTGAGGAAGTGACTTACGACGAATGGTCGGTCACGCTGGAGTCCGGAAATATTCTTGTATTCCACTCGGACGGAATCGCGGAGACCATGAACAGCGAAGGCCAGTTCTTCGGCACGACGCGGATTATGAAGCTGATCGAACAGCACCACGAAGTGTCCGCGACGGAAATTGCCGACGTGATTCTCCGCGAGGTAGATTGGTTCACGCAGAGCGCTCCGCTTTCCGACGACCGGACCCTGGTGGTCGCAAAAGTCCGATGAGCCATTCGAGTAAGTCATCTTCACGCAAGCCTAAATATGCGGATCCGGCTTCTTTCACGCCGCACTTCGCGTGGGAGAAGAGTGGGGTGCGAAGCGCGAGCGGCGAAGAGGTAGTGTGCGAAAGGGTGCCACTGAAATCCGTTGCACGGAAGTTTGGTACGCCAACGTATGTATATAGCCGCGCCGCAATTCGAGATGCCTATGAGGAACTTCACAATGGGCTTGGCGCGTTGCCGCACACTTTGTGTTTTGCCGTAAAGTCCAACGGGAACCTGTCGATCCTGGATCAACTTGCCAAACTAGGAAGCGGTTTTGACATTGTATCGGGCGGGGAACTCCACCACTTGCAGCGCATCGGCGTGCGCGGCGAGCGCATCGTTTTCTCCGGAGTCGGCAAGGACCGGTACGAGATTCGTGAAGCGCTGAACTATCGAACTCGTGGGCGAAGCGGACGCTCGGGAATTCTGCTTTTCAACGCCGAATCCGAAGGGGAACTCGACATCCTGGTGGAGGAGGCGGCGCGACTGGCCGTACGGGGAGGCAGGCCGCCTGCGGCGGCAATTCGGGTGAATCCCGATGTGCAAGCCGGCGGCCATCCGCACATTGCAACCGGGCGTCACGAACACAAGTTTGGCTTGGACTGGAATGAGGCGAAACGCCTTTACCTGGCGCACCGGGATTCGAAATGGATCCGCTGGCGGGGAATCAGCGCGCATATCGGCTCGCAGATTACAACGCTTGTTCCATTTCGCCGGGCTTTGGGGCGGCTGGCTGGATTTGCCGGAGAGCTGCGGCGCGCGCAAATCGATCTGCGGTACCTGGATGTCGGGGGGGGGCTTGGGGTGAGATATTCGGACCAGAAGCCGCCGACACGGAGGGAGTACGCGCGGCTGGTCTTACAAATAGTGCGCAAACTTGACTTGCACCTTTTGCTGGAGCCTGGGCGTTCGATCATCGCTCCGGCCGGTGTTCTCTTGACGCGCGTTGTGTACACGAAAACGAACCGGGGAAAGACGTTTGTGGTTGTAGACTCGGCGATGAACGATCTGATGCGGCCGGCTCTTTACGGGGCGATCCACCCCATTACGAAAATAATGCGGGAAGGGAAGGAAAAGGACGCCAGCCGCAAACGCGTGGATATTGTTGGGCCGGTTTGCGAGACGGGCGATTGCTTCTTGCGGGATTGGCCACTCGGCGAAGTGCATGCCGGCGACCTGCTCGCGATTTGGGTTGCGGGGGCGTATGGAATGTCGCAGGCATCAAACTATAACGCGCGATGCCGTCCCGCTGAAGTCTTGGTCGAGGGCAAGCGCTTTCGGCTGATTCGCCGGCGCGAAACTCAGAACGATTTGCTGCGCACGGATGTTCTCGGCTAGTTTTGGCCCGCATCGAAGATGCGACGCAGCCGAAGGGTTATACTTCGCCCCATTTCAGCTTGCTGCGCAAAATCTCAAAATACGATTTCTTTGGCGGCTGGATGAGCTTCAGCAGTTCTTTCGCGCGGGAGATGCGGACAAGATCCGTTGGTTGCAACGGGATACCGCGCTGGCCATCGAGGGTCAGAAAAACGGACTCGGTGTTCCCGGAGAGGGTCATTTCGATAAAAGAGGAGTCGCGGACGACAAGTGGGCGGTCACTCAGGGTATGCGGGCAGATGGGAGTGATCACAAAGGATTCCACGGCGGGATGCACGATGGGTCCGCCGGCGGAGAGAGAATAGGCGGTAGAGCCGGTGGGGCTGGCGACGATCAGGCCGTCGGCGCGGTAGCGGCAGACAAAATCGCCGTCAATGATGAGCTCAAGCTCGATCATGCGAGCGAGCGCGCCCTTATTGATCACCACTTCGTTCAGAACGCGCTGACTATCGATCACTTTGCCCGCGCGCTCGAGCTCGACGCTGATCATGACGCGTTCGCTCAACGAAAAACGGCCCCGCAGGGTGTCGTCAAGGGCCGGGTGCAGCTCTTCCAGAGTGAAGCTGGTAAGGAAGCCCAGACTGCCCATATTGACGGGCAGGATGGGAATCCCGCGCGGGGCGGCCAAACGCGCGGCAGCAAGCATGGTGCCGTCACCCCCAAGCACGAGCAGAAGTTGCGAGGCGTCCGCCACACGCTGGCGGGTCTCACCTTTCGAACCATCCGGTAAACAGTTAGCCGTCTCTTCGTCAATAAGAATTTTTATGCCATGCGCTTCAACCCACTTCAGCAATGGCGGAACAACAATAGCGAGGTTCGAACGGCGTGGGCGAGAAATGATGCCGATGGTTTGAAAAGTTTGTCCGGGGCACATGTGCTTCTGCGATTCTACTCCAGGGTCTTTTTGCGTGCGTGGAGAAAATACTCCTGATTGCCTTCGGCCCCCAGGAGATGACTGGGGCGGACTCCGAGGTATTCCAGACCAACGGATGCAACGCATTCGCGAACGGCCAGGATGGCCTTATCGTGGAGCTTTTGGTCTCTTACGATTCCGCCGGGGCCAATTTCCTCACGGCGCAGTTCGAATTGCGGCTTGGTGAGGATGAGAAAGTCGGCGCGGGGTTTTGCCGTCGCCATTGCGGGCGCAATTACCTTGCGGACGGAGATGAAAGAAACATCAATCACGACGATGTCGACGCTTTCCGGAAGGTCATCCACGCGGAGTTCGCGTGCATTTCGCGCGATCGGAATAACGCGAGGATTCCGCCGCAGCTTCCAGTCAAGCTGTTCCACGTTAACATCGACAGCGTAGACGCGGACTGCGCCGCGCTGGAGCAGGGAATCCGTGAAGCCGCCGTTCGAAGCGCCGATATCCAAGCAAACGCACCCGGCCGGCTCAATCGCAAAGTCTTCCAGCGCGCCTTCGAGTTTCGTTCCACCGCGGCTGACGAACTTCTGCAGCCGGCTGATGATTTCGATGCGCGCGTCTTCCGCAACGGGCATACCTGCCTTTTCCACTCGTTGGCCGTCCACCTGAACTTCGCCGGCGAGAATCATAGCCATGGCTTTCTGAGGAGAGCCGGCGCAGCCGCGCTCGACGAGAAGAAGGTCGAGGCGCTTGCGGCTTGCCTTTGGTGTCATAAGGCGTTGGAACGATCAAGCGCGGCGAAGCACGAGGAATTCCGCGATCTCACGGAGACGCGCGGCGCCGCTGGTGTATGGCGCGAGTTCAGCAATGGCCTTGGTGGCGAGATCATTGGCAATCTGGTGAGAGCGCTCCAGTCCGTAAACGGCAGGATAGGTTGCTTTTTGCTGCGCCATGTCCTTCCCCGCAGTTTTGCCAAGCGCGGCAGAGGACTCCTCGACGTCAAGAATGTCATCCGTGACCTGAAAAGCCCAGCCGATGGTGTCGCCGAATCGCCGGAGGCGCGCGACATCTTCAGAGCCGGCGCCTGCGCATAAGGCACCGGCTGTGATGGAAGCACGAATCAGGGCGGCGGTTTTCGAACGATGAATGTACTCCAGCATTTGCGGATCTATGGGCTTGCCTTCGGCTTCGATGTCAGCGACCTGGCCGCCGACCATGCCATTGATGGTGCCGCCGGCAGATGCAACTTCTGTGAGGATGGCGGCGCGGCGCTCCGCGGTGGCGGGAGTTGCACCGATGGTTTCGAAGGCCAGCGTTAAGAGGGCGTCGCCAGCGAGGATGGCGATGGCTTCGCCGAATTTCTTGTGGCAAGTCGGTTTGCCGCGGCGGAGGTCGTCGTTGTCCAACGCTGGCAAATCATCGTGGATCAAGGAATAGGTGTGGATGAATTCGATGGCGCAAGCGGGATGAAGCGCGGGTTTGACATCGCCGGCGAAGATGCGCGTCGTCTCAAGGCAAAGGATGGGGCGGATTCGCTTTCCACCGGCGAAGACGCTGTAACGCATTGCCGTATGGATGGAAGAGGGTAGTGCGGTTTCGGCCGGCAGGAGCCGCTCGAGAGCGGCATCGACGGCCAGGCGGTCTTCTTCGAAGAATGGGGGAAGTTTCATTGCTGCAGAGAATTGGCGCGCAGCGGGCTGCCGTGGCGCGTCACGATTCGGCCTCACGCTCGGGATCGAAGGGCTCGGCGGCAAGCTTGCCATCGGCTTTCTTCAGGAGGATTTCCACTCGCCCCTCTGCCTCTTCCAGTTGTTTCTGGCACTCGCGTGAAAGGGCGACGCCCTCTTCGAACAGCTTCATGGCGTCGTCCAAAGAGAGTTGCGGGCGTTCGAGGCGGCGGACGACTTCCTCAAGGCGGGCAAGGGAGCGCTCAAAATCGGGCTTTTTCGGCAGTTCGGGTTTCTTGGGAGCAGGTGAATTCACGCGATCGGCCCGTATCCTTTAAAGGCGCCTATTGCTGACAGCGCCTGCACCAGTAAGTTGACCGGCCGCCCTGCGCAACGCGCCGGATCGGCTGACCGCAGCGGCGGCAGGGTTTTCCCTCGCGGCCATAGGCGCGAAGAGTATTTTCCAACCCCTGGAACCACCAATCCGGGTCGCGAAAGTCGGGCGCCGGGTGCAGACAGCATTCTAAGGCACGCGCGAGAACGGACACAATTGCTTTGTGCAGGCGGCGCGCTTCCTGCGGTTTCAAGGTGTTGGCGTGGCGGCGAGGGTCGAGACGAGCGTGCCACAGCGATTCGCACGAGTAGATATTGCCAATACCGGCGACGCGCGTTTGATCCAGCAAGAAATCCTTCAAGGGACGCTTTGAACCGGCAAGCAATTGGGCAAAGCGGCTGGAGGTGAAATCTCGCGAGAGGGGGCCGATGCCCAGCATGCGGAGCCCAGGGGAATCATTGGCGGATTCCCAGACGTGAACGCGGCCGAAGTGGCGGCGATCAGCGAATCCGAGGACACCTTTGTCCAGTTCGAAGGCAACATCCACGTGAACACCGTTTTCAGCCTGGTTGGCAAGTTTCAGAAGTTCTTTGCCATTGGAAAACCATAGGAGTTGGCCATCGAGGCGAAAATGCATTGTCAGTAGCCCGCGGTCCAAGACGAGAAGCACATATTTCCCTTTGCGATCGACGATGCGAATGCGGCGACCTTGGGCTTGAAGGGCGATGCGTGAAGCGGATTGCGGCTTCGTGGCGATAGGGTGAAAGACGTGGACGCAACGGATTCGCCGACCCTGGGCGAGGGGACGGAGCGTGCGAACGACCGCTTCCACTTCCGGGAGTTCGGGCATATGCGCTGGACGGGATCAAGAAGCCGGTTTGAGCGTGAGGGTATGTTTTCGCTCTTTCGCCTCGGCAGCGTCACTGAACGACGCAAAGATAGGCTTGCCTTCGTACCAAAACGAAAACTGATCGGAGTAATGGCTGCTGCCTGGCTGGCCGGATTGACCGGCAGTAATCAGCAGAATGGATTCATCCCAGTTTCCAGGGTTTGCCACGAAGCGCATAGCGGGGCCGTGAGTCTTTCTGGCCGCGCGTACGCTGTACTCCGTTCCGGGCTGCGGCTTATCGGTGATGCTGAGGAAACGTTTCAACAGTCCTTCGTGGCCAAGCGGATGAAACATGTCGAGCGAATTGAAGCGCTTCCAGGCCCAATCCTCGACGCGCTGGCTCTTGCTTTGATTGGCCAGACTGTCGACGGCGCGGTCCGCAGCGGCCACGAGCAACTCGTCATAGCTTTTGTAGGCAGAAGGCAGCCATTTTGCGGGCCGGCCGGTCAAAGTCTTTTGGAGAAATGTCATGCTCCGCCACCCGTAGAGATTCGTGTCTTTCCCAAGGTACGGCTCGAGCATGAGATCGATGGCTGCCCGACGCGCGGCGTGCAAGAAGGAGACTTCGGGCGAGTCGGCATCCGCAATTCCATTCCAATCCTTCAAGCCATCGATCAGTTTTTTGGTGCGTGGGTCGTGTGGACTCACCGTCTTCGCAGCGGCCAACAATTGATCGGCGAGGAAGACGTGGGGATAGCTGTATGTGTCAGTCTGAACTTTCAACATGTCTTCAGGACGTAAATCATGCCGGTCGTGCAGTAGATCGTAGATGCGGGCGGTGCGGTAGGGATCGCCCCAGCGGTCGGTTAAGTAAGGCTTGTAATCTGGCCCGACCACACGAGCATTGGCAGTGGCGATTAGGCCGCTTGCGGGATTCAAAGCCTGGGGGAGCTGGTCGAAGGGAATATAGCCGGTCCATTCGTAGTCATCTGTGTCTCCCGGGACCGGCACATCGCCGTGTCCCTTCTTTCGAATCGGCACTCGCGCGGCCATCACGTATCCAATATTGCCCTCGACATCCGCATAGACCGCGTTCTGACCCGGGCCCCACACGCGCTTCATGGATTCGCGGAATTCTTTCCAGTTGTGCGCTTTGCCCAAACCGTTGTAGCTATTGGCGAGCCCACCGGGTTCCGTGGCGGTCCAGCGCAGTGCGTAGACCTTGCCTCCCTCGCGATGAACGACGGGGCCGTGTCGCGTCACGGTAATCTTCAGGTGTTCGTCCGGCTGGCCTTTGATGAGAATAGTTTCGTCGATGATTTGCGCCTTTGTCCACGCGCCCTTTACTCGATACTCATCCGGCGAAGCTGGATTGAACGTCTCGACGTAAAGGTCCTGAACGTCGGCGCCGTTATTGGTGAGGCCCCAGGCGATGCGATCGTTGTGGCCGATGATGATCATCGGCGCGCCGGGCAGGGTGAAGCCTTTGACGTTCCAGCTCGGTGCGCTGAGATGAATTTCGTACCAGATTGACGGAATGGAGAGCTCGAGATGAGTGTCATTGGCGAGCAAGGGCTTCCCGGTGGCGGTATGTGCACCACTCACGACCCAGTTGTTGCTGCCGAGGCCCTGGCGAATCTCGTTTTTTGATTCCTGGAGAAATTCTTGAATGGACTGCGAGAGAGCGGTGGTAAGGTCGGGATCGCTCTCCCGCGTCAGAATGCCGTTCGAAGCCCTGCGGCCAGCTTTCAGCACGGTATCCGGGTGCATGTCGTCGTCATCATCTTCATCGTCGGCGCCGGCTGCGGAACGTTGCGAGCCATCATCGATGACCTTGGGATCACCGACGACGAAATGGTCCATCGCTGCTTCTTCGGAGTAGAGATCCTTTGCACGATCTGCGCCGGCGCGTTCCGCGACTTTGGCGCGATTCAACTCTCTTTCCCAGGTGTCCGTCAGAGTTCGATACATATAGCCGGAAATAGTTAGAGTATCGGAGGGCTGCCAGGGCCTGGGCTCGTAGCGGAGGAGTGAAAATTCTAGCGGAAGATTCTTTTTGTGCTGCTCGATGAATTGGTTCACGCCGCGGGCATATGCTTCCATCACTTTGCGAGATTGGGGATCGAGGAGTGTAGCGTCGCGGTCTGCGGCGCGGCCGAAGCCGTCGGTTCGAAACTCTCTGTCGATGAGGAGCGTTGTGGGGCCCAGAATTTCAGAGAGTTGCCCGCGGGCAGCACGGCGAAGCAAATCCATTTGCCAGAGGCGGTCTTGCGCCATGACGTAGCCCTGGGCCTCCGCGAGGTCTTCCACCGATGCGGCACGGATGTGCGGGACGCCCCAGAGGTCACGTTCGACGGTGACCTCGTGCTCGAGACCGGGCAGGGAAACGCTCCCGTCAATCTGCGGCAGCGGTCGGTAAATATACCACCAGGCTGAGGCGCCGGTCGCAATCACAAGAATGGCAAAGATCCAGTAGAGGGTCCGGAGAATGGTTCGCAAATTCGCTCCCACGCGACTTAGGCAAAACTTCAGTGTAGAAGAGGCGCTGCGGGTCTGCAACCGAGCGTTAGTGATCATTCCGAACGAACACGCATGTGGCGAACACCATGCTGCTACAATGCCGCAGGGAGAAAGAATCCGCCTATGTTGGCAGTGCGCCTGATTGGCGTCCTGGCTTTGATTGCACTGAATGGCTTCTTTGCAGCGACGGAGTTTTCCCTCGTTGCGGTGCGGTTGTCACGTGTCCGGCAGTTGGTGGCGAAGGGAAATGCCCGGGCGCGCGTGGTTGAAGCACTCCTCGGTGATTTGCATCGCGTCGTTTCAGGCGTGCAGCTGGGCATTACCCTCACCAGCTTGGCGATTGGCGCGCTTGGCGAAGCGACGTTTGCGAAAATGATTCAGGCGATTTGGCCCAGAGGTTTGGGAGCGCACACCGCACTGTTCGCACATGCCATCGCGCTGGCATGCGCATTCGCCCTGTTGAGCGCGTTGCACGTCGTAATCGGGGAATTGGTTCCCAAGACGCTCAGTCTAGCGCGTGCCGAGCGCGTGGCATTGCTGGTTGCCTTGCCGTTCCGTTGGTTCCTGAACACCTTTCACTGGGCGATTCATTTGCTCGAGGGGATATCGGGTGCGATTGTAAAGGCTTTGGGGGTTACTTCAGGGCAGGTTCATGGTGTTGCGCATTCGACCGAAGAGCTCCAAATCCAAATTCAGCAGGCCCGCGAACGGGGATTGATAGCGCCCGGCGAAGAAAGATTCATTCTGAGCGCCATGGAACTCGCGCAGATCCAGGTGCGAGAGATTATGGTGCCGCGGCCGGACATACACACGCTTCCCGTGGAAGCCAGCCTGGACGATGTGATGCGAGTTTTCGCAACAACCCAGCGTTCGCGGATCCCTGTTTACCGCGGCACGGCAGATCACATCCTCGGCTTCGTACATATCAAGGACATGATATGGATCCTTCTCGACCGCGAACGCCGCCTCGAAGAAAACCTATCACCGCCACCTTTCGATTTGCGACGCGTTTTGCGTGAAGTGCTCATCGTGCCCGAGACCAAGCCCGCCAACGAACTGCTTCTCGAGTTGCGCACCCATCACGTCGGCATGGCCCTGGTGGTGGACGAATTTGGCAGCATCCTCGGGTTGGTGACCATGGAAGACATCCTCGAACAAATGGTGGGAGAGATTCACGACGAGTTTGACGTTGTCGAGCGGCCACTCACGCTCGCGGATGGCGCGCTGATTTTTGATGCCGCCTTGAATGTGCGCGACCTGGACACGCAATACAACATCAGCTTGCCGGACGACCCGGCTTACGCGACCGTGGGTGGTTTCGTCCTCGACCAATTGGGTTTCATTCCAAAGGGCGGAGAAGGCTTTGAGTATGGCAACTTTCGTTTCTCGGTCGTGGAAATGGACGGGAAGCGCGTTGCGCGGGTAAAGATTCAGCGCGTTCGTCCAACTGAGAACGAAACCAGGACGCAAGGGTCTCCGGAGGCAGTGCTGCAACCGGCCAGGGATTCGAAAGCCGCACGGGAGAATTCATAGGTCATTCACGCCAAATGGTGCGCTACCTCTTCAAACGATTTCTCCTCACGCTGCCGGCGCTATGGCTCGTTCTAACGCTCGTCTTTCTTATGATTCACATCGTCCCGGGCGATCCCGTCGAGCAGATGCTGGGGGAGGGCGCGGCACCGGGACAATTGACGCAATTGCGGCATGTACTTGGGTTGGATTTGCCGCTCCATATCCAGTATGGACACTACTTGCGCCAACTCGGGCGCGGGGATCTTGGACAATCCTTCAAGTTTCAGGCGCCTGTGCGGCAGGTTATTTTTGAACGTTACCCCGCAACGCTACAACTAGCTTTCGTGGCGCTGGTCGTTTGCTCCGCGATCGCCATTCCCGCAGGAATGCTTGCCGCGTACCGTCGCGGGCAAACGATGGACCGAGCAGTAGGTCTTTTCACTCTTTTTGGACTGGCATTCCCGAATTTCGCACTAGGACCGGTGTTGATCCTTCTGTTTTCCATTGAGCTTGGGCTCTTGCCGGTATCAGGACGAGGTGGCCCACTGTACTACGTGCTGCCTGCCGCGACGCTCGGAGCGGCACTGGCTGCAATTCTCACTCGCATGGTTCGCGGCTCCATGCTTGAAGAGCTTTCTAGCGATTACGTGCGCACCGCCAGAGCCAAGGGCCTCGCAACGCGCGTTGTTCTCTTGCGGCATGCCTTTCGCAACGCTCTGGTCCCGATCATCACGATTCTGGGGCTGCAGTTCGGAACGCTCCTCGCCGGCACGATCGTGACTGAGACCATCTTTTCGTGGCCAGGTATCGGGAGATTGACGGTGCAGGCCATCTCCGCGCGAGACTATCCTCTGCTGCAAGGATGCATCCTCGTGATTGCGGTTTCTTATGTTGCTGTGAACCTGCTGACGGATTTGCTCTATGCCGTGATTGATCCCCGTGTGAGGTTGTCATGACCGCGTCGCGGGCGGTCCGAGAATTTCTAGGTCACAGTGTTCTGGCGGGGATTGGATTCGCCGCAGCCGTCATTCTGCTGCTGTCGGCGCTGTTTGCGCCCTGGATTGCCCGCGCCGATCCTGCGGCACAGAACCTGCCGGAGAGGCTCGCATCTCCATCCCGCGCGCACTGGATGGGGACGGACGAACTCGGCCGGGACATTCTGTCGCGCACCTTATATGGAACGCGAATCTCGCTGCTCGTTTCCGTCTGCGTGGTTTGCGGTTGTGGGTTTATCGGCCTGACGATGGGGCTGATCGCGGGCTACGCAGGCGGCTGGTTCGATAGCTTCGTCAATCTGCTGCTAATCAACGCCTTTCAGTCCTTTCCAGGAATTCTCCTCGCGATAGCGTTTGCAGCGTTTCTCGGTCCAGGCATAGGGAAAGTGATACTGGCGCTGATTATCACTGGATGGGCGGGCTATGCACGCCTGGCGCGCGCGCAAGTGCTAAAAGTGAAAGAACTGGAATTCATCCTGGCGGCGCGGTCACTGGGCGCCTCGCACATGCGCATTATGATGAGACACCTGCTGCCGAACATTCTTCAACCAGTGCTAATTCAGGCCACTATCGGAATGGCCGGAGCCATCCTCGCGGAATCCACCTTGAGTTTTCTGGGGCTCGGGGTGCTCGCGCCTGTTCCGAGCTGGGGTGCGATGCTTAACGATGCGCGCGGTCATCTCTTCGATGCACCCCACATGGTCGTATTTCCCGCATTGGCGGTGATGATGGCGGTGCTTTCGTTCAACCTGCTGGGTGATGCTTGGCGCGATTGGCTTGATCCGCGGACGCGCTCGCAAATGGCCGCACAGGAATTTTCCCGCTGAACTGTTCTTCGCCTGTGAAAACTCAGACGTGCGATCGAATGATGTCTGCTTTCTACTTGGTCAGGATCACCGGAGTACCGCGGCCCAGGGTCAAGGTGCGGGCCGCGTTCGCCTTGTTCACGGCAATCTCGAGGTATCCGCTCGAACCAACATAAGCGATGGGCTCCCCGTTGTTGCCACGCGCAAAGGTATCCACCAGTCGGGTCACTTGATGGGTTCCCACTTGAAGCTTGATGGCGCCGCCGTTCAGCGCCGATTCCGGCAAATCTTCCGCGCGAAAATTTGTAATCAAATTGCCAAACGCATCGGTGCGCATGACCGCGCCCTTCATGGCTCCATCCGACTCCTTGGGGCGAGGAATCGAGAACTTCTTATAGTCGCTGATTTCATCCCCCATGCTTGGGGTCTGCCAGCCTTTTGAGAGCCAGGAGGCAACTGGAGCAAAGATGTCTCGTCCATGAAAAGTCTTGCTCACCGGCTGCAAGTAGTAGTGTTCGACATTCGCATGGCGCACGATGAGACTGTCTTTCTCACGTTCATAAATGACAGACAGCACGCCGTTGTCAGGCGCTATAAAATACTGATTCTGAGCGCTGACCAGCAACGGACGGCGCTCCGTTCCCACACCGGGATCCACAACCACGACGTGGATCGTCTTGGGAGGAAAGTAGGAATACGCAGAGCCAATCGCCAGGGCCCCGTCGAGCAAATCAAACGCCGGGACGTTGTGCGTCACGTCCACGATGGTTACATCGGGATTGATCTTCAGGATTACGCCCTTCAGCGTTCCGACCAGATGGTCGTTGGTTCCGTAGTCAGTTGTGAGCGTGATGATCGCGTTGGCCAATGGATTCTCTCATCAGGAATAATTTGCGCTTGGCGCACAGGCGGATCGGGGAGGCACTCCGCACCCTTTGACGCTAACGGAGGCACGCGCCGCCGTCAAGAATTCGCACGGCGGCTGCTGTGCAATCGCCAATGGGCCATTCGGCGGCGAAATCGGAAGCGAATCAGCCCGCACCCTGTTCCGGTGCGCAAGGATGCCAGTCGGGGTCAGGAAAATGAGCCCGGCAATACCATTGACCGCAGCGCTCGCAAAACTGCTGAGCGCTGCGGTCGCAGGGTTCATCCACGCGCGAAACTCCCTGACAGAGTTGTTCTTTGGGTCTTGCGGCTGTTGCGTTCATCGCATGCTCCACGACACGAAGGACGGTGCAGCAGGGAAGGGGCCTCAGCGGACGCGTTCCACTACGCCAACTTTGTCCACGCCGCTGCAAGCAATATACACCCGCCCGTCCGCCGTCGCGGCCATATTGCGCACCACGCCGCCACCCGAAGGAATGGTGGCGCGCGCGAATTTGTCCGTCTTCGGATCGAATTGAATAATCGTGTTTGGCTTTACTTCCGATTCGCTGTACCAGACCATTCCGTCCGGTGTAATCGCAATGCCGTAGGGGCCTGAGTCATGACCACCGGGTGAAACCCACATCTTTACGGCGCCGGTAGTGGGATCGAGCCGGCCCAGATTCCCACCCTTGAAGTCCGTGAAATAGATCTTGTCGTCAGCCGCGACCGCCAGCCGGCGCGGCCGTGCTCCCACTGGCAATTTGTACTCCGTGATTCCCATCGTCGCAGGATCGATCTTGCCCATTTTGTTCGTGCCGAGTTCGCAAAAAAACGGCACTCCCTTGCTGTTGATCTGGATTCCGTATGGCAGCGCACTTTCGGTCGGCACCTTCTTCAATTCGATCTTTCCTGTGCGAGGATCGAGCCGGCCTACCGCGTTCCCCCCTTGCGCCGTGAACCACAGGATTCCCCGGGCATCGAAGACAGCCGTGTGAGGATCATCCACGCTTTCATCGGGCATCTTGTATTCCGTCACCTTCTCTGTGCGCGGATCGAGCTTTCCAATGTAACCGCCGAAATTCGCCGTGTACCAGATGTTTCCCTCTTGGTCCGCCACCAAGCCGTGCGGACCTGAATTCTTCCCCTCAACGAGCGAATACTCTTTGAACGTGCCGGTAGCGGGATCAAGCCGCCCCAGCTTGTTGGCCATCTGTTCCGTGAACCACAGCGCGCCATCCGGCCCGACGGCCGGATCATGCGGATGCGCGCCCTTTGTGGGCACGTCCCATTCGCGGATGGTGACTTTCAGTTCGCTGACTTCCGCGCCGGGTGCTGCCCCCTGCGACGCGAGAGAGACTCCCAGTGCTAGACGTAGAATTGTGCTGCCCAAAATAGTGTGATCTCTTTTTCTCATACATACCTCCCTGCTAGCATTCATGGTCCGGCGAGCTGGCTTACCTCTATCCAACAGCCCCGCGGGGTGCGGACCGCTCTCGTCGGACACTTTCCGTACCCTCTCCGATTTGCCAGCCTAATCATCAAAGCGGGCGTCGTACAATGGCAGTATAGAAGCTTCCCAAGCTTCCTCTAGCAAATCTTAAACGCTGGAACCTAACACTCGATGAGACTGAGCCGAATTGGAAAATATCAAGGACATCGCTACCCTTGAAGAGTGCGTCTTCGAAGTGAATGCTTATTTGACCGCGCCGACGGTGAAGCCGGCGATGAAGCGGTCAAGGAACAGGTTGTACATGAACGCGATAGGAAGGCTCGCGATCAGGCAAGCGGCCATCAGAGCTCCCCAGTAGTAGACATCTCCGCGAACTAAAAAGATGGGGATGCCCGTACCGATCATCTGATTCGATTCAGAAGAGATAAAGGTCAACGCGTAGACAAATTCCTGGGTTACCAGGGTAAACGTGAAGATCACGACGGTGAGAATTCCCGAGACGGAGATGGGAATCACCAACTTGACGAACGCGCCGAAGCGCGTGAGGCCGTCCACCATAGCCGCGTCTTCCAACTCCTTGGGGATGGATTTGAAAAATCCCATCAGCAGCCAGATGGAAAAGGGAACCGTGAAGGTGGGGTAGACGAGAATTAATGCCCACAAGGAATCCTGCAGGCCGAGATACGCCACTACCCTGGAAAGAGGAATGAAGAGCAAGGTCGGTGGAACTAAATACGTAAGAAAGATGCCGATGCCGAGGCGTTCACCCCAGCGGCCGGAAAGCCTGGCGAGTGCATACGCGGCAGGCACGGCAAGCAACAACGTGATGGTAA
Organism: Candidatus Limnocylindria bacterium; assembly: GCA_035490055.1. Lineage (GTDB taxonomy): Bacteria > Acidobacteriota > Terriglobia > Acidiferrales > UBA7541 > Acidiferrum. The sequence goes on along the minus strand of DATHIB010000208.1, from coordinate 38,471 downwards.
CGACGGCGACGCCGACGAAAGCGGTGTTGCCTAGCCATCGGACGAATCTGGTTTCGGTGAAAAGAAACTTCACATGTTCCAGAGTGGGCTTGGCATTAAAGAGGAAGGGGTTGTTCTCCATCGTATAGAGATCGAGGTTCTGCTTGAAGCTGGTGATCAGCATCCAATAGAAAGGGAAAGCCAGCAGGATCGTAAGAGTCCCCAGCACGAGGACGTGGGCGACATTGCCCCAGATGCGCCGCGAAATTCCCTTGGCCATCAGTTCACCTCGGCGCGATGGGCGACGCGCAGCATGAAATAGGCAAGGATCACCAGCAAAGGCACAAGGAAGAGCGAGATCGCCGCGCCTGCGGCGAGATCGCTGCCCTGAATGCCCATGGCAAAAGCCAGAGAAGGCAGGGTCTGCGTGGAGTCGAACGGCCCTCCGGCCGTAAGGATGTAGACAACGGTCATGTCAGTGAACGTGAAGATGAGTCCGAAGAGCACGGCAACGCTGATGATGGGCCGCATCATGGGGATGACGATCTGGAGCTGCGTGCGCCAGAAGCCAGCGCCATCGACAGCGGCGGCTTCCGGGATGTCCTTGGGAATGGCGGTGCGGCCGGCAAGCAAGATGACGGTGGAAAATGGCATCAAGCGCCAACTGTGGACCAAGAGCACGGAAGCGATTGCGAGATGAGGTTCGCCGAGCCACATCGGGGCGCTGAAGGGCTCATAAATGTGTGCGGCCACGAGAACCCAGGTGATCACACTGTAGATGGAGTCAAGGATCCATTTCCAACCTATCGCGCCCAGCGAGATGGGCGCAACCCAGGGGAGGAGGACGAGAAAACGGATGATGCCGCGGCCGCGGAAGGTCTTTTCCAGAGATATGGCGAGAATGTTGGCGCCGACGATCACCACGATTTGAGAGCAGATGGTGAAGATGAACGAATTGCGGATGGCAATGCGAAAACTGGGGCTTTGCAGGACGCTGCGGAAGTTTTCCAAGCCAACGAAATGCATTTCGGCGTTGCCGATGCGGGCGTCGCTGAAAGCATAAAAGATGGCAAGAAAAAAGGGTCCGCCGACGAGAAGCAAGATGTAGAGAATCGCAGGAAAAAACATGGCTGCGCCTAGCAGCGGGCTCTGAGCCGCGCCGATGGACTTTATTTTGTTGCGGGCTACTGCCACGACACGGCCCTCGGCTCCACGCGTTTTTCGGAGGAACGGTCGAAGAATTTCACCTCGTGCTGCGGAACGGCGAAGTCATACGTGCCGCCTAGTTGGAGGTTCTGCGCCGAGGAGAGGCGCGAGAAGACTTTCTTGGCGTCAAGCTTCCCGCCGACCGGAATGCCGGAAACGATCCACTCCGAGCCAAGGTATTCGATATTCTCCACCTTGAAGCGGAAAGGAACGGAGTCGCCGGTCACGGTGGAAGCGGGGCGGAAATGCTCGGGACGAAAGCCGACGATGACATCACCGATTTCGGCGAGATTCATCGGCGGCGAGCCGAGAAAGGTGGCGACGAAAGTGTCAGCAGGATGGTCATAGACATCGGTGGGAGTGCCGAGCTGGCGAACGACACCTTTGTTGAGCACCATGACGCGGTCGCCCATGGCCATGGCCTCCACTTGATCGTGCGTGACGTAGATGGTCGTGGTTCCCACGCGGCGATGAAAGCGCTCGAGCTCTTCGCGGGCGGAGGCCCGGAGCTTGGCGTCGAGGTTGGAAAGAGGTTCGTCGAGCAGGAAAACGGCAGGCTCGCGGACGATGGCGCGGGCCAGCGCGACGCGCTGACGCTCACCGCCGGAGAGCTCGCGCGGCTTGCGATCGAGGAGCGCGCCAATGCCGAGAAGTGACGCCGCCCATTCGACCTTTTCCTTATGGAGTTCTTTCTTAACGTTCTGGGCCTTCAGAGGAAAGGCAATGTTTTTGTAGACCGAGAGGTGCGGATAGAGCGCATAACTCTGGAAGACCATGGCGATGCGGCGGTCGCGAGGACTGAGGTCGTTAACCACGCGTCCGCCGATAAGGATTTCGCCGGAAGTTGGCGTTTCCAATCCGGCGATCATCCGCAAGAGAGTCGTTTTTCCAGAGCCTGAGGGCCCGAGGAAAACCAGAAACTCTCCTTCGCGAGTCTCGAGGTTCACATTGTTGACGGCTCCGAGTTGTCCTTCTTTGAATACCTTTGTCAGATCGCGTGTCGCAACGACAGCCATCGGGCCCCCGTCCTGTTATTTCCATCTGGCAAAGATACGCTTGTATTCCTCTTCGGCGGTCTTGGCCGCGTTCTCCGCAGTTTCGTCGCCCCGCGCCACTTTGGCGAACATGGTGGGAATGACCCATGCTTTGAAAGCTTCGTCGATGGCGGCCGTCCCGTAACCGGGATAACCGACGTTGGTGGCCCAATCGAGAACGTTGCCGAGGACTTTGTATTTGTCCGGGGGAGTTGCCCGCGGATCATTGGAGATTTCCTGCTTGAGGTTGGGGACGGTGCTGGGGAAGCACGGGAAATTGTAAAACTGGCCAGCGGTAAAGCCGTCATGGAAAGCATCGATGTAGTCGATTAGGAATTGCTGCGCGCCGTCCTTGTTGTCAGCGAAGTCCCAGATGACGTAGCAGTCCATGACGTGCTCGGCGGCGATGCGGCGAACCGGGCCTTTCAGCGCCTGGCTGATCATGATCTTGCTATCGATGGGCAGATGCTCCCTTTCGGATTGGCGAGTGATGGAGATGGCATTCGCGACGAAAGAAACGCGGCCGGCGAGCATGGCCTGGTTGTTGGATGGCGGAGTCCAGGTGAAGACCTCCGGAGTTTCGGATTCCTGATAAAGAGCCTTCATGAACTTCAGTGCTTCGACGGTCTCCTTGGAATTAATGGTGACATTGCCGGCTTCATTCTGCTCGGCGCCGCCAAAGGACCAGAGCAGCGCGCGCATGGCCATACTGGTATCGAGTTCTTGAGAGAGACCCAGGCCGCAGGGATGGCCGGATTTGTCGCGAATCTTCTTGGCGCCCACGCGCAGATCTTCCCAGGTATCGGGGCCATTCGGGAAACCCGCGTCCGTCCACCAGTCCTTATGCCAGTTGCCGGGATCAGGGACGTAGGAATCGGAGAAAGCGAAATAGCGCTTGGTCTTTGGATTGTAAGTGGATTTGTGCGCGAGATCGATTTTCTTGCCGTGCTTCTTCTCCACTTCCTCGTACACGTGAGACATGTCAACGGTTTGCTTCTCGTAAGCCGCGGGCGGCGAGAGCAGCATGAAAAGGTCGTGCCCCTTCTTTGCAGAGGCCTCGGAGGCAGCCTTAGCGGAAAGATCAACAAGGTTGATGTGATCGACGATGACGTTCGTGTCGTGCTTCTGTCCCCATTGCTTGCAGAAGGTCCCGTCGAACCAGGTGTCGTACGCGGGAACGAAGTGGCTCCACTGGAGAATTTTCAGCGTTTTTTGCTCTGCCGCTGCGCGTTCGGGGAACAGAAAAAACGGGCCGGCACCCACCCCCGCTGCGAGGGCGCCGCTCCCCGTCCATTTGATGAAGTCTCGACGTGACAATTCTTCCTGTTTTTTCTTTGCCATCTTGCTACCCTCCGATGAACAAATGGGTCCGTGAAAGCTCACTTCAAAGGATGGGAGGAGCTTTCCCGCCCCGATGATGCTACCGCGTTGACGCGCGAGTCAATCGCTTGAAACTGCCGCGGCGTGGCTTTTCTGCGGGACGGAAATGCTTGCAGCATGCCGTCCCGCAGAACGCGTGCAACTGGAACGCAAAGACGTGCCACCCTCCGACCTGAGGTCGCGCCAGGTGCGAGACGGGATGCCGTTGAACAACGGCAAGGCACCAGTCGGTCCGGGCACGCGTTGGTCTCGTGGAGCGACTGTTCGAAATCGAAAGTCACCCAGTTGTTGAGTTCGTGGTGCAAGGTACCGACAGACATAGAACTTTTATGCTGCGCACCACCTGCCATGGTCTAAACCTGCTTCGTATGCGGACCCCCGGTCCGCGCCCAAGTTCAGCCCAGCCCGTTACCGCCCGACGTTGGGATATTTTCCTTCCGAGGCCGATGGGCGCTGACGTTCGGTTCGTTCAGAATGTGAAGATTGTTCCGAACTCGTTGCGCCACGAGTGCGCCTGAGTTGCCGGAATGCCCCGGAAGATCTTCCCGCCGTGGTTGGCAGCGCGAGTGTTAATGTAGCTTGTTTCCTGAACGAAGGTGACCCACTTGTTCAGTCGGTAGGTCAGCGAACCCGAGTCGAGATCCGTACGGGCGAGACCGTTTGCACCTGAACGGCGAACATCTTGGGCCCTCGTTCGGTCGGTCCCATACGACAAGTGCAAAACCCATCCGGAGTTGTGGCCCTCTGAATCGAAGTTGAAGATGCGCGAAAGGGGGAAGCTCGCCTCGAGGAATCCGCCCAAGCCCCGAACAGGCCGGAAGCTCTGAGAAACTATGGGGTTGCCGTTGCAATTAAATGTGGCTCCGGTCCCTGTCGCGCCCGTGCATCCGAACAAAACAGTGCGACTGTCCAAGGCCGTCACTGTAGCAACCGTGACCCCAGGAGCTAGAGTGCCGGGAATTGCGACTGTCCCGTTTAGGTCGTTAAAAACGTCGTTGAGTTGGCCGCCGAATGGGAACCGCAGATCGCCCCCCTGGTAATACTTTCCAGTGAATGTGACCCACGGCGTGGGCAATTGCGCTTCGGCGGTCCAGATGTTTTGGGGATGGTCGAGTTGGAGGCCCCTAGGGAAAAAATCCCTGATAGAACAAGTGGCCGTCGCGCAGCCTGCCGCTCCAGGAATCACGGTAGTGGGGAGGTTGCCGAAGGGGATGATCTCGTTGATTCGCGCGTGGTGACCGCTAAAGATGACCTGCGCGGGCACGACGCCCTGCCAGCCAGTTGAGAGCGGGAACTGGAAGACGATCCGACTCTCTAGGGCTGGCTGGTTGCTTTCTGGACCGGCCCGGTCACCAAACCGTGCCCGCTGTTCGTCAGTGAGTGCGGACGTACCCGCTACCGGCAGCACGATTGCAAACTCGGGCTGAACCTTCAGATTTCCAGAGTGAAATTGTACGCCGGTCCGAAACATTGGTGCGCGTTCCCAGAGGGCGCCCATTGCGATCGCCGTGCCAGTGGTTTCGAAGAGACTTGGCAGCGTCGAAGAATAGAGCGTCCAATCTTGGCCGAACTCCGCGAACCACGGCAGACTTCCACCCAGCTTCGTGTCGAGCCGGGCCCACGCCAGCCGCGTTCGCAATTGGCCGTTCCGGGGTGAGCTGATGTTTACGCTGTTCTGGTTTGTGAAGTCGCCCTCGTAATCGGCCTCGACCCTGCCGGTGACCACAATGTTTGAGTTTTTAGGAACCCATTCGAACTGGCTGCCGATGCGAAAGGACCGTGCTTTGATATGGACTTGAGGATCGCTTGTGGGCCCCGTATCGGCGAGCAGGAGCGGAAGCGGAAAGTCTTGGCTGCCGAACGTGGGGCCGCCACTCGATGCCGTGTCGGAGACCGCGCTGGCCTTGAAGAACCCGTACAACTTCATATTCGCCCCGCTGCCCAGCTTAATGTCGGGAATCAGCCCACCTTGCTTCGGGACGTCAATCGGCAGGACGCGCAGAGGCGCCACCGCGGGGATTACTTTCGTTTCTTGGGGTGGCGGCCCGGTGGGAGCGACACCCACGCCATTGTTGATGGGCACGCGGTAAACCGCAGCGATTGCAGTCGGACTGCTCGTTCCCGCATTGGAAGCGTTCATCATGCCAGACGTGCCCACAGTCTGGTCGTAATCGGCCTGGGAGATTACGCCCTTTATCAGGAGTAGCTTGGCCAGCCGCTGGTCTGCGTCGCCGGTAGACGACGCCTGGCTGATTTGCGCCACTTCCTCCGCGGTCAAGATGCCCTTTGCTTGCAAGACGCGAACGAGCGGATTGACGGCAGATTTGTTGTCTCCCGTCTGCTGCGCCCAGCTGCGATCGCACAAAACAAGGGTTACCAGCAAACACACCATTACCCAAAATGGTTTCCTTCTCATCTCGAATCCCCCCTGTGACTCAGCATTGGAATGCCAGTCAGGTCTTCAGACGTGAAAGGCCCTAAAGCGCCTCGTTCATATACGGCTGTATCGGGATTGTCAAGAAATCCGTAGTAACATTTATGCTCTCTGGGAGATCAAATGGAGAGGAAATTAGCGGACAGGTTATACGAACTTGTACTTGATCCTGTGATTAAAGACCAGGGCGTTTCGGGATTCCAGCAGTAAGATTTCTGCTAGTCGGAGATCGAATTTTTGCCAAACGTAGAGGACTCACGATCGCTGTGAGTGTTTCATCCTGGAGCAGTTACCATTCCGGAAGAGTATCTCAACTGGTCTGTGGCTCGGCGTGACGTACATGCACGCCAGCCAACTATCAAACGACAAACGCGGCAGGAACTCCTCAAGGCGGCCAGCGTGGAAACCAGGGTTGTACAATACGGTGCGCATGAACGGCGGGAAAGTTTTCCAGTTTACTATTTCTGCGGCTCGGTCCTAGCGATGGTACAGACCGCCTAACCCTGTTCCCGGACCCGTCACCAGCATTCTTCCTACTATATGCAAAGTTCTTCCTTATGCTGCGAACTATCCTGTGCGTTCCCTGCCAAGAGGCGGAGTTTGTTGGTGTTAGAAACACCCATACTCAGTCAAGTTTGGCCCTGGAAATGCCGATGTATGGAGGGTCCCCGCGTTTCTGGTCCGTCCAAAGTGCGAATTTCTCACCAGGGCTAGAGAGCTGTGTTTGAGAATTCAGGAGGAAAATAAATATGCGGGGCTATCTGATTGCCAGTTGTTTGGTGTTGGCCGTTTTCACGCTATTCTCGGCGACCCAAGCTCAGGCCGATACCATCGATAATTTCACCTATCAAGCCGGAGGAAACACATTTGCCTGGCAACTGCCGTCTTCACCAACCATATTGGCGGGCAACTTCTTCCCGGGTCTTGCTTTCACCATCCCAATGGTTGCGTATTCTGAAAACGGCATTCCACAAGACCCAGCTGATCTTAGCTTCCTTTCGCTCCCTGTCGGGGGCGGATTCTTTTTGGGCGATATAATTCAAGGTACGGCTCCTATCCTCGCTTTTGGATTCCAGACCTATTCTGGTCCCGAGGGTGCTCCTACTTTCCTGACGGGCACGTTCCCCCTGTTCGATTTTGGTAACGCTGTGGATAGTATACTTACGATAACGCCCGTCCCCGAGCCGTCCAGTCTGATGCTGCTTGGCGCTGGAATGCTTGTTCTGCTGGGTTTTGCACTCAAGAAAGCAATCGTATAGCGGCACAACGTGTCAAAAGTGGCATAACGCATCGAATTTGAACGATGCGCCGTGCGAGGGCTTCCGGCGGGCTTTCTTTTTTGCCGCGGCGATTTGGGATACCCGTCGGCAGCAATTCCGGTCACAGCAGGCACCCGGTCTCACGAAGGTTTCGTGATGGATCCTAAAGGTTGCATCCGCGAGCTGGTGTTTCGTCCTCAGGACTCCATGTATTTTGAAACCAGGGGGAGACGAGCATCTCTTTGTGAGTCCAAGCCTACTCTATCTGTTGCTCACACGGATTTGCTCCTGGTATTCCGTCAGGGACAGATGACCCAGAAAATCCCGCAGAGCTGAGGCCCCTTGCGGTCCCGGGCTTAGTTTTTCCGCAGCCACCACAATTGCGGCGGATCTCCGATGGCTACCGGTCAACCAAGCCCTAGCGAGAAGGAATTTCACCATCCAAGAATTGCTTGTAAATGCGCCGTCGACCGAGTACCAGTTCCAGATAATGAGGGAAGCCTGGCGTGAGCGCACAGTAGTTTCGCGGACGCTGAACTCGCGACCGGAGAAACTCACTGGAACCGTTCTGTCTCCAGTGCGCACCCACTCCTTCGGTTCATAAACTCGATTCTCCGAACGGACCAGTTTTGCGCCCTTTTGCCGGGCGCCATAACACTTTACGTAGAGCTTCACCAAAGTATTATCCTCCGCCCGATAAGCCTGAATGTATTCTGCAGCTGGCCCTAGGAAACGGGGCGTCCAGCCATAGAGGTTCTGGTCAGAGGCTTTCCAGGGTAAAGAGACAACTGCAAGCACACCGCTGCCCGACATTTCCTTCTGTGGGGAGGAGGCCAAAAATCGCGCTGAGAACGGAGCCAGACCGGCAATCAAGACTGCAAACGCGGCGAAAAGACCTGAGCGCGAGAGAGAACCCGCTGGACCTGGAAGAGGAGCGGCAACAACAGTGGATGGCAAGCACTCAGGATTCTCGGCTTGCAAGCGAGGAGAGATGAGTCGATCGGTTTCCCGCCAATACAGGCCGACAAGCATCAAAGAAGCGGAGACGATAGAAAAGAAAATGAAACCCGCGAAGACATGGTCAACACGCGCGGCCATTCTACCTCCCGCCAAATATCCAAGAAGGATGATTCCATAGACGCGCAAACCGTTTGCCAGAACTGGAACAATGAATGATGCAACGAGGAAGCTGATCCGGCGAACCCAACTCCGGTACATCACGCCGGCGTACACGAACCCAACAGCGAGTGACGCAAGAAGGTAGTTGATACCACTGCATGCCTCCGCCACCTCCCACTTGCCATAGGGAACCGAAATGAACCGCCCTTCGAGCAGGACAGGTATGCGAGTAAGTTCGAGCAGTTTGACGGCAGACCAAGCGCTGAAGTCCTGCAGAAGCGGAATCAGATCCTGGCCCGCGGGTATGGCAAACATCAGAAATCCGAGGGGGAAGTGCAGTTGACTACCGACTCGCTTGCCGACCAGTCCCCAAACAAACACAATAATGACGGACATGAAACAAAGGTGTTCGAGGAAATTGGTTGCAGTCAAATCACCCACGAGCCAGCCGAACCCCAACAAAGCGATACCCGGCAGTACCCAAAATGCAGGGGTGGGAGTGGACTTCGCGAGCTGCTCGCGGTTCCTCCAAGCAAGAAATCCAGCTATCGGAACCGTCAAAAATGCATAAGAATATGAACTCGTCTGCCATTGTTCGACGAGAGATACAACCGTGCTCCAGTAGAGGAGAAGAAGAAGAATCAGTGACAAGAGCAACAGCACACCTATACCCCGCCAAACGGAGACCGCCGCGGTGTTCACTGGCGGCGCTCCTGCGGCATCGTGTACTTGGTTTGTCAATTCCGACCAAAAAGCAATAGGGTCATTATTTACGCTCACCAGACGGGTGGGCGAAATCGCTTTCGCACGTCAGCGTTTCTTCGCTTGCCACCGGCCCACCCCAGATATCGCCACGCGAGACGGCCGAGTTCATTTGGCCACGTCAAGCTCGGCAAGCGCTTGTCGAATTTCCTCGGCGTGAGGAAATTTAGGGTCCAGCTGAAGGACGCGTTGAAAACTCCCCTTCGCAAGTTCGAGTTTTTTCGTTTTTTGGGAGGCTAGGCCAAGATGATAAAAGTAGGTCGGATTCTTGGGAGCCTTCTTGGTCGCCTCCTGGAGCAGAGTCACGGCCGAATCGAATACACCTATCTTGTAGAAGGCGCAACCGAGGGTGTCCGCGGCGTTGGGCGAGTCCGGCATGCCTTTCCGCGCGGTCTGCGCCAGAGTAACAGCGTAACCCAAATCGCCGCCATGTTCGAGGAGTAGATAGCTGAGATTGTTGGCGATCGCTGGTTGATCAGGTTCCACCTCATGTGCCTTGCCATAAATTTGTTCAGCTTTTTGCCAGTCACCGTGTTTTTCATGCAAAAGTCCAAGGGCGAGGTATGCTTCTGCATCTTGAGGTTTCTGCTGGATGATCCGCTCGTAGTTGGCTGCCGCGGCGGCGTCTTCTCCCGACATGCCCTGAAGTTGCGCCAGCAGAAAGACTGCGCCCCAGTTTCCGTTGTCGAGTGTTATCGACTTTTCGACCACGATGCGCGCTTCCGCATTTTTCTGATTGGCTAGGAGCGCTTTCGCCAGCAAAAGGTGGTCGGCGCCACTATCCGGAAACTTTGCGACTTGAGCTTGGGCGAGGCGCACTGCCTTTTCTGGCTGTTTTTGAATAAGAAATATACCGATTAAACCCTGGAGCGCTTCGGTGGAGCGGGGGTCCAGCGTTAGAGCTTGCTCGTAGAATTTCTCGGCCTCCGGCAGGCGTTTTTGAAGGAGGCGTAAGTCACCCAGGCCAGCGTAGGCGGCTGGGTTCTTCGGCGAACCCTTAAGGGCCGCCTGAAAATCCAATTCTGCTCCGGGCGCGTCACCCTTCCGGAGGCGGGCAATCCCGCGAAAGACGTGTGCTTGGGGAGCGGCAGGTACTGCCTTGAGCCAGTCATTCGAGGATTGATCCAGCAGTTTGATATCACCTTCGAGGAAGGCGACACGCGTCAAATCTTCCTTGGCCTTAAGTAAAGAAGGGTTTTGCTTCAGCGCCTCGCGAAACTCTCTTTCCGCCAGAGCAGGATTTCCGATTGAAGCGTACGAAACACCCAGCTCCAGGTGACCCAAGGCGTTCGCCGGAGTGTTGTGCACCGCACTCTCGAGAATGGGTATGGCCTCCGCGGACTTCTGCTGAAGGTTGAGAATCTGCCCTTTAGTGACCAGGGCATCTGTATCTCGAGAGTTCTCTCTCAGGATAGCCTCGTTCAGCTTGCTCGCCGGTTCCAACTGTTTGCCACGAATCAAAAGTTCAATGTATCGTTTTCGAACAAAAAGATCTTTGGGATGCTGCTGGCACAACGAAGCGAATTCGGCAGCAGCCTTTGCAAAATCGCCGGTGGCCAGATAGAACTCACCCAGAAGCCTGTAGCCCTCGGGTTGCTCCGGCATCATTTTCTTGTTCTTGGCATTCTGAAGATTCTGCTCCGCGAGGTCTTTCTTTCCCCAAAGGACGTACAAGGAAGTAAGCGCAGTCCATGGAGCAAGGCTCTTCGGCACAGCAGCGGATGCTGCGCGGTACTGCGTTTCTGCATCGGCCCAGTTCCTTCGTCGTTGATAGAAGTCACCGAGAGACATGTGTGAGGCGAGGGACGCGGGTTCGAGGGAGACGGCTCTCTGGAAGTCCTGCTCAGCATCATCCAATTGACCAAGCTTTTCATGGATTATACCGAGGGTCAAATAGGGGGCCGCATCGTTCGGTGCCGTGGAAACCGCTTGTCCGGCCTCTCCGACAGCATCCTGCAGATTGCCCAATTCGGCGTCGCTGGTGGCCAGCAAAATCTGCGCTTTCACATTTGCGGGGTTGTCCTTGAGGACCAGCTGAGCGCGCTCCTTAGCGCGCTGGAACTGCCCTCCCTGAATCATGAATCGACCGAGTTCAAGTTGTGCCTGCGAGTTCCTGGAATCTAATTCAACGGTGGTCAAAAGCTCTATTTGCGCTTGCAACCATTCGGCCTGTCGCAGATAACATTGCGCGAGCTGATAGTGCGCATCAGCGAACCGGTTATCGATCTGGACGGCATTCTGGAATTGGATGATCGCTTCCGGATAACGTCCCTTCTGGAAGTAATCCATGCCGCTCTGAAAATACCTCTCTTTTTGAGCGCCCCGATCCCGATGGCAACCACAGCAGAAGAAAAAAGAGAGGAGCAAAGGCGCCACGAGTGTGGTTGCTCGCGTCAGAATCAGGAATCGGATGGTTATCTGAGATCTCGCAGCCACTGTCCGCCAGGTTCTTGAAATTAAGCTCAAGAGATAAGCGCCAACCTAGATTATGTACCCAAATTGCCGCCCGACGTACCGGATGCCGCATGAGAGGTACCACCCTTAAGACAATCCGGAGGTAATCGTCAGCTCGTCTGTCGCGTCCATTCACGCGGTCCTCAATCGCGTTGTTGACGCTTATATCGAAGCCCTCGTGAGAAGGCCAAGGCCCTCGACGTTGGGGACCCCTTCGACGAGAAGGGTCAGGTGGCGCCGATCGTCAACGAACGCCAGGCCGCCAATGTCGAACCGATCGTCACTGAGACAATCGCCAAAGGTGCGAAAGTGCTGACCGGCGGATCTCGCAAAGGGCTGTTCTTCGAGCAGACATCGCCGCGTCCTTCACTGCCAAACTTGACGCCTATAACGGACTGACGGCTGACGAGCACGCAGCGATCAACCATGGCAATGCGCTGACCCTGTTTCCGCGCCTCGCCGTGACCGACACATCAAGAGAGTCGGTCAAAACCGCCAACGTCATCGAGTGACGAACTCGGGAAGCACCCAATCCATAACCATCAACATCAAATGATCTTCAACCTGAAACGAACGAGAAAGGAGAAGTTCAATGCCATACGTTACTGTCGGTAAGGAAAACTCGAGCAATATCGGTCTCTACTATGAGGACCACGGCTCTGGTCAGCCGGTTGTCTTGATTCACGGATATCCATTGAGCGGTGCCTCATGGGAGAAACAGGTGCCGGTTCTCTTGAGCGCAGAACACCGCGTCATCACCTATGATCGCAGAGGGTTCGGCAAATCCAGCCAGCCAACAACGGACTACAACTACGACACCTTCGCCGACGATCTGCACAAACTGATAACGCATCTCGAATTACGTGAATTCGCGCTGGTCGGTTTCTCCATGGGTGGCGGCGAAGTGGCGCGCTACCTGGGGAAATACGGATCAAAAGGCGTGAGCAAGGCGGTCATTATTTCCGGAGTCCCGCCGTTCCTTCTGAAGACGCCAGACAATCCGGAAGGGGTCGACGGCAGTGTCTTCGAGGGGATACAGAAAGCTGTCGCCGCGGATCGCTACGCGTTCTTCACGGAGTTTTTCAAGAATTTCTACAACACTGACCTCCTCCTCAACAAGCGAGTTAGCGAACAGGCTGTGCAGGCAAGCTGGAACCTGGCATCCGGCGCCTCAGCCACCGCCAGTCTCGCTTGCGTGCCAACCTGGCATGAGGACTTCCGAAAGGACCTGAACAAAATTGATGTGCCAACACTGGTCATTCACGGGGACGCAGACAGGATTCTGCCGATCACTGCCTCGGGGCTCCGGACTGCCAAGCTGATCAAGGGAGCGCGCCTAGCGGTGGTGAAGGACGGGCCGCACTGTATAACCTGGGCACACGCGGACGAAGTGAACGCTGAGCTGGTGAACTTTCTTGGGAAAGCTGCGGCGCAGCGCGCAGTCTAGACGCCCACGTGGTTCTCCACTGTGCGAAACCAATGTACTGCATGAATTCTTGCATCCGGTTTCGAAAGCCCTTGGGCTTCCGTAAGCCGGAATGCATGCATTCCGTCATGGCTGCAATCGCAGGTGGGAGCTTTCCGGCATGAATCCTGTTGTTCTTCGCCGGCAAATGGGGCACAGCTCTGTTGTGATGACGGCAAGATACACCGGAGAAATTCCACTCGAACAAGTACGGGCGGCCTTTTCCAGCATGGAATTGGAAAATATGGAAAATGGCCGGTCTGTACGAGCAGTCGGCTAGTTATGTATAATCAACAAGCAAGAGAAACGAGCGGGCGTCGTACAATGGTAGTATAGAAGCTTCCCAAGCTTCGGACGTGGGTTCGATTCCCATCGCCCGCTCCATAAACCCCAATGGATCAGACGTTCTTGAGCGGATCCGTCTGGAGCCGGCACGTCGTCGTTCCACGCTCCAGCGCGCATCTGAAATCCGGAGATCAGTCCGATCGCAGCGCCTCTATGACGTTGATGCGCGCGGCGCGCGCCGCCGGCAGCGCCGACGCGACGACCGCGGCGGCCAGCAGAACAACCGCCGAGGCGACCACTGGCGCGGCACCCGGCATCTGCATGTCTTGGAAATACCTGCCCGCCAAACGTACCAGCGCGTATCCGGACACCGCGCCAGCGACGACGCCTGCGGCCGCCATCACGGCACCTTCGGCGACGACACCCGTCAGAAGATGACGCGGCTGCGATCCGAGCGCCAGCCGGATGCCAAACTCGCGCGTGCGCGCACTGACGGAGAACGCCAGCACGCCGGCAACGCCGACCAAGGCAATGGCAAGAGCGACGGCCGCAAAGACACCGAACACAACTGTGTTGAGACGATCCGGAGTGAGGACTTCGGCGCGAACGTCTTCGAGGGTAGCGGCGCGTTCAACGGGTTGGTCGACCGACATGTCGCGAATGATCCGCGTGATCGGCGTGACGAGAGAATAAGGATTTGCGCTGGTGTGGATGAAGAGGCGGCCGCCAAAGATTGGACCCTCTTCAAAGGGGCTATAGACGGTGAGGCTAGGGCCAGGAACGACGTGTTCGTCGTCAATATCGGCAGTGACGCCAATGATGCGGTGCGGCGCGGTGCTAATCCCGGGGATGAATTTCATCACGGGATCAGTCCAATAGACGTGTCGATTGAGGGCATCTTGGTTGGGGAACATTCTTTGAGCGAGAGTTTGACTGACGATAACTACCGGATCTTTACTCTGGCCGTCGAGCTGATTGAAATCGCGGCCGGCGATGATGGGAACGCCGAGCGCGGCAAAAAAGCCGGGAGAGATGGTGCGCAACTGGGCCCGAGGATCTTCTTCGCCGGGTGCGCGAACGTGGCCATCCGCAGAAAATTGAAGGCCGGGGCCAAAGCTGCCGGCATCGCGCCAGGGAACCACAATGCCGAAAGCGGTCTTGTTCACGCCGGGTAGCGCATCAATGCGGCGCATCGATTCCTTGTAGAAATCGACGACTTGTTCAGGAGTCTTGCCGTAGGAAACAGCGGGGACATTGATGGCGAGCACGTGGCGCGTGTCGAGGCCGGTCTGCGCCGCCTGGATCGCGAGCAGCGTTTTGAGCAGCATGCTGGCGCCAGCGAGGAGTATGAAGGAGGCGGCGATTTGTACCACCGCGAAGCTCCGCAGGCGGCGACTTGTGCCGCCGGTGATGCGCACGCTGCCGCTGGCGAGATTGAATCCCTGCGAGGCGTTCGCGGACGGGAGTCGCGGGACGAAGGCCAAGAGAATCGCTGAGATGACCGCCAGGCCCGCTCCTACCCAAAGCATGCTGGAGTCTACGGTGAGGTCGAGAGCGCGGACGGAGAAGCGAGAGGCGTAGCGGGCAAGCACGGCGAGGAGCGGTCGCGCACTGATTACGCCGAGGGTGGCGCCAGCGACGCAAAGAATGAGACTCTCCGCCAGCAAAGTGCGGCGTAATGCGCCCGCGCTCGCGCCCAGAGCCGCGCGGATGGCGAGCTCGCCCTCACGGCGGACGCTGCGCGCAAGGATAAGATTAGCGACGTTGGAGCAAGCAATGATGAACACGAGGCCGGAGGCGGCAAGAAGAACAAGGAGAACGGTTCGAGCGTCGGAAGTGATTTGCTCACGGAGGAGTTTGGCGTCGATTTGGAAATGTGCTTGGGGCGAATAGGCGTCGGGATGATCCTTGAGCATCGGACCGTAGACGGTGCGAAGTTCGGCGCGGGCTTGATCAAGAGTGACGCCGGGAGCGAGGCGGCCGAAGAGTTCCGTCATGCGATGGACGCGCCCGTTCTGCATGGTCGCGGACAGATGATGGGGGCTAGTGACAATGTTGGCAATGATTTCAGTATCCGCGGGATATGGGATCGAGGGTTCGAGGACGCCGATGATAGTGGCAGATCTATCGCCGAAGCCGCTGCCGAGGCGGACGGACTTACCAATGACGGAAGGATCGCTCTTGAAAGTGGTCGACCAGAAACGATAGGTCAGCACGACGACGCCAGCGGCTTTAGGACCGTCGTCTTGCGGGCCGATGAGACGGCCGAGGACCGGATGGAGGCCCACCACGTCAAAATAGGAGCCGTCAACGACGCCGGCGCGAACTTCCCGGGGCTCGCCGAGGCCGATCATAGTGAAACCCACAGTGGAGAACTCGCCGAAGGAGCTGAGCGTTTTGACGCCTGCGCGCAGGTCCTGAATTTCTGGCACGGAGAATGGGACTTCTCCGGGGCTGATACCAGGCGCGCTTTGTTTAATATAAATGAGGCGCTCCTCGTCGCTGTTGACGAGCGGCCGAAGCAGCACGCCGCGAACCAGGCTGAAGATGGCGGCGTTGGCGCCGATGCCTAGCGCCAACGTGAGCACCACGGTAATCGCAAGCCCTTTGGTTCGCGCGAGCGAACGGAGTGCAACTCTCAGATCTTGAAGGAATGACATGCTCTTGCTCCTTCCTCAAGGCGGTTATAACCGACCGGCGCTACAAATTCCCTGTTTGCCATTCGGTAAAGCAACGTGAACTCTCGCCCTACTGTACGACGAACGAAGCTCCTCTAAATCGACACGTCGAAAGAACCCCTGCGCCGTGCACGCAGCACTCGGCGGCCCTAAGAAAATCATGTTGTTGAGAAGAATGCAAGTAGCAATCCGTCTTGCGGATCAGTCTAAGCTCTTTTCCATGAGCGTGTTACGCAAAGCGCCTCTCTGTCTCAAGCCCCCGTTCTTCGCGATCCTGGGACGCATTGTCCGGATTCGGACAGCCTCCGTCGTGCAAAGACTTGACGGCCGAACAAAGAAAAATGCTGGGGATTCGGCAAGGCGCTCCAGGCTCTGTGTCCATCCGGCCTCCATCCCTGCGAGATACTGGGCGGCCTGGGCCGTCGTCTTTATAACGCGCGCCCGCATAGTTTGTTTCGTTTTGCCATTTTGCTAGGCGAAGGTCACCGTGGTCAGAACCTCAAACATCGGCTGCCATCCGCACCCTGGGCCGCGCTGGTGAAAACGAGCCTCTCAGGCTCGACAATCTGATAAGTTCGAAATGGGGCGCCCTTTTATATTGCGTCGGATAATGGAAAACTGACCACTACCGGGCATTTGCGGATCTCGCGTCAATAGATCGCGAGCTTCCAAAATTTCGGATAGGGGATTCCGGCTCGCCTCTTGCAAACACAGTCCGGCGATGTCGCGGCGAGGTCCTTCGCGGACCCGTTCCTTCCGGCTCGGACGGATCTGAACCGAAGTTGTGTCTGCCGCCCTTACGCTCAAAGATACAGAGAGCATTGGTCCTGGATTCGATTCCCATCGCCCGCTCCAGGTTCCTCTTCACCAATCCAAAAAACTCACAGTTTGCCCGTTTGATTCAAACTCACCTCGCTAAGCAAGTCCTGCAAGAAATAATCAGCTCGTCGTTCTAATGCAGAGTACCAGCAGCAGTCGTATGCCTTAGCCGTTCGCTCTTATAAAGGAATTATTTTATGGAACAACCATCTTCGCCCAGCGCACCATCCTATCAAGTCAACAGCACGCTCCGTCCCCGGGTCGCACAAAGAACTTACTCGCTCGTCAATCTTGAAGATGAGGAGGCTAATTGTATGCCCGCACGAATCGCAGCAGCTTTCACGCTGAAAAAAAGGCTCGGCTTGCCACTTTTCTGTGCTTGTCTGCTTGCTCTCCTATTCATTTCTGCGGCCAGCTCCTTGGGACAGACCGCGTCCCATTCGCCAGGCTGGGTCGTCTTGCCTGTCGATGAATACCGAAACCTTCACGCGAAGGCCTATCCCATCGAACGCGATCCGGAGCCGCCTCCGGTTGAAGCCACGCTCACACGCGTTGACTACGACCTGCGCATCGACGGTGAACTCGCTTCCGGCCGCGCGAGCTTGACGGTCGATGTCTTGAAGGATGGCTGGGTGCGCGTCCCGATTCCGGCAGGTCTCTTGGTCCGTGAAGCAAGACTCGACGGCAAACTTGTTTCTCTTGTGCCCGGCGTCGGCGGCAAAGCGGGAAGCCAACTCTCCGCTCTCCTTTCCCATTCGGGGCGCGCGCTCTTGTTGCTTGATATTGCCATCCCCGTGGCGTCCGCAACTGGCGAAGAAAGTATCGCGCTGCCATCGACCGCCTCCGGCGTTGCCCGCGCATCCGTGCAGCTTCCTCGCCAGGGAGTGGACGTCCGGCTCACGGGCGGCCTGCTCTCAGAGAAATCTGAATCTGCGTCGGAAAGCAAGTGGATCGCTTACGGACGCGGAAACGAACCCCTCACCTTCACTTGGCGCAGGAAGACCGAGGACCACCGCGCCACGCAGCCTTTGCGAATGCGCGTATCTCTGACGCAACTCCTGGGCCTCGGCGAAGACTCCACTTCCATCAACGCCGAAGTAAACCTGGAGGTAACTCAGGGCGCAGCGCGCGTCGCAAGAATTCAAATCCCCGATAAAGTCACGATCAATCAAGTTCTCGGCGCAATGGTAGCCGATTGGGAGGTGAAGGCCAACGAACTCTCAGTGACGTTCCTGGAGCCGGTCGAGCAAACCGCGCGATTCGTCGTGACTGGGGAAACTCGCAGCCCACGGGAAGGAGAAATTGATATTCCCCTGCTCCGTCTTCTCAACGCCGAGCGCGAAACCGGCGGCGTGGCGGTCGAAGTCCTCGGCGCCGGGGAGATTAAGGATCTCAAATTCGAAGGGCTAGAAAGCGCGGATGCCACGGACCTCGGTGAAATGGTTTCGAATCGCCAATCACCATCGCTCGCGGCGTTTCGGTTTCGCTCCGGCGATTCCAAGCTGACACGGTCGCTCAGCTTGAACATCGCGCGCTACACGCCCCAAGCCGTTCTGATGGCCAACGTCTCCGAGGCCCGCTACCAAGTCTTGATCAGCAACGAAGGGAAAACGCTCGTCCAGGCGCGCTACGCCGTTCGAAACAACCAGCGCAACTTCCTCAAGATCACCTTGCCGCCGGGCGCCACGCTTTGGAGCGCATCCCTGGCGGGCAAAGCGTTGCGGCCGGGCCAGTCGCCGGACGGCAGCCTCCTCTTGCCGCTGGACAAGGCGCGCGCCGGCGAGGAAGCACCAGAGTTTGCGGTTGAAGTTGTCTATCTGAGCCGCGGCACCGTGTGGAATGACAAAGGTCAGTTCAAACTTGCGCTGCCGGCTCTTGATCTGCCGGTCTCGCGCACGGGACTCCTCGTGTATCATCCGCCGCTTTTCAAAGTGACACCCGAACCAGGCGCGTTTCGAATGGAACCCTATTCGAGTCCGATCTCGTCCGCGCTCAATCCTCCTGTGACATACAGCGTAACGGGTGCAGGAATAGGTCCAGGTGTAGGCGGGGCAGTATCAGCGTTCTCAGCTGCGCCAGCGCCACCGTCAGCAGATATGGACGCCAAGGACGAAACAAAATTGAAGCGCTCTCAAGCGGCAACTGAAGCACTTCTCGATAAATTCAGGACGGACTCGTTGGCAGGGAAGCGCGCCGGGATTCTTCCCATCCGAGTTTCTTTCCCCGCCTTCGGTCCTTCGCTCTACTTGGTCTCCGAACTGACCGGCGAAAATCAGGCCCCCTCTGCGGGACTAACGTATCAGCACGAGAAAAAGGCAGGTGGCAAATGAAAAAGATATTCGTAATAGTCTTGGCATGGATGCTGGTTCTCCCCGGTTTTGCGGCCGCCGCAGATGATGTCGCTCTGCCTCCCGTGCCGGCTTCGGGTAACGTCACACTTCCCCTCGACGAATACAACCGGCTTGTCGAACTTGCGAGCAAGCCAACCAGGAAACCGGACACGCCGCCCGTTCCGTACACCATGAAGCGCGCGGACCTGAAGTTCCGCGTCGCGAACGAATCGGTTCAAGGTACGGTGCAATTGCAGGGAGAAATCCTTCATAAGGGGGCGACCAAAATTCCGCTGACGACCGGCATGGCCGTTCTCGACGCCCGTCAGGAAGGGAAGGGCTTGCCTCTCGAATTGGATAATGGAACGCACACGGCTGTTCTCACTGGGCCAGCGGACTTCGCCGTCACGCTCGACGTCGGCCTTCCACTCAGCATTGAAGCCGGACGCGCTTCCTTCAGTCTCCCCGTTCCATCGGCGGGCAGCGTGCGGCTTGCGCTTGCTGTTCCCGGCGACCACACCAACGTTCGAATCAGCCCCGGCCTCATCACTTCCAGGTCCTCAGATAGTGGACAAACCGCCATAGAAGCTACGCTTGTGCCCGGACAGCCTGCGAACATCTGGTGGACAACGCGTGAGACTGCCGCGCCTGTCGTGCCCAAGGAAGTACGCTTTCTCTCGGATGTAAAAACGCTCGTTTCCGTCAGCGAAGCGGACATTCGAATCGCCGCTCTCACCGACATCACTGTCGTGCAAGGCGAACCCTCCCAATTCGAAATGGAAGTCCCCGCAGGATTCGAAATCACCGGCGCGACCGGAGCATCAGTGGAATCGAGCGAAGTGGAGTCCGGCGTTTTGACGCTGAAGGTCGCCGGCCTGGCGCAGCGAAGTCATCAGTTCCTGATCTCCATGGAAAAATCAATCACCGCAACGAAAGCCGACGCGCCCTTTCTCAGTTTCAAAAATGCTCAGCGGGAAACCGGCGAGGTTCTCGTCGAGGGCGCTGGAACGATCGAGTTAACCGCTACGGAAGCTGGCGGCCTGAAGCGCATGGATTTCAAGGAAATGAATCCCTACTTGCGTTCGCTGGCGCGCTTTCCAATGCAGGCCGCATTCCGTTATCACAAACAGCCGAATGAAAAGCCTACCCTCGCACTCGAATGGACTCGCTTTCCGGACAGCAGCGTGCTTTCCGCCGTCGCCGAGCGCGCGGTCGTCACTACTCTCGTGACCAGGGAAGGCCGATCGTTAACCGAGATACGACTCACCATCAAAAACCAGGCACAGCCGTTCTTGAAAGTGGTGCTGCCGACGGGCGCGAGCATTCTCTCCGCCGAAGTTGCCGGAGAAAAAGTGAAGCCCGTCGAGGGACCGGACGGCAATCGCGTTCCGCTGCTGCGCGCGGGCTTTCGGCCCGTGGACTCCTACACGGTCTCGTTCGTGTTCATGCACTCGGGCGTGCCGTTCGCGAAAAAAGGCGGCTCCGACCTTTCGCTTCCGAAAATGGACGTGCCGATCAATCTCCTGCAATGGGAGGTCTTTCTCCCCGAACAGTTCAAGGTGAAAGACTTCGGAGGTGACGCCATCGCCACGAATCTTCTTCCTCCTTCTCCTTTATACGCTGCCGCTGAAAGCTATGACAACACTGCTGGACTCGTGATGGCAGCGCCCGTCAGCCGGATGGAAACCGCGCAAGTCATGGCCGAATCCACCGAGATCCGCAATTCTCGCCAGATCGAGCGCGAAGCGCGGAAGAACGCCGAGAAGCAACAGATGGCGGCTTCCACCAACGTGACGAATCTCCAGCAGCGTGTTTCCGGCATTTTGCCGGTTCGCGTCGATGTGCCGAGAGCAGGAAATTCGTTTCACTTCGTCAGGCCGCTGGTCCTCGATGAAGAAACGAAAGTGAGTTTTACATACAAATCGAAATAGTCTTTGTCATCGAACCGAAGAGGCAGGTACGCGGTTCGGCGTGCGCATCGCGCGATCCAACGCTTGCTTCTCTTCCTGCTCGAGCGGGCGAGTCGCACCCTTTGGTAGATCGCCCAGGATCAGCGGCCCGATGGCCACACGCACGAGCCGGAGAACTCCGATCTTCAATTCTTCGAGCATCCGCCGGATGTGACGATTCTTGCCTTCGTCCAGCACAATTTCGAGCCACGAATGGCGCTCGCCTTGCGGAAGCACGCGGACGTTTTTCACGCGCAGGAATTCGCCGTCGTTCGTGTGGATTTCGCTTCGCAATGCCCGCAGCAACTTTTCATCGCCAATGGCGCTGATTTGCACGTGATAGGTCTTATCGAGATGCGTCTCCGGCGCCGTAATGCGCGCCGCCCATTCCGAATTATTTGTCAGAAGCAGCAAGCCTTCGCTTGCTTTATCCAGCCGCCCGACCGGCGCAATCCAAGGCAAGTCTTTGGGCAAGTACGCATACACCGTCTCTCGTCCTTTTTCGTCTGCTGCAGTCGTTACAACTCCGCGAGGTTTATTCAACGTGAGATAGATCTTGGAGCTGTTTGCCAAAGGCTGGCCGTCGATTTCGATCCGGTCTTTTCCGATGTGCACCGGCGTTTCCGGATCGCGCCGCACCGCTCCGTTCCATTTCACTCGTCCCGCGACAATCAACTCTGCCGCGCTCGATCGAGAGCAATAGCCGAGTTTCGAGAGCGCGCGCGCCAACCCAACCTTTTTCAATCCGCCACCCTCTACTTTGCCGCAGACGCCGCCGCTCCTGCCGTCGATGACGGCGCCGCATCGGCCGGCGATTTCGGCGATTCGTGCTTCACGGCTCCGTATCGCGCGGCCAGCCATTCGCGGGCTTCTTCCGGCTTATAGTTGAACGGGCCCATCCCGCCGCGATAGGCGATATGACCGCTCTCATCAATAATGTAAATCCGCTCCGGCCATGCGGCATACGCATCATTCGCGGCGTTGCTCATGTCGTCGATTCCGAAGGGTAAAGGGAACTTGAATCTCTTGGTGAAATCGTTCGCGATCGCCACGCGCTGCTCCAGCGTTTTCGGCTGCGCGTAGCAAACATCGTCCTTCACATTGGATTTCGTCTGCCATTCATCGGTGGGATGCGCCTCGCGAACGTAAACGGTCAGGAAATCTGCCCGTTTTTTGTAGTCCTCAAAAATCTGAACGACGTCGCCGACCTGGCGACGAAACGGCGGTCAAGTAAAACTCCCAAACACCAGCACCAGCGGCCGCTCATGGGTTCGTTCGCGGATGTGAAATCGACTAACGCCATCCAGCGCGACAATCCGCGCGTCTGGCGCGTCGCTGCCCACTTTCAGTGTGCCGCGATGCATGTGCGGCAGTGCGTAGCGCACCATGCTATACGCATCCTTGGGGCCCCCAGCCATATATGACAGAACGGCAAAAGCAGCGACGAGGAGCGTGCAAAAAATTCCGGCTGTCCATTTCCAGAAACGATTCATACAATCTTGCACCGGCCCATAAACCTTGCCATGCACATAAAAACAATCTCACGCCAATCCGCTGCGGCGACCGGACCGCTCCGGTCGGTGCAAGTTAGCATTGAGTTCTGGTCGTAAAAATAGTGCATTTGCATTAGTGATGATCCTTTGCGCGAAGGACCTCTCTTTGGTCCCTGTAGCGCGCCAGCGCATTCTCGATGACCTTGACCGCTGCGTACGCCGGACGGATGTCATCCACCCGAACCTCCTTACCCTCCAGTTGTTTGTAGTCCTGGAAAAAGCGCTTCAGTACGAGCAAGCGGTGCGGCGGCAATTCGTTGGCTTCGACGTAGCTGTTGAATTCCGGATCGTTCGTCGCCACGGCGATAACTTTGTCGTCGCTCGCTCCAGAATCGATCATCGTCATCAATCCAATGGCGCGAGCCTTGATGAGCGCCAGCGGCTGCACCGGCTCCTGGCACAAGACGAGAACATCGAGAGATCATTATCGTCCGCATACGTCTGCGGGATGAAGCCGTAATTTGCGGGATAAAACACCGCTGAATGGATGATGCGGTCCACTTTCAATAGTCCACTAGGCTTGTCCAATTCATACTTCACGTTGGATCCCAGCGGAATCTCGATGACCGCTTGAAAATCGCGCGGGAGATCATCTCCGGGAGAAACGTCATGCCATGCGTGAAGCATAGTTGGGGATCCTTAGGAACGTAGTGCCGGGAAGACATTATGGCTTGAGATGAGCTTGAGTGCCAGAATAGGCGCGGAGCGGCGGAGCGGACAGGATAGAAATCTCCGGGGGATTCAAAGAGAAATCCCTCTCTCCCGATGGTCGTTCGGGACAGACTCCCTTCATCGGGTGTCTGGTTAACAAAACGCCGCCCCACCCCCGGGGGATCTCGGAGCGAAGGGGCTGAAACCGAGTCGGAGCGGAGACTCCAAGCGTAAGACCGAAGCATGCGGCATCCGGGAGAGTCAGACTTCACACCTTTTGATGAACCAAACGCCAAAGGTTGCGGCGCCCAGGAGCGTCTTAGCGCGTTAAGGGTTCTCCGCCCGCCGCGTTTTTCAGGAGTTGAGAAGCGTGCTATTGCCCGGATCGGTGAACTGAATATAGTGTGAGATTGAATTCGCACTCTCTCAAAATTCAGAGTCCGGCCTTGCCGATGAATAGGGCAGACAATCTCTTAGCCAAATTGGGCAGTCTGGGGCGGGGGAATCTGTCTCTGGTTGGCACAAGAGGCAAGCCCATGCTTTCCACAAGCATGGGCTTGCCGCGAGTCTCAGGTTTTCCCACTACTGAATGCAAGCAGGAGAGTTGGAATTAAAGGAGTTGTCGGTCCAGGTGTTGTGCACGCAATCCCCGTTTTCGTCCTGGAGATCGAACCCGAAGTTGCCGAGCGCTGTGTTGTCGTTAATAGTGTTCTCAGAGCCGAACGGGCCAACGTCGATTCCAGCCCCCGAATTTAGATCGGTGGTGTTGTGGCTGGCAACATTGTTTTTGGCGTTAAAGAGAAAGAGGCCATGGCCGCCAAGGAAGAGACCATTGCCACTCAAATTGTTGTGGGTGAAGCGGTTGTGGTTTCCGCCGTTCACGGTGATGCCGTGACCGAAGTTGCCCGCAGTCACGTTGTCACGGAACTCGTTGTCCGTCGAAGCGGTGGCCGCAATGGTCTGATCATTCGTAAAATCGCCGGCGTTAACCCCGATTCCGAAAAAGTTTCCCACCACCACGAGGTTGTGTACCCGTGAATGGTGCACGTTCTCAAAGGCGATTCCGGCTTGCCCGTCACCAGTCACAGTTCCAGGGCCTTCAATCTCAATGTTGGAAAGTCCGGTACTCCCGCCATTCACGGTGATCATGCCACTGGTGCCGAAAGCTCCCTGTATGGTATGGCCGCGCAGCCCAAGCGCGACATCGCTGACCGCGATGGAAACTCCGAAGTCGGGACACTGCTTCAAATCGTTGGCGAGAAAATACCGGCCGGGATTGGTGATAACTGTGCCGCAAGCCGTGATAGCAGTTCGCTTATGATCGTCATCCTCAGCCCGGCTCACACCGTGAAAGGCAAAGAGGAGCGCTATCCCCGCGAGCATCGCGTACGGGACCATTCTCTTAAGATTGTTTCTGCAATTTTTCGCGACTAAGTGAGTCAAGAAACCTCTTTTCATGTCTATCTCCTTGGAAGACTGTGGGGAGTCATCCTTCGCTGCCTTGGCCGCTAATCTATACAGGTAGGGTCAAACAGGGTGTCTGCGGCCCGAATAGTACTGTGGAACCGCGTGTCGCAACGCTGGTTCCCTGGACGGAAACTGTACTTAAGTGCAGCCGCTTTAAAATGCGTCGCTCCTCGGCGTCTGCAATCCGATGATAGGGTCCAACAAATCGTCTGAGTAAAAGCGGAGGTTAGTTGCTCCGAATGGATAGCTGATAATCCTGAACTCTCATTGGCCGGATTTGCCGACTCCGGGTTAGTTGCGGAGTCGGAAATTGACCGCTTCTCAAGATTAGCTTTAAGTTGTTTGCCGGTTGTGGGTGGGTGGTTCGCAGCGCAATGGGGGATGGAAAGCGGAGGAAGGGGCGCGCGTTTAGGCGCGGGCTTTGTCGATCATCTCTTCCCAGATGCCTTTGGACTTGAGGATTAGTTCGACAAGTTCGCGGGCGGCGCCTTTGCCGCCATCGGCTTTGGTGGTGAAATGGGCTGCGCGGCGCACTTCCGGGGTGGCGTTGTGGACTGCGACTGCCAGTCCCACGCGGTTCATGACGGTCAGGTCAGGCAGGTCATCGCCCAGGAAGGCGACTTCCGATTCTTTTGCGCCGGTCTTGCGCAGGACATCTTCGTAAGCAGCGATCTTGTGCCCCTGCTTCTCGTAGACAAACTCGATGTCCAGCTCTTTACAGCGCCTGCGGAGAGCCGCGCTGGCGCGGCCGGTGATGACACCTGTTCGCAGCCCGGCGGTGGCGGCCAGCGTGAGGCCCTGACCGTCATGCGCGTCAAAAGTCTTGATTTCAAGCGCTGAACCGTCCGATTGCGACAACAAGGCGACGCTGCCATCGGTCAGTGTCCCGTCCACGTCCATCAGCAGCACCTGAATCTGCTTCGCTCTTCGCGCCAGTTTTTCCGGAATCTTCTTTCCTCGCTTAGCCAATGCCATGTCCTCTTTTCTTCTCTGCGTTGAATTCCTCGGCCTCAAACCGCTACATCAGTTCCAGCGTCCACAAATCATGCAGATGCACCACGCCCAGCACGCTCTCCGCCTCATCGGTAACCACGATCGAGGTAATCTTGCGCTTCTCCATCAGGTTCAACGCTTCACTCGCGAGAAGGTGCGGTCCGATGGTCTGCGGCCCCTTTGTCATGCATTGCCCGGCGGTCATCTCGAGCGTCGCGCCGCGATGTTTTTCCATCAACCGCCGCAGGTCGCCATCGGTCAGAATCCCCGCCAATCTTCCGTCCGGCTCCAGCACCGTCGTCATTCCCAAGCCCTTCTTGCTCATCTCGTGAAAAACGTCCGGCATCGGCGTTGCGGTGGAAACACGCGGCAGCGCCTCTCCTGCATGCATCAGGTGTTCGACGCGAAGCAGTTTCTTCCCCAAACGCCCCGCGGGATGCAAGGCCGCAAAATCGTCATGACGAAAATTTCGCCGTTCCAGCAGCGAGACGGCGAGGGCGTCGCCAACGGCCATTGCTACGGTCGTGCTCGCCGTGGGCGCAAGATTCAACGAGCACGCCTCTTCCTTCACGCTGACATCCAGCACGACGTCGCTGGCTTCGGCGAGCGTCGATTGCACTTTGCCCGTCAGTGTCACCAGAGGCATCTCCAGTCGCTTGAGCGCTTCCAGCAGCCGGATGATCTCTTCCGTTTCTCCACCATAGGAAACAGCCAGCATCGCGTCGCCGCGCGCGAGCATGCCCAAGTCGCCGTGGAGCGCTTCCGCCGGATGCAAAAAGAAAGACGGCGTGCCCGTGCTGGACAGCGTCGCGGAAATCTTTCGCGCGATCAGACCCGACTTGCCCATTCCGCTAACGACGACGCGCCCCTTGCACGCGAACAACACTTCCACTGCTTTCTCGAAGCATGCGTCGAGCCGCGCCAACACATCTTGAATGGCCTGCGCTTCGATCCTTAGCACGCGCCGCGCTGTCTCCAGGCTCATTTCTCGCTCCAGCGGCGGACCACGGAGTTGAGACCTTTTAATTTCATGAGCAGGCCAAGGAGTTCCGACAGCGGCAGGGCATTGGGTCCGTCGGAAAGGGCTGCCGCTGGGTTGTCGTGGGTCTCCAGGAAAATGCCGTCCACTCCCGCGGCCACGCCGGCGCGCGCCAAAGGCTCAATAAATTGCGGCTGCCCGCCGCTGGACTGGCCTTGCCCGCCAGGGAGCTGCACGGAATGCGTCACATCATAAACAACCGGGTAGCCCGTCCGCTGCATGATCGGGAACGAGCGCATATCCACCACCAGATTCTGGTATCCAAACGAAGCGCCGCGTTCCGTCAGGATAATCTTTGTATTTCCCGTGCTGGCCACCTTCTCCGCCACATTTCCCATGTCCCAGGGCGTCAGAAACTGCCCCTTTTTTATATTGATGATCCGGCCCGTTTTGCCCGCAGCGATCAGCAGATCCGTTTGCCGCGCCAGGAACGCCGGAATCTGCAGCACATCGCAAACTTCGGCAGCAGCTTCCGCCTGCGAGGCGTCGTGTATGTCGGTAAGAATCGGCAGTTTCAGTTCGGACTTGATCTTGCCGAGAATGCGCAAGCCTTCCTTCAGGCCCGGGCCGCGGAACGCCTTTAACGAGGACCGGTTGGCTTTATCGTACGACGCTTTGAAGATATAGGGCACGCCCGCGTCCGCTGCGATCTTCGCGACCTTCTCCGCTATTGTCCGTGCGTGCTTTTCGCTTTCAATCACGCACGGCCCCGCAATCAGAAACAGCGGGTTACCGCCGCCGAGGCGAAGCGCTCCAAGCGCAATTTCGCGAGTCGTGTTCATACGAGATGGGGAAAGGTCTGCAAGGTACTTAGGCTACGCAGCCAGCGCTGCGTTTGCAACGATTTAGGCGGTGACGTGCGGCGTGAGCCCCACGGCCTGCGCGCGCTTGGGCTCCGGCGCGGAACGCGCTTTATTCTTCTTGTGCTCCAGCGCCGCGCCGATGAACGCCGCGAACAGCGGGTGCGGTTCCAGCGGCTTCGATTTGAATTCCGGATGGAACTGGCAGCCGAGGAACCACGGGTGATCCGGCGCCTCGACAATTTCCACGTAATTCTCATCCGGAGTGCGGCCCGTGATGCGCAGGCCCGCACCAACAAGTGTCTTTTCGTAGTCGCGGTTGAATTCGTAGCGGTGGCGGTGCCGCTCGCTGATCTCCAGGTTCCCGTAAGCTTTATGTGCGAACGATCCCGGCTCGAGCCTGCACGTCCAGGCGCCCAGCCGCATGGTGCCGCCCATTTCATCCACGCCCAGCAATTCGCGTAACTTGTAAATCACGCGGTGCGGCGTCTGCGGGTCAAATTCCGTGCTGTCCGCCTGTTTCATCCCGGCTACGTCGCGCGCGTATTCAATCGTCGCACATTGCATGCCCAGGCAAATCCCAAAGAACGGCACTTTGTGTTCGCGCGCGTACTGAATCGTATGAATCATTCCCTGAATGCCGCGCTTCCCGAAGCCGCCGGGAACCAGGATGCCGTCGTATCCATGCAGCGGGGCGGCAGCCGTCTCCGCCGAATCGATTTCTTCCGCTTCGATCCATTTGAGGACGGTTTTGTGATTGTGCGCCAGCCCGCCGTGCAGAAGGGCTTCGCGCAAACTTTTGTAAGCATCTTCGAGCTGCACGTACTTGCCGACCACCGCAATCCTTGCTTCGCCGGCCGGATGATGCATCCGGTGCACCAGGTCGATCCACGGCTTCATGTCCGAAGGTCTTGCTTCCAGTTTCAGCAGCCGCAGGATTTGCTCGTCCAGGCCTTCTTTGCTGAGTTCGGCGGGCACTGCGTAAATCGTGTCCACGTCTTCCATTGAAATGACGCAGGCTTCCGCCACGTTACAGAACAGCGCAATTTTCTTCTTCAGTTCCGCCGGAATATGGTGATCGCTGCGGCAAAGAAGAATGTCCGGCTGAATCCCGATGCTCAGCATCTCCTTCACGCTGTGCTGCGTCGGCTTTGTTTTCAGCTCGCCAGCCGCGGCGATGAACGGCACCAGCGTGACGTGCACGAAAAGCGTGTTCTCAGCGCCTAGCTCCAGCCTCATTTGGCGGATCGCTTCGAGAAAGGGAAGCGATTCGATGTCCCCGACCGTCCCGCCAATCTCCACAATGACGACATCCACCGCGTCAGAGACTTTCCTGATCGTGGCTTTAATCTCGTCGGTCACGTGCGGAATCACTTGCACCGTTTTTCCGAGATAATCTCCGCGCCGCTCCTTCGTCAGGATGGTTTCGTAGATTCGCCCGGTCGTCCAGTTATTGTCGCGGGAAAGTTTAGCGTGCGTGAACCGCTCGTAGTGCCCCAGATCGAGGTCCGTCTCCGCGCCGTCTTCGGTCACAAACACTTCGCCGTGCTGAAAGGGGCTCATCGTGCCCGGATCGACGTTCAGGTACGGATCGCATTTCTGCAGGGTGACTTTGAAACCGCGACTCTCGAGGAGACAGCCGATAGAGGAGGCAGCTACGCCCTTTCCAAGTGAGGAAACAACACCGCCGGTTACAAAAATATATTTTGGCGCCATCCTTATAGCCCGCGTTCCCACGCCGGGCTTGTTTGCCCTCCACAGGAGTGACGTACGCATAATTATCGTCGGAACTCGCAATTCTGTCAAATCATCGCCACTTCGCCACTCGCGCAAAACGGATTTTTTTCTGGAATTCTTGAGGCTCTGGCTCCGAAGCCTTTTTCGATCGGGCCTTCTCGCAAGCTTCCTGGCACGTTCCATCGCCGCGATAAGGCGTGCATCCCGGTTCAACATAGAGCACATGTCCACGTTTTCCAGGTAACATTTTCTGGGGACGCAACCATCTACTGAATGGAAGTGCTGCGCACGGCCCGAAAAACCCGTGCAACTTTTCCGGCACGAATGGGTTCTTACAGTCGGGAGTGACTTGAAGACCGCTGGCTTGTCACAGGCTGCGAAATGGCAGAGCCCGCGCAGTGGAGTCCAATCCGGGAGTGTGAGATGCAGAAAACAACGCTCGTCAGAATTTCAGTGGCCCTATTCGCGCTTCTGCTGGTTCTTGGCACTTCGGTTTGGGCGCAAAAATTGGCTGACCGGCCGCGGGCAGCCTCGATGCGGAGCCTTGCGTATGACGCAAAGCAAGAGACTGCGGTCGAAGGCACCGTCTTGAGCTACACCACGGAAGCCGCGATGCCGCCCATTGGCGCGCACGTCCAGTTGCAGACCGCGAGCGGCACCATGGACATTCATCTTGGGGCGGCCTCTTACCTTGAGGCTAACCACTTTTCTTTGGCAAAAGGTGATTCGGTCAGAGTAGTGGGTGCTAGTTTAGCCACACGCCAGGGCACGATCTTTCTCGTGCGTCTGATCCAAAAGGGCGGGCAGTCCCTCGCGCTTCGTACCGCGAAGGGCGCGCCGCTCTCCTTTGCTGGCGCTCGCTTACTGTCTCCTGCCCAGCGCGGCCAGCTCGCCAGCCAAGCAGGTCCGCGATGAACCTCCCAGTTAAGCGACTGCTCTCGTTCGCTGCGGCACTGTTCGCTTTCGTCAGCGCCGGTTGCAGCAATAGCGGAAATACTGTTGTCGGGCCTCCGCCTCCGCCGCCAACGGGAAATTTCTCCAATTCCAGCTTGAAGGGCCAATACGCCTTTTCGATGAGTGGCACGGAGCTCTGCGCCGGGCAGGGAAGCTTCTTCGCGCGAGCCGGCAGCTTCACCGCGGACGGGAGCGGCCACATTAGCGGCGGCGTTGAAGACGTAAACGTATGCACGGGAGTTGGCACCCTGCCATTCACCAGCAGCACGTATTCCATCTCTGCCGATGGCCGGGGCACTCTTAACCTGACGAACAACACTGGCACAACTAGCTACAGCCTTATACTAACTTCCCCAACCCAAGGCTTTGTTGCGCAGACCGATGGCAACGCAACAGCAAGCGGTTCGCTTCAGCGACAAAACCCGGCGGCGTTTTCCAATCCGGCGATCGCCAATGGTTACGTATTTGATGTTTTCGGGGCCAGCAGCGCATCGAATCCCGAATCAATCATTGGCCGCTTCGACGCTGATGGCGCAGGCAACATCAGCTTGGGCTTGTATGACTCCAATGAAGCCGGCACGCCCTCCGGCCAGCAACTCTTCCCGGCCGGAGCCTTGTATCAATTCGACCACACGTTCGGCCAGTCTGGCCGCGGTGTTGCCAACATTGCCGGGCATAATTTTGCCTTCTACGTCGTGGATGCGACGCGCTTGAAACTAGTCGGCACGGATTTTCCCGAGGTGTTCTCCGGGGAGGTGTTTGCGCAGCGCAATATTGCATTTAGTGACGCCTCGCTGAACAGCGGCTTTGCGTTCCTCCTTGGAGGCAGTAGCTCGAGTGGGCCCATTGCCACGGCAGGCCGCTTCGCTGCGGATGGCGTTGGCAATCTTTCCGAGATTTTTCTCGATGAGAACAACAATGGAACCGTAACACTCCTTCCCTCGCAGGGCGGCACGGTCGCCGGCACCTATATTCTCGATGCCAACGGACTTGGAGGGGGCGCGGCAACGTGGACGGATACGAAGGTGGGAACGTTTACCTTCATTTTTTACTTGATCTCGCCGACGGAGGCCGTTTTCCAGGAGACTGACACCGGGATCACAAGCGACGGCACGCTCCTGGCCCAGACCGCCGGTCCCATCACGCCTGCCTCGCTTGCAGGGGACTTCGCTTCTGTATTGAGCGGCGTGACTCAGAACGGTTCCATCGTAGACTCGAACGATTTCGTCGGCCAATTGAAGCTGACCTCCGCCTCCGGCAACAACGCCACCGGCATCATGGACTTTACTGAGTTCAGTCCGGCGCATCAGCACCAGTTCTTCGACATTCAGTCTAGTGGTCCGCTAAACATCACTTCACCGGGCACCGGTCCAAACACTTTGACACTGACAACGACGTTCCCGTCGCCACAGACCTTTAATTTCACGGCCTACGCTGTGGATTCGAACACCGTTTTTCTAGTTGGTGTGGATAACAACCGCGTCCTCGCGGGTTCGATCGCGCGACAACCTTGAAGAATTGAGATGAGCTTCGATGATCCGCCCGGGCACATCTGGCCGGGCGGATTTATTTCTGTAGGAGCTTTTCCACCTTCTCTACGTCTTCGGGCACGTCCACGCTCACCGCGTCATGTTCCACTTCCGCCACGCGGATCTTCCATCCATTCTCCATCCAGCGCAGTTGCTCGAGCTGTTCGATTCTTTCGAGCTCACCCTGCGGCAGCGTCGGATATTCCAGCAGCGCTTCGCGTTGAAAAACGTATAGCCCAAGATGTTTCAGATGCCGCACCTGGATTTTGCTTGCGGTGTCCCGCACCCAGGGAATCGGCGCGCGCGAGAAATAAATCGCGTTCCCGTCAAAGTCCAACACCGCCTTCACCACATTCGGGTCCATGATGTCCCCGGGCGTCTTGATCGGCGTCGCCACCGTGCTGATCGAAGCCTGCGGCTCCTCCACCAGGGAATTGACCGCCACATCTATCGCATGTGGATCCAGGAGCGGCT
The DNA here is from genome assembly GCA_035490055.1 of Candidatus Limnocylindria bacterium. Classification (GTDB taxonomy): domain Bacteria; phylum Acidobacteriota; class Terriglobia; order Acidiferrales; family UBA7541; genus Acidiferrum. The sequence continues at coordinate 6,121 of DATHIB010000208.1, read as the reverse complement.
CGTCTCCCTGTACGTTCACGAATACATCTCCCTGTTCGCGCGCGGCCACCTCCGCGACGCGTTCCGTACCGGTACGGTGCTCGGTCCGCGTCATCCTCGCCTCGCCGCCGAATCCCTCCACGGCTTTCACGATGCGTTCGTCGTCGGTCGCCACAATCACCTGGTCCGCTCGCTGTGCTAGTTTGGCGCGCTCATAGACCCGCTGGATCATCGGTTTTCCCGCCAGCAAAACCAATGGTTTCCCCGGCAACCGAGTCGAACCATATCTAGCAGGAATGACCACCACCACTTTGTCCAAGCTCGTCTCCTCTCGTTCTCCATTTGCCGGGAATACTAGACCTTCCGGCTCGGTCTAACTCCAACAGGGAGATTCCGCGCGGCGATGCTACCACACGCCCCTCAACCCGGTCGGCCTATCGAGCTGTGCAATACCGAACAGCAAGCATTTGCCCTTGTGTTCGAGAATCCGAGTGGTAGAATTTCAGTTAGTCTGAACCGCACGGCCATCCCTGCAGGCCGGGATGGAGAGGGTGCCGTGAAACGCGATTTACTGGGTTTTCGCGTCCTGTCTTTCTTATTCCGATTCCTGCTGGTCGTTTGCCTGTCCATGTTCTATGCCGCGCTCCCTGCCGCCGCTCAATCGGACTCCAACGAAAACAAGTCCAAGGACGAAGGTAAGCGCGAGGAAGTCAAGGAAATCAAGAAAGACGACTTGCGGAAAGATACCCCGGGCACGCCTTTTAAGCCCGGAGGGTTGCTTCACTTCGATGTGGACCTCGCCCTCATCAACGTCACGGTCACGGATCCCTACAATCGCTTGGTCACCGGCCTCGAACCTGACAATTTCCGCGTCTATGAAGACAGCATCGAGCAGGAAGTGGTCACTTTCTCCGCCGAAGATGTCCCCATCTCTATCGGCGTGATCTTTGATTTCAGCGGCAGCATGGCCAACAAAGTGGCCAAGGCCCGCGAAGCCGCCGTCCAATTCTTCAAGACCGCCAATCCGCAGGATGAATTCTTCCTCGTCAGCTTCAACGAGCGCGCGGAATTGACCAGTTCCTTCACCAACAGCGTGGAAGATCTGCAAAGCCGCATGATGCTCACGGCGCCCAAGGGCCGCACCGCGCTGCTCGACGCCATCTATCTCGGGCTCAGCCAGATGAGGGGTGCACACAACGCCAAACGTGCCTTGCTCATTCTATCGGATGGAGGCGATAATCATAGTAGGTACAACGAAAGCGATATCAAGCGCTTGGTGAAGGAAGCCGACACCCAGCTCTACGCCATCGGCATCTTTGACCCGCTTGGTTATCGCAACCGGTCCCCGGAGGAACTGAGCGGTCCGTCGCTGCTCAGTGAAGTAACCGAAATGACCGGAGGCCGCGTGTTCGCCGTGGAGAAGCTGGATGAGTTGCCGGATATTGCCTCAAAAATCGGCATGGAGCTGCGAAACCAATATGTCCTCGGCTATCGACCAAGCAACAAGGCTCACGACGCACGCTGGCGCAAGCTCAAGATCAAGTTGCGCGCACCCAAGGGACTTCCACCGCTCAGCGTCTATTCCAAGACCGGATATTACGCCCCCAGCCACTGAGCTCTTCCGGCGTCTCTTTCCTTCCCTGCGTTATTTCTCTCTCTTGATCTGCGCCGCGGTTGTCTTCTCTTCCGCCGCCCTCGCCCAGATTCCCATCCCCAATTCCGTACCGCCTCCTCCCGGCCAGGATGCCAACGCCGGTAAGCAAGGCTCGAAGCTGATCATCGACGTTAACCTGGTCGTCCTGCACACGACCGTTCTCGATGATCGTCATCGCTTCGCGGACGGCCTCAAGTCGGAAAATTTCCGCGTCTTCGAAGACAAGATCGAACAGAAACTCTCCGTCTTCAAGCGCGAGGACGTGCCCGTCAGCATGGGGCTGGTGATCGACAATAGCGGCAGCATGCGCGACAAGCGTCCTCGCGTCAATGAAGCAGCCCTCACTCTCGTCCAGGCCAGCAACCCTAACGACGAAGCCTTCGTCGTCAATTTCAACGACGACTTCTATCTCGATCTCGACAAGGATTTCACCAATAGCATCCCGGAGCTCAAGGAAGCCCTCGAACGCATCGATTCCCGCGGCAGCACCGCCCTGCGCGACGCCATCCTGGGCTCTCTCGATCATCTCAAGAAAGCTTCCAAAGACAAAAAGGTCCTGCTCGTCGTCACCGACGGCGAGGACAACGCCAGCCGCAATTCCCTCGAGAGAATGATTCGTGAAGTCCAGAAGACCGACACGGTGATCTACACCATCGGACTCCTCGGCCAGGAAAATAAGAAGGAAGCCAAGCGCGCCCGCAAGGCCCTCGAGCAAATCTCGGCGGCCTCCGGCGGCCTGGCCTTCTTCCCGGAAAACGTCGATGACGTGCACAACATCTGCGAGCAGGTTGCACACGACATTCGCAACCAGTACATTCTGGCCTACTATCCCACCAACATCCGCCGCGACGGCTCCTTCCGAACCGTCCAAGTGGAAGTCATTCCCCCGCGCGGCCACGGCAAACTTGTCGCCCGCACCCGCAACGGCTACTACGCCCCCACAGAAAAGCCTTCCGCCGTCGGCAACTGACGATTTCAGTTGTTCAAAGTCTTTCTCCCAACTCTTCCCGGGCGAGTGGCAGGCCCTTGACGGGTGGCCACTCGCCATCTGTTTCTTCTCAGAATCTGCTCCGTGCCCAGCGCGGGATGTCGTCTTTTTGCGCTTACGCCGCTCTATCCAGACGCACAGCCCCGATCGTCAAGTCGGCTTGGGGCAGCCCAATCTCCTTGCCAACAGCGTCTCGCTACCTACTCTCCGCCTTCTCTTTGCAGACTGCTGGCCAGGACCAAAGCGCCTCCACACAGGGCCAAGACTTCAAATCCGCTGGTCCACGGACCCGGATTATGCAGTTCGGCTGCGATGCGAGGGATGTGCAGCAGGAGGAAGAACAGAAGAGTCGCCGCCCCCAGGAGCTTTGCCGCAATGCGCGCTTTCTTCCCCAGGAAGATCGCCGAGCCCGCGAGAACGAAAAAAATGCCGGTCAGATACATCCAGATTGGCCGTCCCGGAAACGAGGGCGGGCCTACCCGGATTGTGAGCCTGGGATCGAAGAAATGTTGAATCCCAAACGCCACAAAAGCCATGGCAAAAATGTACCGCCCGAACTTGAGGAACGGATCGGCGATCTCGCGCTCATATAGGGGAGAAGCGCTGGCGAGAATCCAGGCGCCGCCACACATCGCCAGCGCCACAAATCCGCTGGTCCATTCATTTCCATCGCGCGAATGCGTGACGATCCTCGGAATGTGCAGGAGCACCACGAAAAGAAAAAACATCACTCCCAGCATGGTTGCCGCCGGCCGTGCCATTTCTTCGTAGAGAATACCGGCAGCGGCTGCAAAGAAGGCCACGCCAACAAAGTACGCCCAAAACAGCCGGCCTGGCATGAACGCTGGCACCAGTCCTGCAACGAAGCCGCCGTACAAGAAATGTTGCACCCCGAAAACAACCAGGGAAACCGCAACGAAGATTCGTCCAACCGTTTGGCTCTTGTCCATGATGGCGAGACCTAATGTCGTTTTCATTCTGCAACCAGAACGTTAAGCAGTCTACATGAGTTAGCCCGCTGCGTGGCGGCCATCGGGCGCCGCATCCTCGCGTGCTTCGCGAAGGCGAAATCGTTGTCAGCCCGCCGCTCAACCTCGTAGAACCCCCCCCGCCGTTTTCAGAAACTCCGGCCATCGTTCCCCGGCTACGGGCCCAGGCCCCGCGCTGGGGACGATCCACAGGCTCGATCGTGGAATAGCCCTTGCCATCCCCACTGAAATCTCCACCGGGTAAAGCGGGTCGCGATCACCCTGCACGATCAGCTTGCGCGCCGTAAATCCTCCTCAGACACGATGGCGTGAAATTCTTGTCGTCATAGCTGTCCGCAAACGCCTTGGTGCTCGCCAAAAGCCCTTCAATCTGCGCGTCTCCGCCGGGGTGGCGCCGCCGCAGACTTTCTCTCTCCTCCGCCGGCAGCCTGTCCGGGTACGCCCGCATGATCGGCCGTGCCTGAGCAGGGAAGTAGCTCGTCGCGCTCACCAGCACCGTCGCTTTCACGCGTTCCGGCAGCTTCGTCGCCATGGGCAGCAGCACGTTTCCCCCGCCGCTCACCCCAATGCCCTCAAATGTCTCAATCCCCAAATGGTCGAGCAGAGCAAACATGTCCGCCGCCGCTTCGTCATGCCGCCGCGCAGAAAACTTAGGTATCACAGCCACTCCTGGCTGTGCGCTTTTCGTGCCGCCAAGCCCACCCCCTGTGGCGCAAACGACCGCCCATGGCCCCGCATGTCCGGAATGATCCGCTGAAATTCCTCTCCCGTGGAGTGGCTCTGCGATCCGATGAACGCGGACCAGCCCTGGCCGCAACCGGAAAACCCATGCAGCAGAAGCAGGGGATAACCGCTTCCGTGCACCTCAAAGTAGATCGGCACTCCATTCAGCATTTCGATTCGCACGGGCGAAGTTGCAGGGGTCATACCGCAGCTCCTTTCGCAAAAAGTGTCGCATAAACAAAAAAACCGCCCACGCCATTCGCGCGAGCGGTCCATTTCTTTTTTTACTTTATTAGTCATGCTGGCGGTCGATCAACCGTCTGCTCAAGGCGGGTGATGCTCTAATTTCGCATCGAGCCTCACCCTGTAACACGCTAATCCCGTGTTGCCGATCCGGGCCGCCTGGCTCTTTTAGCTACCCTTTCACGACAGACTCGGATTACCGCCTTCCAATCCATCACCTACCTCTGCGTTTCTATTAGGTTCCAACTTGCCACACGGCCAGGTTTCTATAGAATACGTGCAGTGATTCCAGGATCGGACCCAAATGCGCATCATCAATATCGACTCCCTCTCTGAAGAAGAACTCGTCGAGCTAAATCACAAAATCGTGGCGCGCCTCAGGTTTCTCGGCGAAATGCGCTCCCACGGCGCCATGCTGAATTTCCGCATCGGCGAAAAAGTGAAATTCCGCCCCACGGGGCGGCCTGAGTTGATTGGAACTCTCACCCGCTACAATAAGAAGACCGTGACTGTTATCACGGAAAGTGGCGAGCACTGGAATGTTGCCCCGGGGCTGCTCTCCCGGCTGGATTCCCACGCAAGCGGAAATGCGGACACTTCAAGTACCACCGTCGTCCAGTTTTCGGATCGCGCACCCAAGAAATGAATTCGTTAGGGATTGGGTTGCCCCACCCTCGGTTTTTTGAGGCGGGCTTTGACTTTTCCTCACCCATTTTGTCCTGGCATGTGTTTTTTCTCGAAACCCGCACCTTGAACGGCGGCCGCAGCGCGCCTGCGCGGGCTAGAATGATAAAATGCAACGCAAGGTCTTCTGGACTACCTTTGTCGTGCTCGGACTGGTTGCGGACTTCACCTTGCCCATCTTGTGGTCGCTGCTGGCTACCGTTCCCATCGGCATCTTTAGCTGGTGGGTGGCGTATCGCAGCGACTGGTTCTAATGCGGGAATTCAAAGCCAGCTCAGTTCAGCAAGTCTTATTTGTGTCTCCTGAATTCCCAGCAGATTCTTATTGACATTCCGGTCACTATTCTCGGATACCGTTCAGAAATGTGCCTCGTCTTCCACGAGATCCCTTTAGAATCCTAATCGTTCTTTACCGGAGACTTCCGTGTCCGCCTGGTGCTCCTTCGCAAGTCCACGCCTCCCCGGCTGCTTCAGCGCCTCGTGGATCGATCTGCCTGATGAAACTAGGCTCATCGGACTAACTGCTTTAGAATCAACACTTGCAAAAAGTACCAAAAAGGACGCCCCTAACTACGCTTAGAATGAACACTTCCAGAAGCGTATCAAAACAAAGGTTTTATCTTACCTTATAATTAAAAGGGTCGAAAGACGCATGGTCGCAATCACAGCTGACCTGAAAACGAAGGACTTAGCGCTGGGAATGGGCCATTGCGCTGCACGGCTTTCATGAGGTTTCGCGGGCGCGCAGCAAGGCTAGAAGTCAATCCAATGGGTGAGAGTCCCATCGACAGAGCAATCCAGTGGCTGTCGTAGTTATATCCAGCGCCGAGAAGGGTGACCGACTCGGTGGAAGCCTGGAAGT
>DATHIB010000207.1:0-6615 GCA_035490055.1 Candidatus Limnocylindria bacterium | reverse complement strand
GTCCTTGTCGATGGTCACTTTCTTAGCGCGCCCCAGGTCCTCAAGTTTCACGTTCTCAAGCTTGACGCCGAGGTCCTCGGTGATGGCCTTGCCGCCGGTGAGGGTGGCGATATCTTCGAGCATGGCCTTTCGACGGTCGCCGAAGCCCGGGGCTTTCACCGCCGCGCACTGCAGTGTGCCGCGGAGCTTGTTGACCACGAGAGTCGCGAGCGCTTCGCCCTCGACGTCCTCTGCGATGATCAAGAGAGGCTTGCTCATCTTCGCGGTCTGTTCGAGCAAGGGCAGCAGGTCCTTCATCGAGCTGATCTTCTTCTCGTGGATCAGGATGTGCACGTCTTCGAGCACGCATTCCATGCGCTCCGGGTCGGTCACAAAGTAGGGCGAGAGGTAGCCGCGGTCAAATTGCATGCCTTCGACTACTTCGAGGGTCGTCTCCATCGTCTTGGACTCCTCGACGGTGATGACGCCATCCTTGCCCACCTTCTTCATGGCCTCGGCAATGATGCTGCCCACCTGCTTGTCGGTGTTGGCGCTGATTGTGCCCACTTGTGCGATCATGTCGCCCTTCACCTCGCGGGAAAGCCTCTTAATCTCTCCCACGGCGACTTCAACGGCCTTATCGATGCCGCGCTTGAGGGCCATCGGGCTGGCGCCTGCGGCAACCGTTCTTACTCCTTCACGGAAGATTGCTTGGGCCAGCAGGGTCGCAGTCGTGGTGCCATCGCCAGCCACATCCGACGTCTTGGACGCAACCTCGCGCACCATCTGAGCACCCATGTTTTCAAGCGGGTCCTGCAGCTCGATCTCCTTTGCCACCGTCACACCGTCTTTTGTGATGATAGGTGCCCCGAACTTTTTCTCGATCACCGCATTGCGCCCCTTCGGGCCGAGCGTGATCTTCACCGCGTCAGCCAGAATGTTGACGCCGCGCAAAATCGCCTGACGTGAATTCTCACCGGTTACGATTTGTTTTGCCATTAGATCTCACCCTCCCGGGTGATTGAGACCTTCTGCCCGTCCGAAATCTTCGGTTCAGGTGAAAACTACTTCTTGCCGGATGCCGCTTTGGCGATTCCGCTGACTTTCACCAGGATTTCCTCCTCACGGAGGATCAGGTACTCCTGGTCGTCGATGTTGATGTCGTTGCCAGTGTATTTGCCGAACAAGATCCGGTCGCCCACCTTCACATCGAGTGGGATGCGATGGCCCTTTTCCATCTTGCCGGCTCCAACGGCCATGACTTCGCCCTCATGAGGTTTTTCCTTTGCCGTATCGGGAATAATGATCCCGCCCTTCGCGGTTTCTTTCTCTTCCAGCCTGCGTACAAGCACGCGGTCATGCAGGGGAGTAATATTCACAGTCATTTCTTTGACCTCCGTTCAATCCATTCCAAAACTCGAACAAATCCACTTTCGGTTTCACACTTGTCGCCGGGCCGTACTTCACCGGAATGGACTTCACCATGTCCTCCGCGGTGAGTCCTTCCGTGGAAGTTCGATCGTAAGTAACGAGAATCTTGTAGAGCTCGCCGTTGTAGAAAGAGAAAAGAATCTGTTCGACGGTATCCGATTGGAACGCAGTCCCGCGAAGGTTCGGCGGCCACCAATTCAGTTCCTGAACCACCGCTGGGCGATCGTGAATCACCTTAACATCGACCATTTTTTGGTCAGTACGCTCCAATACTCTGGTCACGCTCATTCCAAAGGTAAAGTGCCGATACTTGGAAAGATCCTGTCCACGAAGCAATGGCGCCGCGAGTAGCAGGACAACAAGACAAAGAATCGAACTGCGCAGCTTTTTCATTTTAATATCTCCCACGAATCCCTAAGAACTTGAAATCAGCGCCGTGTATCACGTTGTGACCACTATCGGCATTTGTTCTGGACGACGGCCGATCTCGAAAACGAACTGCTCGATTTCAGGACCTATTTCAACAACCATCGCACGCATACCTCACTAGAGGGGCGAACGCCGGATATGACCATGTCACGACCAGTAGCCAATCTCGGCTCGTTTCGGTGGCAACCACACTGTCGAGCCCTATACCAAACACCAGCCGCCGCCTGACTTTTCAAAGACTCGCGCTCGCTGCAGTATCCGGTCAACGTCGGCACAAACACCCAATGAAATCATACGGTGTTTGCGTTCTTAGTTGCAGCGCGTTTCGCGGATCCGATCGTTTCACTGCCACCGTATCAATTCGCCAGAGACAGGATTTCCAGAAACTAAATTCTAAAGGGCTGGCCACTCTGCAAAGGACGAATCATGTATTGCGACCTTTGCAGATGGCCCTGTGGAGAAGCACTCCGCTGCCCCCCTTCTGAAGATTAACAGCTCGCCGAGATGAGACAAATGCCGGCGGGCCGGTAACTCCTAACTACCGATTCGAAGCCGCGCGCTCCGATTCGTTGTGGGGTGCGCTCTTCTGCAAAACGTCAACGAGATTGCGGCCTGTTGCGGGCACGCTCATCTTTTCGCCTCTGACGATTTCCTTTGCTTTGATAGCGTGACCGTAAACCTGTTCGCTAGCCTCGTCATCGGGACGAATCGTGGAGCCTTCGAGCGATACGCCGGCAAACAGACCGCGGGAACGCGAGTAGCTGAGAATCTCAGCACGCATCCAAGCGTCAGTATCTGCGGAAGCGTCACGTCCCTTGGGTCCTCCGGCAATGGAAGCATCGGCGCCCAACTTCACCTTGCTGCTTAGAATAGACTCCATCCCTCTATCGTTCATGACCAGCAGAATCAAGTCGGTCTCTTCTCCGCCGATTTGGAAACCGATACTCCCACCTTCCAACGCGTACATGGCTGGGGCTCCCCAGGGTCCGCGGAACTTTTCGCCTGTCCGGCAAACCATGGCTCCGCGTCCGTAATCTGCGCCGATTCCAAACGCCAGTTTCTTGACGGAAGGAATTACAATGACGCATTCGGCTTTTTCCAACAGATCATGGGGGATGTTGTCGGGGATGTTGAGCACTTCCTGCAACACGACGCCACTCTCCTCGAGGCGTTTTTGCTCCTTATTCAGTTTTTTGGCATACGCTGCGCCTGCTACGAGGGTGAGACATACTGCGGTAACCATAAATCTCTTCATCGCTGACCTCCAAGGTCAAAACTTCTTCTGCTGACGTTTTGCTCCCAAACTGATTCTTGGCTGAAGGACTTTCAACACGTTTAAGTTACGAGAGGGCTATGCGTTGCCCGACTCTCAGGCGGGACATTAATGTAATTTCGAGCTAAGAACTTTTCTTGCCTCCAACAACGAGCAAGGCAATTCCGCCGACCAGCGCCAGCCCGCCGAGCATCGGTGGGATCGAAACTCGCTCATGATCTTCCCTGGTAGCGTGAATCGGCCCGAGATCAAGAACCTTTTCTTGATGGGTATACGTAAATCCCTGATAAACGAGCGCCAGCCCGACCAGAACAACCAAGAGAATTCCAACCCAAATAATTGGTTTCATATTCTACGCTTTTGCAACTAAACCATCCGCCTTCGGCCTTGAATCAAGTTAATTACGAAGATCGCCAGTGCTACGAGCAGAAGGATGTGAATAAATCCCCCGAGCGTGTAAGACGTGAGCACGCCAAGGAGCCAGAGGACAAACAACACCACAAGAATGGTCCAAAGCATTGCGGTTCCAATCTCACAAGAAACTCCTGTTCATAGCGCTTGTGCCACACCTGGGGTTCGCTCTCTTTGTCCCAGATGACCTATAGTAGACGGCCTGAAACTGCACGTCTGTCCGCTTTAGCACACAATCGCAGTTTTGTTTGTACATGCATAGACAGCGAGAATCGGAGTTGGGGTAAGCATCCTTAACTGGTCAAGGGACGACAATACGCTCTGCCAGCGAGCTGAGTCCTTCTTGGTTTCAAGAGGAAGAGAGAGGTCCGAATAGAAGTTCAGGATATTGCCGCGCAGGTCCGGTGACGTCAGATCGAACTTCCGTCCCGCTAACTGGCCTAACAACTTTGCATAGGTATCGTCTGTCAATGAGTATTCCGCCGCTTTAGTTTCTTTGCCGGTGTCAAAATCACAGTTGGCAAGTTCCAGTGAACCGGCACGTACTTGCTGGAGATAAATTCGGTATTGGTCGACTGCCGTGTTGATGCTCTTGAAATACAAGTCCTCCGTCTGTGGCGTGGGGTTGTTGAAAGCCAGTGCCTTGAACGGACCTATCTTCGGCATGTATCGCAACACCACGGACCACGCACGCGTTCCGAAGTCCGGATTCGTATAGTCCTTTCCCCACTCTTTTTCATACTCGGAGCGCGACAAACGGTAGAGGAATTTCTTTTTTGCAACATTGGGCGTCTCCTTCATCATGTCCTTCTTGTGCGTCCGCAGTGCGATTTGGGTCATCTGCGGGATCATTCGGCTGACAGCAAACCGATAGGAACCGACGGCGAGCTCCTCATGCGTCAGCACGTCTTTCAACTCCACTCCGTAAACGATCGGGAAAGTCCGTTCCAACAGAGGCTTGGACACTTGGAATCCGATGAAATCGTGATACTGCTGCGACGCGTAACGATTCTTCGCCACTTGCACCATATCGAATCCGAACTCTGTCTTCAGATGCGCTGTGTGGTCCTGCGCGTAGCGGACGGAGTTACCGTACTTCGCCCGCAGCTTGGGATATTGGATGGAAACCGCCTGGTTGACGGCCGGATGGCCGGCGATATCCGAAGCATAGTGCGCAAGCGCACCCAAGGCGAAGGCGTACTCGTTTGCATCCTGGCTCTGCAGTAGCAACTCGCGAACGAAGTCTCCACTGCGGACGTAGTGCACCAAATTGCTGAATTCCACGCTGCCAAAGGGATAGTAGCCGAGGTCCTGGATGACGGCGCCGCCATAGGCGTAACCGTGTGCCTCCTTGATCTGGTCTTCCGTGAGCACTGGAAATCGCTGGAGCAGAAGTGTGCGCAGCTCAGCGGTCCACACCAGGTCCACGATTTCCTCGTGCGTGAGCACGGAGTACCCCAACGACACGCTGGTGCACAGCAGCAGGAAGACAAAAACACCCCCCGCGAGCATGATCCATCGTCCCCCGCCACGGGTCGCACCCCTTTGCAGAACTCGTGCCCTAGCTCGGTTTTCGGAGTTCATAGACAAGTTTCCTCGCTTCCTTCATCCTCTCTCTGTAAAACGAAGGACTAATCAGGATTTTTTTCTCCTCCATGCGCGCATGTTCCTTTATTCCCTTCTTCGACAGGAAGAGCGACAACGCCATGTACGTCTTGATCTCTTTCTCGAGAAATCTGACTGCCCGTCGTTTAGATTCGTCCATCGTTGTCCTCCAGCCTGTCACTCGCGGCCTGAATTCGAAGAAATTCGAAAAGGCGAAAGCAGGCCACGATCTACAGCTGAATCCCTCGTGCACGCCCAAGCACAATTGAGACAAATCCTGAATTTGCCAACCACGATCAGGGTTAATAGAATCTGCATGAGAGGCATGCTTTTTTACCTTTCTGTCTTTGCTGCGAGACACTTCTACACTGTCCCTACGAATTGCTTCGTGCTCTGCCTGGTGCGGAGAACGTGTTCAATCGCTTCAATTCAACGAGGGGCTGGACTCTACCGATCCAAACAGGCCGTGCGACTAACGTGTTGTTCGATGTCCTCAGCGCCCGTGCGGGCCGCGGAGATCAAGCTGAAGACGATGGACTGGCCAACAAAACAGTCCTTATTTCTGCGAGATAATTTTCTACTCATTTTCCAGTAGGTGTCTCCGCAATACTCTTGCTACGCGGCGCAGAATCTGTTGAGGCATCTTCTCCGCAGTCTTGCGCCGCTGTATACGCAACACTGGCTGCGTCGAAATGCGCCCTATCCACATGCACGGAGGATTCATAGTCGGCTCATCATGCCGAGCCAGGCGATTGTAATGTCTTGCGGTGCCGACTACGTCCTCGGGCCCAAGCCTTGGCAATCGAGGAAGAAACAGACTCCATTAGAACCGAAAAAACAAATTCATCTGCCCCTGCGCTTCCGATACATATGGGCTCGGATGGATATGGCGAATCTAACCGCGTAACCTTGCGATCTGAATCCTAGACGCCATCGAGACGCGCGTCTGTTCTCTTGTATACAGTTTTGCGGTTTATTTGGGCAATGATTGGCCGTTATAAAATCGGCGAGCGGACCGCGGGAATTCATACTCTCATCTGCTCGAAGTCGCGACGGGGCTTTCCCTATACACACGAATGTCCGGCCCGCTCATTTGAGCGGGTAGGGCTTCCTTGGTCTGATCGCGAATCACAACTACGGAGTGTTGCGTGAGGGACTAGGCTAGCCTGAATTTCCACGGGCAATAATTGACCTAAGTGGACGGCAAGTTTTGACGTCCGTCGTAGGTTGTCAAGCGTAAAGGCAATCCATTCCACCACGGCACTGCGATAGGCTTTTCCATGAGACCGGACGCCAGAAGGATCGGCAGGTGTGCACGGCGGTGAAAGCTGACCTCTACTTCTTTTTCGCTGACGGTAACATCTGCAGGCATATCGATGAGATCGCGGAAAATTTGGCGCGCCTGCGCGTCGGCGTAGCCGCGCATGCGTTGAGCGATCAGGCGATAAAGACCACTGGCCAGTACCAGCAGCGCCATGTCGAAATCC
>DATHIB010000206.1:0-10132 GCA_035490055.1 Candidatus Limnocylindria bacterium | reverse complement strand
ATCCGGAGAGAAGGTTACAAAATATTCAAAGGGACCCTAGGACAACGACGCAAGAGATTTTTTCTTTAGCTGCTGTGATTTTTGCCGCCCTTTTATTTTCAAAAAGTTAACGGATAGCGCCCTGAAGCGCTCTATAGTGCTAGAGATTTCGTAAGTCCGTGATTTCTTGATGGTTCCTATACAGCAACCAGAGTTGCTGTGCAGCACCCAACCTGGGGTGGCGTGTCCCTTTGCACACCCGGCGCGGGAGCGCCGCTCCGATGTTCCGGAGCGGGGCAACCAGGTACACTGGTACACTTTCCAAAGAGTTCGGACAACAGCCTAGGAGTCCCGTTTTCGAATTGTGATTAGCGTGGCAGACTGCCGCTACTACGAAAGGAGGCTAGTATGATGACACGCAAGTCTCTCTTCGCTTTCTTTTTTGCGTTCCTCTGGTTCTCACCGACTGTGCAAGCCGACTCCGGAGTCAAGGTAGGCTCCCCCGCACCGCCGCTCACCCTGAAGAATGTGTTGCAGGCACCTGAGGAAGCGCACGCGACTTGGGAGGAATTAAGAGGGAAGGCTGTAGTTATCGAGTTCTGGGCGACCTGGTGCGGCCCGTGTGTGGATAACATTCCCCACCTCAATGAGCTGGCAGAGAAGTTCGCATCTCGGCCGCTGCAGTTCATTTCGATTACAGACGAAATGGATGCCGAACTCGTGAAGCGGTTCCTGGCGGATCACCCGATCCGCGGATGGGTAGCTTTTGATGCAGAGGAGAGCACGTTCAAGAGATACGACATTGGAGGCCGCCCGCTAACGTTGCTGGTAGATGCAACCGGTATCGTTCGAGCGGTCACCAATCCAATATCCGTGACGCCACAAGTTTTGGAAGACCTGCTCGTGGCCAAACCGCTCAACTTTCCAGAATTGCGGATGGGACCGCTCTTGGGTCTCGAGCCTGGCGCTCCTCCGCCGCTTATGCAGGTGCTCATCCGTCCGGCGGCACCGGTTTCTGTAAGTGGAACGTCACCCGGCCGCGTTATCGACAAGAACGGAAGGTACGATGCGTACGGGGCGACGTTACGCAGCATTTTGTCAAAGGCGTACCAAATTCCCGAAAACCGCATTGATGCCCCGGAATGGTGCAGCAAGTCGAGATTCGATTATTCCGTCGTGACGCCGCAACATGAAGAAGCTCTGCGTTGGCCGCTGGCAAAGCAGGCGATTGAAGCGACGTTTCGCCTGAAGTTCCATCAAGAAATGAAAGAAACACGCGTCTACATCCTCAAGAAAGTGGTCGGACAGGAGCCCAAGCTACGGCTAGCGACCACGGAAGGAGAATCGAGTCAAGAGACTCGAAAAGGAGAGCTGCTCGAAGCCGTGGACGTTTCAATCGGAAGGCTCGCTCGAATCGCGCACGTTGTTCTGGACGGTGAGGTCTTTGATGAAACGGGATTGACCGGCCGCTACGACTTCGATCTCAAGTGGGACTCAAATGAGCCGACTTCGATAGTTGCCGCCATACGAGAACAGTTGGGTCTCGAACTCGTTGTGCAACAAAGAAAACTGGATCACCTCGTCGTGGATTCGATAGCAGAAACGAAGACGTGGTAGGTAGGCGTATACGAGATGCCAGCGGCCATTTCCGCCCCGAAGGTGGAAAAATATCGCGTTCGCGAGCCCGTGGCTGCATTTTCTCGAGGTCTCCCATAGTTCAGGTCGTGGCTTTCCGGTTGGTTTTCGGCGCGGTGCTCATTGTTCCGCCGGAAAATTTGTCCTCCAGCTCCGCGGCCCGCATTTGAAGATATTGCCGTGGTAGAGGAGGACGCGAGGATCCGCACAGCTTGTGGCGAGTCCGATCCGCGCAGCCTGCGAACAAAGCGCTTCACGGTCTGGTAGCCGTGGGGAAAGCCGTGACCGGAAACCAAGTCCTGCCAGATGGGCCATGGCATTCCGGCCACGACTGAGTCCCTGCTCGATCAGCTCGCGGTACGGCTCGCAGGCACTGGTGGCCCGTTTTTGGTTGCCAGTCGGAGGTGAAATCGGCTGGCCAAAGTCGGTGGTCACCTCATTGGCCGGTTTTGCCGGCGCTCGTCGTCCCCAGCCAGCCGCTGGTCGTACTGCGATCCCGGCAGCCCTACGAAACTCTCAAATCACGATCGCCGTCCTCCAGTTCCTGCCTCGTGAACAGGCACTGATCCTTGCAACGCACTCCGAGAGACCAGCAGAAGCGCGCTTCAGTATCAGACTTCAGGCGCAACAACGGCTCGCTTCAGCTCGGAGGCGTGAAGTGTACTTCACCCTCGTACTTCAGGGCTTGCTTCACTGTTCACTTCACGCCAGGAACGTCGGACAGAGGGAAGACCGGCCAAAGGGCAGTTGCGGTTCGAAGCGTGCGGGCGTCGATACACTGGAAGTTGGTGGTTGAGTGGCGGTTTGAAGTGTCGCGATGTCCACGGAGCGACGTGTGAAAAGCCAGCTGATTTCCAGACTCGAGGAAGCATAACGCTTTGTCGGTCGGCAAAGCTAGATAGGCCAGCTAGTATAGGGTCATGCGCTGTATCTATTGCATAGGGTTTGCCGCGCTTATCGTCACCGCCTCTTGCGGGAGCGGCACTCCTTATTGGGTGCGGATCGTGGATGCTGAGACGGGCCGGGGAGTTCCGCTGGTCGAGTTCCGGACAACCCCGGACGCCGTGAGTTTCTGGACTGATAGCAACGGGGTCGCGATCATAGGCGACCCTGCGTTTGAAGGCCGCGATGTAGCTTTCTTGATCCGTAGCGACGGCTACGAATTTCAAGAGAAGCTGTTTGAGGATACAGGCAAGGTCTTGCACGTCCAGACCGGGCACCATGCCGAGCTTAAGATTCGGCGTATCAATATCGCGGAGCGCCTGTATCGAATCACCGGAGCCGACATTTACCTTGACAGCGTGGTCGCCGGACTCAAACCGCCAATCGCGCAGCCAATCCTCAACGGCGGCGTAACCGGTCAGGACACGAATATCGCCGCTCCATATCACGGAAAAATACTCTGGTGCTGGGGCGACACCTTTGGGACCGCAAGTTTCAATTTTGCTGTGTCCTGCGCGACCTCGGATTCGCCAGGCGCCGGCGGGCTCGACCCCTCCGTGGGTGTAAACCTGACGTACTTTGTGGACGAGCGCGGCTTCAGCAAGGAAATGCTCCCCCTCGATCGGCCCGGGCCTCCCGAGCTCGTATGGATCGAAGGTCTCTTGACGGTGCGGGATGTCAAAGGAGTCGAACGGCTGATCGCCACTTACACTCGCCAGCCGGGATTGGCTCCACCGAGTGAATGCGGCATTGCCGTTTTCGACGACGCGGGAAAACAGTTTCGCGTGCTTGCGCAACTGCCGCTCATGGGCAGTCATTTTTCTTCTCATCCATTCCAGGTGACCTTGCACGGAAAGCGCTACTGGTATCTGATGCCACAACTGCGCGTGCCAGACGAGTGGAAAGCCATCGCTGACCCAATGAGCTACGAATCTTACACATGTCTCGAAACCGGCGCCCGATTCGAAGAAGCGAAACCGCGGCTGGAGAGGCGACCCTCCGGGGAACTTGTTTGCGGGTGGAAGCCAAACACGGACTGGATCGGCTCAGATCAGGAAAAACAATTAATTGCCCGCGGACTCATGAAAAAAGAAGAAGCACTTTTTTCCCTCATCGATGCGGATTCCGGCGCCGAGACCGGTGCTTCACCCAGCTCTATTGCGTGGAACCCTTACCGGGAAAAGTGGATCATGTTGGCAGAAAAAATTGGCACTGTTTTCTATTCAGAGTCCGATGAACCTATTGGCCCATGGCCTTGGGCGAAAAAGATTCTGAGCCACAAAGCCTACAACTTCTACAACGTACTTCAACACCCGTTCTTCGACCAAGAGGGCGGGCGTATCATCTACTTCGAAGGCACATATACGTCGTCATTCAGCGATGCGAAGCAGGACACACCGCGTTACAACTACAACCAGATTATGTACCGTCTTCAGTTGGACGATCCCCGCTTGGAGGCGTTGAACGTTCATCCGTAGTCTGCACGACAGGGATTGTTCGCTAGCCAGTCAGCGAGGGACTGCTCCAAACCAAGTACGCGAATGATTTCCTACGATTCGTGATCAGAGTCGCGGACAACGTTTCGCCAACCGTGTAATGCGTCTGGCTCTTACGGCAAAGCGCTAGCAGAGGTGAGGGACACGCACAAATGCGTAAGGGGATTCGGAAACTGCCCGTTCCAGGTAGGGAACGGCCCTATCGCCATAAGCGCGCACAAGGGAATAGGGCAAACTTGCAAGGTCACGACCATACTTATCGGCATCTCCGGGCTGAATCAGCAATTCAGCCAACCGAGGCAGGTGCTTATCTCTATCTTGGTCCCCGGGATTTGCAGCTGAGTGAGAGTGAGCCACGGCCAGCCGAGATTTCCTCGGATAAGGAATACATGGCGGAGCTCCAAAGAAGAGCGAATTTATTTGGGGACGGGCCAATAAATCCGGGAAAACTTCTCAACGGTGAGTCCAACCCATTCCTTTACGACTCCGATTTCCTTCAGAAGGCAATTCAAAAACATTGTCAGCGTCTTCCCGACCCTCCTTGCGTGACTCCGCCGGAGGTTCGCCTTAGTGACCGCCCCTGAACAGTGGAGCTAAGTCAGCGTTGCCAGGCGATTCGAGATCACCGCAGCGCGGGCCTCTAGTTCGGTTTTCGAGTTTTTGCTATTGCCGTGGCGCGTGCCAATAGAGATGCGATGAACTTCTCGAACGTGAGTTCTGGGGCGGGCTCACGATAATCACCCTTCACGCCGCCCTTGGCATTGGAAAGCAAGAAGCAGGCTGAATCATATAGCCGTTCCCGCACTAGTTTTGTGAGAAGTATTTCGTATCGCTTTCCGTAAGACGCATCTTTGAATTCTGGAAAGACTTTGAAGTGAGGTTCTCGGGGTTTCACTGGCCGCATCGAGCCTGATGCCTCCTCAAGCAACATCATGTAGCCGAGCCAAGGACGAGAAGACGGCTTGAAGGCGCCTTCTCGAAAAGCGGCCCAAATGTCTGTAGCACTGCCAATGGCTTCCTCGGTGCGGTTATTGTAATTGTTTCCGAAGGAACCAACCTGGGACTTGAATTCGATCCCTGCAAGAAGTTCACCATCCGAGATGACCAATAAATCCCATTTTTTCTCCGAGCGATACCACCCGGGTATTTCTACGGCCGTCCCACAGAAAACCTGCGTCTTGGGGAGGCCATTTGCGGACAAATAGTCCCGAACTAAATGGATAAAACCGTTCATCTGCTGTCCGCCGGTCACGGCAGTTCTCGCGCCGGCATCGCGGGCACCCGTCTTGGCACCCTGCTTCGTCGCTTGTTTCTCACGGGTTTTCCAGAAATGCTTTATAGCTTGACGCAGTTTCTTCTCGAGTGCTGGGCGAAGAGGAATGTCAGATGCTATTCGGCACGAGCAGAGCGAATGGTTGCCGTGCTGAAAAGAGACGACGTTTCTTCCGAAATCCGATTTTGGGCCAATTTGTAGTAGTGCGGGTCTATCTCAAATCCAATGCTATTTCTTCCCCATTTCGCGGCCGCCACTGTGGTCGTGCCAGTACCCATGAAAGGATCGAGAACCGTGTCACCAACGAAACTGAACATCCGGACGAGCCTTTCGGCAAGCTCAAGCGGATAAGGTGCAGGATGATGTTTTGTCGATGCTCCCGTGACTCCATTCCAGATCTGCTGGAACCATTTTTTATGGTTCTCCGCCGAAATTACACTTAGAACTTTCGTGGAGATGTCGGGGGTACGGTAACCTCCCGGCTTCCGCTCCATCAGAATAAATTCAATGTCATTTTTTATGACTGAGTTGGGCTCGTAAGGCTTACCGAGAAAAGTAGATCCACCCTCGACCTCATATGCGGCATTCGAAATCTTGTACCAGATGATTGGTGCGAGGTTGTCAAATCCCAGCTTTCGACAATGCTCTTGAATCGACGAATGGAGGGGCACAACTGTGTGTCGCCCACCGTTTTCTCTTCTCGAGAGACAGACATCGCCGACGACACAGATCAATCGACCGCCGGGGACCAACGATTGGAAACACTGTTTCCAGACCTTATCTAATTCTTGAAGAAACTGGTCGTAATCAACAACATGACCGAGTTGGCCTTCAGAATCTCTGTACTCTTTGAGCGTCCAATAGGGAGGGGAAGTTAGCACCAGATGGACGCTTTGAGGCTCCAAACTCGACATGTCGCGCGCGTCTCCGTGATAAATCGAGTGTAAAGTCGGAACTTGATGGACTGCCCTTTCAATGAGCCGAATTGATTGAGCGTCCTTCGCAATGCGTGGGATGGCAGTTTGCGGGTCATCCAACTTCGCAAGTTCCTCGGGGACATAGCGAGAAAGGTCAGCGCTTTCTTGCGCTAACTGGTCGTGCAGAATCTTGCGCTTGGCGGCTACGTGCATTCGCTCGGCCTATTATCCACGATTCGTCGCTTGCTTAGAAGGGTCGCACACTTCTTCTGGTGTGGACTAAGCGAAAGGCGGCGGATGACCAAATTAGGATGGGGTATAGCCGAGGTCGGAGAGCCTTTGCGCTGCTTTTTTGATCTCCTCCTCTGTAAACAATCCCCTCCATTCTGGCTTCAGGACATAGGCTTCTACAGTAAGGTCCAACCTGTGGCTGGCGAATTGTTATTTCGCCCATGATTCCTCGGGGTTTCCGGCCCTGCGCCGATTCTGCGATGCGCAATCTGGTCGTGCTAACCTCGCGATGAGAATGTAATGTTACATCAGGTTGAAAACCGCTGAATGGGGTTTTCGGTAACCACAGTATTGAAAAATCCGAATCTCTGCGCGATCGCGATCGCCGATTTGCTCGCGAGGAAATTCCGATCCCGGAAATTTGACCAATTCATTTTTGCGGGCGTAATTCTGTTTCGCCGGAAGTGAAGAAAAGCCGCATAAACATTGGCGAAAAGAATGGCGGGGACGACGAGACTCGAACTCGCGACCTCTGCCGTGACAGTCTAGCGTCATTAGGTTTTACAACGACTTACAAGACACGCGGGGACTGCCAAACTACGCGTAAGTCGTGCAAGACATCGCACTCTGTGGGTTGGGTTGTGGGTTGGAAAAAAGCCGTCTTCCTAAACAAAACGGGTGGCCTCTCCTCTCGCGGCAATTGCTTTGACAGAACCAATCCACATCCATAAACTGACAGTCATGGAAGTGCACATTAAGCCTGAGACCAGAGTCGCGTCTGACTGAGCTCGCCTCCAAGAGTGGCCGCGCGACCGACGACCTCGTGGAAGATGCCCTGGCTGGGTATCTGACAGAACCACAAGGGACCGCATGTCACTTCTTATCGTCCCCTTATTGTACCCAGATTGAATCAACCTATTTTTTTGCTCCTAAGACGCTCAAATTCTGTGAGTTCTGTACTACTTGACATTTAACGCGACGCAGTATAGTGTTGGATCGTGATTCAGTCCTTCCGCTGCGCGGATACCGGGCGCCTATTTCATCGAGAGTCTGTCCGCCGGTTCAAAGCTATCGAGCGCCAAGCTCTGAGGAAGCTGGACATGCTAGATGCGGCGCAGGACATCCGGACGCTCTCAACGCTGCCAGGAAACAGATTAGAGCGCCTGACAGGGGACCGGAAAGGGCAGTACAGCATTCGCGTCAATGACCAATGGCGCGTCTGTTTTGAATGGCGCGATGGGCATGCCTACGAAGTCGAGATCGTGGATTACCACTAGGAGACAACAGGATGGCGAAGAAAATTAAGCCGGTTCATCCAGGAGAAATTCTCCGCGAGGAGTTTATGGTCCCTCTTGGGCTGAGTATGAACAGAGTTGCTATAGACTTGCGCGTCTCTGTGACGCGAATCGCCGATATCGTCAACGAGAAACGCGCGATTACTGCTGACACAGCCCTGCGTTTCGCGCGCTACTTCAACAATAGTCCGACGTTCTGGATGAATCTGCAAACGCGCTATGACCTGGAAGTTGCCGAGGATGAGATTGCTGATAAGGTTGAACGCGATGTCCGCCCTCTGGAAGCAGTGCCAGCAAGGTAGTTCAAACGAAGGATGGGCCAAGTAAATCCAAGCGGCAACGCCCGCGTTGGGGTTTTCGCCTGAAACCCGTTTCACTACAACAACATACAAGACCGCGGGGACTGCCAAGGGCCGCCTAAGTTGTTAAAAATCGCACAAGACACAGTATTCTGTGGGTTGGGTTGTGGGTTGGAAATTTTGCGACTGAAGTGGCGAGGGCTAGCTCGCCATCGACCTATCGACAGGAGATTTAAAGGTGATCAAACCTCAGCTGCCTGGCCGAAGTTTCTTCCACGGTACCAAAGTAGACTTAAAACCGGGGGATCTCATTAGGCCCGGCTCCAATTCTAACTACGGTAACAGGAAGAAGGCGGCCTACATTTATTTGACCGGCACGTTGAATGCGGCTATCTGGGGAGCCGAGCTCGCCCTTGGTGAGAGCCCCGGCAGAATCTACGTGGTGGAGGCGACTGGCCCTTTTGAAGACGACCCCAATCTGACTGACAAGAAGTACCCGGGTAACCCTACGCTTTCATACCGCTCCAAGGATCCCCTTCGTGTCATAGGCGAGGTCCTGAATTGGCAGGGGCACTCCGCCGAAGAACTCAAAGCCATGAAGGATGGTGTCGAGCGACTTAAGAACCTTGGTGTTGAGGCAATCGAAGACTAAGGAGTTGGTCAACAAGGGAATCATTCGCACTCGGGGTCTGGACAGATAAAAACGGGGCGGGTAGCCCGGGTTCCGGTCTAAGGAACTTGGTGCTTTCGTAGTTGGCTGCCGAGTGTAACTGCACAATTCGCCTCGCGTCGTGCACAAACGAGCGAGTGCCCAAAGTCTGCCCTGAGCGTTTCGCAAGAAGGGAACTACGATGTTTGGGAAAAATGGCGGGGACGACGAGACTCGAACTCGCGACCTCTGCCGTGACAGTGAGCGGTTCATAAGTACTTGCAACGACTTACAAGAGCACGGACGGCATTCTAAGTCATTGCAAGACAGTCTTAGCCATCGCTATTGTGTACCTCGGTGTGTACCACGGTTTTCCGGCAATCTCGCGCAACTCATCGATTGGTTGCGGCGGGGGCTGCAACCATCCTAATTGGTTGGTCCTCCCATTTACATCGGGTTGAAAACCGCTGAATGGAGTTTTCGGTAACCACAACCGTCCAGCCGCGGCCTTCGTAGTTGCATTCACCGTTAGAGCAAGTCGTCGGGAGCCGCTGTCCAGGCATCGATGAAGTCGCGAGGTGTCACAATGCGAGTTTCTTTCCAGACCTCTGGGAAATGGCGGATGTTCCCGGTAACGAGGTAATGGGCTTGCGCGGCCTCGGAGCATTCGAGGAACCGATTATCGTCAGGGTCGCCCGCCGCTGCGACGCGCACCGCCGGTGAGACCACAGAGACATGTGCCCGGATTCTGGCCATTGCGTCTGCGGCTTTGCCAGAATCGATTGCGAGCCGGGGACGTTTCAGCACCTCTTCGTATTCGGCGAGAACCGATTCGGAGGCAAACCACAGCACGCCGCCGGAAATGGCAAGGTCAATAACGGCCTCCGGCAAACCACCGCTGGTCAATAATGCTGAAACTAAAACGTTAGTGTCGATGACAACCCGAATCATTGTCCGGGGCGCGGGGCGCGCTCACGCCGCGCTGCGGCAATTTCCGCGTCGATTTCTTCCATCGTGAGTTTATCGGTGCCGTTCTTCTTGGAGTCCTGTTGAATGGACATGAGCCATTCCGGCGAAGCGGGCACAGTGCGCACGCTAACTTGCTCTCCTTCGGAAATGGGGCGACCGAGCAGGCTCTCGATAGCCAGCTTTTGGTCGGGTGACAGGTCTTTAACACTGTGAATCATAGCTCTCATTCACCTTCAATTTATCCTAGCGTGGGTCCAGGGGATTGTCACGAAAAAGCCATTCCAAGCAAGCATAGCGTCTGCTTGATGGGGATTCCGGACGATGCCGATCAGTGTTCCGGGGCATGCCGATCACCCGTTCCGGGATGATGGCGATCATGATTCCGGGATGATGCCGATCACTCGTTCCGGGATGATGCCGATCACTCGTTCCGGGATGATCCCGATC
>DATHIB010000205.1:0-16587 GCA_035490055.1 Candidatus Limnocylindria bacterium | reverse complement strand
CCAACATTGAATTTGCATAGAGCCCGCGTCTGCCGCAACCACGGGCGGCCACGTTCAAACGGCTTAATCGAACGCGCGAAGAGCCCCGCGTCTGAGTTCGGTTCTTTCGTGGCAACGCGCGTCCGATTAAGCACTAACGTTAATCAGGCGCTAGTTTGGGGCATACTGCCGGGCGAAAAACTTCAGACCATTCCCACCTCGTATCAATGGGGCTTGAATGTCTTCCCGGTCTCAAGCAGCGTCTTCAGGCGGGAAAGAATACGTGGCCATCCATCGGCGCAGGCAGCGTAAGTCGGGTCATCCTCGGCCCACTCGTCATGCGTCACCGTTACTTTTGTGGCTTCGGTCTCGGCCACCAGTTCGATAGTTGCGCGTGACGCCTTATCATTTTGGCCCATTGCGAAGGTGTACTGAAAGACTTTTGCCGACTCAAACCGCAAGACCTTCCCTCGAACGTAGGTCATGGGCTTGCCATCGGGTCCCGCGCCCACCCATGCGAGCAAGCCACCAGGTTTAAAGTCCGCTTGAAGCTCAGCGCCCGAGAAGATGATGCGGTTCGACTCTCGCGACACAAAGCCTTCCCACACCTTCTCCGAGGTGGCGGCAAAGTAAAAGATATACTTCAGTGGTGCTTGATGGGCCATGATTGCTCCTGACTCTCCTGCGCCATCTTATATCCACCGGCAAAAAACCAACAAGGCAGTAGTGCCATGGGTTCTGCCTGATTGCCCTCATTACCTGAGATTTTGAAACCCTTTGTCCGATAGCGTTAATCAGGACTTTGCCCACTCTGCGTTTTCTTTTGAAACCCTCACCAAAAATGCGGACTAATTCTTCGCGGGGTCCGCGGCCGCGGGCCACGCAATTCTCTGCACTTCGGCGACAACCGCGGCCAGTGCCTGCTCGAAGTTTTTGTCGCGGTTGCCTTGCAGCACGGCCCCTTGCGCATGCTCGGTTAGCCCCCACAACGTCTCGTGGGTCTTCACGTCGCGGACACTGACCCCATCACCTATAGATTTCGGCTTATACTTTTCTGGATGATTGGAGGAGTTTTCATTGGCATGTGGCTTCTGGGCTTCCTAGGAATCCCGATCCTGGCTATTCTTTCAATTCGTGAATGGGCCACAGCCTGTCGTACGACACTCCCCGTCTGGCGTAGCAGAATTGGGATCGGATCGGTCGGGGCTATTTTTTGCAGTTGGCTCTTCCTTGTTGTGCTAACAATCCTCGGGATTATCGACGACTCTCGGATAGACTTTTTCACTTTGAACAGGAACGTTGGGCTTCTTCTGTTCTCTGTTACCGCCTCATTATCGTGCCTCGCCTTAAAAGGTGGTGCGCGTGTGCAAGCAGTCGCTGCCGGAGTGCTGTTGGTGCTGATGGCATTGCTGTGGCTTGCTAGGGATATGCCCTAGCGTCCAACATTTTCAGATAAGTGCTAGGGCTCCGACAGCCCTAACACCCGATAAGTCTTAGGGTTGTATCGGAAGCGCGAAGGGACAAGGCGCCTGTACGAACACGGTGTGTTCGTGCGCTTTCGATACAACGACGCGTTTTCCAGGCAAGTGGGCCGAAAGGCTTACCCTCCGGGACAGCTACTGACTGCCGACGCTACAATGTCCGCCTTCCGAGTCGACGAACTGCGCGAGTAGGCCGCCGAAGTCTTGCTTTGTCGGTGGCATGCTGAACTGCACACCCTGCGCGCGCATCTCTTGGTGGAATTTTTGGATGTCGGCAACAGTGAAGCCCAATTCAACGGCTCCCGCGGGATTCTTTTCGGACGCCGGATGTAACGCGAGCGTTGTTTCGCCAGTGACAAATTCGCTCCAACCGGGAGACTCGAACTTCAGACGTAAGCCAAGCAGGTCGCGATAGAATTTCACCGCACGATTCATATCGGCGACAAAATTAATTACATAGCTGAGTTTCATGAGACCCTCCCAGGGACGGGAGAATATCTTACCGACCGCGAGAAGTCCAAGATCGTACGCTTTCGATCCATCCCATTCAAGACTACTCAGTTTTGGGGGGGTTTGGGGGTAGAAACTCACTTGTCCGATAAGCCCTATGCGGACTTGAATGCAAGGTTCGGGGCGGACTGTTACCAATTACATGACGTGGCGCCGCGCAACTCAGTGATTCGGCGCCGTTGCTTGTAGAATTGACATCTACTATGAGTCTAGCCCTGCTTGCCGATGCTGGCCTCCCAATGATTTTCTTAACCTTCCCTGCGATGCTGATGCTTCTGATTCCGGTCATCGTGATTGAAGGCCTTTTGTGCAAAAAATGGTTGGGATTGACGACGGCAGAAGCAATGAAATCAAACGCACTGTCTAATCTTGCTTCCACGATAATTGGTGTCCCGGTCGCATGGGCAATCATGCTCGGAGTGGAATTCTTAACGTTCGGGATAATTGAACGGAGCAACGCGATTCAAAATTGGCGTAGTCCGATTGCGCAGGTGATTTGGCTTTTCTTGGGTTCGGCATGGATAGGCCCACCCAGCGAAAAGAACGTATGGGTCATCCCGGCTGCGACCCTCGTCCTTTTAGTCCCTTTCTTCCTTGCTTCGTATGGTATCGAATATCTTGTCGTCAAGCACATGGTGGGAATGCCCGAAGGAGGTCCACCGAACTTGGCGTATCGTCGGGTGCGAATCGCTGTCCGCAATGCCAATCTCATAACTTACGGGGCGATGTTTGTTGCTACATCCGCGTGGTTAGTTTTCTCGTTCGTGCGCCATTAGTCGTGTCTGTGCCGTTCTCCCACCGATACATTGAGGACAGGGCCAACTCCTTCCATGAGAGCTCTTCCCATAAGCCTGTCGCACGAGGCTCATCGCGAGATGCAATAATACGGCGTTTCGATGCGTACTGTGCACTACAGACTGGCTGAGAAATCCGATATCCCCGCGATGGGGCGCATTCGTGCTGCAGAATGGGAAACAGAGGAGTACTGGAAAATCCGCATTTCGCGGTACCTGAACTGTGAACTCCATCCAAAGCAGGCGCTGATGCCCCGTGTCAGTTACGTTGCATTGGAAGCTGAATCTCTCATGGGCTTCATTGCCGGACACCTGACGCGCCGCTACGCGTGTGATGGTGAATTGGAGTGGATCAATGTTATTCCGGAGTGCCGAGGGAGCGCAGTAGCTTCGGAATTACTCCGTCTTCTTGCCGCATGGTTTGCCCAGCAAAAAGCATCGCGAATCTGCGTGGATGTTGATCCGAACAATACTACAGCGCGACGGTTCTATAAGCGGCACGGCGCAGACGATCTGAACGAGCACTGGTTGGTTTGGAATGACATCAAGGTTGTACTTTGCCAGCGATGATCCAACAAGAGGCTTCTCCGATAACCAGGAGCTAGCGAACTGAGGTGCAACCGCTGGGCGGGTGTCACCGGCGTAATTGAGCTAGCAAGGTCCGGACAGTGGTACCCTCAGCTCGTGCCGGAACAAACCGATCCCGTTCGCAACATTGCCCCGACGTAACGAAACTCAATCGCCTCCACTCTTTTTTGCTGGCCCTCGTCGACGCTAACGGTTACTAGAACATGGAGCAGACCCGATTCTCGGCGCAGCGGTTTCCAGCTCGCTTCAACAGAAAAGCCTATGTACCCTTGATTCTCCCTGTCCGGCCAACCGTCGGTCTCTGCGCGAATCACTATATTTCTAACATCGCCTATCCAGTCGGAGTCTTCTTCGTACTCGCGGTGCTTCAAGGAGGCCACCAATTGCTCTTGGACAGCTTCAGGAAGATGAGTTGCACCCTTCAACTCAACCACGTCAAGAGCCACCTTTGGACATTCAATTGACGATTGTGCGCGAGCCATCGGGGATATCCAGAGCGCGAGAACGACGGGGAATAGAGCCAGTTCAAAGAAGTTCATGGCGTAGTAATTAAACCACAATCGAGTCCTGCACTGCCCGTCATTAGGTCGGTGTCAACACAAACTGACTTCACTTGGCTGTGTAGTCGGGTAAACGAATAAGTGTTTTTGGGGCTGATTCCACATCTACGATTACGTCGTCAATCAGGGCTTTGGACCAAAATCATTCGTACCTATGACAGAAATCGATATACTTCTTTGCGAAGGTGCATAAGTCCGTGTTCATCGTCACCGTGGTGCTTTTTCTTCTGCCTTGCTCGCTGCTTTGGGCCGCGTGGCGCTGTTACATCCGAAGCACAGTCGAGACACCAACGCCTAGTTGGAGGACGTACTGCGGCAAGGCCGCGCTGATACTTGCGATTTGCTCAATGCTGTTGGAACTAGTTTTCTACTATTCTTGGTTTCACAACGGTGGTAGTCCGCATGGGTTGATGCCATCCCCCGGAATCTGGAAGTTCGTCGGTCGAATTGCCTTTTGGACTTTTGTCGTGAGTCTCGTTTTGACAGCGTTTGGAATAGGCAAGTGGAGAATCTTCATCCCTGTTTGGGCCGTAGCCTATGCGTTTGTCGTCTACATGATTCTCATGTTGGAGATGGACTAGCCGTCCGAAACAAAAGGCTCTCCGTTAAACAGGAGGACCGTGACAACAGAAATGGGACTTCAGCCACCAACCTCCATCGACTGGCTCCTGACTCAACCCTACTTCTTTGCGCTTTTTTTCTGCACCGTTTGGGCACTGGCATGTTTCGTCATAGGGTTGATAAGTGGTTGGAATGTTCTTTCAAATAGATTCTCCATTTCCAAGGGCACCTTCCACGGTGAAACGTGGCCGTTTCGAAGCGCCCGGATGAGATTCCTCGCCCACTATGGAAATTGTTTAAGCATTGGTGCCGACGAGTCGGGGTTGTACATGTCAGTCTTCCCGATCTTTCGTATCGGACATCCTCCGCTTCTTATTCCGTGGGCGGAGATTGCTGTCTTGCCGGGTGAGACGGGCTTGATCTTCAAGCAACGCACGTTGCACTTAGGACGCCAAGAAGCCATTCCTCTCCGTATCAGCGCCTCTCTGGCAGAGACCTTGCAACGAGCAGCTGGTAAGGGGTGGTCTGTCGCATCCGTCGCGTGACCGCAACTCCAGTGCCCGATAAGTCGGGCGGGCGCACCGAGCAGGCCCTCACAAGCATGCCCAGCAGAGTCGTCAAACTCGTTTTTTCTTTCCAGTAACATCGCCGCATGTTTGGTGTCTAATGGAAGTAGCAGTCCCACCGGGCTCGAACTGACATGCCAGCCCAACAGAAAGCAAGCATCGATCGGCGTGCACTATCGAAATTGACCCGATTCCTTCTGCTGGTCACCGTCCTCTCTCTAGGCTTGACTCCACATATCCTCCTCGCGAACACAGCCGCAATCGACGCACCAACTCAAGTGCAATCGGACGCCACGCTCCGGAGAATCCTCGCGGAAGCCTTCAAAGCCGCGTCCTCCATATCCGATGCTACGGAGAGAGCTTCCACATACAACTCCATTGCCATGGTCGAATGGCAAATCGGAGCCACCAAGGAAGCCCAAAGCCATTTCGATTTGGCGCACCGTATTCCCCTGCAAATGCCTCAGGACGACTTGACCTGTGCGATTCGTCAGGGCATGAACGAAGAACGTGGCAGCGTTGGCGATCTGGAAGGCGCGCTGCGGAATTTAAGCGACTGCGGACCACACTCTCCGCCCTCCGATGAGCAGGACAACATTCTCGTCAACATGGCCCGCCACGAGCTGAAATCCGGAGACTTTGTCTCCGCGATAACCCGTATCCTATCCGTTGTGCGACCAGATGTCCGTGACGGTGCCCTTGCCTATGACGCACAAATTGTGGCGGCCTCTGGCCACTTCGAGGAGGCGCTCAATTTCGCAAACAGGATCACCGCGATCGCGCTGCGTATTACCACCCTAAGTCAGATCGCCAGCGCGTATGTCAAGCACGGTCAGATAGAGAAAGCCACTCAGGTCCTTCAGACGTGTCTTCAGGCTGCCAGCGAAATCCCGCGGTTGAAAAAGCCAACCACCACAGGTGAAAGCACCCCTCTTGATCCCAATCCCGATTGGAGCGCCTATAACACCATTGCCGTGGCCCTTGCAGATACGGGTGCTTTCCGACAAGGAATTGCGATCGCGGAGCAATTCCTTGATGGCGAAGATAAGGAGTGGGTGTTAATGCAGATCGCTTTCTCCGCCGCGAAAAAGGGCCGACCTGAGATCCTTCAACAGATCGACCCACAGCCACGAGATCCCGTTCTAAACGCAGAGTTGACCGCGGCCCTGGCAGAGGCTCTAGCGCGCTCCGGAGATCAAAAGCGAGCTTTGCAGGTCGCGGAAAAAAAAGGCGCCAATCTAACAACGCAGGCGAGTGCATTCGTCGGCCTCGCCGCCGCGGCCTTCGACGCCGGCAATCACGCGTCCGCCGAATCGTTCTCCGAAAAGGCGACCGTCTTAGCCGACGCCATCTCAGACCACCGCTGGCGCGGCGGTTTATTCTGGCAATTGGCTCGTATTCAGATCAAAGGCGGAGATAAGGCTGGTGCACTAAAGTCGCTTTCCCGCGTAAGCCCAGAAGACGTTGGATGGCGCATGCTGGGTGAACTCGCAAAATACCATGTTAGAGCCGGGGACATCGGCGGTGCGATCGAGGTGGCTAACCACTCCAGAATGATTTCTAGGGCTCGATTAGTCAACGATACCGCTTCGGAGCAGGCCAGACTCGGCGACGACGTTGGTGCACTGTTCTGGATCGAGCCGCTCACTTCTCCGGATGAGAAAGCCCAAGCCCTCCTGGGAGTAGCCCAAGGAATCCTCGCCCGCACTTCCCCAGACCCCGACAATGAGTAATCCCTCCCACGCTGTCATCCCGTTGCCAATCTCCACCTGGACACCTTCTTTGCCCTGATGGTCTCGCCTTTCATGCGCGCGGACATTGCAGGTGCGCTTGTGCTGCCCAAGGCTGGCATTCCTGGCTCTCACACAGCTACCTCAACGAGGAAGTTAGCTTGAGGCAGAACCGTGCATGCCGGTCCCCCGGCACATAATTGCGATGCAGAATGGCCTTCTTCAGCGCACGCTCGACCAGGTTGTTGCCGAGCGGGGCTCCCTCTTGGCGCAAGAAGAGCGTTAGGCCCTTCGAGCGTCGCTGCAGATAGGTGATCGCCGTTGAACCCGCCCGCGAGGGCTGTTACAGGTGTCAGAAGCTTATTACGAATTTCCATTTTGGACTTAACCCCTACTGAACTCCGTCCATGTTATCGTAGCGGCAAATAAACCCCCAGCCGCCGGTTAGCTCGCTCACGGCTAGCATCAATTCGTTGCGTCCCTTTTTGAGCGGCAAATATACTGCGTCGTTTTCTGGATTTACTATGCCTAGAAATCCGGGGTCGCGGAAGCGTTGGGCACTTCTGCCACGGTAAAGAATCTTGTCATTCAGAAAAACGCTCACATCGTCGCTGTAACCGACGTTGAGCTTCTTTAGTTGATCCCGATCGGAAACTACGGTGGTGCGCGCGTAAACCACCTGCATTCCTTTTTGCGGCTCGAGGCGTTTTGAGAAATCGTTTGCAAAGGTGGGGGTGACATCCGGCATCCTTCGGTACCGATTAATGACTACGAATCCTGGGGGTTCAGCCGAGATGTCCTGCCACTTCATCGCGGCCGCTTCCGATTTCGATAGCGGGCGCTCGAGATCGCGCTCTAAGGCATCCAGACTCGGCGACAGGCTCCATTTTGTGATGGTTGCCGCCGGCATTGCGGGCTCATGACGCTCCCAAGCTACGGGTGGCGTTTCGCGTATTTCGAAATTCGAGAAATAAGCACCCTCCAAGCCAACGCCACCTTTGCGAATTCCGCTTTTCAAATCGTTCACGACGAGCGAAGGCTCGCGCATATCGTTGACGTATAACTTCGCCTGAGCACCGGTTATCTCGAGGCGCACATGAAACCAAACACCACTCGGAATATCGACGGCTCGCGTGAAGCCTGGACCGTTGTAGATTTGCCAGGCCGCTGCTCCATTCAGGATCGGCGTATATTGCTGGGCGTCGTCCAGACCGGTTTTGTGTGGCCGCAGATAAACCACCTCGCTGTTGCCGTCTCCTTGTGTGCGAAAAAGGATGTTGTAAAATCCGCGTGCTCCGCTGCCGGCCATGTCGACGTCTATCACGCCGTCGGTCATTTCGAAATCTTTCAGCGAGGCGCGGCCGCCTTGCACCCAGAGACAGGGTCGACCTAAATATTCGGTGGCTTTAGCCTTACCCTCGAGCTGCCAGCGTGGAGAATCGGTCGGAATAGATTCTGCCTGAGCGGCTTTCAGTTTCTTCGTTTCCGCGGTTTCCTGTGCGCCGACATGCGTCACGGCCAGGGTCAGGACCAGCACGCGAGCGAAATAACCGTGAAGTGCCCTTTGTCGCGTGTTCATCTTCACTCTCCAGCTTTCGTCTTGATGCCGTTTGAGTTCTCGAACTTGGCCATCCCCCCCACCCGGCGAACGCGTCCGCAACGGCGAAGACCAGCTTGTTGACTCACTTGCCTTAGGATGGAGACTTCTGGTGTTATGTCCCGCCTCCCGACATCCCTCAGTTAAACACGCGAGTATAGCTAACGACGAATGGGCATGGCGCTCTTGCTTAGAGCTGGAGGCCTACGAAGGTACTAGGACGGTTTAGGCAAAGTAGGTGAAGGGCAAGCGGCTCGGAAATACGGGAACCTCAAGAAGTTCCATACTGACTATGCCGCTGACCGAATCAGCTCCAAACTGAATGGCAGGGCTAACAAATTCGGATGGTTGCAAGCCCCTGCAACTAACCGGCCCTTGTGCCGACCGCGAATCTTGGCAGCTAATTTCTACGCCGCCACCTCGATGCGGAACGTGATCTGGGGAGTGATCGAGCCGTGGCTACAATGTGCGAGCCGGGCCCCCGGCACCATCCATGCTGCCAAGTCCTAGTACATTCCACGTTCCAGCGGCGATATAGCTCTTCCCTTCCGGGGTCAGCGTGATTTTCTGCACGTGCTTCGCGATCTCCGTCCGAATGGTGATGGGGTCCGAGTTGAAGAGCGTGCGCAGCTCCGCGAGACGTGATTCGACAAATCGCCGGGTGTCTCGAATGCGCATCCGCACAACCTCCTGGCGTGAACCCAGGAGCTTTTCACGCACGCCGGCAAGCTGAGTTTCGAGCTGCGCAAGCTCCGCCCGTACCGACGCGAAGTAGCCATCAGCCAAGGAGCGCGCCAGATTCGCTGTCTTTCGTTCCAGGTCTGCTTCGAGTTTACGCAAGCCGACCGATGCCCCATCGCGTTCCCCAACGGCGCGAAGCAGCTCTTCCTCAAAACGCTTCATCGTGTACGTGATCACGTCCGGATGCAGCACTTTCTCCCGAAGGACCGCGAGGAGCTGGTCTTCGAGGAGGCGCCGCATAATGAGCAAACTGTTTGAACATGCTCCGCGACCGCGGTTGTAGTGCAGCGAGCAGCCGTAGCGGACATCCTGACGCCCAGCCCAACGGCCGGAAACCACGGTGATGCTGGCTCCGCACAGAGAGCATTTGAGCAGCCCAGAAAAGACGTACGGCGAGCCGACCGCCCGAGCTCGCAGAATTCCCGGCTTGCGTGCGTCCAGGCTGTAGAGTTCGTTCACGAGCGCTATTCGTTCGCAAACTGCCCTCCACAATTCTTCCGAGATGATGCGCTGCTCCGGGATCTCCGTCCTTCGCCACTCGCTCGATGGACGCCACTCGTAGATTTTCTTTCCTGTCTTCGGAGAGCGAATCTTTCGATGCCTGCCCCACACAACGACGCCGCGATATCGCTCATTGCGGAGGATGTGCCGCACAGACGACGGGCACCAGCTACGCGCAACTCTTCCCTTCTGTGGCTGCGGCGAAAGGATGCCTTCATCGTTCATGTCGACGGCAATTCGCTTCATCGAGTGGCCGGCTGCGTAGCGCTCAAAGATTCTGCGAACTGTTGCCGCCTGGTCGGAGTCCACTTCAAGTTTCACAGCCTCAATGTTTGGCCTACCGTGGCTGTCGCGTTCCGTTTTGCTCTCGATCGGCACGCGGCGATACCCGAAGACTCGGCCGCCGGTGTGAAAGCCATCGAGTGCGCGCTGCTCAACACCGCGGAACGTGCGCTTCGCCAGGTCCTTGAGATAAAGCGAGTCCACGATCCCATGCGTGGCGATGAGGATCTCCGCTTGCTCACTGTCGGTGTCGATGCCCTGGGCAACAAAGACAACCCTGATACGCGCGAACTGGAGCTGCTCGAAGATGCGCATAGAGTCGGCCAGCTTACGGCTGAGGCGACTCGTGTCGTCGACAAGGATCACGTCGAACGGTTTCGGCTTCCGCTGTGCTTCGGCGAGAAGCCGCTGGAGGCCCGCGCGGTTATCTGTGTCGCCACAGATCGCCTCGTCTGCGTAGATGTGCTGGTCTAAGACGACCAAGCCATGACGATCCGCGTACTCGCGGCATTTCCGAATTTGTTGGTCGATAGTGAGAGAGTTCTGCTTCTCAACAAACACCAGGACTCCTATCGTAAGCCCAACCACCAAACTAACAGGGCTGTGCAACTCCGGCTCTTCCAACATGGAGCCGTTAGTGAGAGTGACTGCACTCGTTCGCGACGGATGAAGCTGATCTTGCTCCCGTGCAAGAACCGAGAGTTCTGATGCAGAATTTGTTCTGGAGAATCCTGGGCGTAGTCGACCCTCGACGGTCAGTAAAGGCGTGTCAGGTGTCTTGAGTAAGTCCGGACCGAGTTTCAGGTACGGTTCGAGGGTGTATGGGAACCATGCTTCCGCGCTCATGATCTGGCCGGCAAACGGCGATGGGGTGATGCCAACGACGGTAACGGGCTGGCCGTTAAACAATACAACCTTCCCGACAACACCTGGCTCCGCCGCGAAGCGATCCCGCCAAAGAGTTTCACTTAGGACAACTACGGGCTTCGGCGGGAGACAATCTTCGTCCAGGAGCAGGCGCCCCAATCTCGGTTTCTCTAGGGGATAGAGCTAAAAGAAATCGCAGGTCACCAAGAGCACCCACATCTCGGACGATTCATTCCTGCCGAGTGGCGCGGTGACTCGCCGCCAAGCAACAACGTCTCGCAAAGACTTCGCATGCTCCCTGAAAGCACGATAGTCCTCCAGAGTCGTTTTCCCCGGCTGCCCAGGATGCGCAGGGTCGGTTGTGTACGTGGTGAAGACACGCACGAACGAATCCGGATCCTTGTCCACACGAGCACGCAACGCGGTCGCATCAACAAAATCAAACACCGCAGAGCTGACTCCAAGACCAAGAGCCAGAGTGACGACGACTGTCGTTGACAGCAACGCGTGCTTCCTCACGCTGCGAAAAGCGAAGCGAATATCGTTACGCAGATCATCAATAAGACGGAGAACTCGCAGCTTCTGCAGAAACGAATCCATTGATCTTCTCACGGGTGTACAAACGGGTCAGGCATTCCCATTCATAACCAATTGCCATACTTCGGTCAATCGCCACGAACTATAGAGCATTCTATTCAGCATGTCTCTCTCCTTTCTACCGTACGGGGTGTAATGAACGTTGTCGTACAACTCCGAGACTCCGGCTCTGGGACGCGGCCGAATGGGTCACGCGCTGCGCGTGACTGAGGCGGGAGCGACCCCACAGAAGCCGTGACGCACGGTGCGTCAAAGGGTGGGGTCGCTCCCGCCTCATCCGAATTTACCCGCGTCCTTTCTGGCTTTCTCTTCAAGGAGTATCTCTGTTGCTTTTTACAAGTTCGCGTCACCGCCAAGGTGAAGCGAATCAAAGCGATCGGTGAAGCGCCGGGGTGAAGTCCACTGCACTCCTGCGAGCTGAAGGGAACATCTGCTGCGGCTGAAGTCTAGTACTGAAGCACACTTCTGCTGGCCTTTCGAGCTCTGCAGCCCAGATCGAACTTTGCTCACCGGATAGATTCTGAACTCAACTTGTTTCTTGGGGCCGCCTTACTCGAATCCAGGGCGGGCGGAATCGTCATTTGCTTGTCCGGAGAGCCACAGGGCGTATACAGATTAAAAGCGTTCGTCGTGGTCCCTGGATGGGTCTACCTTATGCCGACTTTTGTGGACCTATTCGAAGCCGTGCGGAAGATTGTTTGTATTCCAGGCGATGAATCCGAGCGGCACGACTCATCGCTTTCGAGGCCAACGGTGCGGACCGGATCGCGTGGATACGATCGTTGGGTCGTGACAACAAGCCGTTCGGCCTGTCATGACGGTCGCCACAACCGCGGGCTGATCGCACTGTTCGTGGTGATCATCCACAGTTGCTCGGCTGCACGTGGGAGGCGAAGCCTGTGCGCACGCCGGTTCTGTGGCAGAATGCGGTCGTGCTCCAAAAACTGACCGAGCGCAGGGAATGGAAGTTCTTCGGCGTCCTACCGAAGGCGGACCCCGGCCTCGCTGCCGCTTGGTGGACGGTCCTCCTGCTGAGAGGGATCCTGCCGGCGGCTTTCGCGATCGCGATGGGCGTGCTAGTTGGCGCCGTGCAGCGCGGCAATCCTCTCGCCGGTCCGCTGGCGTTTACCGGCGCGATCTTCGTGCTGCTTCAAGTTCTCAGTCCGATTCATCAGGCGCTCAGCGCCAACCTGGGCGACCGCACTGCCGCATGGCTCTACGACCGACTCACCGAGGCCTGCGTGCGCCCGCCGGGCATGGGGCACCTCGAGGATGCGAAGCTCACGAATGACCTCACCGTGGCGCGCGACTTCGACCTCGGAATGACCGGCCCGCCGCTATCGATCTCCATGGATTTCATCGCGAGCGGAATGGTTGAGATGATCGGCGGCGCGGCGTGCGCAGTGATCCTCGCGAGATACGCGTGGTGGGCGCCGATTGTGCTTGCGGGCGCGTGGCTAGCAACGCACTGGCTGCTGCGCGAGAGCGCGATCTGGCATGACCGCAACACGGAGGAGGTGCGCGCCGCGCAACGCGATGCCGACTATTCCTACCGGCTGGCCGTGGACCCGCCCGCGAGCAAGGAGTTGCGGCTGTTCGGCCTCGCCGAGTGGATGATCGACCGCTTCATCGCGAGGCGTACGCGCTTGCACGAGCTGCAATACGCCGCCACACGATTGCGCGAGCGACCTGTTATCTGGAGCATGCTCCTGGTCACGTCTGCGAACGTGCTGGTGTTTTGGTTACTGGCGAATGCCGTCGACGCTGGCCGCATCAGCCTCGGGGAAGCCGTCGTCTACGTGCAGAGCGCGGTGGGAGTGTCGATGATTGCGTTCGGCGGATTCAGTTGGGCGCTTGACGGAGCCGCTGCTCCCGTCGCTGCGGTGCTGCGACTGGAGCCGGCGATGCGTCCGGCCGGCGAGCTGCGCTCGGGCAATCGCCGCGCGGACGCGACACCTGCGCGCGAAATTCGCCTCCGCGATGTCACGTTCGCCTACCCTGCGGGCGCGCCCGTGCTGGAGCATTTCGATCTCACCATTCCCGCCGGCTCCTCGCTGGCCATCGTGGGACAGAACGGCGCTGGCAAGACGACGATCGCAAAGCTATTGTGCCGGTTGTACGATCCGCAATCCGGTGCCATCGAGATCGACGGCATCGACCTTCGCGAGTTCGATCTCGCGTCGTGGCGCTCGCGCGCTGCAGCCGTGTTCCAAGACTTCATCCGCCTGGAACTGCCGCTGCGCGACAACGTGGCGCCGGCAGGCGCGCCAGACGACATCGTGCGCGCGGCTCTGGAGGCGGCGGGCGCGATGAAGTTAGCCACCCTGGACACGGTGCTTGCCCGCGGGTATGACGGCGGCACCGACCTGTCGGGCGGCCAATGGCAACGCGTTGCGCTCGCGCGAGCGCTGGCAGCCGTCAAACTCGGCGCCGGCGTCGTGCTGCTCGATGAGCCGACTGCGCAGCTCGACGTGCGCGGGGAAGCGGAGATTTTCGATCGCCTGCTCGCCGCGACGCGGCATTGCACGACCATCTTGATCTCGCATCGCTTCTCCACAGTGCGCCATGCCGATCGTATCTGCGTGCTGGAGCACGGCAGGGTCATCGAACTCGGCACGCACGACGAGCTGATGGCTCTCGCGGGGCGCTATCGAACGATGTTCGATCTGCAAGCGCAGCGCTTCAACGTCCCGGAGGAGGAGGGCACGACGTATGACGTCCTCTCCTGATCGAAATCGAGCGATTGAGCCGCTGCCTCCTGCGCTGTCGTCGATGTGGCGGTTGTGCAAGCTGGGTTATCACCACGAGCCGCGCTTGATGGTTACAGCGTTTGTCCTGTCGCAGCTCGCGGCGCTGCCTGATGCGCTCCTCGCTTTGTGGCTGATGCTGCTCGGCAAAGGCGTCCTCGAGCACCGACCCGGCATGATGCGAGGCGCGGCGATTGGGCTCGGCGTGTCAACCGCCGCGACGTGGTTTCTCCGCACGGTCAGCACGCGCATGCAGCGCCGCTTCCGCGACAGGGTGACCATCGCGCTGGAATCGCATGTCGCGCAACTGCAAGCATCGGTAGCGACCATCGCGCATCAGGAACGCCCGGAGTACCTCGATCGGCTGTCCATGCTGCGCAATCAGGTGTTCGTGCTCGACCACATGTACATGTCGCTGTTTTCCACGCTGGGGTGGATCCTGCGGCTGGGCGTGACGATGGCGCTGCTGGCGTCGATCCACCCGGCGCTTATGCTGCTCGCGGTGTTCGCGGTCCCAACCGTGTTGACCTCGACGTGGCGGCCAGCGGTC
The DNA here is from genome assembly GCA_035490055.1 of Candidatus Limnocylindria bacterium. Classification (GTDB taxonomy): domain Bacteria; phylum Acidobacteriota; class Terriglobia; order Acidiferrales; family UBA7541; genus Acidiferrum. Next base: position 1,936 of record DATHIB010000205.1, on the reverse strand, counting down.
GAACGATACGCGCAGGAGAGCGGAGCACAGAGCAATCGGCTGGCGCGCCATCTGTTCACCATCGCCACGACCGCGCCGCCCGGGAAGGAAGTGCGGGTCACCGGCATCGGAGAGCGCCTGATTACCGACCGCCGATGGGCGTGGGAGTGCTGGTACAGACCGGTGGCCGCGGCGCGATGGGGCTCGGCAATGTGGCATGCGCTGGCGTGGGCGATATTTGGTTTGTCATACGTCGGCGCGATCATTTTCGTGTCATCCGGGCTTGGCGCGCCGGCCAGCGCGGTGCTGCTGGTGCTCGCCGCAGGTGCGCGGCTGTCGGCGTACATTGGCGCCACCGTCGGCGAGATTGGATTCCTGCGCGGATTCTGGATGGATGGCTCGCGGCGTCTCGCGTGGCTTGAGGACTACGCCGCCTCCGTCGCGGCGTCAGGCGATCTGCCGGTTCCCGCGGCATTGCAACGCGGACTCCGGCTCGACCACGTGTCGTTCGCGTACCCCGGCACGTCACGCGTTGTGCTGGATGACGTGTCAGTGACACTGCCCGCGGGCGCGGTCGTCGCGATTGTCGGCGAGAACGGCGCCGGCAAGACGACGCTAGTCAAGTTGCTCTCGAAGATGTACGAGCCATCCTCTGGTTCGATCCTCGTGGACGACACGCCGCTGGCGCGCCTGCCGGCCGGGGAGTGGCGCGCGCGGCTCGCGGGCGCGTTCCAGGATTTTTTCCGCTTCGAATTCCGCGCGGGGCACACCGTCGGTTTGGGAGACGTCCCCCGGCTGGACGACGAGCCCGCAGTGCTCGCAGCTGTCGACCGGGCGGGCGCAAGCGACGTCGTCGCCCGTCTGATGTCTGGCCTCGACACACAGCTCGGTCCGACGTGGCCGGGCGGAGTCGAGCTATCGTTCGGCCAGTGGCAGAAGCTCGCGCTGGCGCGTGGGTTCATGCGCGATGACCCGCTGCTGCTGGTCCTCGACGAACCGACCGCCGCGCTGGACGCGGAGACGGAACATGCGCTGTTCGAGCGCTACTCCGCGGCCGCACGCGACACTGGCGAGAGCGGGCGCATCACGATCCTCGTCTCACACCGTTTCTCGACGGTCCGCATGGCCGATCTCATTGTCGTTCTTGATGGCGCCCGGCTCGTGGAGGTGGGCACGCACGATGAGCTGATGGCCAAAAACGGTCAATACTCGGAGCTGTACAGCATCCAGGCCGCCGCCTACCGCTGACCACCTGGTAGTGGTCGTGAGTCGTCTGAAGCCCACCGAATTGGAACGCGCGCGGGTTCTCTTTTGGACGATCGCGTCCAGCGATATCCGTCCTAAAAGATCCTGACTAACGCGCTTGTGTAGACCGAACCGATCGATTCCCGGATGCATACCGTAACCCTCATTGAACTTGGTGCAGATTTCGTGGATGCGGGTGAGAGTGAAGGGTCGCCCGGGTAATAGAATTACGGGTTCCGCGTACGCCAGAATTGCGTCCCGTTTGGCCTGTCCGACAAGGAGTGAAAATCGGTCCAAGCGTTGGTTTGCCGGGCTTGCCAGCTTCCCGAAACCCGCACGGTTTTGGAATTCTGAATGTGGAGCGTGGTGGGCTGTGATGCGCCTCAGCCTCGTCATTCTAGCCGGATGCGACCGCGCCGAGCGCCGCCTAGTCGGTTCAGGGCCGACCAAGAGAAGAGCGGTGCCTTCGGCACCGGGTGGGGGTAGACACGCCACCCCAGGTTGGGTGCTGCACAGCAACTCTGGTTGCTGTATAGGAACCATCAAGAAATCACGGACTTACGAAATCTCCAGCACTATAGAGCGCTTCAGGGCGCTATCCGTTAACTTTTTGAAAATAAAAGGGCGGCAAAAATCACAGCAGCTAAAGAAAAAATCTCTTGCGTCGTTGTCCTAGGGTCCCTTTGAATATTTTGTAACCTTCTCTCCGGAT
>DATHIB010000204.1:0-28615 GCA_035490055.1 Candidatus Limnocylindria bacterium | reverse complement strand
ACTGCCCCTGCATTCTTGCTGTACCTGCTGTCTGTTCCGACTTTTATGTTATGAATCTGCCACACGCATAACAATATGCCAAGCACCAAACGGGCTTACCTGCCAGCTAAAGGAGGCAGTCCGCGCCCGGTCAAATTATCGCGTTCAGCCCTCATTCCTCGGCAGTCCGATGATGAGGGACGACTTCATAACCAGAACGGGGTTGATGGCGCCCAAGAACCACTAGCCGTTGAGATAGATCCGCGCCAATTTCAAATGCTTCCTCTGGGGTTCCGTGAAACGTGCCGTTGCCGAACACGCAGGGCTCGTACTTTTTGCCACTATAAGTGTAAAACGCTATGGTCCACGCCTTTTCGTTGCCAAAATATCGCAGTCGACACAGGTGTAGCGGGACTGTTTGCCGAGGCTCGATGAAGGGTGTGGCGATCTCTGGATTTCGGATGGTTCGCGTGCCTCGGGTCTGGGACGATCCCGGGCGTCGCGAGGCGGAGAAGGGACCCGCACGCCGAACTTGCCCGACTGGCAGGGGCGTTCGAGGCCACTCTCGACGAGTAGACGAAGAGTATCTCGGCACTGGCGACCTGGATCCGGTATTCGCCCCCGCCACCCGGAGCGAAGCCAATCGAGCCCTGGTTCGAGGATGAACCCGAGGACGATGAAGACCGCGGGCCGGAGACGATACACTGACCACGCGCCCGCCGAAGCTGTCTCCTCTGTGCGGTCGCCGCTGGTCAGAGGGTAGGTGCGCAGTCGCCGGGGGGAGGTCTATAGCCTTGCATATTTTCTCCGGCGCTGAGAACCAAATGGAATTGCGGATTCTTTTGCTACCAAAGATCGCACCGCCGAAAGCTTTCGCCTCCCGGGCCGCAAGAGCCGCAGCTCGAGGCTTCTCGAACCTCATTCGATGCTTACTAAGCCCCTTGCTACCTGGGCGATGGATAAATCAAGATTTAGCTTGACTTCTCATGGGGCAGGTTTAACATAAGGGGTATTGGAGGGTGATCCCGTGCCATCCACCACGACGAAGAAGTTCACTCCTGAAATTGATGCGCAGCTGTACCAGGAGATGGTTGCGGTTGCCAAGCAGAACGGACAGCCACAGCGCTACGTGCTGGAGCGGGCATTGGAGTTCTACCTCCACAACGTGGTTCCATCCCATCGCCTAGTCCGTCCGGAGGTGCTGGAAGCTTCCCGCCGCTCCAACGAGCAGTACCGGAAGTTGTACGAGAAGCTGGCCCACACCAAGTAAATGGCCCAGCGTGTCTACCTCACGGTAGCCGAAGTCCTAGCCATTCATCATCGGCAGATCGAGACCTACGGCGGTTCCCATGGCCTGAGAGATGTAGGGGCTTTGGAGGCCGCCGTTTTCCGCCCTCAAACTGGCTATTACAACAACCCGGCAGAAGAGGCCGCGGCCCTGATGGAGTCGCTGGCGAATAATCACCCCTTCCTCGACGGCAACAAGCGCGTCGCATTCGATGCCACTCACACCTTCCTACTGATGAACGGCTTCACCATCGAAGCAGATCCCATAGAAACCTACGTTTTCATGGTCGACGCGATTGCCGAAGTCAGGTTTCGCTTTTCCGTGATCCTCGATTGGCTCAACGGCCACATCAAAGCTCTATAGCTCCTCGGTTTGACCCTCTCGACATTCTACGTTGCGTGCGAGGGAGCCACTTTTGACGAGCGATCCGTCGAGGCTTGTAACCCAGCAGGGTGCAACGATCTTGCTCTGGGAAGGTGGGATGCTAATTCGGTCGCTGTGGGCCCCACCTATGCTCTTACCGGGGAACGCGTCAAATCCTGCGCCGAAACTCGCGATCTGGCGGATCCCATTTTGTTATAATCGTCATCAGGGCATGCGGATCTGTGAGTCCCAGAGCGGAACAGGTTTCGAAGTTGTGGGCGCGAATTTCGATGACTTGCCTCTCCGCCCGACTCTCAAGTTTAATGAACACGTTGAACGAACTCGTCGATATTGCTTTTGATCGCGTGGTAGGTTGAAACAGCTCATGTGTGGTTGCCGCGGCCTTTGCGAGCTCTCGTTCCGGAAACTTCTTAATTCTTAACCGTTCTGAAGGATCCGATGCCAACAGTGAAAGGCCTCCCGATTTCCGCAAGACCCATCCGAAACTGGCGAGCGTGCTTGGCGAAGTCGGCATCGAATCGCTCGACAGGGTCCATGGCCGAGAGCCTTCGTTTCTGGGACGAGATGTTTCGGAAATCGAGCGGCTGCTTGTAAGCTCAAATCTCGGCATGCTAGCTCACGCATGGTGGCCACCAGGAGAAGCCACGCCGGACTGCATACTCGATCAAAGCGTGGAGGTTCTCGAACTCAACGCACGATCGAGCACCTGTCTATCGAACGCCGGGATCCGGACGATACGCGATCTCCTGCGGCAAAGCGACTACGATCTCCTGCACATCAAGAACCTGGGCCGCAAATCCTTGCGAGAGATCCGAGAGAAGCTCGCCATCTTCCAATGCGAAGGCGGCCTCCCTCCTCCAGAAATCCACATCGAACCGGGCTGGTTCCCTCTTGCGGCTCTGCTCTCCTTTGAAGCTCTTGGCATACCAACGAAAACCACGAGGATCCTTCGGCAGGCGGGAGTCGACGATGTGCACGATCTACTGATCCGAAGCCCGTCGGAAATCCAAGAAGCATTTCTGTCGGATTCGAGAGCCGTGTTCGTCCTGGCACAGGGCCGTGCACTGGCCTTCAACGTTGCGACGGGGAGCCGGTTATGGGCCACCGACGAGTTCACGAGCTTTGCATTTTTCAAGACCTTCGGCCGAGCGGCCGTGACGCGCAACGGCCATTTCGACCTTGAGTGGCGTGACGCGTCTTCGGGCGAAGTGATCGCAATATGGGGAAAACGAGACGGCGGCTTTGCCTCGAATGTTGTGATGGCCGGTGGGAATGTCCTCGTCGAGATCAGCGACAATAGCCATCGGGGTGATGGCCTGCGTCTGTTGAGGGTTCCAGACGCGCTCAAGCAGCGACTCAGCAATGCCACAAAAAGAGCAATGCGCTGAGATTGACCTGATTATGCGAGCGAATTTTTCAAAACGTTTAGGGATAATGGCGATTCTCGGAATCCCGAGATAATCCATCGAAAACATAAACCGCACGAAAGTACACAGCGGCCTTGCTCTGTCTAGGACCACTGAATCCTGAAGGTTTCCAAGGTCGGAGGATTTCCATCGCATTCCCGCCAGCTACAGCGAGGCAATCTCTGTCAGTCGCAAAATAATGGTGCCGACTCTTTCTTGGCTGGCGGCGTCCGGCGGCACATGGCCGGGGAGAGCGTCGTTAAACGCAGGGATCGAAATCAACCTCTCGATTTCCTTCGCCAGGTAACTGCGCACATTGCTCTCCGCAGCTCGAATTTCTCCGAGCAATTCGGCACGACCGTCGACAACAGCAATAATGTCTTCCAGATCCCTGCTCCCGGCAAAATCATCATTTCCGCGCCGCTCAAAAGCCTCGAGCTTTGAAGCACAGAAATATACCGGCGCCACCAACCGAATCTTCAATCCATTTTCGAGCTCGCGTTCTTCCGAATGTTCCATTGCCGGCCGATACCATGAATTCGAGAAACCGAGAACCTTTGGATCGAGCGGCATCACATCAAGAGTCGTCGTCTCTTGCCGCCAACGGCAGCGCGGCGCGTCTTCTTTTGTGTCTTCTTGAAAACCGAGCTTTTTGAGTCTTTCCGAAAAAGTATCGTATCCAGCATAGGACGTGATTTCCGCAATCGCATCCACATCAAAAGTTGGACGCACGTCGGCCGCTGCCTTATCTGTGATAAGCAGTGCCGTCGCACAACCGCCCACGAACACCAATTCTCCGAGCAGCGGCTCGAGCAACTTGGCCGCATCCGTCAGAAGTTCAAGATTAGGATTGGCCATGAGCCGACCTTAATCTGTGGACTAAATCGCGCTCAGCTAGATTTCGCTCGCGCGCGCGTCCATCCCGAATTGCATCTACGAGCGCCAGAAATTGGTAGAGCGCTGGGTCACGTAACGCGGCATGCGGCACGCTTTTGTAGAGAGGATCGAGGCTAACACCACGGGTTTCGCCGTCAGGCCAGGGCCAGACTGGCGGCAAATCGTTCGAGGCGGCGATTTCACTCTTCAGCGGCTCGGCTGCATACGAAGTGGCAACGCCCCTCGTCACCTCGCCGTGCTCCGCAGGAAAGGCGTATTTCAGTCCATGGATCAAGAATTCTTCAAGACCAGAAATATTCGGTTTGTCTTTCAGCGCGGGACCATGCAGAAGCTTCGAGCTTCTCAGGCGCTGAATGGCTCCATGAACTTCCGACGGGCTAAGGCCGAGATCACTCGCTACAATCGACATAGCTGGACGACCGTTCGGATAGCCGAAGAGCTTCAGCGCAACCACGACGTCTTGGGGCTTCAGGTTCATGGTTTACATTCTATATTCGCGATTCGCGAATAGCAAATGAAATCTTAGGGAGGCATAAGTCCCTTCTTTTGCTAAACAACCACGGAAGGAGCGAAAAATTCGTCGACCTAAAGGCAGGCTTTTCTTTGGCTTGCAAGAAGGCCGGAATTTCCGACGTTTCTTGGCACACGCTGCGACATACATTCGCATCGCGATTGCTCGATCGAGGCGTGGATATAGTGACAGTCCAGCAATTGTTGGGACATTTCGACAGTCACCGTAACCATGCGTTATACGCACACAAATCTCGAGTCGAAGAGAGCCGCGGTAGCAAAATTGTCGGGCGTTCGTGACAATTTGGTGACAGTTGCACCAAAATACAGCAGCGCAAATGCTCAATTGTCACAAATGCCCGTCTAACCCACAGATTACGTTATAATTAAAAGCGGAGGAGTGGCAGAGTGGTTGAATGCGGCGGTCTTGAAAACCGTTAGACTCGAAAGGGTCTCGGGGGTTCGAATCCCTCCTCCTCCGCCACTAAACCCAAAGCAGCTTTGGAGTTAGAGAGATTGCACCTCTCGCTTAAGCGGGCGACTGCGCAGGCAGCCGTTTCCAGCCAGCGTTGCGCCAACACTTGTAGCGATGCGACCAGATGCGCCGCCGGACCCAGCCGTCGAGACGTTGGAAGAGCTTTCGGATGTGGGTGCGTTTGTAATACTCGACCCACCCTCGCAAGAGCGGGTTTAGCTCCTCAATCAGCTCCTTGGTTTTCAAAGGTGTCGGCCGTTTGGTTCGCTGCCGTACCTGGTCCATGAAACGACGAATGGACTTCTCCTTGGGTACACCCTAACAAGTCTTCGCAGGATTCACGAGCAGCGCGCTTCAGGGGGGCACGCGGTGCTGAGGTACCATTGCCCGATGACCCCGAGCCGCGCATCGCACCAAATGACTTAGATTGATGCAGGACTTGCTGATTTGACATCAAACCTCGCTTGGAGCATCATAGGTGCATGAGAACCACACTTTCGCTGGACGACGATGTTTTTCGGCAAGTAAAGGCGTACGCTGAAGCTCGAGACGTCGCCATCGGTAAAGCGGTATCGGAACTAGTGCGCCGGGGGCTACATGCACCCTTGCAAACCCGCCTCGTCAACGGCTTTCACGTCGTCGAGCTTCCGCCTGGCTCGCCGGCTGTAAGCACCGAGGATGTCGAAAGACTCCAGGACGAATTGGAGTGAAAGCCGGTTTTTTGCTGGACGTCAATGTCCTTATCGCGATGGCCTGGCCCACCCACCGCGCTCATGAGAAAGTCCAGGAATGGCTCGCGCGCCACGCGCGCGAAGGGTGGGCAACATGCCCACTGACCCAGACCGCCTTCGTCCGCATACTCTCGAATCCCGCTTTCTCTCCAAATGCACTCACCCCCCCGGATGCTCTCGCCCTGCTACAAGCCAACCTTGGCCATCCCGCGCACCGATTCTGGCCGGACGAGGTCAGTTTTGCCCACGCACTTGAACCATTTGCTCAGCGCTTGGCGGGCCATCAACAAGTGACGGATGCCTACTTGCTAGGACTTGCGATGCATAAGAAAGGAAAGCTTGCCACCATGGATCGCGCAGTTCGAGCGCTGCTGCGGGACAAAAGTCTGGAAGGCGATTTCCTGATAATGATATGAGGACAATTCACGTATTCACTATCCTGGTTCCGAGCAGCTGTTTCCGGATGATGAAGAAATGTGCTTCTTGCTGGATCAGGTCCGCGTTGGGGGCAAGCCAGCTTATTGCTTACCTCACCGTGGGTTCATGCGAGCCGGACGCGTCTTCGGAGGAAGCCGCTAGTCAAACGCTGCTCCCCACGACGTATCGCTTCGCCGACAGTTTACGATTAAACGCGTCTCCTTCGTGAGGTTGCCGTAGTGTCGATGTCTGCCAACGCGCACAAGCTTATTATCACTATTCTGATCCTACTGGTGGCGTCATTTTCGTCTGCCCACGCCGCCCCGAATTCGGGTGCGAGCGCCATCTATCTCGTGGCGGCAACTCCTCCTCCGAGCCCCAATTCGTACCCGGCTGCGCTGTACACCGTAGGCTCCCAAAGAAAACTCCTTCTCATCCGCCAGCTCTTTACTCCCGAGCATGTACTTTATACTCCGTTTCCGCTAGCTCCCACCCGGGGTCGGGCGTACGCCAAATTTTGTGGGTAGGGAAATCAGCTGGCCGCTCGGGATTCCCAAAACTCTTCCCAGCGACCACTGAGTTGACAGCACCTCAGTGCGATGATGGCATTCGCGCCCCGGACCTTTATCGCCGCCGCGCTCAGCCTGGCGACGGGGATTCAGGCGCGTCGCTCGGCAAGCTTGCTGGCCTTGACGTTTTTCCTTTTCGTAGTGCTGATGGACGCCCCGGCCTGGGCACGCCATCCGCGAAATCAGATTGGGCTAACGCTAACGCTTCGGGAATTATCTTTCAGCGGCGGCCCTCTGGCGCTGGCAGCCAGTCTCACCGAGGAGTGGCGCGAGCGCGGCAAGCACATCCTGGCCTTGATTGCGCGATACTTCGTAGCCATTCCCGTGCTGTTTTACAGCTTCGAGCAATTCCTGCGCGGCGATCACGTTCCCGGCGTTCCGCCCGGAACCGCTGACGCCCGCGTGGATCCCCGGACACGCCGTTTGGACGTACCTGGCGGCCGCGGTTTACGCGGTCGCGGGTATCCTGTTGCTGGTTGGTAAGAAAACCCGCGCGGCAGCGACGTGGCTGGGCTTGACCGTGCTCTTCGTGGTGTTGGTGGTCTACGTGCCGATCGGAGTAGTGGAACGCGCCAGCCTCGACAAGGGCCTGAATTATTTGGCGGATACGCTGATGTTTTGCGGCACTGTTCTCCTGCTGGCGGGCGCCATGCCGCGCGAAGCATCGCGGCGGGAGTCATCGGCTGATCAGTGGTCCCACGAAACGCGCATCCCCAAAGTAGTAGGTTGATCGATTTCACGTCCCCTTTTCGCAAAAATAGAGAAGTGGACAGTTCGTCTGCTCTGCGCACAGTCCAAGAGTAACGTTTGGGGCGGGATAGCCTAGACAAGGCTACAAGTTCGCGCCAAAGGCAAGCAGTCGGCCGTCGCAATCCTTCACTACAAATTCACGCGACTGCCATGGCGTGTTGCCAAGTCCACGCGTGAATTCCACGCCGCGAGCTGCATACTCGGCGTAAAGAGCGTCCGCATCTTCGATGAGTAGGTAGGCGTCGAGCAGTTCGTCCGAATATTTGTCGGGGTTCCCGGTGGGAGGAGCGGCACAACGGAAATGAATCTTATGCTGGTCGCGTGCAACGATGGCGTAAACGGGCGGGTCCTGCCAGGTGCCCAAACACTTGAAGCCAAGCTTATCTGTGTAATAGGCAAGAGTGCCGGGAATGTCCAAGGTGAAGAACTGAGGCGCGATCTGACGAATCATGGGCAAAGCCTACTACTTACACGTCCGACCGGAAATCATAGAAGACACGAATGAAATTGCCATCAAGATCGGCGGCCAGAAACTCGCGCAGCTTCCACGGTTTGTCCTCGGGTTCGGAAACGATCTTCGCGTGCGCGGCCTTCCACTCTTCGAAGAGTTCGTCTACCTCAGCCTTGCTCTCGAGATTGAGCCAGAAAAGGATAGGGCCTGTGTTGCCGTAGGAGCGTCGGAACGGGTGATTGGTGATAAACAATCTGCATTCCCCCCTTGAGATGCCGGCAATGCCGCCTTGCTCGTCGCCCCAATCGAAGGTGAAGCCCAGCGTGTTGATATAGTAGGCGGCGGCTTTGTCGACGCTGGCCGCGGGGATCTCTGGGACAGCAGCAGGGAACATCACGCGGCGAATCGTAGCACGAGGACGCGGCCTGGACCCAGGAATATGAGGGGTGAGTTCAAGCTAACAGTCTCAGTAGATCGCCAAATGCAGAGCCACTATGGATTATCACGAACGTGACGAAACGCTTTCGCCTTGCTGCCCGGCATTTCATCGCCTGTACGCGGCGGCTTTCCGCCGCGCCGTTTCATGAGCTTGTCAAAGGCCTTGAAATCTGCGCGCGCTTTGCGGTCAGCAAAGAACTCCGCCGTTTGCAAAGCTGAAAGCTTTTCAGCCACTGCTGTGGCGACGAATTGGTTTATGCTGGTCCTATCTTCCTTGCTCTGTCGCTCCACCGCCCTCTTTAGCGAACGTGGCAACCGCAGAGGGTATGTCATCGTCTCCGTCATCGTCTCATCCTCCCTATCGCGTCACGAGGGATCATCACTTCGATCCCGAATCGCGCAGGCACGGTCCCAAAGTCCCGCACGTTGAATGTGACCAATGCGTCGGCGCGCCCATTGACCGCCGTTTCCAGCACCATCTCATCGCAAGGATCTCGCAGTTGCGGCCTCCACAGAAAGTGTGTTTTCACCGGCTCCGCCATCGCCACCACCGCATCCAGGAATATTTCTACGTCTCGTTCGCTCAACCCTGCCGCCAGCCGGTGCTCTGCTTCTGAGCAAATTGCTTCATATTCCAGAGCCAGTGGGACGCTCACGAGCAGCGTTATCCTGGCTTGCCGCGCCGTGCGCAGAATTGCCGCGGACGCCCCGCTTGGGCTGCGCATCGCTGCCACGATCACATCGGTATCTGCGACCACTCTCACATCGGATATGATATCACATCGTTGGCGATGTCATTCACTTATCAGGCCAATCGAACGCGGCATGCGCGGCTCCCCAGGACCGCTGGCCACCGCAAAGAAGCCGCTATAATCGCCGGAAGCCGTCGCCCGTTCACCACTTTTCTTTGCTGTGCACCGGGCCGGCAACTATTTCGTGCATTCGGCGGCGCGGTTCTCTCTCCGATTGCATGCAACCGGCCACCAGTCGTTTCTCCGCAGTCTTCCGCTAGGCGTCAAAGTCGAGAAAAACTGAATTCATAAGAGCGGCCCGATGATGGTTTCGCCTTGCGACTAGTTTTGCTACTACTTTCGGTCGATTTGTGGCTCTCGGAACCCGCTTAAACACAGGGGATTCGGTCAAATCCGAAGCCACTGCTGGTAACAAGAGACATACCAACGCTCACCGACCCCTCAGGCATCGGGCGCAGGACGTAGGGTGCTGGGCTAAAGTCCGTCTCTTTTTTATCTTGTCCTACGGTAATATATGCCGTAGGATAGATCCATGAAGATTCCTCCTGAGGTACCTTCGTCCGTACGTGAGCTGGCCGTAGTTTTGTCGCAACCTAAACCGATGCGCCGGGGGTCCGTCTCCGAGCGCACCATGAAATGCGGTAAAGCAAGCTGCCCCTGCCAAGAGGATCCCCAAGCGCGTCACGGCCCTTATTACAGCTGGACCCGGCCGATGGCAGGCAAAACCCACTCCCGGTATTTAAGTCCGGAACAAGCCGAGCTGGCGCGGAAGCAAATCGAGCAAGGGCATAAGTTTCGGGAGCAGGTGGAGCAGTATCGGGAGGCTTGTGAACAATGGGCGGATGCCCAACTGGAACGGTCCCAGGCAGCTTCCCGAGAGGCGGCCGAAAAAGGAGGCTCCAAACCGACCTTCAAAACGAAATCGTCCGGGAAATCGAAACACTCCTAGTGATGACGGCGAGTTGCTCAGTGTACTTGGCGAGTTGGCGAGAAGGGGACGAAGGTGGTTTTACGCCCAGCGCACGCTAACGAAGCGATCGATTCTTCCGGAAGACTGCGCGAATGCCATAGTATGGCTGACAAGCGACCAAAGCTCTAAGACGACCGGTCATGTGATTCCCGTGGACGGCGGGTTGACTGAAGCGTTCCTGCGATAGTTGAGGATTTCATGAAACGCGTTTGTTTTGTGCTGCGAGTGAAGCCAGAAGGTCTCGAGGACTACAAACAGCGGCAGCGTGTCGTGTGGCCGGAAATGCGGGCGGCGTTACGCGAAACCGGTTGCAGCAACTACTCGCTGTTCCTCCGGCCCGACGGCCTTCTCGACGGGAATTTGGAAACCGCGGATTTCGACCCTGCTCGCGCCGAGATGGCCAAACGAGAAGTGCATGAACGCTGGCAATGGGAGATGGCGGATTTTTTCCAGCCGCCTGAGGGCACCTTGCCAGATCGGGCAATGGTCCCGTTGGAAGAAGTATTTCTAGTTGCGCTTGGAGGCGAAATGACGTCAAATCCCGCGCTTGGGGTTGTTCTGCCTCCCGACGGAGCGGCAAGTTGGTGTGTTCGCCAAAAGGAGATCAATAATGTGCCGTACGACTCTCTATCGAACGATTTGTGTGGCTGGATACGCTGCATTGCTTGTCCTCTGGCCCCCGAATGCCAGAGCGCAGCAGGTAAACGTCGCTCAGGTGTCCGGGCGAGTAACTGACGGCTCGGGAGCCGCAGTGCCGGGCGTCGCGATCAAACTGCTTGAGACGCAGCGAAACATTGCCCACACGGCGACCACCGACGAACAAGGAAGGTACGTTCTGCCTGGCCTACCCGTTGGATCCTACCAGCTTGAGGTCAAGAAAGAGGGGTTCAAGAGCTACAGCCAAACGGGAATTGTGCTGCAGGTGAACGACCACGTAACGCTCAACGCTGTTCTCTCGGTCGGTTCGGTCTCGGAAACGGTGGAGGTGACTGCAGCCGCCAGCATGATCCAAGCTGAGAATGCTTCGGTCTCCAATGTCGTGGAATCGCAGCGCATCTCCGAACTGCCCTTGAACGGCCGCTATGTGACGCAACTCGTTCTGATTTCGGGCGCGTCGATGAGCGCACCGGGGGGCGACGAAGTCGGCAGCAAGAACTTTTACAGCTCGGTCACGATCTCCGTAGCGGGGGGGCAGGCCAACGGAACAAACTATTTGCTCGACGGCGGGGACAACAACGACACCTTTTCGAATGTCAATTTGCCCTTCCCGTTTCCCGATGCGCTTCAGGAATTCAGCGTGGAAACAAGCTCGTTGCCCGCGCGAAACGGACTGCACCCGGGCGGTGTCGTGAACCTAGTCACGAAGTCCGGAACGAACAGTTTTCACGGCGCAGCATTCGAGTTCTACCGGGGTGGTGTGCTTAACGCCGCGCCGCATTCCTTCCTCACTGCGAGCGGCGCCAAGCGCGACAATCTGCTACGCAATCAGTTTGGTGGAGTGGTCGGCGGGAAGATCATCCGGGATAAGTTGTTTTTCTTTGCAGGTTATCAAGGCACTCGCCAACACTCCGTGGCGACAGCAACGACACACACGGCGACTGCGGCAGCGCTTGCCGGCGATTTTACCGCTCTCGAATCGCCTGGCTGTACCGGGACAACTTCGGGCAGAACGTTGAAGGCCCCATTCTCAGGAAATCAGGCCAACCCAACCTCTTTTGACCCGGCTTCCGTTAAAGTGTTCAGTGCAGGATACGTTCCCCTCTCGACCGACCCTTGCGGGTTGCTGAACTACGCTTTGCCCGCCATTGACAACGAAAACCAGGAAATCGGACGTGTAGACTACGCGTTCAGCAGCAAGCACAATCTCTACGGACGTTATTTCATTGACGACTTCCAGGCTCCGCCGCCGTTCGATATCCACAATCTCATCTTGACGCAGACACCGGGCAACGGGGAACGGGCGCAAAGCCTTACGATCGGCGACAACTATTCCATCTCGCGAAACCTGGTCAACTCGTTTCACGTGACCGCATCGCGCCGCCGTGACAATCGCGGCGTGAATCCAGGCGACATCAACGCCACAACCCTTGGAAGCAACATGTACGTGGAAATCTCCAATTTTCTGCTCACTTCGATCAGCGGCTACTTTGGTCTCGGGTGCGGTACCTGCGCCCCGGGCCATTTCAATGTGAATACTTGGACGGAAGCGGATGACGTTGATTGGATTCGCGGACGCCATCACTCTGCCTTCGGCGCCCTTGTGATCCGGACACAAAACAATACGCTCACGGGCTACGATGAAAACGGAACGTTTACATGGAATGGAACGTTCACCGGTGACGGCCTCGCGGACTTTCTAATCGGCAGGTACAGCGGTTTTACGCAGAGTCGCGCGCAGCAGGTGGCCTATCGCTCAACCATTCCGAGCTTTTACGGACAGGATACCTTTCGCCTCAGCAGCAGGATTACATTAACGGCCGGCTTGAGGTGGGAACCGACGCTGTGGCCCTCGGACGTATTTCGCCGCGGAAGCATTTTCAATATGAGCGCATTTCAGCAAAATGTTCACAGTGCGGTGTATCCCAATGCTCCTGCCGGCATGCTGTTTTTTGGAGACCCGGGCGTTCCAGCGGCATTCACCAACAACCACTTGCCGAATTTTGCGCCGCGCTTTGGCATTGCGTGGGACCCGACGGGAAACGGCAAGCAGAGCATACGCGCCGGGTACGGAATCTTCTACGATTCCGCGATGGCATGGTACTCGCAACGCCTGACGTCCAATCCTCCGGTCGTCAACCAGATTGACAATTCCAGCGGGTGTGGCACGTTCTCAAACCCGTGGCTGAACTATTCGAGGGCAACGGGTTGCGGGTCTTCAAACGCAAATCAGAATCCATTCCCTGGCAGTGGAGCCATCTTCCCCGGGGGCTCGTTCTGGGTTTCCTTCCCGCCAGATATGAAGCCCATGTACATGCAGCAATGGAATCTGAGCTGGGAGCGACAGTTCTACGGTGATTGGGCGGTTTCCTTTTCTTACTTGGGCAATCGAAGCGTCCACGTTCCCTTGTCTTACGACTTCAACTCGCCGCAGGTTACGCCGGCTGCCTGCTCGGCTGCGCCGGGAGGCACTTGCCAAGGTAGCGCCGCTAATGAGACGCCTCGCCGCTTCTTAACACTCACGGCCGGCGGAGCGAGCGCGCCACAGAATCCTGGGCTCATTGGGATACTCGACCTGGCATTCGACAGCGGCTTTTCGACTTACCACGGTTTGCTTGCCAGCTTGAAGCATCGCTTCCGCAAAGGCTTTTCGCTCCATACCAACTACACCTATTCGAAATGCATGAGCATTGGGGATTTCAACGGAGACCTCCGGGGCACGTACTTCCAGATACAAAACAACCCGCGGGCTGACTATGCCGTCTGCAACTTCGATATCACGCACATCTTTAATGCGACGGTGGTTGCAGCCAGCCCATTCCACGGAAAGGGAGCAGTTCGTTGGCTCTTGGGCGGATGGCAATTCGCACCGGCAATTCGCGCGCAGAGCGGCTGGCCCATTGACGTTCGAACAGGGACGGACACTTCCGCCACCGGTGAAGGCAACGACCGGCCCAACATAGTTCCCGGGCAACCGATTTACATCAACCAGTGGCAGCCCTGCAATACAACGGGGACCACACAGTGTTATGTGGTGTTCAACAAGGCCGCTTTCGCGACCTTTCCCAGCGGCACTTTCGGTTTCGGAAGCGTTGGCCGCGACTTCTTACGTTCACCAGGGACCTTCAGCGTGGATATGGCCATTACCCGGGTCTTCCCGATCCACGACCAGAAGCAGATTGAATTTCGATTCGAAGCTTTTAACGCTATCAATCACTTCAATCCGAGCATTGGAGGCCCTGGCACAACGGCGGGCATCAACTCGTCCAACTTTGGTCGACAGATTGGCGCGACCACGCCCGGCTTCGTTCCCAGCGCATTCGACCCGAGAATTCTACAACTTGGGTTTAAAATGCATTGGTAGAGCAGCCGATTGAAAACACTTCGCAGATTGCCGGCCCTGCTACCAATTGTTGGAGTTCTCTTTGTGCATGCGGCCAGGCAAACCGGGCCTGCAGCCGAATGGGAGACGTTGCGTCAAAATTTCGCGAACCCTCCTGACGACAGCCGCATCCTGATGCGCTGGTGGTGGTTCGGGCCTGCGGTGACAAAGCCGGAACTCGCGCGGGAACTTGGCAAGATGAAGGAAGGGGGAATCGGGGGAGTTGAAGTTCAGCCCGTCTACCCGCTTGAACTCGACGATCCTGTCCGCGGCTTCCACAACTTCCCCTATCTCTCCGATGAATTTATCGATGATCTGCGCTTTGCGGTGGACGAGACACGCAGACTCGGCCTGCGCATGGACGTGACACTCGGAAGCGGCTGGCCTTTTGGCGGGCCGCACATCCCCATAACGCAGGCGGCAGGTGCACTGCGAATTGTAATGACGACTGTGCCGCGGGGAGCACATTCGATAGCCGTCCCCAGCATCGGTGCTGGAGAGGAGTTGATCGCTGCGTTCCTGGCCCCCGGCGAACCGAAAAACTTTTCCGCATCCGAAGCGCAGCAGGTCTTCGAGATTCAAAATGTCCGGCTTCGCGTCCCAGGGAAGCTTATCGGCCCGCACGTCCTCCTGTTCTTCATCTCGAGCCGGACAGGGATGATGGTCAAGCGGCCCGCCATTGGCGCCGAAGGGTTCGTCCTCGATCACTTTGACCGCGGGGCAATCGAGAATCATCTTCACGCCGTAGGAGACCGCTTGATGGAAGCCTTTGGCGACGCTCCTCCTTATTCCGTCTTCAGCGACAGCCTGGAAGTGTATGGTTCGGACTGGACTGGTGACCTCCTGCAACAATTTCGCCGGCGCCGTGGTTACGATTTAACGCCGTATTTGCCCGCTCTTGTTCAGGACATTGGTCCGAAGACTGCGGACATCCGCCACGATTGGGGAAGAACACTCACCGAACTGATGAATGAGCGCTATCTCAGTTCAGTTCGAGAATGGGCGGCGCAACACAAGACGCTTTTCCGCTCTCAGACATACGGTATCCCCGCCGTCACGCTTTCTAGTAATTCCTTGGTTGATCTACCGGAAGGCGAAGGCACTCAATGGCGGAGTTTCTCAACGACTCGTTGGGCCTCATCCGCGAGCCATCTTCAGGGAAGGAGCGTCACCTCGGCGGAGACCTGGACATGGTTGCATTCCCCCGCTTTTCGGGCAACACCGCTGGACATGAAAGTGGAAGCCGACTTGTTTTTTCTGCAAGGAGTCAATCAGTTGATTGGGCACGGTTGGCCATATTCGCCAAAAGAGGCTGGCGAGCCGGGATGGGCTTTTTACGCAGCCGCGGCTCTCAATGACCACAATCCGTGGTGGCCGGTCATGCCGCAGGTCACGCAGTATCTGCAAAGGGTTAGCTATGTGCTCCGCCAGGGCGGGCCGGCGAATGATGTCGCGCTACTTTTGCCCACGGATGATGCCTGGGCGCGATTCACGCCGGGGAAAGTTTCCGTGAGCGAATCGATGGAGCGGTTGCTGGGGCCGGAGGTAATTCCGCAAATCCTTGACGCGGGATTCAACTTCGATTTTATCGATTGCGAGACGATCGCCAAATCAGGAATTCCCTATCCGGTGCTGATCTTGCCCGGTGTTGAGCGATTGCCCCTAGCGACCTATCGTCAAATCGAGACCTACGCGCGTAATGGCGGCATTGTGATCGCCACAAGAAATCTTCCCTCGCGCGCGCCGGGCTTGCAGGAGGCGGAAACAGACACTCCTCATGAGCGAGAAATCTCAGAGGAATTGTTCCACGCAACACCCGGAAAAGGCCTTTTTGTTTCGGACGAAAAGCAGCTTAGGAATACCTTGGCACATTCCCTCAAACCGGACTTCACTACTTCTCCTCACGCACCGGAAATTGGCTTCGTTCATCGCAAATTGCCCTTTGGGGACCTCTATTTTCTCGCAAATACGAGCAACCATCCCATTTCCACGAACGCTACATTTCGCGCGTCGCAACCGCATGCAGAATGGTGGGACCCTTCTTCAGGAAATGCCTCACAGCTAGCGCAAACTCTTCGGTCGAACTGAATTTGCAGCCTTACGAGTCACGGGTCATAGTGTTTCGAACCGGCAATTCGTCGGCCACAGATCAATCCAAGACAAGGAGATCCGTCTCGGGCCCGGCTCGGGAAATACTCGATCTGGAACGAGATTGGACAGTGACGTTTCCCAATCTCCGTCGAACAGTTCATATGGATGGAGTGCACCCATGGGCGGACGAGGAAGAGACGCGGTTCTATTCTGGAGATGCGGTCTACGAAAAAAACTTTGACGTTTCCCCAAAGATCTTGAATTCGAGGGTTCGCGTGTACCTCGACTTCGGGCCGGGAGCCGTTGTCGAGCGGCCTCAGAATGGTCATCCGCGAATGCGAGCCTGGTTGGAAAGCCCCGTTCGTGAGGCCGCGCAAGTAGTCGTGAATGGCCAGCCTGCAGGTTCGATTTGGAAGCCTCCCTACGAGCTGGAGATTTCAGGCGCGCTGCGTCCTGGAGATAATCATTTGAAGATTACCGTCGAAAATCTGGCCATAAATTGGCTGGCGGGACGTTCCCTGCGAAACTATAGGTTACTGAACAGCAGGTATGGGGAACGCTTCGCGCCTCAAGACATGGAGAACTTGCAGCCCTTGCCTTCTGGTTTGCTCGGCCCGGTCCGATTGGTTATCGAAGAGGTCCCTTAAGGTGACGATGGGTGACAATTCAGTTGTCCGTGCAGTCATGGGTCTGGAGAACGCGCAGGAGGCGCCATGTCGCCGCATCTTCTTTTGTTCCAGTGCTTTGTGGCGGAAGATTCGCGGTTCCGAACAAAGAGCGTAACCTCTGGAATTGCCTCGTGGCAAGCGAGACAGTGACATCGCTATGTACGAAGAGGCCTTCAAAATGGAAAAAAACTCAACGCCTTGGGTTCAATCTCAGGGACCGCGGGGGGAGGCGCTCCATCCAGGAGTTTGCACTTCCATAGGTGGCACGAAGGCTCTCCGCTCCCCGCCAATGCCTCTTGACCCGATCTAGCATTTCGGATTAGGCAAGACCTGGGGGAGTTCGGCGACTAATTCCCTCTATCTACTCAGAGGCTTCCAGAAGAGAAAATGTAAAAAAGAATCTTGGTAACAGTACAGCGAGGGTCAAGAGTTTGATAGTTGCTTCACCGGATCTCCTAAGTATTTCTGCTCCCCAACTCGTACCGCCTCCACCACTCACCCGAAGATTAGTTCAGCGTGATCTTCAACGCCCAAGCAGGCTCGGCTCTCAGATCGTCAGGAAGATCTGGCAGCTCGATGGCGAGGCCTGATTTCATCGCCTTGAACTTCACTAGTGTCGGCGAGCCCAGCAGGGCGACTGATTTGGCAGCGTTCAGGTCTTTAATGACGAGGCTATGGCCTAGCCAGTGCGGCAGGATTGCGTAAATATCGTTACCTTTCGCGGTAAAGAACGCCTCGATAGACGCTTTGCCGCCCGAAGGCTTCTCGATCAACTTAGTGACATCGTACGCGGATGAGAATTCCTTGTTATATTCGATCTTGGGCACTTCGCCAGCCGTCCATTGCCGCGTATTTTTCCACGGTTTGGCGCCATAGATGGCTTCGCCGTTGATCTTCATCCAGTCGCCGATTTCTTTGAGCCGCTGCTCCATAATGACTGGGATAGTTCCATCCGTGTTGGGGCCAATGTCGAGCAGCAGGTTACCGCCGCGGCTCACGGTGTCGACCAGGATAAAAACCAATTCACGGCCGGTGTGATAGACGCTGACGTCCTCGGCGCGGTTGTAGCCGTAGCTCACGCCCATGCCACGGTTCTCTTCCCAGGGATGGTCGATCCCGCTCATGCCCGCGGTATATTCGGTCGTCCAGTAGCCGCCGTGCTTGTGCCGGGTATCGCTGCCCCACCGATCGTTAATCACTACTTCATCTTTGGCGGGCGAGTCATTGAAAAGCCATGCGAGCAGTTCAGGAGAATGCCAGTCGGCAGAGGACATCTCCCACTCGCCGTCGCTGAAGATGACCGAAGGTTTGTAGCGCGTGACCATATCCTTGAATTGTGGGAACATGTGCTCGGTCACGTACCGCGGCTTGTTGTAAAGCCAGAGGGGGTTGTACCACTCGTACAATGAATAGTAATAGCCCATGCGCAAGCCTTTGCGGCGAACGGCGTCGGTAAGGTCACCTAACAAATCCCGCTTCGGACCGATCTCGACCGCATTCCAGGGGCGTCCCCAGGTGGCGGAAGCTTCATTGCTTGGCCACAGGGCAAATCCCTCGTGATGTTTGGAGGTTAGGACAACGTATTTCGCTCCAGAACCGGCAAGAACGTCGGCCCAGTGATCGGGATCAAAGAGCTCAGCTTTGAATTGCAACGCAAAGTTCTGGTAAACGAAATCGGTACCATACAATTTTTGATGGAACGCCCAGGTACCCCTCTCGAGATCATTCGCTTTTGGATCGTATCTGCCATTAGTCATCGCGTGCCAGTACCACTCGGCGTAGGCGAGCTTGCCGGGAATGACAGGAGCATAAGCTGGTACAGAATAGGTGCCCCAATGAATAAAGATGCCAAAACGCGCTTCGCTAAACCACTCAGGGGTTGGACGTTGGTCAATTGAATTCCAATTCGGCTCGTATCTTTGCCCAAGTATCGTTGCGGCTGGGAAGCAAAGCAAGAAAAGAAGAGCAGGAAGTCTCTTCATATAATCTCCACGTGGCTGAACCGGAGTACAAAAGCGCACGCTCTGTTACCGCAGAAGCGGGCAATGGTTATTAAGATTCGGAGAGTCCTCCGAAACTCGGACACCTATGCGGAGAGCGCTACCGTCACCAATGATTCTGATACTTACGTCTTCCAGCCCGAAATCGCTCATGTTATTCCTACGGACGTTCAGAAAATTTCCACAAGAGTATTGCAAATTAAACATTCATTAATCAAATCGCGATCAGCTTATAGGCGCTTTTGATGGTGCTGGTCAAGTTGTTTTTTATATACAAAAAGTGGATTCTCACAGCATTCCGAGAATGCCCATATGGGCATGTGGAGAGGCCGACGCTGGACAGGTTTTCTTACGTCCGAGAGCGACGGGCGGGACTTTCAAATTTGTCGGGCGTCACTTCAAGACCGTTGCATCCTCGGTCCCGCGGTGCAATGGCCTTTATCCCCATTTATCCCAATGCGCTGAATTGTCTGCCCAAACCGTCCAGAGTGAGCCGAACGCCTCCAGTGTTATCATTAACTTAAGCCGGAGCCGGGGGCGCAGCTCCTTCCCCGCGCTTGGGGTAAAGCCCATGCGGAAATGCGGCAGCCGCTCACTGTGTGCTCTTCAGCGTTCAACGCAACCATCTCGTCGATAGACTTCAAGGATAGAAATTGGTTTGTGCTGTCGGCTATTTTGTTGAAGCAATGGCGGGTGCCAAGTACCTTAAATTTGGCTTGCCTTTTGACAAAATCCTTTACCTCTTCAACGGAGTCCGCGGCGTACAAATTTTCGGTGCTGTATTCGAAATTGCCGGCGCAGTTTTTCATTTTCGTGTCTGGAAGCCGGGCAAAGAGCGGCGAGACTAAGGGTCCTGCGGCCATCGTGGAGAACAGCTTGAGGAACTGTCTTTTGTCCATGCTAAAGCCCAACTGCCATTCCCGCTCGTAATTATTCCACTTTCTGGGGCATCGTTATTTCTTATTTCTCGCGTACCGCTGACCGGCGGAATCTGGCCGCGATCCTAAGCCGATGAATCTCAATCAACGAGGGGCGTGGCGATGGCGGCCTAGTTTGTAGAAGGCCCGTTGTTGTCGATTCCCGCGAGCACAGGCGGGAACCCTTCGGCGAGCATCTCCCTACGAACCGACGCGAGCATCTTACAGACGACGAAACCATCGATACCGGAGGAGCGACGGCTCTCGGGGCTTCAGCATTATCCCAACTTATCCCATTAACCTGCCAATCGTGCCCAAACCGTCCACAGCGAGCCGAATGGCGTCTTTAGTTTTCAGCAACTTACTAGCGAGCCAGAGCGCAACCACCCGCCTTGAAAACCGTTAGGCCCGAAAGGGTCTCGGGGGTTCGAATCCCTCCTCCTCCGCCACTAAACCCAAAGCAGCTTTGGAGTTAGAGAGATTGCCCTTTTGCTTATCATAAGGCGAGCGATTGCGCGGCTTTATATCACCGTCTTATCCCAACGGTGTGGAAAACCGTTGGGCCCGAAAGGGTCTCGAGAGTTCGAATCCCACCCTCTCCGCCATTTCTGCAACTACTTGATTTGGTCAATCTTATATTCTTGGTGTCTGTCGTAGTGGCTGGAATCTGAATCTTGCCCCAAATACACCTCGGTTAAAGAAAGTCTCGTAACCTCCAACCTCCAAAAGCCCCTGTTTATGAGGCATTTCGGAGTAGGTATCGAGAACTCTCCATTCTTGGCATAGGCATGAGTGAGAGGGGTACGCTCTCACCCATACATCGTTTGCCGAGGGGGCCCGAGCGGTGTAGTTGGCACTGGGAGACCTGGATCGGCGCTTAGAGCCAATACATCTCAAGATACTCTTTTCGCCGTCTAGCCTTCAGATGTGATGTGGTCTAAGGCGCTGTTGTCATTCTCGAAGTGTTCGAAGGTTTCAAGTATTACAGCCTCAAGTGCCGCCACTTCATCGTCCGTGAGCTTGCTGAATTCATGGCTTCGGCGCATTCTTGGTAGCGCTCCGTGATTCTGTTGTACGAACATGATGAAATCCTTGGCGAGTCTATCGGGCATGTCGACCGCTTCCATAATGCGCCTGAGCGCTTCATCATGCCGACGGAGGAAGTCTATTTCGCGCGGCAAGTCAAACTGCACCGTCCGCTGGACGCAGGAATAGAGGAACTCTGCTGTATCAGTGCAGTCAAAATAGCGGTAGAGATCAGCAGTGTCGTTCAGAACCTCGACATTCCGCTGAGGTGTTGGTCGCCAATCAATGAATCTCATCAGCGGTCCAGAATGGGATTGCAGTGTTGCTCGGTACTGATCGATGCGGTCGAGCATGACGGACGAGACCGGGAAGACCATACCTGGTGGTGTAAATTTTCGTTCGGCGAGAACGTGGTGAATAAGGCAGCGGTGCAAGCGGCCGTTGCCATCTTGGAGAGGGTGAACATAAACGAACCCGAAGGCCGTGGCTGCGGACTGCAAGACAGGATTGAGCTCGTCGGCCATCATGCGATCGTTTGCTTCAAGTAACGCCGACATCAAGTCGGTAAGATCTCCGGGCCGCGCGCCGATGAATTCGGGCAGCGGATCGCCGTTGTGATCTCTCTCGCCTAGAAACACGCCATCGCGTCGGAGACCGATGTGAACAAATCGATTGTCTTCGATGAGAACGCGGTGAAGACGAACGATTTCATCGAGAGTGAGTTTGTTCTTCCCTGCCTGTAGCGCCGCGCGTCCCCACCGCTCAAGCCTGTTGCGCGGCGGCCGCTCTCCTTCAATTTCGAAACTCGCCCGGCTATCAGCGAGTAGCATGAAGCTCGCCGCACGGGCAGCCAAATGCGCACTGGTGCGACCAATTATTTCACTCGCCTTTTTCGCAAGGTCCTGCGTTATGAACTCGGTGAGTAGCTCGGTTCGGCGGATTATGGGGCAAAACCGGCCGATCCCCAGAAGATTGTCGCGCACGCGGTGCCGACGGGACAGTCGCGGTTTGCCTGTAAAGTATGCCTCTGCGTCGAGCACATCGATTGCTGTGACGTTTTTCGCATCGGGCACCTCTTTTAGGTTGCGGCCAGTTAGCAGTTCGTAGAGAAACCATGCGCGCCGATTCGGTATCCCGTTAGGCGCCTCGCGGACAAATTCAGCCACGGAGGCTGCTGGTACGGTTTCGAAGATGCGCTTCAAGACGAGCACGTCAATGCGCTCGTGCCGCAGCGCAAAACTCAGGTGATCACCAAAGGTGTCTCCGGGCCAATATCTGCGATCAAAAACAGTCCAGAGAGCCTCCTCCCGATGGCTGCCGCGGATATGCTTGTCCGAGATACACGACGGACGGCGCACGGGCGCTTCGACGGAAAGAGCATTTACAAGCGCAGCAAATCCGGCAAGCTTTGAGGCTTCAGGAATGCTTTGTTCCTGAAAGCTTGTTGGTTTCTTGAGATTCAGCCGCATGTCGAAATCCGTTCCGTCAGGTCGAAAACGGGCCCGATAACCAGTATTATGTCGAAGACTATATTACTATCCTTTAGATGTCGGAATCCATCGTATTCTTGTCGAAAATGACCCTATTATTGACTGAGGTGCGGAGAAATATCGGCGGGGGGTAGAAGGCCAAAGACCGCAGTTATCACGGGGTGGATACAGACACCCATTTAGTTCAAGAGTCCGCGCGACACGGCCCTGTAAGAACGAGTTCATGAATTCGTCGATACGTGCACTGGCGGCACTGGTGATGGCGAGCAACTCCAACTGATGCTTGAAGCCGCCAACAACGACGAATTCGACACTCTGTTGTTCTGGAGCCTAGGTGGCGCGACCTGGTAGAGTATCGTCGCAAGCGATCTCGTCGCGCCCAGCGCCCCAAGCACTCCAACAGCGACGCCAATCAAAGCCAATTTCAGTCCTTGGCCGATGACCATGCCCATCACCTGCAGCGGACTTGCTCCCAGCGCCGTTCGGATGCCGATTTCGTGCGTGCGTTGCGAGACCAGATCAGACATCGTGCCGTATATTCCGATCACTCCCAAAAACATGGCCAGCGCGGCGAAGAAAACCATCAGCTTGGTCAGCACTCGGTTCCCTGCGTCCACTATAGCCATCAAGGTTTCGAGCGGCTCAATCGAAGAGATCGGCTGGTCGCGGTCCACCGCCCAAATCGTGTCGCGGATGGCCGTCGCCATGGTCGTGGAATCGCCAGCAGTCCGCACCACGAATCCGAGCGTCGCTGAGGGAAATTGCGCCAAGGGAACGTACATCTGCCGCTCGGGGCGAGACCGCAAATAGTACATTTTGACGTCCCTTACCACGCCTACAATCGAGCAGACCGTGTGTCGCTCGCCAAATCGAAGTTCTCGCCCGATTGGATCTTCGTTTGGCCAAAATTCCCGCGCGAGCGTTTCATTGATAATCACCGAGGGTGAATTGCCCTATGCATCGGCGGAATTGAACACGCGGCCCTTGACCAGACCAATCTGCATCGACGAAAAATTCATGGTGTCTGTGTTAGCGGCTGCCGTCCCAGGCTGCGAGCGTATACGCCGAACTTATAGCATTTCGACAGATATGCTGTCTTGTCGCGACCTGCTATGCGATTCACATGGGATGAGAACAAGAACCGCCAAGATCTTCGCAAGCACGATGTTCGCTTTGAAACTGCCGTTCTCGTTTTCGACGATCCCTACGCGATTACCCAGCGTGACGTCACATTTGAGGATTAGGAACGTTGGATAACAGTTGGAGCCATAGGGCCGGGTTCGATTCTATTGGTCGTTCATACTTTTTATGAGGAACACGACGAAGAAGTCATTCGTGTCATCTCGGCTCGCGCTGCCGAATCGCACGAAAGGAGAGTCTATGAGGAAGCTCACAAAGGAGCAGAAGCGAGACATCCGAGCTATCGCCGCAAAAAGAGACGAGGACATTGACTTCTCGGACGCTCCGGCGGTTGTTGATTGGAGCGGAGCCGAAATTGGCATCTTGCGGAGCGGTTCGAGGTGTTGCTGGTGAATGCGCAGCACATTAAAGCCGTGCCGGGCAGGAAAACGGATCGTTACAGCGCGGAGAAATCCAGTCTGTTCCATAAACGAAGGATCGCTACTCGTTGGGTAATTGGGGCGAGGTGCGCAAATTCTTCCGTAGTTCCGGTGGTGCACCCTGTCTCGTCTGCCTGGCTCTACGGCTTTGGTCCAAGGCGTCACGCGAAGCCGTCTGGCGAGCTGCGGAGATACGCGCACCTTTATGAACGGACTTGGCGGGAGTCTCGGCTCTCTCCGGGACGAGCGACTCGTCGAACTCAATGCCAAACACATCAGCAAGGTCCGCGGCTGCGATTGACTTCCGCTTGCTCGGAGCAAGTGTGATGATGGGCCTGCCGGCCTGAGCTATCAATTCCGTCTGGTCAACTCCGCGAAGCGTAAAGAGCAATTCCGGCTGATTGTCCAGGCGATTACCCACGCCATATAGCGTTGCTGCCAGATGCTTGCACATGCCCGCCCAATCTGGACACGAGCAGGACATCTCGATTTCGCGAGGGGCCGGAAATAGGCCACTGCTATGTTCCGTCACGATGGCCATGACGTCCTTGGATAGTTTGCCCTGCAGCAATTCAACCAGCGAGCCAATCTGCTGTCCGCACTTTGTTCGAATCGCTTTCCATACAGGCCCATTCAGAGGTTTGATTTTGATGGTGATTCGGTAAAGTTCCGACCCGCAGACCATCGACGTCACTTTTCCTGCTTCGATCTTCAGGTCCAACACCGATCCGTTGCGAACGTAGGTTCGGCCGCGGGGTAACCGGTTGCTGAAATCGCTATACGATTCCAGATTGTCACACCAAGCCTGGCCCCAGAAAGTAGTGACGATTTTCCGGCCGGCAATTTTCACCGGAGAAAACTTCTGGCCCTTTTTGGCCAGCTTTTCGATCTTGCGCATGGCCTTAGCGCGACGCTCCGCCACGGGCACGTAAGGCCGGTAACTCCACCAGGACATAGCGCGTTCCTTTCAGGCACTCACAATTCCATTGCCTTGTTTGTGTCTAACGACACGAAGCGAAGCAGTTGGTCATTACTCATTTCCGTTAGCAGCGCTTCGGCGCCACCATCCAGTAACTGGCGCGACAAGTCCGTCTTTTGCGCGATCAATTCGTCGATCTTATCTTCCACGGTGCCGCGGCATACGAATTTGTGAACAAAGACGTTGCGTTTCTGACCGATACGGAACGCCCGGTCGGTTGCCTGATTCTCCACGGACGGATTCCACCAGCGATCGAAGTGGATAACGTAGGATGCGGCGGTAAGGTTAAGCCCCGTGCCCCCAGCCTTAAGGGAAAGAACAAAAAACGGCGGGCCGTCTTCACGTTGAAACGCTTGGACCAATTCACGCCTTTTCCCCACGGGCGTTTGCCCATGCAACACCAAACCCGGCTTGCCGAAGACCTCGCGAAGGAACTCGGCCAGCGGCGCGGTGATTTCACGAAATTGAGAGAAGATCAGGACCTTCTCCTGGCGTTCTGCCAATTCCTGGCAAATTTCGGCCAGCCTTTGAAACTTTCCGCTGTGTTCGGCCGCGTAAGTATTATCCCCAGTGAGTTGCGAGGGGTGATTGCAAATTTGTTTCAGCCGCATCAAGTACGACAGGACGATCCCGCGCCGCTGGATGCCGTCAACTTGGCCGATTTGCTGGGCGAGTTCTTTAACCGATTGCTGATACAAAGCAGCCTGCTGTTTGCTCAATCCGCAAAAGGCATTGACTTCTGTTTTCTCCGGCAGATCGGAGATGACGTGTTTGTCAGTCTTGAGCCGCCGCAGGATATAGGGTTGCACGAGCCTGCGTAATGGTCCATACGAATTACTCTCGCGGCCATTCATTTGCTTCACGAAGCTCGCAAAGGCCTTGGCTCCCCCCAGCAGGCCAGGGTTGAGAAAATCGAACAGGGACCACAAGTCCGATAGCCGGTTTTCCACAGGCGTTCCTGTCAGAGCGATCCTGCACCCGGCACGCAATTCCTTTACGGCTCTAGCTTGGCGAGTGCCAGCGTTCTTGATCGCCTGTGCTTCGTCGAGGATCGCCAGCCTCCATTCACGCTGCCGGAGAGACTCCAGTCTTCCCAGCATCGTGTAGGTGGTAATGACCAAATCACAGTCCCCACAGGCATCCAGCTCTTTCCCCTCGCCGTTTGTCTCCGACGGATGTGCAATGAACATGGATAGCGATGGAGCAAAACGAGAGATTTCCGCTTTCCAATTGGCGATCAGCGATGCCGGAACAACCAATAGGCTGGGGTTCTCTCTCTGGGTGGAGTCATGTTTCAAGTGAAGCAGCAAGGCGAGGACCTGAATCGTCTTGCCCAGCCCCATGTCGTCCGCCAAGCACGGTCCCAATCCCAATCTGGTCATAAACCGGAGCCAATGAACACCGACTTGTTGATACGGCCGAAGTTCTGTCCTTATTCCGGGCGGAGAGGCATCAAGCACGCCCTCGGGATGCCGCAATTCCTGAAGTACTTTCTCCAGATGCTGTCCCGCGGAAATTCCAACCCATTCCTTCGCTGCCTCCGGTATGACCGAAGCTGCATCGCCTTGCAGTTTTGCGCCCGACAGCATGCGCATGCCCTCAAAAAAGGAGATGCCTCCGTGCTGCGCTGTCCGTTCGACATTCTTCCAGTGCCTCAAAGCTTCCGCCAATCTGTCGCGGTCCAGTTCCACCCATTTTCCCTTGAGGGCAACTAAACCGCCCGATGATTCGAGGATGGCGCGCAATTCCTTTTCATCCAGTGGCTGCCCGTCGAATGTCACGGCGACGGAAAAATCCAGCAACGCATCGGCGCTGATCTTGGTGCTGTTGCCCACGGTCACGCTGACCACGGGTCGCGGTGGCCGGGAAGCTTTCCACCAATCAGGCACGCGAACGATCAGCCCGCTTTCTTCGAGTGTGGGGATATCCTTCAAAAGCTTATAGGCATCGGTTGGTGTCCATGCCAAAGGACTATAGATATCACCTGCCTCGACCATTTCCTTTACCCACGGGATTCGCTCGGCTGCGCGATGAATTGGTTGCAACAGAGAAAGCAACGCTGCACGGTTCTTCGAGCCAGCGTATTCTTGCAACGCCCGTCCCAATGGCAAGTGCTGCGCCCGTCCCTGCGCTGAGAGCCGACTCGAGTACGACGCCAAGAAAGCGAACAGATGGTCGGGATCACGCTTGTTTTCCGCCAAGTGAAACGACACCCTCCCGACCGTCCGCCACAATGGATTCCGTTCCCGAAGGTATTCCTGCACGCCGTGGCCCGACGCCTGCACTTCCTTTCGCACCAAAATATCTAGGTCCGCCCACCACTCCTTCAGCAAGTCAGCATTTAGGTACTCCAAACCTCGCATCGGGGGAGCCGACAGAACCATTGCAGCCAAATCGCCTTCCGTTGGCGGGGAAACGGGCGGGAACTCTGCCTGTCCGGCTATCTCGGGTGTATGGCATAGCTGTGTTAGGTACGCTCGGCCAAAATCGCGTGCGAAGGAAAGATCCGTGGGCAAACTTGCCTGTAATTCAGTCGTGGATAAATGGAGAATTCCGCGCGATGAACTGTCGGCGAAAGCCTCGATGATCCGCTTTGCCGCGCCTTCATTGCTACCCGGAGCGGTCTCCACGAACAACCATCCATGAGGAGAGATGCAGAGGTTCATTGCCGTCCTGATTATGCAATAGTTTCAACCGACGCGACACGCAACCAGGCACTCGTATCATCGTCCAGCTCTGAAGACCGGCCAGGGACAACGCCCGCGACGCTTTCAAGGGAAATGGAAGTCTGCAAGATACTTGAGGCGGGCTAGACATCACTACCGCCCGGCGTGAGCTTCTTAACGAAGTGCTCCACATCAAGGGCATCAACATCCCTGGCTATAGCCGATGTACCCGGAGAACGAAGCGTTTTCCGATGGACGACGATCAGTCGGCTCGATTTTTTCCCGAGAGCACGCTCTAATGACAGCAAGGGAGCGGCCATCCCCGGGTGGACGGTCTCCCCGGCCTTCGCTTCTATTAACCAGAGCCCGGCATTTGGCCTAGGCACGAGGAAATCCACCTCTAAGCCCTGCTGGTCGCGGAAGTAGTACAACTCCTTTCGCAGTCCTCGATTAACCTGGCTCTTGAGTATTTCCGCCGCGATGAAGCCTTCGAAGAGAGTGCCCAGAAAGGGAGAACGCTCAAGCTCGGGTACTGATCTTATGCCCAAGAGAAAAGAGGCGAGTCCTGAGTCCCCCAGTACACTTTGGGGGATTTGAAATTCTCAAAATATGAAGGGACAACAATGATTTCGCCAGTCGATTCGAGAATTTGTAGCCATTCACTGACGGTGGGAACAGAAACGCCAAGGGGAGCAGCCAGATCCGTCTTGTTCAGAATTTGGCCGTGACGACTGGCCAACAGCGCCAGAAAACGACGAAAAGTTACGAGATCACGCACATTTATAATTGGCCTCACGTCGCGTTCCAGATAAGTTTGCAGATAGGAAGCGAACCACAGTTCATGCGCTTTAGGGCTCGAGCGCGCCTACGGGCTAACACCTCATGAAATTGTCGGCGCCGTCGAACGCGTGTTGCAAACCGATGTGCTTGTTCCACTCGGCCACGATTCGGCCGGAACCTGGCTTTGCGTCCTAGAACGCGGTTTGAACGAAGCCGCCCAGTGGTGGAACCCTTGTGTAACCTATCGCAGCCCTGCGTGCCTGCAGGCGGGAACCTTCGGCAAGAGTAACCCAGCAGGTTTGTCAGGCCTGCAGCTCGCGAAGGTAGGGAACGCTGGCTTTCATCATTTCTAGGTTCATTTCGACGAAATAGTTTTTTATGCC
>DATHIB010000203.1:0-3510 GCA_035490055.1 Candidatus Limnocylindria bacterium | reverse complement strand
TATTCGTACTCGGGCTCTAATCGCGCCAGAATAGGTCGGCCTTCGTCCACTTGACGGTGCTCCAAGATACCTCTTCTCGAGAATATTTTCATGGTTCGCTTGTGACGCCGAAGGCGGCATGATTTATTCGTAACGCAAGGCGATGATCGGATCTACCCGCGTCGCCTTCCGTGCGGGGACGCAGCATGCCGCCAGCGAGACCGCCACCATGAGCAGATTCACTAGCACGAATATGAGTGGGTCCCTCATGCTCACTCCGTAGACCATTCCTTCGAGCAATCTCGTCAACATCAGCGCCGCTGCGACGCCGAGCACCACTCCTGCTGCGATAAGTTTCAACCCTTCCGTCAGAATCATCCGCAGCACGTCCGCGGGCCGCGCCCCCAGCGCCATACGCACTCCGATTTCCCGCGTTCGTTGCGATACCGCGTAGGAGATGACTCCATAAATCCCAACACTCGCAAGGACCAGCGCAAGGCCGCCGAAAATGCTCAAAAGCATCATCATGAAGCTTCGCAAGGCCACAGAATGCGCAAGCACCTGGTCCATGGACCGGACCGTGCCAGTCGGCACGAGCGGATCCGCTCGTGCCAGCGCTTCTCGCAGAGCTTGGTTAAGGAGGAGAGGGTTTCCCGTCGACCGCACTACGATGCTTCGCGGGAACCAGCCCTCGAAGAGCTTGGATGTTCCCAATTTAGCTTGCGCTGCAGGAATGTACGTCGTCGGTTCGGCGGGCTGATCCAAGTAACTTTTCACGTCGGCCACCACGCCGACCACTTCGCAAAGAGCCCCGCTGACATAAAGGTACTTTCCGAGTGAGCTCTGACCTTGAAAATATTTGCGAGCGACCACTTCATTGACGATAACAACGGGATTGGAGCCCTCGGAATCGGACTCCGTGAATCCGCGGCCTTGCTTCAAGGGTGTTCCGATGGCCTGGAAATAGCCCGGTGTGATTTCCCGGTAATCCATGGAGATCCATTCCGATTCCTTGGGCCCGGCAATCCTCACGCCATTGTTTCCTCCGCGCTCGAGCGGCAATCCCGCCGCTACGACGCCCGCGGCGGTCACGCCGGACAATGTTTCGATGCGCTGCTCGACGGCGCGGTAGAATCGCATAATTTCTGGAGTAGAGGTGTATTTCGACCCGGTCATCCAAAATTGCATTGTGAGAACGTGGTGGGTATCAAAGCCGGGGTTCGTATTCATCAATTTCGCAAAGGTGGCGATCATCAGACCTGCGCCGGTCAGCAACACGAGGGAGAGGGCAAACTCACCGATCACCAATCCTTGCCGCAGCCTCGCGCGGCCAGCTCCGGCACTGGCTCTTCCTTCTCCTTCCTTAAGCGTTTCGCTGAGATTGGTCTTGGTCACATGGAGCGCGGGCGCAATTCCAAACACCGCGCCGGTCAGAATGGAAATCAAAAACGTGAACGCGAATACCCAGCCATCCAGGTGAATATCGCTTAAGCGCGGCAAATTGCTGGGCGCCATCGCTAGGAGTGAACCCAATCCCGAGCCGGCCACGGCCAAACCCAGTGCGCCCCCTGCCAGGGCAATCAGCATGCTTTCCGTAAGTAATTGGCGGAAAAGGCGAACTCGAGAAGCTCCCATGGCGACGCGCACAGCAATCTCTCGCCCCCGTGAGCTGCCGCGCGCGAGGAGCAAATTCGCCACGTTGGCGCATGCAATCAGCAGCACAAAGCCGATCGCACCTAGCAGAACCAGCAGGAACGGGCGCATCCCCGCGCCGATCATGGCTTGGTACGGCCTGAAACTCATGACGAGCTGCTGCCCCACAACGTTGGGATATCGGACTCGGAAATCCCGTGTGACGATATCCATCTGCGACTGGAGTTGCTCGCGCGTCACGCCGGGTTTTAGCCTTGCGACCACACTGATGTTTTCTCCGTTGCCTGCCGTCTTCGCCACCAGCGCCAGCGGAACCCACACCTCCGCCCGAACACCAGGATTCAGATCGGAATTGGCGCGCGGATCAAAGCCAGCGGGCATCACTCCGATCACGGTGTAAGCGTCCCCGTTGAGCAGAACCTTCTGGCCAATCACTCCCGAATCTCCGCCAAGGCGGCGCATCCATAGAGAATGACTTAGTATGGCCACGTGCTGCCCGTCGCCTCGATCTTCCTCGGGAAGAAAGTTGCGGCCGAGCGTGGGATGAACACCAAGCACTTGGAAATATTCGGTTGAGGCAGGCACACCACGGACATGCTCAGCATCATTGCCCGTAGCGAGATTGAAGCCAACGTCGGTGTAGCCGGCGATATGCTCGAAGAGTTGGCCGTACTCCTGCAGGCGCTCCAGCTGCTTCGCTGTCACACTCATTTCATCGGATTGTGCTTGATAGGTTTCGGCAAGCTGCACGATGCGGTCGGGCTCAGGGAAGGGCAACGGGCGTAGTAGCACTCCGTACACAACCGTAAAAATTGCCGTGTTGGCGCCGATACCGACAGCAAGCGTCAGAACGGCGACGGCGGTGAACCCGGGGTTCTTTGCCAGCATTCGGAAGGCGTACCGCATGTCTTGCCAGAGCGTTGCCATGCTGCGCCTCCCGGCGTTACGCTCCGACGCGCGCTTCCTGTGTTTCCTCAACGATGCGGCCGTCGAACAAATGAATCGTGCGCTCGGCGAAATTCGCGTACCGCTGGTCGTGCGTGACCATGCAAACAGTCGCCCCATTGCGGTGCAAGTCGCGCAGTAGTTCCATGACCGCCTCGCCGTTCTTGGAGTCCAGGTTTCCGGTAGGCTCATCAGCCATTAGAATAAGCGGGTCGCCGACGAGGGCGC
Organism: Candidatus Limnocylindria bacterium; assembly: GCA_035490055.1. Classification (GTDB taxonomy): domain Bacteria; phylum Acidobacteriota; class Terriglobia; order Acidiferrales; family UBA7541; genus Acidiferrum. The sequence continues at coordinate 705 of DATHIB010000203.1, read as the reverse complement.
GGGCTACGGCGACGCGCTGCTGTTGACCGCCGGAAAGCTGCGACGGGTAATGACGCAAGCGGTGCGCCATTCCCACGCGCTCCAGCGCGTGCTGCACCTTTTGCTTCCTTTCCGCAGCGCTCGTGCCGCGATACGTCAATGGCAGTTCGACGTTTTCGTACACCGTCAGATCGCCGATCAGGTTAAACGCCTGGAAAATAAATCCAATCTCGCGGTTGCGGATCCGCGTGCGCTCGCTGATCGAGAGATTCGCCACCGGCTGTCCGTTGAGGGTATACCCGCCGCCCGTCGGCGAATCGAGAAGACCCAGAATGGAGAGCAATGTCGATTTGCCGCAGCCCGAAGGCCCGGCGATCGAGATGTATTGCCCCTTCTTGATCTCCAGGTGGATCTCGGACAGAGCGTGCGTCTCGACCTCATCCGTATAAAACACTTTCTTCACGCCTTCCATCTTGATGAGTGTTGCGTTCGCGTCCGTCATTTGCTCTCCTTCTCGTTTTCGATCTCGGAAACTCCATTCACCCGCACCCGCTGCTTCTGCTTACAAAACAAAATCTAGCTCGCGGCTATTCCTTAGAAAATAGCCATAACCTCTAGGCGACTTGAGCTAAGGGCTCCAGGGTCACTTTGAAGCCCAGGCCTTCGAGCCGTTTGGTTAAACGCCTGCGCAGGCCTTCTGGGTTCAGGCGATCGAAGTAGTCTGCG
>DATHIB010000202.1:0-17277 GCA_035490055.1 Candidatus Limnocylindria bacterium | reverse complement strand
TTGCCAGAAGTCCGGCGGCGAAGGGAAGACACTTGGTCTCCACTCTACCGTTTTTTCATGGCTCGGCGATGGAAGCACACGACTTAACTACGAAAATGATGGCAAAATTACCGAAAATTGCTCGCAACTGCGAAAGTTGGGCTAAGACAGCTTGCCGGTCGGAATGCCGGATCGCGAGCGAGCCGGAAGTCCCCTTCGGGAGCACGAACAGCATTTAGTCCTGTAATTGCTTCGTCTGGCAGTCCGGTCTCCGCTTGGTGGCGGCACTGCGAATCAACTTGGTAAAATAATTGCCCGGCGGGGCAACGAGGATGGCGCCTTTGCCCTGCCCCTGGGCCTTCACTCTTTGAACATCTCGCGGCGAGCGACTCACACCTCGCGGCTCCTCCGGCGTATTCTTACGTAACGGATCGTCCCTGGAGCACGTCCAGGAAAAAACCAGTCGCCGAGGCAAACCTTATGTCGCTGAAAATCATGGTTGTCGACGACGAACCGCTGAGCCTGCAACTCATCAGGTCTCTTGCTGCCCCCTCCGGTCATACGGTCTTAACGTTTGAAGACAGCCAGGAGGCCGGGGAACGGGCGGAGAAACAGCGGTTCGATGTGACCTTCGTGGGCATGCGCATGCCTCAACTGGACGGACTTGAGCTGGCCCGCCGAATCCGCAACTCACAGCCGAACCGCGAGACCACCATTGTGATGCTCAGCGCCACGGACGACATTGGCAACTTACGGAAGGCTTTCGGCGAGGGCGCCGACTTCGTTCTCACCAAGCCCGTGACCGCGGCTCGCCTCCGCCCGATGCTGGCCGCTATGGACTCCTCGGGGTGGAAAGGCAAAAGGCATGCGGCCCGTCTACCCCTCTTTACGGAGGTCGTCTGCAAGTGGGATGGCCGGCAGATTCCCTTGCGCAGCATGAATATCAGCGAAAGCGGCATGCTGCTGCAACCCACGGTGGATGTAGAAGTGGGCCAGGAAGTTGCATTGGAGTTCAAGATCGCAGAAGTTCGTACCCCGCTGAACGTGCTTGCCCGCATCGTACGCAAAGAGGGAACCGAGCGCGTAGGCATGGCATTCCTAGGGCTCGCGCCGGAAGATCACAATGCCATCCAGCTTTACGTCATGGGACGCCTGCAGGAATATACGCCGTCACGAGACTTCTCGGGCGTTGGAATGCGCAGATTATTCAATCCTTAGGACGGAACTTCTCAAGTCCCGCAGCTTCCAGAACTTTGCACCCTCACCGGATAAGTCCGCATTCCGAAGCACAGTTTGTTGTTGCCTCTTTCAGGGGCTTGCTACAATTGCGGTGTTAGAGTTGGGGCAGAACGGGACGCGTTTCGGGAACAGTGCCCGCAGCAGATTATTTCCCTCGGAACCTATCGCGAGTGGTCGGACAGAAAGCGCGCGATCCACCTTTGCGCGCCGGCCCCGACTAGGTCGGGGCCGCTAGAAGCGAGGAGAGAAGTATGGCTGGATACGGCGGCGTAGACTTTATCGATTTTGATTCGCAACTGAACGATGAAGAAAAACTGGTGCGGCAGACGGCGCGGCAATTTGTCGAAAACGAAATCATACCGATCATTGAAAAACAGAACCGTGAGGGGGTTTTCCCGAAGCATCTCGTGCCGCAGCTCGGCGAGCTGGGATTTTTTGGCGCGAACCTGCACGGATACGGTTGCGCGGGGATGTCCAACGTCGCGTATGGATTGATGACGCAGGAGCTGGAGCGCGGGGATTCCGGGTTGCGCAGTTTTGTTTCGGTGCAGGGCGCGCTGGTGATGTATCCGATTTATTCGTACGGGAGCGACGCGCAGAAAAATAAATGGCTGCCGCTTTTGCAGCAGGGCAAAGCGATCGGCTGCTTCGGCCTGACCGAGCCGCAATTCGGATCGAACCCCGGCGGAATGCTGACGCGCGCGGTGAAGAAGGGCAACAAGTACATCTTGAATGGCGAAAAGATGTGGATTACGAGCGGGTCGATCGCGGACGTGGCGGTGGTGTGGGCCAAGACCGAGGACGACAGAATCCGCGGATTCCTGGTGGAAAAAGGCGCGCCCGGATTCAAGACCTGGGACGTGCACGGGAAGTGCTCGCTGCGCGCTTCGGTAACGTCCGGATTGGCTTTCAGCGACTGCGAAATCCCGGAAGAAAATCTGCTGCCCGGCGTTTCCGGCTTGAAGGGGCCGCTGGGTTGCCTGAACCAGGCGCGCTATGGAATCGGCTGGGGCGCGCTGGGTGCGGCAATGGCGTGTTATGACACGGCGCTGCAATACGCCAAGACGCGCAAGCAATTCGCGAACAAGCCCATTGCTTCACATCAACTGGTGCAAGAGAAACTGGCGTGGATGATCACGGAAATCGTGAAGGGACAATTGCTGGCGCTGCACGTTGGCCGGTTAAAAGACAACGGAAAAGTCGATCCTTCGCACATCTCCATGTTGAAGATGAACAACGTGGCGATTGCGCTGGAAACGGCACGCAAGGCGCGCGATATTCTGGGCGCGAACGGGATCGTGGACGATTACTGCATCATGCGGCACATGAACAATCTCGAGAGCGTGTCTACCTACGAGGGGACGAACGACATTCATAAGCTGGTGATCGGCGAGCGCATCACGGGGATTGCCGCGTTCGTGTAGAGACCGAAAGGGCGGACTGAAGTCCGCCCCTACAGTTTCCATCCAAGCCATCTCCAAGCGGGCCGAATCTTGTATGCTGGGTGCGCAGCATGCTGGGCCCCTACGAGGAGCACTTTCTTATGCGTCCACCTCCGACAAGCTTGATTCGATTTCTCCGCTATTCGATTGCCGCACTGCTCATAACACTCGCCGGCAACTGCGGAATCGTTCAGGCACAGCAGAAAACTGCGCCGGCGCAAGAGAAGCCCAAGATTCGCGCAATTACGGCGTTCATCAACCTGGATCGCACGCAATACCAACAGCAGGTGGCGGATGCGTTGAAAATGCTCAGACGTGCGCAAACGGTGTTTGAATCGCGCGGATACCAAGTCCAGACGATCCGCATTGCGACGCAGCCGTTTCCGGAATACACGAAGGGATTGACGACCGAGCAGGCGGTGGCGTTTTTCAAGCAGTACGACGCGCTGGCGGCAACGGAAAAGTTTGCGGCATCGATTGGCCCGGCGATGGTGAACTCCGGGGACAGCGATTCGCAGGCTGACCTGCTCGCGGAAATCCTGAGCAATACAAAAACGCTGAATGCCAGCCTGGTCGTCGCGGGCGAAGACGGCGTGAACTGGAAAGCCGTGGGTGCCGCGGCCCGCGTGATGAAGAAACTGGAGCAGACGGAGCACAGCCAGGGCAATTTTCATTTTGCGGCGATCGCGATGGTGCCGCCGCTGACACCGTTTTTTCCAGCGGCGTATCATACCGGATTCGGGCACCAATTCGCGATCGCCTTGGAATCGGCAAACGTGGTGGCCGCGGCGTTCAAGGATGCGCCGGACCTGGCGACGGCCAAGCAGCGGCTGACGGATTCGCTCGCGGCTAGCGCCTTTGACATCGAGCGGCACGCGGGGCGCGTCGATCAGGACACCGGCTGGACGTATATGGGGATTGATCTTTCGCCGGCGCCATCGGGAAATGTTTCCATTGGCGCGGCCATCGAGAACCTGACGACGCAGCCCGTGGGCATGAGCGGAACGCTGACGGCGGCAGCGACGATTACCGCGGCCGTCAAAGACGTCAAAGTAAAACAGACCGGATATTCCGGTTTGATGCTGCCGGTCCTGGAAGATACGCGGCTGGCGCAACGCTGGAGCGAAGGACACATTTCGATCGATGCGCTGCTCAGTTATTCGGCGGTTTGCGGCACGGGCCTTGACACTGTTCCCCTGCCCGGCGACATCACGGCCGAGCAGCTTTCGCTCATCATTGGCGACATGGCCAGTCTAGCGTTTAAGTGGCACAAGCCGCTTTCAGCGCGGCTGCTGCCGGTGCTTGGCAAGGGGTGGGGCGAGATGACGGAGTTCGACGACCCGTTCCTGGTGAATGCCAAGCTGCAGTCGTTGGACGTTAAGTGATAGATCCTTCTTGCCAAATGGACGGGCTCTCGGTGGAAAAGGGCGGTCAGAGAGGGAACCATGAAACCCAAGCCAAATTTGGAGTGCCGAAAATGAAAAAGGCGGCATGGAATCTGCCGCACCCGAGAAGTGCCACACTCTTATCTGTCAATGATACTGGCACATGGAGTATAACTTTTCAAGGCAATTGTAGTGTAAAATAGACTCAACACCCGCACCCTTTGATAGACCAAACCCCGAAGGGATGCGGCACCCGAATCTTCTCACCCAGTTAAGGATGCTCCACCCGCCTCCACCCGCCAAAATTCGTCTTAGGATTTATTGTCCGGGCCACCGGCCCGGGCTCTTGCAGAGCTCCTGTCACCAATGAAATCTGCTTGCCAAGATTAGTTGTCTTCGTCTCTAATCGTGGGCATAGAGGAAGCCTCCTTGAAAAATTGCGCAGAGTTTGCTTTCTCCATGACCGCCATACTGCTGGCTATCTCTTTGACAATTTTATCCCCGGACGGCCTTGCGCAAACGCAGATGGTGCTGGTTACCACCGGATCGACAATGCTGGAGCCGCTGTACGTGTTGTGGGGAGACGAGTACCACAAGTTGCACCCTGAAACGCAGGTTCGCTACCTCGCGGTGGGAACCAGCGAAAGCGCCAACCGTGTTCTTTCAGGAGCCGGAGATCTTGGCGGCGGTGATGCGCCGATTCCCGAAAAGCAGTTGAAAGAGGCGGCGCACGCGGCCTTGGAATTGCCCACGGTGCTGGTGGGCATTGCGGTCTTCTACAATGTGCCAGGCAGCGCGACGAGCATTCGCCTTTCGGGGCCGGTGCTTGCGGATATCTACCTTGGAAAAACAACCTCGTGGAGCGACCCGGAGATTGCCGGGCTGAATCCTGACGGCAAGCTTCCTGATTTGCCGATCAAGGTGCTGCACCGCACGGACGGAAAAGGGTCGAACTACATTTTTTCCGATTTCCTTTCTAAACTCAGTCCAGAATTCCGAGCCAAGGTCGGAAAGAATGTTTCGCCAAAGTGGCCGGTGGGCGCCGCTTTTAGCCGGTGTCAGGATTTGCTGGCCAGCGCCGCCAAGACGCCGGGGGCCATCGGTTATGCCGAGCTCCGTTGTGGGGAGAAAACCGGGGTACCGATCGCGCGAATTCGGAATGCGGCCGGAGAGTTTGTGAAGCCATCGACGAAGAGCATCAGTGAAGTGGCTTTGGCGATGGAGTCCAAAATGACGGACGACTTTCGCGTTTCGCTGACGAACGCGCCAGGCAAGGAAAGTTATCCAATTGTGAGTTTCACCTGGTTTTACGTGCCCGTGCATCCGCAGGACTTGCAGCGGAGCCATGCGGTCAGCGAGTATTTAAGCTGGGTGTACGCGTCCGGACAAGAGATCGCGCAAGCGCAAGGCTACGCCCCGCTGCCGTCGTCGGTTCTGCAAAAGGTGCGCGAGAGATTAGCCGCGCTGCGCTAAACTGCGGTGATTACCTAAACATTGAGGGTCAGGGAGACCAGGCCGGTCCGAAGACGGATTTCTCAGATGGACCAGCCTTGGCGGTAGTCGCGGCGCAGGTAGTCGTTGGCTGGGAGGATGTTGGTGACGCGCATGTTGGCGCCGTCGTAATAGATCTTTTTTCCGGCGCGCAGCGCCACCACGCCGAGGAGCATGACCTCGGTGAGGCGGGCGGCGTACTCGAACGGAGAGGAGGCTTCCACCTTTCCCTTGGCGGCGTCTACCCAGTTCATTTCGTGGTGTTCTCCGGCGATACGCGGGAGTTTCTGCGGAGGCTTACCGAAGGAATCGTGGAGCGACTTGGGCAAGAGCCGGGGCTTGAAGCCGTAGGTGTCGTGGAGGAGCTTGCCCTTGGTGCCGATGAGCAGCGCGCCGCCTTCTTGTTTCAATTCTTCGTCGCCGAGCTCTTCGGGTTTGTTGGGCTTGAGGCCGCCGTCGTACCACGTCAGTTTCACGGGCGGCATCGCACCCCGCGCGGGAAACTCGTAGAAGGTCAGCGTGGCGCTCGGATAAGAGGCACCGTTGAAAGGGGTTGACACGGTCTCAACGCTGGTAGGAAAACCCAGGTTGAGGGCCCACATGGAGTGATCAATCAAGTGCGCACCCATGTCGCCGATCGCGCCGACGCCCCAATCGGTCCAGCCGCGCCAGTTGAACGGGTGGTAGATGGGGTGGTAGTCCACGTTTGAGGCGCAGGTGCCTTGAAAAAGATCCCAGGCGAGCCCGCCGGGAATGGGGTAGTCGCCGCAAATGGCCGCGGCAAGCCGAGCGTTGACATCGCGGCCGCTCCATTTTAGAGGTTCGGGCGCGGCCTTCAGCGGCTCCGGGCGCGGCACGCCTTGAGGCCAAAAGCCGAGGGGCCGGTTTGTCCAGATATGCACCTCGCGCACGTCGCCGATCGCGCCGCTCCACACGTACTCGACGGCGGTCCGTCCATCGTCGGAGGAGTGGCCCTGGTTGCCCATCTGCGTGGCGACTTTTGTTTCTTTTGCGCGACGCGAAAGCTTGCGAGCTTCTTCGACCGACCAGCAGAGCGGCTTCTGGACGTACACATGTTTGCCAAGCTCCATGGCCGCCAAGGCAATCGAGGCGTGCATGTGGTCGGGCGTGGCGACCATGACGGCGTCGATGTCCTTCTGGCGCTCGAGCATCTGGCGATAGTCGGTATAGCGAGTGGCTTTCTGGAGGTGGACGGACCTGAGCTTGATCATCCCGTCAATGCGCGCCTGCGCCTTGACGGGATCAAAGGGCGCCGATGACTCGCCGGGCTGCGGCGGGGCGGGCAGCTCGATGCGCTTCTTCAACCTCTCGATGTCGATTTCGAGCCGGTCGAATCCTTTGTCGGCATAGCGCCAGTCCACGTCGCAGAGCGCCACGATGTTCTGGCTTGCGAGGTTGATCAGATTAGTACGGCCCATGCCGCCGACACCAACGGCGGCGATGTTGAGTGTGTCGCTTGGCGGAGTGAATCCACGGCCGAGGACGTGTCTAGGAACAATGGCACACGCGGCTCCGCCAGCAGCGACTTTGGTGAGGAAGGTACGACGCGAGATTTCTTTCTTTTTGCTCATGATTATCTCTCCAGGACAACCTGCATTATCGCGCGCTCTTGGAGCCTTTGTGAAGGCAAGCTTTAAGCTTCACGCGGACGAGAAGGAGGGCGGGCGCTGGTTGGCGACGGCGAAGGCGCGCTCGAGGGCGATGCCGACGCGGCCGAGGGTGCCTTCCTCGAAGAGGCGGCCGATCAGGGTGATGCCGTGGGGAACGCGGCGCGGGGGAGAAAATTTCGGCAGCGGATTTTTTGGATCGGGGGCCCAGTCCGAGCGCGCCTCGGAAACTTCAACGAAGCCAGCGCGCAGGGTGAGCGAGGGATGACCAGTCTGGTTGCTGATGGTGAGCATTTCGTCGCGCAGCGAAGGTACGAGCAAGAGATCCACTTGCGAGAAGATGCGCGCCATCTCCTGCGCTACTTTGCGGCGGAAGCGGTCGGCCTGGACGAAATCCACGGCGGAGAGGAAGCGCGCCTGGCGGAAAAGGTTGGGCCAGGCGTCCGGCGTTTGCACTTTGAGCTGGTCCACGCCGTGGCTCAGGGTGAGCTCCTCGAAAGCAGCGGCGCCTTCGGCGAAGAGAATCAGGTTGAGCGAGTTATACGGCCAATTGGGAAGAGAGACCTCCACGGGAACCAAGCCGAGCTTCGGTAGCATGTTGAGGGCGGCGCGGTCCACATCGGTGGCGGGATCTTCCTTCATCCAGGCGGGGAAATAGCCGACGCGCAGGCCCTTGATGCTCGCGTTCGAATCAAAATCGAGACGACTGGGCACGCTGGAAAGATCGCCAGCGTCGGGCCCGGAGATGGCTTGCAACACCAGCAGCGCATCTTCGACGGCGCGCGTCATGGGGCCGAGCTTATCGAGGGACCAGCACAGGGTCATGGCGCCGGTGCGCGGAACGCGGCCGTAGGTGGGCCGCAGTCCGGTGACGCCGCAACGCATGCTGGGGCTGATGATGCTGCCGCCGGTTTCGCTGCCAATCGAGAAACCGACCAACCCTGCCGCAGTGGCGGCGCCGGGGCCGGCGCTGGAACCGGAGGCGCCTTCCTCGAGGAGCCAGGGGTTCACTGTTTGTCCGCCGAACCAAATATCGTTGAGCGCGAGTGCGCCGAGGCTGAGCTTGGCGAGGAGCACGGCGCCTGCGGTGTGGAGGCGCTTCACGACGGCGGCATCGTCCTTGGGAATGCGATTGCGGAAAGGCTCGGCGCCATAGGTAGTCGGAATTCCAGCGGTGTCCAGAAGATCCTTGCCGCCCCAGGGGACGCCGTGCAGTGGTCCGCGGTACTTGCCGGCGGCGATTTCTTCGTCGGCCATTTTCGCTTGAGCGAGCGCGAGATCGCGCGTGAGGGTGATGATGCAGCGGAGCTTGGGATCGAATTGTTCGATGCGCCGCAGATAAATTCGCGTGAGGCGCTCGGAGGTGAGTTTGCGCTGCTCGATCCAGCGCGAGAGCCGAGTTACGGAGGCAAAAGCGATGTCCGCGTCGCTGGCGGGCAAGGGACCGGGGTCGGTCTTGGTGCGGATAAATTGATCGCGCTGGGGGCCCCCGGTCTGGCCGGGGAGCACGGAATTGTAGCGCGACCAAGGCGCTAGCGCGGGTTCGAGTGCGATAGTGCGGGGACCGCTGCGGCGCTCGTAGAGGGAGGCCACGTTCACGCGCCAGGCCGCTGCTGCTTGGGCGCGGTCTGTGGTTGATAAATTCACTTGGACGAGCTTTTCTGCTTCGGCAAAAGTCGCAGGCGAGACATCGGGTCCAACGGCGGGGCCGGTGCCGAATGCGGGCGGGGCTCCAGGCGGGAGTTGCGTGGGCTCCTGCGCGATTTCATTTGTGTGATCCTGTCGGCCGCTGCTCGAGGCGACGGCTGCGCCGATAAGACCGAGCGAAGCCTGGGTCAAGAAATGCCTGCGCGATTTGGACATGGACCCTCCGCGCAGCATTGTAACTGATGTCTTGCTTGGAGAGCAGGAACGGGCCTGAAGAGAGAAAAACGCCCGCAAGGATGCTGGCGCTACCGGGCACGGGATGATTGTTATTCGTTCGCGTTGTCGGCGGCGGCCGTGGAGGAAGCCGAAGATGCGGTTGGCTTGGCGGCGCTGCCGGCGTCGAGGTGGTCGAAGTTGAAAAAGGCGTTAAAGACGAGGAAATAGCTGCCCATGGTTTCGCCCCGCCACATGGGGTTGTTGGCAAAGAGCACAACGTGGCCCTTGCCGTGGGGAACATCGACGACGGCGGGCTTTTCGGCGATTTCGCTGCCGCCGGTAATCATGCCGCTGAGAAGCAAGTCTTTTTCGGCAGCGAAGCGCAGAACCACGCGTGGTTGCTGGTCCTTGGGCGGAATCGCAAAGCGGGCAAAGTCCGGCAGGTCTTCGGGAACGTAAAGCTCTTGCTCGTGCGGGGAGCGCTTCACGGGCTTTTCGGGAGGCTCGTAGGGGCGGGCCTGGATGACGTCCGGATCGCTGGCGGTGCCGCGTCCGCTGGAACGCGAGGGAGCGCCTGCGTTTTCATCGGGTCCACCACCTGGACCGCCGAAATTGCCGCCGACAGTGATGATGGGACCCTGGCGAAAATAGACGTAGAGCTTATCGTCGTAACCGTAAGTGATGGGGCTTTTCTTGTCGTCGATGGTGGAGAGCACGACGCTGCCGGGGGCCTGCATGGTGCGGGCGTCGGAAACATTGACCATTTCGGTCATGCCGCCGGCGACGGGGAGCGAAGCGCTGCTTTGCACAGCGATGAGCAAGCCGCCATCGCGGACAAAGCGCTCCAGATTGGCAAGGCCCTGGTAGCCGAGGCCGCCGCGAATGTCGTCGGTGGAGTCGAGCCCGGGGGCGACAAAGTTGGGAGTTTCATCGGAGTTTTTCCAGGGGCGCAGATCACCGCGCATCGGCAGGCCACGCAGCACGGCGCTCAGTCCCCCGGGACCTCCGCCACCCATTGGCGGAAAAATGATGACGTCGAACTTTTCGCGGAGGTTTTGGGTTTCGCGCAGCCAGGTGTCGGCGACGTAGGTGTAGGGGACTTTCAGCTGTTCCATGGGGATGCGGAACCAGCCGTCGTTTTGCGTGTTCTGCCAATTGTGGACGAGGGCGACGCGAGGGGCGGCGAGCGAATGCGTTTTGACGCTCAGCGTGGCGCTTGTAGAGTGGACTTTGATTCCGAGATCCTTGGCGGCCTTTTCGAGTTGGGCGCGGTCGGCGTTACGAATGACGAAGGAGCCGGCTTTGAACTTGATGCCATCGGCTTCAAAGGAATCTTCGGCCGCTTCCATGGAGACGTTGGCGAGACGATAGCGCAGTGAGGCGAGCGTGATGTCTGTGTTGTGCTGAATGAGGAAGGCTTTACCCTGGCCGTCGATTCCTCCGGGGGCGTCGATCTTGCTCATTTTTTGCATGGCGGCGCTGAGGATGGAGAGATCGGCGACACGCGTGGTTTTGACATTGCGTAGTGCGCCGAGGGTCCAGCCGGTGTCGTCGTAGGAGCGAGGATCGCGCGGGCTGTAATACTGGGTGTCGAGGGCCATATCGGCGAGACGGCTGTAAGGCTGGTCCATGCGCACGACATAGCTGCCTGAAGGGATTACCGTTTCAGAGGGTTTCTTTTCGTCTTTCGGTTTGGCCGCGGCATCGGATTTTTCGGCTGATTTTTCTTTGTCCTTTTCCTTGTCGCTTGTGGATTCCGGTGCGCTCTGGGCTGCCGGAATCCGCAATTCTTTTTCGAGGCGGTGAACTTCTAGGCCTTGAAGCTGCAAGAGATTCAAGAGGCTGGCTTGTTCGGCGGGACGCGGGTCGTCCGCGGGAAAGACCCAAGCCGCGGGGCCTTCGGTGCGGGCTTTTTCGACGGCACGCTTGCTCTTCAAATAAAAATTGTTGAGAAATTTCTGGCCGTTGGAGGCGATGTTGTTCATGCCGAAGAGGATGGCGCTCTCCTGCATGTTGACATTGTCGCGGGCGGACCATTTGATTTTGGGAAGTGGCGGATTGGGGCGGTACCATTCGCGACTCGTGTCGGGCGGATGAAGCGTTCGAACGCGCGTGTCGGCGCCGCCATTGCCGAAAGTTTCGTAGAAACGGCCGATGGAATTGTGATTGTTGGCGATGGAGAGGAGATAGTTGGGAGCCCATCCGTCGTAGAAGCCGTGAGTCCAGACGCCGACGACGCCGCGCTTGGTCATCTCCTCAATTTCGTGATAGGCCATCTCCTGCCACTCGCTGATGACGATGGGATCGAGCCAAGCGTTGTAAGGACCAGTGCCGGTCATGATGTAGAGATAAGGAACGGACTCGTGGAGATCGTGCATGACGGTGGGATGCCAGTCGAGAAAGGTCTTGAGCATGTTGCGGGAGAGAGCGAGACTGACACCCAAATTGTCGCGGTTATTGTCATGGGCGACGTAGTGTCCCCACCAGATGAGGGGATAGGGTGGCTGGTCGGGATGCTTCTTGTGCTGCATGTAGATGTCAACCATGCGGTCGTGGCCATCGGTTTCGACGATGGGGGTGATGAGCACGATGGCATCGCGGCGGATTTTTTGGATGAAGGGCGTGTCTTCGACAGCGAGACGGTAGGCAAGTTCCATGAGCATTTCCGGTGAGCCGGTTTCCGGGGAGTGGATGCTGCCGTCAGCCCAGTAAATGGGCTTACCTTCGGCGATGACCTTTTGCGCTTCGGCATCGCTGAGGCCGCGGGGGTCGGCAAGACGAGCGGTGATTTCCTTGTAGCGATCGAGTTTCGCGAGATTGGCTTCGTCGGAAACGGCTGCGACGAGCATCTCGCGGCCTTCTTCGGACGTACCGATGGTCCACACTTTGACCCTGGGGCTCTTGCCGGCGAGCAAGCGGAAATAGGCGTTGATGTCCTTGGTGTAATCAAGAACGTCGGGCGCTCCCATGATGTGATGAAGAGAGGCGTCGGGCGCGGGAACGCAAGAGCTGAAAGGAAGATGGTCCACGAGTTCGGTGCTGAAGAAGGGTTCGCTGGTGAATTCTTTGATCTTCTTGGAGTACTCGGTGTGGTCGCTGAGGGAACATGGGCTGGACTGGGCGGAGCTGCTGGGCGCAAACAAACACAGGGAGAGAGAAACGCCGAGCAAGCTGCGAATCATGGAACACCTCAGGGCGATGCGATCGCGGGTGATTTTATAGACTGTTTTCGGCGGAGGCGCAACCCCAACGTCGCGAATGTCGACGATGTGGGGCCAACTGGCCTATGATTGGCCGCCGTTGGTACTGGGAATTGAGGAGAGAGACGGATGGAAGAACAACTGAGCCTGGATTTTTTGCGGGTGGTGGAAAACGCGGCGATTGCGGCGGCGCGCACGATGGGATTCGGCGACCGGCACCACGCCGATGAAGTGGCCGTGGAAGCGATGCGCAAGACCATGGACTCGGTGGAGATTGACGGAACGATTGTGATTGGTGAAGGCGAGCGGGATGAGGCGCCGATGCTGTACATCGGCGAAAAAGTAGGACTGGCGACGCACGCTCCGAAAGCATTGTTTCCGCAAGTGGACATCGCCGTGGATCCGCTGGAAGGAACGAACCTTTGCGCGACGGGCGCGGCCAACTCGATCGCCGTGCTGGCGGCGAGCGAACGAGGCGGCTTGCTGCACGCGCCCGACCTGTATATGGAAAAACTAGTAGTAGGGCCGTCGTGCAAGGGCGCGGTGGACCTGGATGCGCCGGTGGCCGACAACCTGAAGTCCATTGCCAAGCGGCTGGACAGGGACGTGGATGATCTCGTGGTGATCGTACTGGACCGGCCACGGCACGAAAAGCTCATTGAAGAGATACGCACCGCCGGCGCGCGGATCCGGCTGATTGGCGATGGCGACCTCTCTGCCGGAATTTCCGCCGCGGTGATCGGGACGGGCGTGCACGCAGTGATGGGCACGGGCGGCGCGCCGGAAGGCGTGTTGACGGCCGCGGCGCTGCGCTGCTTGAACGGACAGATTCTCGCGCGGCTGGTGGTCAGCAAACCGGAGCACGCGGAACGCTTGGCAAAAATGGGCGTGAAGGATCTGAAGCGCGTTTACGACACCGAAGATCTGGCGCCGGGCAAGAAAATGATTTTCGCTTGCACCGGCGTGACGGACGGGAACCTGCTGAAGGGTGTGCGGTTTTTCGGGGAAGGCGTGCGCACAAGTTCCATGATTCTTACGCTGGACGACCGGCAAGTGCGCTTCATCGATTCCGTGCATCTGGAAAAGAGGCCGGATATCAAGGTGCGCTTCAACTGAATCCTGAAGTCAGTCCGAGGAGCGTTTCGCTCGGCTGGTATTCAGGAACGAGCTTCGAGAGCGCGCCAATCAGTGCGGCGAGGTTTCGCTCCCGTACACTCTCCGAAATATTTTGCAGCGAAGCATCCAGAACTTGCGCGTTACACTTCGGACCAATCGCGCGGTACAGCCGCTCGTCGCTCGAAGGTTGCAGCGCCTCGTCGGCATATAAGAGCTCTTCTTCCAGTTTGTCACCCGGGCGCAACCCTGTAAAGACGATCTCGATATCCCTGGGAGTCTCGAGACCGGCTTTGCGAATCAGGCGCGTGGCGAAATCCAGAATTTTGACGGGTTCGCACATCTTGGGAATGAAAATGCTTCCGGAATCGTCCAAGGCCGCAGCAGCCATGATCAGCTCGACGGTTTCGCTCAGCATCAGGAAATATCTGCTGGCCTCGGCGTGCGCCACCGTCACCGGTCCGCCTCGCTGAATTTGCTGCTGAAACAGCGGGCCAACACTTCCGTGCGAACCCAGGACATTCCCGAGCCGCACCGCGTTCATCTTTGTGCTTGTAATGCTTGCTTTCAAATCGCTCATGCGCAGCAGCGCCAGCTCGGCAACCCGCTTGGATGCTCCCATTACGCTGCGCGGGTTGACGGCCTTGTCGGTGGAAATCATAAGCAGGCGCCCCGCTCCGAAGCGGGCCGCGGTCCGGGCCAATTCCCAGGTGCCGAGGGCATTGTTGCGAACCGCGGCGATGGGATTCGATTCCATCAGTGGGACATGCTTGAAGGCGGCGGCGTGATAAATCGTCTGCGGGCGATAGCGGTCAAAAATCTCCGTCATCAACCGGCCGTCCAGAATATCTCCGAGAATCGCTGCGTAAGCGGATTTGCCCGCCCCCGCAAGCTGCCTATTGATTTCGTGGAGATTCTGTTCGGAATGATCGAGGAGAATCAGGAAGCGAGGGTTGCCGGCAGCGAGAGATTGCACAAGGGCGGACCCAATCGAACCTCCTGCTCCTGTGACTAGGATGGTATTGGCGGTGTTCGTCGTGCCGAGCAAAGGTGCGTTCACGTTAGAGTTCAGTTTGCGACGGAATTACCGGTGCGCACACTTCTGAACTCAAGAGTAAAGTCTAATGCTGCTGGTTCGCGATGGCCAGGAAGACGCGATCATCAATGGCAACCGAACGGGTGAAGAGGGTGGCGGCGTTTCCACCCACGATGGCGACGTGCCCGGCATTACTGCTCAAAGCCGGAGCGGCGGGCTTTTCGCCGGAGCCCGTCCCATCACCCGGCTGAAGCGAAATCCGGGTCGTCTTCGGCGTGCAGTTCGTCGCCCCGAGACAGGTATCGCGGATGAACACCTGGCGGTAGCCGCTATTGGTGCCGCTCGCGGGAGCCTTCAACGGAGAGGAATCCTGATTCGAGGAATGGCTAGGTGAGATGGCCAGAAACGCGACGAAGCGTCCCGAAGAGCTGACGGAAGGCAGAATGCTTTCCGTCCCGATCAATGCTCCGTTCGCATCGGTGGAGATTAAATGTGTCGAAGGCTTGCAGGAATCTCCGGCCCCAGCGCAAGTATCGAGCAAATAAACCTGGCGCCCCGGTGCGGCATTTTCCACGAGATTCGTCGCGGCCGAGCTGAAGGCCACATAGCGTCCATCGGAGTTCATTGAAGGTGTGTGGCTTGCTTCATTTGCCGGACTGCCATCGGCTGCCGCCGAGAGAAGAGTTGCATGCGGTTGGCAACCTGGCGCAGCGCCTTCGCAGGTATCCTGCAGAAAGATCTGTGCGTGATTGTTCTGAATCGCAGTGTAGGCAACAAATCGCCCGTCGAGACTCAACGCCGGCGTTTCTTCGGCAACCATTGCCGTAACGGCGGCCTTTGCTGCGGCTGCCGGTGCGCAAGAGGATTGTCCGGCAGCGCAAATCGTGAAGATCAGGGGAGCACTCGAGCCGCCACCACCGCCTCCGTTGCACGATGTGATGCAGCCCGCCGGGGGGGGAGACGGCGGATTAAAGACAGTCACGCTGGCCGTCGCGCTAGCTGAGCCTGCGTTCGCGAACGTGTTTCCCATAACACTCGCTTGAATTTGTGTCGAAGTGATGCTCGCGACAGCAAATTTTGTTTGGATACCGCCCATACTCCAATTCACCTGGGAGGCTTGCGCCGGATCTGCGTTCGCGAGGAAGTTCGTTCCTGTCAATGTGATGCTGAGCGTCTGCGATGGCGAAGTGCTGGCGGGAGAGGTGTTCGGACTCATGCTCGTGAGGCTCGGCAGCGGATTCGGCGGCGGATTGATGATGAAGGCGATGGGATTGGAGAGGCCGTTATTTCCGGTGCCGGAGGCGGGATTGAGAGTGATGATGGTGGCCACGCCGGGCTTTGCCACGAGCGCCGCGGGGACGGTGGCGGTGACGGTGTTCCCGAGAGCGGCTCCTGTACTGTCAGTTGGGACCGTTGTGGCAAGAGGCTTGCCATTCCATTGCACAACTGTCTTTAGAACGAAGCCGGCGCCTTGGATGGTGAGCGTAAAATCACCGTTGCCAGCGCTGATTTCGGAAGGGGACAGAAACGACAACGCGGCACCCGTATTATTCTGAAAAGTGTTGCCGTAATCGTTGCAGCCGGCTACCGCAAAAATCGCCACCAGAGCGGCAGCCAGTGCTGCCCAAGACCAAGGCTTCATTGAGACTCCGTGACATACTCCCCTCCCTGAAGGGAGGGGCTTCTCAAGCTACGCATGGCATTACCTCACCTGCGTTGGCGCTTGAAGGCACCGTCCGTGCCCGTTGCAGGATTACTTGAGCCGAGACATGATCACGTGACGCCATCCATCCGCACGCGGTACAGACATGCTCTCTGTCTGACAAACGCTTCGGAACTTTTGCTCCACATACACACGTCTGACTGGTACCGCGGGGATCTACAGCGAATAGCTTGCGACCGGCACTCTCAGCCTTGTACGCAAGAATCTGCAGGAATCCGCCCCAACCCGCATCCTGGACAGACTTAGCAAGCATGCCGCCTGCAAGTCCTTTTATGGTTAAGTCCTCTACGGCGATGACTCCATACCTCTGCACAAGTTTGCAGGCTTCCTGGTGCTGAAAATCTTTTCGCTGATTCGCGACATGCTCGTGAATCTTTTGCAACACGGCGACCGCTCTGCGGCGACGCTCGGATCCTTTTTTACGTCGAGCAACACGACGCTGTGCTTGGCGTAGTTTTGCTTGCGCTTTTCGATACCACCTAGGATTCTCAATCCGAGTTCCGTCTGAAAGAACTGCGAAGGAATCCAAGCCGACATCCACTCCTATTTCCTGTGTCGATTGTGGAAGCACTTGAGGTGCCACTGCGCAGGAAAAGCATGCATACCACGATCCACAAATCTGTTTGAGGAACAGCGTCCCGTGTTTCTCGGGCAGCCTACGGTGCATCTTAATCTTGATGTTGCCAACCTTGGAGATAGCAACATGGTGGCCTTGCACCTGGAATGCTGTGGGCGTGAATACCAGACTGTTGAAACGGTTGCGCCCTTTGAATCTCGGGAACCCGGGTGTCTCGTTTTTCTTGACGCGACGAAAGAAGTTCTGAAAGGAGCGGTTCAGACGAATCAGTACCGCCTGCAACGTATGCGCGTGAACACTCTTGAACTCCGGGCGCACTTCCTTGATGGCGGGGAGCTGAGATTGCTGCTGCAACCAAGTAACACCCTTCTGAGTTGTCTTATACGACTCCATCCGTTCCTGCAAAGCGGCATTGTACAACTCCCGGCACAGGTCTAACTGCGTCGCTAGAGTCTCCCGCTGCTTGCGGTTGGGATAGAGTCGATACTTAAATGTTCTTTGCATTCTTTTTTAACCACTCATCAACGGCTGCTCGGATGCACCACCCAACCGAGAGATGACGCTCCTTAGCAAACTTCTCTAAGCCTTGGAGTTGCTCAGC
>DATHIB010000201.1:0-36013 GCA_035490055.1 Candidatus Limnocylindria bacterium | reverse complement strand
GAACAGGTCTTTCCGGCGCAACTCCAGATCGTGCAGCGATTGGTTCACGGAGCCTCCTATCTGAATGTCTATACTCATTCAGATTATCAGCCCAAAAAAAGAAAAACACAACATCCACCTACAAATTTGTCGCACACCCGTGCCAAGGCTGCCGATTTCACGCCACGCCCCGCTTGAGGTACACTCTGAAGTTTGCGAGGCCGCGCCTTGAGGCGTCTGGGCGGAATCGCTCCAAACATGAGCCGAATCGCTGCCATTCTTCCCGCGGCCGGTATGGGAACGCGCATGGGCGCGGAAACGCCCAAGCAGTTTCTGGAGCTGGATGGAACGCCGATCGTGATCCTGAGTCTGCGGCGCATCGCGGCCTGCCCCCAGGTTACGGACATCATCGTGGCGACGCGGGCGGATGAAGTGGCGCGCCTGAAAGAGCGAATCGCGCGGGAAAAATTCAAGCAGCCAGTACGCGTCGTGAAGGGCGGCGATTCGCGGCAGGAATCGGTGGCTGCGGCGCTGCGCGAGGTGGCGAACGACACGGAAATCGTGCTGGTGCACGACGCCGTGCGGCCCTTCGTGACGCCTGAGCAGATTGCGCGCGTGATCGAAGAAGCGCGGCGGTGCGAGGCGGCGATTCTGGGTATCCCGGCGATGGACACGGTCAAGGAAGTAAAGCGCGCCAGCTTGCCGGAGGACGTGGCGTTGATAACGGGTACGATGCCGCGCGAGCGCGTGGTGCTGGCGCAGACGCCGCAGGCGTTTTCTACGAAACTGCTGAAAGAAGCTTTTGCGCGCGCCGAGGCTGATGGGGTGAATGCTTCGGATGAGGCGGGGCTCGTCGAGCGCATGGGGCACGATGTGCACGTCGTACTCGGCTCCGAGCGAAATATGAAAATCACCAAGCCGGCGGATATGGAATTGGCCCGCTTCTACCTGGAACGCGAGCGCAAGAAGGCTTGAGCATGAACTCAAGTTCAACTGCAAAGACGATCCTTTTTTGGTTTTCCATCGTATTTCTCGGTGTCATGTTGTGGAAACTTGTTTCCGCGAACGGAGATGCGGCCCGAGGAGACGAACTCAGCTATAGCGATTTTTTAGCTAAGGTAGATGCCGACAACGTAAATAAAGTGAATCTCTACCTTTCGCCGAACAGCTACGAAGTGGGGGGAGAATATAGACGACCGGCGAATCGAGGGTTTCACTTGGTTGTGCCGAAGGAAGTGGTTCCTGCCCTGTTGGGACAACTTCGCGAAAAAAGTGTTTTGATCAATGTGCGGGAAATTCGCACCTGGGACTGGACCTTGATTCTGTTAAATGCCGCCCCGTTAATTCTTCTCATGGGGTTTTGTCTTTTCCTGATGCGGCAGATGAAAGGCAACGCGAAGCGAGCCTTAGTATTGCGTGCGGCAGGGACACGAACTGGAATTGGGTATGATTTGCACCGGCTGGAAGAGGGGCGGTCGCTGATCGTTGGCGGAATCGAGCTGCCTTTTGACAAAGGGCCCGTGGGGCATTCGGATGGCGATGTGCTGGCGCATGCTCTTTGCGATGCACTGCTGGGGGCGGCGGGGCTCGGCGACATCGGGATATATTTTCCGGACACGGATCCAAAGTGGAAGGGCGCGAACAGTCTGATTTTTTTAGAACATGCAAAAAAACTGCTGGATGAGAAACATTTTGCGATCGAGCACGTCGATGCGGTGGTCATTACGGAAAAGCCCAAGCTGGGGCCGCATTTTCCGAAGATGCGGGAGGCGCTGGCAAAAGCGCTGTGCGTGGGCGCCGAAAAGATTCATTTGAAAGCAAAGACCAACGAAGGCGTCGACGCGATTGGCCGCGGGGAAGCTATCGCGGCACATGTGATTGCTACACTCACTTCCCGTTAATTGTTCGAGATTTGCTTGTAGATGCGCAGCATGCTGCGCCCCTACGCTACAATTCTCTTCATGATTCCGGCCGATCCTTCTGACGGTCCTGTTGCCGCTGCGAGTCCGTTCAATGCCGCCGACGTTCTCGCCATCCTGCGCGAGCGAGGCTGGCTGGCTGCGGAGCCTTCGCCGGAGCAACATGACTGGTGCGAACGCGCGGCTTCGATGCTCGGAGGGCACGCCGCTGACCGGGCTGCCCTGGCCGATCTGCTGGGCCTGGTTTTTCAATACGACGCGCGCGAAATCATCTCCAGGGTAGAAAGCCACGTGGTGCTTTCGCGGTATGCGGCGCGGGACGTGCTTCGGCAAGTGGCACTGTTGCTCCTGGATGAAGCTCCACTGACGTCTGAAAGATTCAAGGAGATTGTCACAGTATTAAAGGACGGGATGGAATTGCGCGGACGCGAGCTGTTTCATCCCACCCGGCTGGCGCTGGCCGGGCGCGCCGGAGAAGGGGAACTTGACCGGGTGATCTTGCTGCTCGACGAGGCTGCTCGGCTTTCGTTCGCCGTGCCTGTAAAATCCGCGCGGGAGAGGATTCTCGAGTTCTGCTCGGCGCTGGACTAATTGTGACATCGGAAAGGGGCGTAGAATGCTGCGCCCCTACAGCGAAAGCTTGATGCAGACAGGGAAATCCCACGGAGGATGATTGCCAGGGTTTCAAGTGTGGACTGGCGACTGTAGACTCTCTACTTCATGGACAAACTGACTGGCATACATGCCGTTAAGGAAGCGCTGGAAGCACGGCGCCCTATCGATCGCATCGCCATCGCGAAGGGGAGGCAGGACACGCGGGTTGAAGAAATCGTGCAGTTGGCGCGCAAGCAGGGCGTTCCGGTGAGGTTCGAAGACCGCGGGCAGCTCGACCGGCTGGCTAATTCGAAAGACCACCAGGGAGTGGTGGCCTTGGCGGCGGCGCGGGCGGCGGCGACTCTAGGAGACATTCTGGCGGTTGCCAATGCAGGCCCCCGGCAAAAGGGATTGGTCGTATTACTCGACGGAGTGGAAGATCCGCACAATTTGGGCGCGATCGTTCGAACGGCGCTGGCCGCAGGCGCGGATGGCGTGGTGATTCCCGAACGGCGCGCGGCAGGACTTACCGATACGGTCGCGCGGGCTTCCGCCGGAGCGCTGGCGCATCTGCCGGTAGCGAAGGTGACCAACCTGGTGCGCGCAATGGAAGAATTGAAGGAAGCGGGCTATTGGCTCGTGGGCCTCGATGAGCAAGGGGACAAGAATTACACCGAAGTGGACTACACTTCGCCAGTGGGGATCGTGCTCGGTGGCGAAGGCCAGGGGTTGCACGAGCTGACGCGCAAGCGGTGCGATTTCGTCGTTTCGCTGCCGACCACCGGCCCGGTAAAATCCCTCAACGTTTCCGTGGCCGCCGGAGTCGTGCTCTTCGAAGCCATTCGCCAGCGGAACGCGCGAACGCGAGGGAAGTGACTCTTTCCCGTGTGGACCCAAAATCGCCGGTTGGCCTTTCCTATTTGTCGTACTGGATCAGTGAGAAGACATCGAGGCCCTTCAGTTTACTGCGGCCGTTGAGGAAAGTGAGTTCGACGGCGAAGGCGGCGCCTTCGACGGTGCCGCCCAGTTGCTGGATGAGTTTGGCGGTCGCGGCGGCCGTGCCACCGGTGGCGAGCAAGTCGTCGCAAATGATCACGCTCTGGCCGGGGTTCACGGCGTCTTCGTGGATTTCGAGCGCGTCCGTGCCGTATTCCAAGGCATAGGAGATTCTGGCAGTTTTGGCAGGAAGTTTCTTCGGCTTTCGAACGGGAACGAAACCTGCGTTGAGCCGGTACGCCAGAGCGGGAGCAAAAATGAAGCCGCGCGCTTCAATCCCGGCGACGACGTCAATGGTGCGACCGACGTAATGCTCGCAGAGCCGGTCAATAAGCATGTGAAAGCCAAGCTTGTCCTTCAGCAGCGTGGTCAGGTCGTAAAAAAGAATCCCCGGCTTCGGGTAGTCCGGCACTTCGCGGATCAGCTTCTTCAAATCGTTCATTCGAAGGTCCCCCCTTCTCTCGATTCCCGCATATTCGTCTCGTTCAAAACTGGGATTGATAACGAATCCGCCTTCGTACTGCGGATCCGGAGCGGCGGGCTCTTCCTGCACTGCACTGACGCTGGAGAAACGTGGTCCGCGCTCGAGCATGGTCCGCAATTCGGCATGCTGCTGCGGCGTGGCCATGGCGAACACTTCAACGCTGCCGTCCCTCAGATTTCTCACGAAGCCACTCACTTGCAACTTTTCCGCGGCGTCTTGCGTGAAGTAGCGGAAGCCCACACCCTGGACCATTCCCGAGACGAGGTAACGCCTGGCTGGTTTGGTTTCGCTCACGAATCGCCAGAATTGTAGCAGAGAGTTCCCGATTCTACCTCGGACGCCGGATCTGGGGGATCTGGGCCGTCTTGCTAGGGCAGGATGCCCGGGGTGCGTTAAACTCTTGCTTCGGCAGCGCCCGCGAGGCCGCCCAAAGAGGAATTGGGCGCATCCAAGTTCTTATGAGCCAGCCCAGACAATTGCGGTGCTATAAGCACATCTCATTCGTTTTGCCCGCCTATGTCCTACTTATGCTGGCCGCTATTCAGGGATCTTTGCTACGCGCGCAAGATGCTCAGCAGGGGCCGATCGCTCCGCCGCCGGAGCATCACGTCACGCGTATCGGAAATGAATCAGAGCCGGAGGCGCCGCCATCGCTCCCCGAAGCCGAAATCATCAAGCGTTTTTCCCAAAAAGAAGACGATTACATCCTCTCGCGCGCACACTACACCTACCAGAAGACGATTCGAATCCAGGAGTTCGGTGCGGACGGGCAGCCTTCGGGGGAATTCGTGCTGGTGACTCAACCGGGCCGCGATGTGGATGGGAAGCTATTCGAAAAGGTCGTCGAAAAGCCTCGCTCCACCCTCCAGCATTTCTATCTCCGGTCGGAAGATCTCGAGGGGCTTCAGCGCATCCCCGCGTTTCCGCTCACTTCCAGCCAGCTTGGGAAATACGACCTGAAATACCTGGGCAAGGAGCAGGTGGATGAAATCGATTGCTACATCTTTCAGGCCAAGCCAAGAGTGGTCGAACGCATCAAGGCTTATTTCGACGGCATCGTGTGGGTGGATGCGAAATATCTGGAAGTGGTGAAAACATACGGAAAATGGGTTACCGATCAGGGCGACGTGCATGCGATCGCGGATCTGCCCTTCAGCCTTTTCGAAACCTATCGCGAAAATGTCGACGGAAAATACTGGTTCCCGAGCTACTCGCGTTCGGATGAGACGCTGAATCAGAAGGGTTTGGAGATTCCCGTTCGCATTGTAATCAAGTGGACGGACTTCAAACCTGTTCCCAGCGCGGCGCAAACGCCACCACCGTCGACTCCTGCAAGTTCTCCGAAACCATAAGCAGGGTCGCCAAGAAGCCCGGGCCATCAGCGGAGCAATTTTTTCAGTACGTCCGGCAATTCCTCGATCGAGCCGATCAGAAACTCCGGCCGAGCCGCGCGCAAACGCCTTTCCGTGGGGAAGGGGCCGAGCACGCCAATCGCACGCACGCCGGCGCGCTGGGCCATCTCTAGGTCCTGCGGCGCGTCGCCTACATACACGCACGCGGAGGGATCCAGCTCCATTTGTCGCATGGCCAGGCGCAGCGGTTCCGGATGCGGTTTCTTGCGCAGGGTATCTCCGCTGCAAACGCGCGCCGCGAATAGCGTTGTCAAACGAAACTCGCGCAATTGACGGGTGACGCGGTCGCGATCCCCGCTGGTGACGAGGCCAAGAGGATGAGCGCCTCCCAATCTCGCCAGGACCCGGCGGGCACCCGCGATCAGCTTCGGCCGGTGCTTGGCATAGTGCGTGTGCCACGCGCGGTCCGCATCTGCCCAGCGCCTCCGCGGCAACCCCGCAGCGCGATAGACTTGATACCAGTCCGGCGAATAATTTTTCTCGAGCTCTTCAATCCTCCAAGAGATGCCCATGTCCTCGAACATCGCCAAGTACGCGGACGCATCGGCGTCATAAGAATTGATGAGTGTGCCATCCCAGTCGAAGAGAACTCCTTCAATGCTGCATTTTCGTTTCGCGGCCATCCTTCCTCAGAGTAGCAGAAACTTTATGGACGCCGACCCTGTAAAGTCTCCAGACGGTTGGCAGGAGCAGTTCCAGGAGTTAGTTCGGAATTGACTGGGTGCGCGAGACTTACGGTTTGAGAAAACGGGAAGGAATGCGATCGTCGCGGTCAAACTGGACATCGTCGAAGGCTGCGGCGATGCCATACCAGCCGGGCATGGCAGCTGTTTCTGCGCGGCACACATGCGCCATCGTAGCAACGACCACGTTTCCGAGGCCCAGAGGCTTACTTACAAGGACGATCTCGAGTTCGATCGAGGCGCCCGCCACCAGTTGCCTGGGGCAAAGAAAATAGACGCCGGTTGAGCTGATGTCGCGAGTGACGAGGGTTATCGGAGATTCCTCGGGCACTCCGCCAGTAGCGCGAAGGCGCAGCGGGAGGTTCAGAGTGGCGCGAGGGTATTCCCGATGTTCTGGATGGACGCCCACGGCGTGCGTTGGTACGCGGACGAAACGGCGCGGCTGCGAAGGAACTAGAAATGGCGCCAGGCGAAGCGCAAGGACGCGCGCGGCCTCCGCCAGAGGTTGCGGTCCCATCGCCGCTCCGCGAGCTTCCGCGGCTGGTTTGGCAGGCCAAGATTCAAATGGAGTTATACGCTTCGTCGCGCTCATTTAGCCTCAGAGACGCTACTTCACTGTCGCTGGCTACGGCCCAACAAAATGAACTGCCAAACTGACTTTCTGGAATTTCCCCGTCCGCACCAGTGCTGTGCGGAGCGCTAAGATGGCATTTGTAATGGTCAGCGTCAACCTGTTGAAAACGGCGGAAGTGTCCTAACCCCAAACACTTAGTAACGGTACCGGAACCCACCCACTACATTCTGTGGATTACTTTAGATAATGCTCTACCAATATGGTGCTCGACACTCCTGCCTTTCGCCGCCATTCATGGAAGGGCAGGCCCGGTAAGAAAACATGTCTACCACGACGTTAGTAACGCAGAAGACCGTGGGAACCCCGGCGCCCCTGCCGCACACTCTTGCTCGCACGACGACTCTGGTTCTGATGGCTTTCGCGGCTGTCTACCTTGTCTGGGGCTCTACCTATTTGGCGATCCAGATTGGAATCGAATCGTTTCCCCCACTGATCCTGGCGGGGCTCCGCCACATTACTGTGGGCCTGTTGCTCTACCCTATTCTTCGCAGGAAGACAGGGATCAGGCCCACCGCCGCCAACTGGCGCACCGCCGTAGTCACCGGCGCCCTGCTGCTGTTCGTCGGCAATGGCGGCGTGAGTTGGGCAGAACAGACGGTGCCTTCCGGTATCGCGGCGCTGCTGGTGGCCACGGTATCGCTCTGGTTGGTGATCGTGGACTGGCTCCGCCCTGGTGGCGTAAAGCCCGCTCCCAGGGTGGCTATGGGGCTTCTGATGGGATTTGCGGGCCTTGCGCTGCTGGTCGGGCCTGCACATCTGGGAGGCTCGGAGCGCGTTGACCCACGGGGGGCCGCCGTGCTGGTGGTCGCCTCCCTGGCCTGGGCCTGCGGTTCGCTCTATTCGAAACACGGTGGGATGCCAAATTCGCCGATGCTGGGCGTGGCGATGCAAAGCTTTGCGGGTGGAGTAATTTTATTGATCGCCGGGCTGTTCGCCGGCGAATTCCACGCTCTGCATCTTGGGACGATTTTGCATCGATCCTGGCTAGCGCTGGCTTACCTCATCGTATTCGGGTCGGGCATCGGCTTCAGCGCGTACATCTACATTCTTCACAAGAGCACGGCGGCGCGCGTGGCAACGTATGCGTTTGTGAACCCCGTCGTGGCGCTGTTCCTGGGCTGGCTGATCGCCGGCGAGACGATCACGCTGCGGACCGTCATTGCCGCCGCGGTCATCCTCACCGCGGTCATTCTGGTGATCACCGCGCCGCACCCGGCGCCGGTCACAGATCCAGTTCCCGCACCCGGCGAAGTCTGACCGCTCCCCCTTTTCGTCGGACTTTGCCTTCTTCACTTTGCCGCACGATTACGGATAGATTTGCTTTTCGGACTGCGTTACTTTTAGCGTGTTGAACATGAGCCATACACAAACCAAGTTCGTACAGAACATCTCGGCGCACGCAGCCGCGCGGTACTGGCAGGCCACGCTTGCACGTGACTCCCGGGCCGATGGGAGCTTCGTGCTTGCCGTGCGCTCGACGCATATTTATTGCCGGCCTTCGTGCCCAGCGCGCCGGCCACTGCGGCGCAACGTCACTTTCTTTCGCACGCGAGAAGAAGCGGAAAAGCACGGTTACCGGCCTTGCCTGCGTTGCCGCCCTAATGAAATTTCCGGCCCGGTGGCGCTGGTCGAACGCGCCGCCGGTTATCTTGCCGAGTCTTCCGAAGAGGGCGTTCGTCTGGGAGCCCTGGCCAGGACGCTGGGGACCACGCAAGCCACGCTGCGGCGCGCTTTCCTGAGGGTGACGGGACTGAAGCCGCGCGAACTTGCGGAAGCGCTGCGGATCAAGCGGTTCAAAGCAATGCTGCGCGCGGGCAAGAGCATTGCCGATGCACTCTACGAAACAGGGTATGGATCATCCAGCCGCGTCTATGAGCGCAGCAATGCACAGCTCGGCATGACGCCGGCCACTTATCGAAAGGGAGGACAGGGTATGAAGATCGGATACACAATTGCGAAATCGCCAGTCGGAAGAGTTCTAGTTGCCGCCACGGAGCGCGGTGTCTCGGCGGTTTATCTCGGCGATGCGGAGAACACCATGATTGCCGAACTGCGCGAGGAATATCCGCGTGCGGAAATTGCGCCCGCCGCGGATTCGTTCCAGCGCTGGGTGCGGGAGATCGTGCAGCGCATCGAAGGCAAACAACCTCGGTTGGAACTCCCGCTCGACCTGCAGGCAACGGCGTTTCAGCGGCGCGTGTGGCAGGAGCTACAGCGGATTCCGCGCGGCAGGACGCGCACGTACTCGGAAGTCGCGCGATCACTTGGCAAGCCCAAGGCCGTCCGGGCCGTGGCGAGAGCTTGCGCCACGAACCCCGTTTCCATCGTGGTGCCGTGCCATCGCGTCATACGCGAAGACGGGACACTCGCGGGCTATCGCTGGGGGATCTCGCGAAAGGAACAGTTGCTCGCGCAGGAGCGCGCCGCCGGCGAGTAGCTTATCGTCTTTCAGCGGGTGCAAACCAGTGCGTTTGTGAGAATCAGGAGACTGCGAGAGTTTAAAGATTACCCTCGGGGCTTTTCTACCTTTACGCTCTTTGGCCAGTCGGGCTTGAACTTTGCATCGGCGATTTTCAGATTCTTCATCAAGTGGGTGTAATGGGATAGAAAGTAGTCGTCGGAGCTGGTCTCGAAGAATTTCTGCTGCACCGGCAGCCAGGATGCTTCGTCAATCCACATTCGAATTCTGGCGATCTGGCTGCGCGCTTGTTCGGACTTCGGCGTCAACTCCAGTACTACCGTCTTGCGGCTGTCGAAATCTTCCTCTCCGATGAGTGTCAAGGCATAGTTTTTCTTGAGCGTATCGCCTTTCGTTCCGAATCCCAGCGCCAGATACTGGTCGGCAAACGCGCGGTGCTTTCCGATGTTATATTCCTCGACGCGATTAATCTTAGGCGTGAAAATGTAAAGCGAATCGCCATTTCGGAGGATCGTTCGCGGATCGGGCTTCTGGAAATCGATGCGCATCTTGTCATCGCGACGTACGAAAATCTGGCCGATCTCGGTCGAGGTATCCTTCACTACCGCGGTATACTTGATGTGTTCGATATCGGCTGTGAGGGTGTGAAAGTCCTGGGCGGACTTGTCCAACATGCGCAGGACGCCTTCGAGGGTCCAATTTGCAGTCGTCTGCGCGGCGCGCGTTTGAAGTCCGCCCGCGGCGCAAGACGAACTAAGCAGCGCGAGGAAGAGAAAAGGTAGACGTATCAAACGCGTCCTCTATCCAGTAAAGATGCGGCGGCTCGTACAAGCCCTCGGAATCGTAACATATACAAAGAGATGCGCGAACGCACCACGAGGGTGGCCCAGAAACAAGATCTTGCCCCTGGTCAGAACGGCGGCGAATGGTGAATTTCCACCTGGTAGGCAATTACCGTGCCCTGGTCATCGCGCAAGGGTTCGATGTTGGCGATCGAGAAATTCCCGTTGTGCAGTTCGGGCAGCGCCTCCTGCAAGGCGGTGTGCAGATCGTTCTGAAGGGCGAGTTTTGTCGGCGGGGCCAGGATGCGCGCATCCACGCGATACTTCAGCCGGTTTCCCTCTTTCGAAATAAATTGGACTTGTCCCGGTGTGACCGGAGCCCCGCTTTGCGGTTTATCGCGGAACCAGTTCCGCGGCGTAAGAAGTACGAAAACCAGAATCAGGATGACCGCGAGGTCATACTGCCACGTGCCGCGCTCGTAGGACCAGAAAAACGTCCGGGAGAGAATTTGGCCAAGGCTTCCCATATCAATATGCAGGCACCCCGTCGACGATAACTCCATCGCGCATGTGCACGACGCGGTCGAAATAGGTTGTTGCTTCCGGGTTGTGGGTGATCATGACGATGGTCTGGCCCAGGTCTTTGTTTAGTTGCCGCAGCATCTGCAGCACGATTTCCGAGTTTTTCGAATCCAGGTTTCCCGTGGGTTCGTCGGCGAGGAGAATCTTCGGCTCATTGATGATCGCCCTCGCGATGGCCACGCGCTGCTGTTCGCCGCCGGAGAGTTCCGAGGGCTTGTGATGAAGACGGCCCGCTAGACCGAGCATCTGGGTTACGACATCGAAGCGGTGCGGATCGAAACCGTCGCCATGAATAAATTGCGCGATGGCGATATTCCCTTTGGCCGTCAGCGTGGGGAGCAAATTGAAACGCTGGAAGACGAAGCCGATTTTGTGGCGGCGCAATTTGGTGCGCGCGGAGTCGCTCAGTTCGGAGAGGTCATTCCCGTCGACCAAGACCTTGCCCCGGGAAGCCTGCGCCAGGCCGCCGATCACGTACAGCAGTGAGGACTTGCCGCAGCCGGAAGGCCCCATCACGGCGACCGATTCGCCAGGCTGTACCGCGAAATTCACACCACGCAAAGCCGGGACTTCGACCTTGCCCGCGCGGTAGAGCTTCCACAAGTTTTCTGTTCTGAGTATCGGCTCCACGCTATTTTTTCCCTGGAAAATCAGCCCTTTGGCAGGTTCTCGTATTGTAGCTGCGATTCCCATTCGTGCCTAGCCATCCCGCCTGCTTCGCGGCCCTTTCCACTCTTCTCCCCTGTCCTCTCGGTTCTCGGCGCACTTCGCGCTGGATTCTTTAGGTCCTAGTCGTACGACAACGCTTCAACCGCATCCTTGCGGCTGGCCATCCATGCCGGATAGCTCGCGCCGAACAGCGCGCCCAGGAGCGCGATGCCAGCCGCGCGAAGAATCCATCCGGAAGTAATTAGAATGGTCAAGGTCGGAAACTTCCAGACAAATCCGGCGCGCACCAAATAGCTCAGTCCGACGCCTGCCGCAATTCCGAGCACGCAAAGCGCCGCGGATTCCGAGAGCAGCGCCCGGATGACGAACCAGTGATTTGCGCCGAGCGATTTCAGAACACCGATGTCCCTGGTGCGTTCGATCACGGTTGTGTACATGGTGAGAAAAATGACCAGCAGCCCGATGGTGATGGCCAGCAGGATCATGGCATTGATGAAGGACTCCAGGCCCGGGATATTTGTCGAAGTCATCAGGGAGAGGTAGTCCTTGAGGGGCCGGACGGTGTAGCCGGGAAGGACATGGCGCATATTTTCCATGACGTCATCGGTGTGCTCGGGGCGTGTGCATTTCACAAAGAAAATGGTCGCTTTGTCCCGAGCACCCACCAATTCCTGGAGCGTAGCGAGAGGCACAAAAAGGCGCGAGCCCTTTCCGTGCTCTACGATTCCTGCGACATGCCAATCGTGGTCGAAGATGCGGTACGTCTGTCCCGGTTGTATCTTCTTTGTTTTCGCCGCAATGTCATCCACAAGTATGTCGTCGGAACTTTCCAGGTCGTGCCCCTGAAGGAACACAAATCCGCCTGAAACAGCTCGAAAGCTCTCTGGATCAATTCCGTAGACGATTTCCACGCCTGACGTGTTGAACTGGAAGAGCACGGGGGCCACCGATTTAACGTACTTCAGTTCCGCAAGCTTGCCGCCGATCTTGACAGGCATGGGGGCGCTGCCAAAGGCGAACAGGAAAGACGCGGACGGCGGCTGCAGCATGATGTCAGCCCCGATGCCTTCAATGCGCCTGGCCGTCTCGGTCAGCAAGCCGCTGGTCAGGCCAACGATCAGGACGACGAGCGCAACTTCCACTGCAATTCCCATGGCGCCAATCAGCGTGCGCAGCGGGCGGTGCAGCAGATTGCGGAAGATGAGCTCACCCATCATGGCTGCTTGATCTCCGTGGCATCGCCGACGCGCACCAATTCCGCTCCCGACGGTTGCTCAAGCTTGAATCGCTCGACAGGAATCTCTTCATTCAAGATGACCTTGGTGACCTGCAAATCGAGCTTGTAGTCGTCATGCGGCCTTTCAATTCGAATCGCACGCGGAAACGAGGCAACGCCATTGGAAGGCGCGGCCGGAGCACTCTGCCCTGCGGCACCATCCGGAGGTTGCCAGGCCGCCAGGCGAATATCCGACAGTAGAAGTCCTTTCGGACCGAAAATTTGCAAGCGGGTAACCTGCAGGTCCGAGCGGTCAAACCAAATCTTTCTCAGAATCTCCGTCTGATAACCGCCACGGAGGACGGTCAACACATAGTAGCGGCCGTTTTCATCGTTGAACTCTTCGAAGAGCACTGCCTCTTCTTTCCGGACTTCCGGCCAGAGCAGCGCATCCAGCAGGTGCTGCGGCCGCAAATTCTCAATGGGCTTGCTGCTGGCGCGCTCGACGGCCACCGGTCCAACGAGAAATTTGTTCTTCGGCGGGATCGAAACGCGAAACGTGTCGCCGTCGCTGGCCATGTCGAACACCGTTGTTCCGATCACCGGCGCCTGCCCGATCACGCGAATCTGCGCTGGCCGAGCCGCCAGAAGGAACGCCTTAACCTCATGATACTCATCGATGACACCGCTATACTTTGATCCCGCGGTGGGCTTTAGCTCTAAGGTGGCGTTGAGCGATTTTGTACCGAGCGCGATCCGATTGTATGCCTCGAGGAGTTCTTCTCGCGTGGCATCCCTCGCGACCGGCCTCTGCGTCGGCGGTAGTTCGGTGTGGCCTTTTACACCGTTTCTGGCAGCACAGCCGCAGGAAATAGCCGCCAGTGTCGCCAGGACCAGGCATGTTTTCACACGTCGCATCAATCAGTTCCGTCCCCATTCGCACAAATAAAGCAATCTAGCGACCACTTGCATGCCGGTCAATCAACGTGGGTCGAAGCCAGGGAGGCATTCAATTGGGCCGCGCAATGTGGATGTCAAAAGGATGAATCGCCGGCCGCACCAGGCGGATGACTTCGCTGGGCCAGAGCGATTCGCTCAGCAGCGTCACCCAGCCGTCTTCCGGCTCGCAAATGGCGCAAAACGTGTAGCGCGCGTAGACCGGCTGGTACGCATCCAGCCCGCGCTTCGACAGGGTGCCCTCGAGCGCGGCATCGGCGGATTGCGTCGTCGTGCCTGCTCGAATGCCAAATGTTTCGCCTTCGAATCGTTCAAAAATCTCCCGCAATTGTTCTGAATTCGGCTGCGGAAGCACGACGCAGCGCTCCGCCGCATCTCGTATGGCAATTTCCCGCGTCTTGCAAAACTCTCTCACGCGCTCGATGTGGCTGAAAAAATCCACGGCGTACGATTCGTTCCCCGCAAGTGCAGGGAAGACCGCCGACCAGATCTCTGCAGCATCCTTGCCTCGTACCGGCTCGCGGTTTTCGGTTCCGACCAACTCGAGTCCCACCGCCTTCATGTCGCTGCCGAGGTCCAGCGCTTGCACATCCAGAGAAAAGGGCGGCAATTCCAGCGCACAGCTTCCTGGCGCCGCGGTACCCGGTGTGCTCATTCCTCAGACTCCAACTGCGGAAACTTGGCGCGAAATTCGGGCGAATGCTTCCGAACGTCCAGCCAGTCGAAGAAGGCATCCGGCGTTTCCAGCCAGATGCGGAACCAGCCCGCGATCTCCACTTTTTCGGCGCGCTTGTGAGCTTCCACCTTGTTGTTGCGCGAGATCATCTCCGCGCGGCGCTTGCCGAGCCGCGCCACATTCAAAACCCGCTCCACGGCCGCGTGTTCGCCCTGCGAGCGAAACTTGCGCATCAATTCATCCAGCCGCATGATGCTAACCTCGGCATCTTCCAGCGTCTTGAAGTGCAGCAGGTCCTCAAATTCTTCTTCGTACTGGTCCTCGGCTTCTTCCTGTTGGTTAATTAATACCTTTTGTCCTGCATCTTTCAGCACGTCCGCAATGTATTCCATTCCCGTTTTGCCGGCTTCACCATGCTCCGCCAGCAGGCGTCGGCGCAACTGGTCGATCTCTGCCGGAGTCCATTGCTGCACCTTGATCTCCCGGGCGGCCTCCAGGATCAGCGCCTTCTTCGTTTTCAAATCTTCGGTCATGGTGCTTTGCCTCGGTGTTGCTTGCCGTGTTTTTTCTTCGGAACGGGCGGTGGTGGTGGCGGCGGTGGATCCGCCGGCAAACCGGCCAGCAGCCGACGGTACTTCACCACATTCTTGTTGTGTTCCGCCAGGGTTGCACCAAAAAAATGCCCGCCCTGTGTGTTAGCCACAAAATAAAGGTAGTCCGTACGCGCCGGCCGCAGCGCGGCGCGCAGCGACGCTTCGCCGGGGTTTCCTATCGGTCCTGGAGGAAGCCCGCCGTGCTCATACGTGTTGTACAGAGAATCGAAGCTCAGGTCCTTCCCCATTAGCGTCCCGTTGTATTTTCCGAGCCGCTCCATTCCATAGATTACCGTAGGGTCGCACTGTAGGCGCATCCCTTTCCGGAGGCGGTTTTCAAATGCGCCCGCCACTAGCGGCCGTTCTTCCGGCTTTGGCGTCTCCCTCTCAACGAGTGACGCTAGAGTTACGATCCTGTTCACGGCCCGGTGGTCACCCTCGTCTGTTGATCCTCCCGCGGGCGGCGAGGCAATCTGCTTCCACTCCTCCTTGAACTTGTGCACCATTTCCGCGGTCAGTTCACTGGCCGCAGGATGCCTGGGAAGTTCATAAGTGGCAGGGAAAAGGAAGCCTTCGAGTGTCTGCGCGCCCGGCGCAAAATCGCGAATCAGCGCCGGATCGCCCGCGGCAAAGAGAAAATCGCCAGCGCGCATGAACTTTGCTGCCTCCAGTTCGCGGGCGATGTCGAACATCGTCTCGCCTTCGCGCACCGTGAATGGCTGCTGGTACACCTGGCCGTTCGCAAGCTTCCAGAAGACCTCGCGGCCGGTCATGGCATGATCGAAAAAGTATTCGCCAGCCTGCAGCGTACGCTTCGGATGCCGCCTCAAATAAATCTCAAACGCCAGCGCGCTACGCACCACGCCGTTTGTTTTCAGCAGGGACGCCGCATGTCTGCTGGAAGCTCCGCGCGGCACGTCGACGAAGACGCCTTCCGCCGCAAAACCCTGATACGGTTTCGTGATGCCGTACCAGATCCACGTCGCGGCACCCCCGGCAAACAGCACGATTAAAAGCAATAGGACGAGCAAGAACTTCAATTCAGCCTCACGGATTCGCCTTCATATTGGGCTCAGCCCTTTCGGCCGCCTGTTCCTGCCGGTCCAGGTACTCTTTCAAAATTACGGCGGCCGCCATGGCGTCCACGGTCATCTTGGCCTGCGCATTCTTCGGTTTTTTATTGCCGGTCAGTTTTTCGTCGTGGATGAATCTTCCCTGAACTTCTTCCAGCAAGCGCTCGGCCTCCCAGCTCGTGAGCCGCTCGTCCACCATTTCCACCGGCACGCCAATCTGTTTTCGCACGCGCTGCGCAAAGCGCTCCACCTCTTCAGCCATCTCGCCGCGCGTGCCATCCAGCCGCAGTGGCAGTCCCACGACGATCTGTTTTATCCCTTGCTCCCGCACCAATTCACGCAGCCTCCGCATGTCTTCGTTGCGGTTGATGCGCTCCATCGTGCTCAGCGGCTGCGCCATCCGCATCTCGGAATCAGCGATCGCCAGTCCCATCCTCGCGCGGCCGTAATCCACGGCCAGAAAGGTATGGCGGTCACTCTTGGTCAATTCGGTTTTAGCGTTTGCCACGCTTCCAGTATACCGGGAAGCTCCTCGCCATATATGCGATGCGTCCTAATAAGTGCCTGTCACAGGGGCCGCTGCGGAATGCAGATCGAGGAGGCTAGGGTTTGCGGCCGCGAGTACCGCTTTGCCAGGCGTCCCAATAACCGAGAGCCTTTAACTGCTGGTCGAGGCCGGTTTCTTTGACGAGAATGTCGAGTTCGGCGCGTGAGAGGCGCTTGCCAAGTGGTTCGGCGCGGTCGGCGATGCCCCAGGCCGTTAGCGCAGCGAGCACGGTGTGCAGCTTCAATTCGCGCATATCCACCTTGTCCAAAGTATCCGAAGCCGCGTGATAATTCGGCAGGTAGTTGGCCTCTTCCTGATTCGCCACAAGCGTGGGCACGCCCTCGAGCATGAAATCAAAATTGTCCGTGCCGAACGAAGCGTCGTAAGTGTGATTGTTCGCGCCCCAGGCTTCTAGGGGCTTGAGGACTTCGCGTACGCCCGCTTCGATGTCGCGGCGGCCACCCAATGAATACCCTGTCACGCGGCCGATCCCCGAGTCATACGTGATCATCGCGCGGATTTTGTCGAGTTCCGCGCGGTGCGCCTTCAAGTATTCGAACGAGCCAACCGTACCTTGTTCCTCGCCGCTGAAAAGCACGAAGCGGATCGTCCGTCGTGGCAAAAGCCCCGTGGCCTTGATCGCACGCGCCGCTTCAATCACCAGTGCTGCGTTACAGCCGTTGTCGAGAGCGCCCGTGCCCAACTCCCACGAATCCAGATGCGCGCCGAGGATGACGACTTCATCCGGCTTCTCGTAACCACGAATTTCGCCGACAACGTTTTCCTGCTCGATAGGTCCGCCAATTTTATTGGGCATGTCGAAGTGCACGCGCACGTTCCCAGGATACACAGCAACGGTGCGCGCCAACCGCATGGCATCTTCGCGCGCCAGGACCGCCTGCGGAATCCTATCGATCTCACCTGCCAGCGAATTCGTGTGGCGATAGAGCAACAGTCTTTCCCGCGCGCCCATCCACAGAATGGCCCTCGCGCCTTCCATCACGGCGTGCTCGATAATCATCGGGGGCCGGAGATATTCGTTGAAGAGATCAGCCCATGTTGATCCGATATCGCTATGAACCAGCAGAATCGCGCCCTTGACGAGTCCGTCTGCCCTTGCAAAATCGTCCTCGTTGCCGTAACTCACATCGACGACGTTCGCTTCTATCCCGCCCGCCGGTGTCGCCGGTGACCACCCCTCCGCTTTCAGCCGCACGGGAAATTTCACCAGGCCGAGCAATTCCAGACGCGTGTTCCCTTCGTTCCACGTAACCGGAAGCGTGTACGTCTCCGTGTGAACTTCCACTCCCGCGGCGCGAAACGCCCCCACGCCCCACTCCACAGCTTTGGCCATTTCCGGCGTCCCCGTCACACGTCCGCCGATTTCATCCGTCAGACGCCGCAGATTCTCCTCCAGCGGCGATGAACCCATCACGATCGGCAGAATCTTCGCCGCCGCCTCAGCGCACGACGATGCCTCCGTCGTTGAACAGCCCGCTTTCCCCTGCGGGCTTTGCGCAGAGCTCAGCGAGTCTTTCTTCGCCGGCGGCAACTGCGCCTGCACGGACGGGATTGAAGCGAAAAGGCAAAAAAACATGGAATTAAGAAAAACTGTGCGGCGCGGCATGGGCTTGCTCTCTTTTCCTGTAGTTTCTGCGTGAGGCATTCGCGTCCCGATTACGGGCGGATTATACAGAAGGAAACGTACTGCTGGCATCCCGCGGATGGAATTCTCCGCGATTAGTAGTTTGGCCTCTGTTTTGGAACAAGGAGGCAATCGGCGACGCGCGCGACTTGCACCATTTCGTTGACGTCGTGAACGCGGACGATGTGCGCCCCATTCAAGATGCTCGCGGTAACCGTCGCGGCGGTGCCCCAGATGCGCTCTTCCGGCGGCGCGGGCTTGCCCTCCCGGGCCAATGCCGCGCCAAGGAAGCCCTTCCGCGAAGTGCCAACCAATAGCGGATAACCGAGCTTCGCGAGTTGCGGAAGTTTTTGTAGTAATTCGTAATTTTGCGCGAAGCCTTTGCCGAAGCCGATCCCCGGGTCAAGGATGATTTGCGATTTCCCGACGCCGGCATTGCGCGCGGCTGCCGCAGAATTTTGTAGCCCTCGCATTACGTCTTTCATGACGTCCCGCGCAAACCCTCCCGTCTGCATCGTCCGCGGTTCTCCGCGCAGATGCATCAGGATGAGCGGCACGCGGCGGCGCGCGGCGGATTCCGCAATCCGCGGATCGCTTTTCAATCCGGATACGTCATTGATGATCTCGGCGCCGACATCGAGTGCGGCTTCCGCGACCTCCAGCTTTTGCGTGTCGATGGAAACCGGGATTTTTATCCGCCCTCGCAGCGCCTGCAACACCGGCAACACGCGGGCTAGTTCTTCTTTGGCAGAGGTGCCGACAGAACCCGGCCGCGTGGATTCGCCGCCGATGTCCACTAAATCCGCTCCGGCATACTCCATCGCCAGCGCCTGCTCGATGGCGCGCTCTGCGTCAAAAAACTTTCCGCCATCGGAGAAGCTGTCCGGAGTGACGTTCAGCACACCCATCACGAGAGTACGCTCGCCAAGAAGCAGCGTCTGGGAGGCCAGCTTCAATCGAAATTTCTTTCGTTTAAGCATTCTATCGGTTGGCAGCAAGTGTAATGCAACGGTGGGACGAATATTCTCGTCTGTCCCTCACACTCTTTTATTCACACGAATAAGAACAGGCAGGAATGCCTGTCCCACCTAATCCAAATCAAAATCGCGGATGGGTTTGCCTGCCGGAGCGTCCTTGGCCTTCTTCATGGCCTCTTCAAATTTCTTCGCCAGAATGTCTTCCTTGTTCGTTTCCTGGAACCAGGAATCCGCAAATTTGTCTTCGCGCTGGCGGTTTTGTTCTGCAAGGATCTTTTGTGCGTCGGTAAGGTCCACATTCGGGCCGGCCTTAACCGGCGCTTCATGCGAGAGCACGGCACCGAAAACCGGATCAACGGTCAACTTCGCCTGGCAGCACGGGCAAGTAACGCGGAGGTTGTCGCTGTTCTGTTTCGCCATAGCCGTATTCTACGCCTTTTTACCTTGAACGGCTGCCACAAGGGATCCCCGATGAAAAAACCAAGAGCGCACAAAAAAATGGGGCACGATGATTCGTGCCCACGCATTCTTGCGAATTGGTTTTTCTCAAGGCTAACCACTAAGAACTTATCACTAATGACTGCCGTTCACGCTTTGGCGGGATTTTCTCCGCGCGTGAATCCCGGCGCGGGACGCAACTCCGGTCGAACAGCTTTCGGGTCGGTGCTCGGCGCAGCCTGTGGCGGCGGCGTGGGAGGCGTGCGCAGCTTTTCCGGCAGCGGCTTGCCTTCCATAAGCAGTTTCACTTCGTTGGCGTCAATGACTTCCCGTTCGAGGAGCGCCTGCGCGATGCGCTCGAGCGTCTCCCGATTGTTAGCGAGCAAATTCTTGGCGTTTTCGTAGCCGCCGTTGACGATGCGCTTCACTTCCTTGTCGATCTGGATGGCGGTGTCTTCCGAATAGTCGCGATGCTGCGCGATTTCGCGGCCCAGGAAGATGGCCTCCTCCTTCTTGCCGTACGCTAGTGGCCCCAGTTCGCTCATACCCCATTCGCAGACCATGTTGCGCGCGATGTCCGTCGCGCGTTCGATGTCGTTGCCCGCGCCGGTGGTGATGTGGCCGAGGAAAATCTCTTCGGCGGAACGCCCGCCCATCAGCACCGCCAGCATCGCTTCCAGGTATTCGCGCGTGTAGGTGTGCTTGTCGTCTTCCGGCAGTTGCATCGTAAGGCCGAGAGCCATGCCGCGCGGAATAATCGTCACTTTATGGACCGGATCGGCGCCCGGCGTCATCGCCGCGACCAGCGCGTGGCCGGCCTCGTGATATGCGGTGTTCTTCTTCTCTTCGTCCGAAAGAATCATCGACCTGCGCTCGACGCCCATCATCACTTTGTCTTTGGACATCTCGAAGTCGACCATCATGACGAATTTGCGGTTCTGGCGCGCGGCCCACAGCGCCGCCTCGTTCACCAGATTCGCCAGGTCCGCGCCCGAAAAGCCCGGCGTGCCGCGCGCGATGATGGACAAATCCACGTCATCGCTGATTGGCACCTTGCGGGTGTGCACGCGGAGAATCTCTTCGCGGCCCTTGACGTCGGGACGCGCGACCACCACACGGCGGTCGAAGCGGCCAGGCCTCAACAGCGCGGGATCCAGAACGTCAGGCCGGTTTGTTGCGGCGATCAAGATTACGCCTTCGTTCGTTTCAAAACCGTCCATCTCCACGAGCAGCGCGTTCAGCGTTTGCTCGCGTTCGTCATGTCCGCCGCCAAGACCTGCCCCGCGATGCCGTCCGACCGCGTCAATTTCGTCGATGAAGATGATGCAGGGCGCGTTCTTCTTGCCCTGTTCAAAGAGATCGCGCACGCGGCTCGCGCCCACGCCGACAAACATTTCCACGAAGTCCGAACCGGAAATCGAGAAGAAGGGAACGTTGGCCTCACCAGCTATCGCGCGCGCCAGCAACGTCTTGCCCGTTCCCGGAGGTCCGACAAGCAAGACACCCTTCGGAATTCGCCCGCCCAGCTTCTGGAACTTCTGCGGATCTTTCAGGAACTCAATAATTTCCTGCAGCTCTTCCTTGGCCTCGTCCGTACCGGCGACGTCCTTGAACGTGGCCTTCTTCTGCTGTGCGGAGAGCAACCGTGCGCGGGACTTGCCAAAACTCAGGGCCTTGTTTCCGCCCGATTGCATCTGCCGCATTAGGAACAAACAGAAGCCCACGAGAAGAATCAGCGGCGCGGCGTTCAGCAGGATCAACACCCAGTCTCCGCTGCGCACTTCCTTCACCTTCAGTTGCACGGCCTTGTCCCTCAAGGCCTTCGTGACCGTCGGCGCTTCTTCCTTCGGAATGGTGACCTGGAATTTCATGTTCGCGGGCTTGATGTACTCGCCTTGCAGATCGTAGCTGTTCGGGGAGAGATACATCGTCACTTCCTTCACCTCGCCCGCATCCACCTTGGCCATCCACACGCTGTACGTGGGAGTATCCTCGCGCGCCTGTGCCCCGTTGGCGGACACCAGCTTCCAGAGCATCACGCCCAGAAAGACGATCGAGATCCAAAAGAGAATTGTTTTTGCCGTGGAACTGGAATTCACGTTGTCCTCACTAATCCTGCAACCCGCCGGAAAAAATCAGATCTTGCCTATATCTTCCGCCCCTTGCCACTTTTCCTGAGCGTCCCATTCGCTCCGGAAGAAAGCTGCCGGAGATTGCGCCCCATCCCGTTTGGTGCCGCAAGGCCATAGCCAACCCACACTTGGTTAGATGCGGTTCGGAAGCCAAAGTAATCAGGCTCCAGGGCTACCCGCCGCTTCGCCGGCTTATCCAGAAGCACTGCCAAGCGAATCGAGCGCGGCTTGCTTTCGCCAAGCCGCCGCAACAAAAATTCCTGTGTTACTCCGCTTTCCAGCACTGCATCAACCACCAGAACGTCCCGGCCTTTCAATTCCGGTCCCGAACCAAAGTAAACTTCGCGCCGCGCGTGACCGCTGTCCTCGACATCCCGCACCTCTTCGCGTACGAAGTGGCAAACAACCGGCGCGTCGATTTGCCGCATCAGGTCCGCCGCGAAAATAAAACCGCGATCCAGCGTTACGACCACATCCAGCCGCCGCCCCTCGCACTCCCGCGAAACCTCTTTCCCTAGAACTGCCACGCGTGCGGCGATGCGCGCCGCGGAATACGCCGCTCCCTTTCGGCTGCTCAAATTTGTTTTTCCTCGGCGACCACGATTCCCGCCCGGGTCCTTTCATTCGCGGCAAATTCGGCGGCGACAGGAAAGCCGCGAGCCCATGCAAGAACGCCGCCACTCGTCAGCACCGGCCAGCCGTCACGCTCCCACCGGCTGACGCGCTTCTCGTTCAACAGACGCTTCAGCTTGTGGGTGTTTCGGTGACCCTGGGGACGCAATCGGTCTCCGGGACGCCAATTGCGCAGCACCATCGGAAAGAGCAATCGGTCTCGGTCCAGAACCGCCCCATCTCTACTAGTTTCCCCTCTCTTGAGGGGCCAGTCAATCACCTTGAGGCGGAATACGCACCCCAGTTCCGTAACGTTCACTTCCGTCTCGCCTCTCGCCAAATCGATCTTGTACTCATATTCCCTAGGGGCGCTGCGGTCAGTTCGCACTCCCCCATTTTCGACGGCCTGAAACACGAGCGCGTCTCGCTCTCTTCGTACCTCTACTCCACCTGGCAGAGGGAGCAAACTCCCGCTTTGTCCGCTCCGCGCCAGTTGCAGTACCGCCTCCACATGCCCCGCCCCAAGTTGCCCCTCGCGCGGCTTTAAGCTTTCCACGATCCGACGCACCATCCGCTTGCTCAGTGCTTCTGTTTCCCTTGTCTTCTCTCTGCCCTCTGTGTTCTTAGTGTTAAATTCTTTTCTTTTCAGCGGCTCGAACAAATTATCGATGGCGATTCGCGTTCCTTCACCGCTCTTTTGAACCAGCACCGTCGCCCGCTCTTCCGCCATGGCGTCCAAAAATGCCTCGTCCTCTCGTGCGAGCTCCGCGAGCGATGTTAAATGTTTAACGACTGCCGGCTGAAATTGTCTCTCGAGCAGGGGCAGGAGCTTCTTCCGAATGCGTGCTCGCATCCTCTTCGTGTCGCGGTTGGTGGCATCTTCGCGCCAGGTTTGTTTCCGAGCGCGCAGAAAACGCCGAAGCTCACTCCGGCAAACGTTCAGCAGGGGACGGATGACCGGACCGGCTACAGGATGAATTCCGCCAAGCCCCGCGAGGCCTGTTCCGCGAAGGAGATGCGCAAGCACGGTCTCCGCTTGATCGTCGGCAGTGTGCGCTACCACGATTCGCCCGCAAGCACCAGATTCTGCCAGCGAACGAAAATAGTCGTACCGCGCCCGCCGCGCCGCGTCCTCGAGGTTGGCCCGCTCCTTTTTCGCCTTCTTCGCAACGTCAACAGAAGCCGAGTGGAGCTCCAACCCGTGCTTCGCGGCCAGTTTCGCGACAAATACTTCGTCCGCGTCGGAAGCTTTGCCGCGCAATTTGTGATTGAAGTGCACCACACTGAGCACGATGCCCAGTTTCCCGAGCAACTCCAGCAGCAACAGCAGCAGCGCCACGGAATCCGCCCCGCCAGACACCGCCACGCCCACGCGGTCACCT
Source organism: Candidatus Limnocylindria bacterium (assembly GCA_035490055.1). GTDB lineage: Bacteria > Acidobacteriota > Terriglobia > Acidiferrales > UBA7541 > Acidiferrum. Next base: position 12,612 of record DATHIB010000201.1, on the reverse strand, counting down.
GGCTGGATCATTTCCTGCTTCTTCAGGCTGGCAAGAAGTCGCTGCTTGAGAGAAGCGAAATCCCTTTCGCCAGTGAGAGTCTTCGTTCTTCCACGAGTCACGAGTCACCAGTCACGAGTCACTTTTATCCCTCTTCGCGCGCATCCTACCACGGTGCAAGCAGTTAGCGCCCCGCTGAGGATCGCTGTGGAAATCGTTTAATCTCGTGTTGACTTTTCTTCCGGCCCTTGACATACTCCTTGGGTTGTAGGTTTGCCTTTCTGCTGGACAGGGGGGCCTTGCTCTTTGACAACCGATACGATGTGCCAGAATCTGTTCGAAACCATTGGAGTTTTCGAGCGCCAATGGTCTGAGTAAATTCGAGCGATCAACAATTCGCTTGGCAGGCTGCCTGGGGTGCAAATCCCGGGATTTTTTTTCGCCAAGCAACCAGATTCAAACGAGAGTTTGATCCTGGCTCAGAACGAACGCTGGCGGCGTGCTTAACACATGCAAGTCGAGTGCGCGTACCGTAGCAATACGGTATGGCGCACGGCGCACGGGTGCGTAACACGTGGGCAATCTGCCCTTCGATGGGGAATAACTTCGGGAAACCGAAGCTAATTCCGCATAACATTCCTTGGATTTCGGTTCGAGGACTCAAAGCCGTAAGGCGTCGAAGGAGGAGCCCGCGCCCGATTAGCTAGTTGGTGAGGTAATGGCTCACCAAGGCAATGATCGGTAGCTGGTCTGAGAGGATGGCCAGCCACACTGGAACTGAGACACGGTCCAGACTCCTACGGGAGGCAGCAGTGGGGAATCTTGCGCAATGGGCGAAAGCCTGACGCAGCGACGCCGCGTGGGGGATGAAGCATCTCGGTGTGTAAACCCCTTTCGACTGGGACGAATGCCTCGCAAGAGGAGTGACGGTACCAGTAGAAGAAGCCCCGGCTAACTACGTGCCAGCAGCCGCGGTAAGACGTAGGGGGCCAGCGTTGTTCGGAATTACTGGGTGTAAAGGGTTCGTAGGCGGTGCGGCAAGTTGGGAGTGAAATCTCTGGGCTTAACCCAGAGGCTGCTTCCAAAACTGCTGTGCTTGAGTGTGGGAGAGGCGCGTGGAATTGCAGGTGTAGCGGTGAAATGCGTAGATATCTGCAGGAACACCCGTGGCGAAAGCGGCGCGCTGGACCACAACTGACGCTGAGGAACGAAAGCTAGGGGAGCAAACAGGATTAGATACCCTGGTAGTCCTAGCCCTAAACGATCAGGACTTGGGGTGCCACCCGTTCGGGTGTCGTCCCGGAGCTAACGCGTTAAGTCCTGCACCTGGGGAGTACGGTCGCAAGACTGAAACTCAAAGGAATTGACGGGGGCCCGCACAAGCGGTGGAACATGTGGTTCAATTCGACGCTACGCGAGGAACCTTACCTGGGCTCGAAATGCTAGTGACCAGCTTTAGAAATATCGCCTTCCCGCAAGGGACACTAGTATAGGCGCTGCATGGCTGTCGTCAGCTCGTGCCGTGAGGTGTTGGGTTAAGTCCCGCAACGAGCGCAACCCCTGCACGTAGTTGCCACTCCGCAAGGAGGGAACTCTACGTGGACTGCTCCGGATAACGGAGAGGAAGGTGGGGATGACGTCAAGTCCGCATGGCCTTTATGTCCAGGGCTACACACGTGTTACAATGCAGGGTACAAACCGTTGCCAACCCGTGAGGGGGAGCTAATCGGAAAAAACTCTGCTCAGTTCGGATTGCAGTCTGCAACTCGACTGCATGAAGCCGGAATCGCTAGTAATGGCGTATCAGATCGACGCCGTGAATACGTTCCCGGGCCTTGTACACACCGCCCGTCACATCACGAAAGTGAGTTGTACTAGAAGTCGCCGCGCTAACCGCAAGGAGGCAGGCGCCCAAGGTATGACCCATGATTGGGGTGAAGTCGTAACAAGGTAGCCGTAGGAGAACCTGCGGCTGGATCACCTCCTTTCTAAAGTAGTCGTGGCTCCACCCGCTATGGTGTGCGGGTCATGCCACGCATTGCATCCCTAAGCCCTCACGAGCCGTGGGGATGCACGCTTCGAGTTACTCTCACTACCCTTCTTCGGCTCCGGCTGAAGTCACGGTAGATTCGGGCAGATTCTGGCAGATCGTGTCGTGTCAAAGAGGAAAGATAATTTTGTGAGTGCCTGCGGGCCGCTGAGAAATCAGCGGCCCTTTTTGTTGTTATCGGTTTCCTCATACTTCGGATTGCGACCGGATGAGCGAAGCGAAGATCATTAGCGGCGTGTGGTCAAGACACGTGCCATGGCACCAACGCGGCAAGTAGCGGACCGACATTTTCAAGGCAGTCCTTGCCGAGCCTCGTCTCGTCGTGTGCCGATTTATCTTAAACAATGGCCGCACCGATTCAGTTCCGGCAGGTGAGATGCGCAGAGTTCTTCTCGGGAGGGAAGAGCATTACAGCGGTCAGATTTTGACGAATTGAAAACGATGATCCGCGACGCGGTTTCCTGCCATTTCGACGCCACCGAAAAACCAAGTGTCATCCGCCTTCACATGCTCAAGGATGAGGTCATTCTGGCTTGAAGCCTCTCCGCGACGGCAGCGGCGAAGAACTCGTTCGATATTTGCCTCGTTTTAGCTACTTACTTTCAACAACTTTCAACCATAAATATGGCACAATAAAAGCATGCGCACGACTGTCGACATTCCCGACGCGCTCTACCGCGAGCTGAAGTCTAAAGCGGCGCGCGAAAAGCGCTCGGTAAAGGAACTCATCCTGCGAGGCGTTGAAGTGGAACTCCGCCCGCGCTCCAAAAAGCGCACCCGGCGCGTCACTTTCCCGCTTGTTCCCTCAAAGAAGCCAGGCACGCTCGACATCGACAATGCCAAGATCTACGAGATCATTTCTTTTCCCTGATATCAACGTCTGGCTCGCTCTCTCTTATCAGCGCCATATTCACTATCCTTCCGCACTCGGTTGGTTCGAGCGGCTCGAGGACGATTCACACGTCTGTTTTTGCCGCTTCACCCAGCTCGGACTATTGCGGCTACTGACCCCCGGTGCTGTCATGGGCGAGGACAAAGTCTTGAGTCAGGCAGAAGCTTGGGTAGTCTACGACCGGTGGATTCAAGACGACCGCGTATCATTTGTCGAGGAATCTTCCACGCTCGAAGCCCGTTTCCGTGCGCTTACCCAGGACGAACGTCCTGCGACTATGGATTGGGCCGACTCATATCTCTACGCCTTCGCCGAAACCGCCGACCTTCACCTTGTCACCTTCGATCAGGCGATGCGTCAAAAGGGCACAAACGTCTTGTTACTTCAATAGGTGGACAGGCAACTTGGCCGACCGCTTGGCCGGTGCCCGTCGCACCAATTCCTGTATCGCGGGGAAGTCAGTAACCCTCAGGTCGAGGGTACAGCTTCACTTCCGGCATCGGGAAATCCTTGCGATTGTCGGTGAACAAGACGCATTTGCGTTCCATGGCGATCGCCGCCACCACCGTATCAGCAAGAGTCAACGTGCGCCCTTTCTGCCTCCACTCATTTTTCAGCTTCCCGGCCAGCCGTGCGCCGGAGCCGGTCAAATCGTGGCATTCCAGTTCTCCAAGGAATGCTTCTGTTGGGGCGGTTTCGCCAGGTCGCATTCCACCGTACACTTCCGCAATGTTAAGGGCCGTAGTGGAGAGGGTATGGCCGGCTCGCACAAGCTCGGCGAGGAGTTCGCGGCGGCCATTTCGGCGGCGCAGAACGTCGATCAAAACGGATGTGTCCAGAAGCAGTTTCACGTTCGGGAACGGCCGCGCTTCGCTTGGCTGCGTGCCTTGCCACGCTGGTCATCGCTTTCCCTACGTAGCTCTTGTACCCAGGCCGCCGAACCGCCGCTCATCTCTGGGTGATCACCGTCTTTCCAAGCCGGTTCGTCATTCTCCAGGAATTGCAGTAGTTTTCTGCGCTTCACCTCTTCTTGCGCGGTTTCCACCAGGAAGGCGCTACGCCCGCGCGGGCCTACCATCCTGTCGATGTCCCGGAGCAGAGCCTGCGGCAGGAGGATGTGAGTTCTTTGTCGTTTCATAGTCCCCCTCGGTTATGTGCTTAACAAGTGTGCCATAGATGTGTGCCATCTGACCAACGGGAATAGCAGCCTGCTCAACGAATCATCACCGCCGCCCTCCCCCCTAGAACGCCCAATTCCCCCGCCGGGCCAATCTATGGGATCCCGCACATTCCATGGCGGTGGTCCAGCGCGCAAGGCAGTGTCTCAAAAGGAACAGACGTGCCTTTACCGAAACTCCTAGACTCCTTCTGCGTGGAAGTTCTTCTCACCGGGGACATCAGCTCTTTCTGCGACATGTATTCGCTTGATTGTCCCGCTCGGTAAAGAAGGAGATGCAGACATGCTTGGATTACTCGCCTTGGTTTTGATTGTTCTTTGGTTGCTTGGGTTTCTCGCATTTCAAGTAAGCGCCGGTAATGTCTTGCATTTCATCAGGGGCAGTACCAGAACGGCGTAGGGTGGTCGCCGGGCGCTCCAATCGGGGAATGCCTGCACTGCTAGGGACGAGCTCCATTTTTGTGTCTGTTGTTGCCAGTATGGTTTGGGCCTAAGGACGATGAAACAAATCCCCGAAAACAGAGGAGTGGGTGTCTTTCCACTCCTCAAAATCAAAAAGGAGAGAACCTCATGAGAAATAAATGGCTGCTGAGTGTGGCCGCCGTATCCACTCTGTTGGTGGTTCCGGCGATTGGTTACGCCCAGGACAAGGGCGCCGAAGTCCGCACCTTGACGGGTTGTTTGTCTAAAGCCGAGGGCGCTCACGAGTACAAGCTGACGACCGAGAATGGCTCCACCTGGGAGCTTCACAGCAAGACACTCAAACTTTCTCCTCACACTGGCCACACGGTAAACGTGACCGGCAAAGTGCGAGCCGCCGATCTGCACGAGGCCAAAGAGAAAGTCAAAGATGAAATGAAAGAGCATGGCACGGATAAGGATGCTACCGAACATGGCCACCTCAATGTGACAAACGTAAAGATGGTCAGCGATAGCTGCAAGAAGTAACGACAGCGGTCTCAGAAACCGTTGCGAGGCAAACCTTGGAGCCTATCCTTTGCGTTCTTCGCGAAGGGTGGGCTTCTCCCGCGGTGAGTGCGGCACGCTTTTGCAGTGACAGGATGAATGCTCCCGCGGGGCTTTGGCTGAAGTTACGGCAGGTTCGTGCGGATACTGGGAGATCGTAGCGTGTCAAAACATAAGATAATTTTGTGAATGCCTCCGGGCCGCTGAGAAATCAGCGGCCCTTCTTGTCTTGTAATTGGGTTGGATTTTCTGAAGTTCTTTTCGAGTTTGAACGCCTAAACCGGATAGAACCGGAACGCACTCACACTCCACAATCACTCACGTACAGAGCTTGCACATGCCGCTCTGCATCTGAAGAAGGATGTAAGGAACAATTCATGCTGCCCATTCGCATCGTGGCCATTCCAACCGAAATCACGGAAGCGGTCCGCGCCACCCTCCGCGCGCCTGTTTATGGATTCCCCGCGCACGCGGAGTTGGCCACCGACTCTGCCCCGTGCCGTCACTGCCTGCGCGCATTCATCGCGGGCGAAGACCGCAGAATTCTCTTTACTTATGATCGCTTCGCCGGCGCCGAATCGCTTCCACAGCCCGGCCCGGTCTATGTTCACGCGGAAGCTTGTGCGCGTTACTCGGAGGACGCCGGATTTCCGGAGGAGCTTCGCGGGAGCCCGCGTACGGTCGAGGCCTACGCACGCGGCCGCCGCCTTTTGGCCCAGGAATACGTGGCGGATGGGGAATTCGAGCCGGCGATCGAAAAACTGCTCACCCATCCCAACGTCGACTATCTACAGGTCAACAGCACCACGGCGGGCTGTTTCACCTTCCGCATTGAGCGTGCTCCCGCTCAATGAGCGATGCCAGGGGGGATTCAGGGAATCTCCCCCATTTCTCAATCTTCGTCTATTGCCGAACTTTGCTTCTTTTCATCATAGGTTTGACGTTGGACCGGCCCTGGGAGTGTCGTCTCAGTCTCCAGTGAAGCGACGACGATTGCAAACCAATCATCTTGGGAGTACGCTCGGGCGAGCCCATCCCTCCCAGGTTCTCTGCCAATCGTTTCGTACGGCAGGGCCGATCTCCGCGGTTGCCGGATCGCAAGGATCCGGAGGAGGAGGAACTCCATGTCAGCCGATAACAAGGCCGTAGTTCGGCGCCTCTATGAAGAAGTCTGGAACAAACGCCGGCTCGAACTAGTCGACGAAATCATCTCCCCCAGCCACGCTCTCCACGATCCCACCCTCACGGATTCCTCGGTTGGTCCTGACGCTTATAAACGCCAAGTCTCGCGCTTCATCGTTGGCATTCCTGATCTGCGCTTCACGATTGAAGATATCGTTGACGAAAAGGAAAAGCTGGCCGTCGCTTGGACAATTTCCGGCACTCACACCGGTGAATTCATGGGAATTCCCGCCACAAACAAGAAAGTGTACGTGGAAGGAATCACCATCAATCACATCGTCGATGGAAAGATCATGGATTCCTACGTCAGCTGGGACACTTTCGGCATGATGCAGCAGCTCGGCGTCGTCCCTACCCTTGGACAAACGAAGAGCTTTACTGCTCGCTGATCCCTGATTCCGAAGGTCGGAGGAATTGCGGTTTTTCGAATTCGAACCATTGAATCTTTCGATTAGCTCTCCAATGAATTCTGAAGCGATGGTTTTCCATCAGATGTAACATGGAGACAGTAGTTGAAAGGAGGGGGTATGCCCAAGACGGGGAAAAGTTCCTCGCCAACAATAACGAAGCCGCGCACAGCCAGGATCCATCCGACAACGGAGGAGATCGCCTTGCGCGCCTACCAGTTTTTTTTGGAGCGCGGTGGCGCGCCCGGAAATGCGCTCGAGGACTGGACCCGCGCCGAGCGTGAGCTGCTCGAGAACGGCAACAAACCTCGCCGCAAGCCGGCGCCAAAATCGATCGCTGCTTAAGATCGCGTGGCCAAAGCCACCGGCAATTTTCTTCAGCCGGCGCCACGCGCCTGCAAACTCCGCGGGGCTTGCCTTTTTGTGCCTCATTCAGGCTGCGCCACGCAATTCGTCTATGACTCTAAAGCTGAGTTGATGCCAGTCTCAAACCTGCTTGAAAAAGTTGCGCCGGGCGCCGCATCTTTCGGAATGAATGAGAAAAGTCCGCACATCCATGTGTATATACTTCGGTCAAGACAGGCATCTCTTGGACTCGACGCTAGCATATGCAATCCCTTTCAAACTTTCTTCTCTCGGCATTTCTGCTCATCTCGACTTGCTTTACGGATTCCATCTCGGCACAGAGCGCGACGCAGCCCGTCGCTCCAGACAAAATCCAGCAGTCCGCGGCTCCGCGTTCCCAGGAGCCCGCAGCCGCTCCTCAGCCCAATCCATCTGCCGCAGTGCAGCCGAAACCCGCGCTGCTTTTGACTTCGGCCTCGAAGACGGCACGCCTGTCCCGCTGAAGCTTGCGCGCGAACTATCTTCAACCAAGGAAGCCGCCGGCAACAGGGTTGATTTTGAGGTGGTGGAAGGCGTCAAAGTGCACAGCCTGGTGGTGATCCCGAAAGGTGAGATGGCTTGGGGCACGATTGTGGACGCGAAGCCGAAACGCCGCCTCGGCCGCTCCGGTAAACTCGACGTGCGCATCGCCGAGTAGGTCTCGCGGACGGCGAACGCGCTCCTCTCCGCGCTTCCCAGGAAGCCAAAGGCAAGGGGCGCTCCGGAGCAATGACTGGCGCCATCATCGCCAGTGGCGTTCTCTTTTTTCCTGCTGCACCGTTGTTCCTGTTCATCCACGGCAAGGACGTGGTCATTGCCAAGGGCGCGCCCGTAACTGCCTATGTCGATCAAAACACCGCGCTCGACCGGTCAAAATTCGCAACTACTCCGCCCTCCACACCGCCTGTCGCGCCCGCTCCCCAGCCGCCCACACCTCCGTCCGCCGCCTGGGCCGATGGTCGGCCCTTGACCCGCTAAGACGAATACGGGTGGCCTTCGTTCCGCTTTCATCGCGAGGGTCTCACAGCCGTTTCACATGAGCGGAGAGCCATTCCCGGATCTGCCGGATGCGGAATTCCCTTTTGCCGATGGATTCAGTGATGAACCGGTGTGCCGCGAAAGGTTCGACTTCCAAATAATGGCCGTTGACACGCAGAAACGTGTCCGTCGCCGCGAAACTGATTCTCTTGTTGCCGTCGAGGAAGGCATGGTTATTGGCGAGAGATTCCATCAGCGCGGCGACTTCATGAATCAAATCGTCGTGGTATCCGCTCTGCGGACGAAAGATGGCAGCTTCCAAGAGCCCCCTGTCCCGAAGCCCATGAATTCCACCAAACTCCTCGACGAGCTGCCGGTGCATCTCCACGGCCTCGCCGACGGTGACATAGATGTGCTCCGGCATTTACTTCGCCAGGAGTTCGTGCAACTTGCGATTCTTGTCAGTCGAGCGACGGAAATGGCTCATTACCTCCGGCCGCACCGTCCCTTGTGACGGCACCACGAACTGGAGGTAGTGCTCCAGCGCTTTTTCCAGCAAAAAGCGTCTGGACTGCCCGTTTTTCTTGGCCAGCTTGGATAGCTCCCCATAGAGACGTGCGTCCATCTCCAGCCCGATCTTCTTGACTGTGGTTTTTGCCACGCCGATTCCCTCAAAGATCATCTTAGAGCAACGAAGCAGAATAATCTAGACAAATCTAGATTTATCTTCCATGCTCTACGCAAAAGCCCCAGACTCAACCCATCAGCAAGAATTTGGGCGGCCCATCCTGGTGTTTCTTGCCGGGGCACTCTAACGGACGCGCTGCCATCCCGCAGTAAACAAAACACTTACAAGTTTTCTTGAATTTATGCCACAATTCATCTCGCGCTTGTTCGAGCGGGCTTACCACTCGCCCCTTGAGGTATTTCCATGAAGGTCTTTCGTTTGGCTCCCCTGCTTCTCCTGCTCGCTTCTTGCACTCTTGCCGTTGCAAGGCCGAGCCCCGCGAAACCAGCGCACAACTCGCGTCAGCCCCAAGCATTGAATGGCTCTCCCGCCAGTTCCATGGTCGTTTATGTCAGCGATTTCGAGCTCGAAGTCCTTAATGGCCGCGCGTCGAGACGCGCACCCTCCCGCAACTCCGCGAGCGCAACTTCCGGCAGTGCATCAACCATTCCTTCAGCCACACAGAAGAACTCTTCTCCCGGCTCTTCGCCGAAGAAACCCGCGCCGGCAACCAACTCCCAGCCTGACGAGACTCTCGCCGAACAGGCCGACAAGCTCGTGAACATCATGGCTGAAAATCTGGTAACCGCTCTGAAGAAGGCCGGTTTCAAGGTGAAGCGTCTGCGGCCGGGACAAACGCTCCCGGCCGAGGGCCTGCGCATCCGTGGTGCTTTCGCTGAGCCCGATGAACAAAATCGCGTGCGGCGCCTTCTGGTCGGGAGCGATCCCTTGGCCCCGAAGATGCTGCTGTACGTCGGGGTGAACAATCTCTCGCGTCCACAACAGCCGCTCTACGAGCTTGCCAATCCTCCGAGCAACGACGCCAAGCACGGTCCAGTCATTACCGTGACCTCATACTCGCCGGCGGTCCGTTTCGAGATGGATAGGAACGCCGCGGATGACGACTTCAAGAAGATCGCTTCGCAAATCGCGGCGGATCTAAACGCACTGTTGATCGCCAATCCGATGATGGCAACTCACTAGAAGCCTGCCGAGACCGCGCCTCGCGCTTCTTGGCGCGCTGCTCGCGCCGGGCATCCAGGCCTGTCCCACAGTTCAGGTGTAACCGCAAAGGCAATTCAGCCTTTAGCGTCCGCTTTGTCCGCTCGAACGATTCTAGAATCAAGGAATGATCCAACCCTCCAAGGGCGCCGCCGTCTTCCTGACCCTCTTCGGGCTGCCCTTCCTGGGAGGGGGTCTCGCCTTCATTTACGCACAGCTCCTCAGCCGCGGAAATTTCAAGACTTTCGACATCTTCACCGGCATCATGTTCGGCTCGGTTTTTGTCTTCATCGGCGGTGGACTTATTTACGCCGCCTTCCGCGGCTACGAACTCCTGAAGCAGCAGGCTGCACGCGAGGAATCGAATCCACTCTCTCCCTGGCTGTGGCGTCCGGATTGGGCGTCGAGCCGCGCGGAAAGTCAAAACAAGAAAAGCGAAATCGCCTTCTGGGTGTTCGCCATTCTCTGCAATTTGATCACGCTCCCGTTTCTCTTCCGCATGGTCCCGAATTTCGCGCGCAATGGCGATCCGCGTGTGTTTCTGCTCCTCGGCTTCAACCTGTTGGGCGTGATTCTGATCGTAAAGGCACTGCGCGCCACAATTCGTCATCGGCGCTTCGGCGACGCGTACTTCGAGTTCGATGCCCTGACTTTTTCTCCCGGTGAACGTGTGGGTGGAAGGATTCACCTGAAACTCGATTCACGCGCGGAGCACGGCATCGACTTGCGTCTCTCCTGTGTGCGCAAACTCGTTTCCGGATCGGGCGACAACCGCAGCACCAATCAAATTGTTCTCTGGCAGGCGGAGCACAATGTTCCCGCGGGGGCTGTGGAGCCCGGACCGCTCGGCCGCGCCATTCCCGTGGATTTTTCTCCGCCCGCGGACAGCCTGGTCACGGATCACGACAATCCGAGCGATCAAGTTCTTTGGCTGCTTCACGCGCAGGCGGACGTGCCCGGCGTGGATTACTCGGATGATTTCGAAATCCCGTTTTTTCGGAACGCAGCGTTCGCCGGGCCGGCGAGCGATTCCGGAACACGAACCACAACCGGAGCGGACAGCTTCGGTTTTGCCACTCCGCGGCTCAGCGACGCGGATTCTGGCGCGGTCCAGCAACCCGCGCATACGAAAGTGGTCGTTTCGATGGGCTCCGGCGGCACCGAATTTTATTTTCCGATTTTGCGCAATCCCAGCCGTGCGCTGATGCTATTCCTGGTTTTGTTAGTGTGGACCGGCGTCGCCTTTCTGATGTACCAGAAGCACGCGCCGATTTTCTTTTTCATTTTTTTGGGATTGAGCGATTTGATCATACTCGCCGGCTTTCTCCGCGTCACGTTCGGCAGCGCGCGCATCTGCGTCCGCAGTGGCGAGATTCTTTCAAGCTCGGGAATGTTCGGCCTTGGCCGCACGCGCCGAATTCAAGTTTCCGACGTCGCCTCGATTGTGCCCGTGGTCAGCATACAGCAGGGCAACAGTTCGGGAAATGCGCTGCATGCGATTCGAATGCGGTTGAAGGATGGGAGCAAAATCACGCTCGCCGACGAAATCGACAGCCGCCAGGAAGCGCGCTGGGTCGTCTCGCAGATCGAAACGCTGGCCGGCTTGAAATTGGATACGCATGTGGAAGTGGATTTGCCTCTCGGCGTATCTCCACAACCTCTCAGGCAATCCTCAGGCCAAGTTTTCACTCAGTCGCGGCAGCGCGTGCCGGCGGCCGCTTCCGCCGGCGTTTTCCTCGTCATGGTCGCCGGGATGATTGGCTTCACGGCGTGGCGGATGACCTCGTTCTCTTCGCGCACGAACAGCTCACGTGCAGCGGCGGCGGCCTTGGCTGCCAAGCCAGTTACGCGGCGCGCTTTTTCCGCGCCTTTGACGGATGCCGACGTGGAGCGCGTGCGCGCACTACCCGCGCAAGCGCAGGCTGAGGAATTGCTCGAACGCGCCATTGGTCACGACACGCGCGCGCTGGAACTATTCGATCAGCAAGTCGAAAGCTGGATCGGCAACATTCGAATGAGCGACCGCGTGCGGCAACTAGAGCAGCGCTCGCAGTTTTCCAAGGATCTTCGCGTGCGGTACGCCAATGTGGACATCAATCTTGCTCTGGAAGGCTGGCAGAAGAACGAGCAGGCGGCCGATCTGTTGATCGAGCGGGCGCGCACCGACCAGCCTTACCGTGCTGCCGCGGTTTATTTTCTTGGCATGCTCGCGGGCCGCGGCGTCGACTACGAACGCATCCACGGCGTGCTCTTGAATTATGCCCGTTACGATCAGGACGCTGGCGTGCGGCAGTGGGCCGTCGAGGGCATGCGTTTTTTAGGCAAAGATGAAGTTCTCGATGAGCTGTTCACTTCGTTCACCGGAGATCCCGCCAACAGCGTCCGGGACCGCGCGGGCTGCAACATTTCCGATTGCGGAATATTCACGCGCAAACAGCGCATGAGGATCGTGCCAAAGCTCCTCGATCTGGCGATGAATCCCCGCACAACTGGCCAAATGCGAAGCTGGACTTTCCTCGCGCTGCAGGAAATTACGGATGAGAATCTGCCCGCGGACGCGCTCGCCTGGAGCCGCTGGTACCGGGAACATGGCTCCGAAAAAATGGCCGAATTCGAACGCCTTGATTGGTGGCAGGTCCGCGGCGACGAATAGCAGCAATCTAGCCACATAATCCGGGGCGCTCAGAACGTGCTTCGCGTCTTCTGCAGTCACGGAGACAATAATAATGGGCCTTCCGGCTATTTAGTGGATGACGGCGCTAGGTCCAGGCCACCGCAGTGAAAGTAGATCGCGTGAATGAAATTCTGCTTGTTCCGGAATCCTCGAGCTGTGTATTTCACCCACTGGATCTTGGCATTGAGCGATTC
>DATHIB010000200.1:0-7982 GCA_035490055.1 Candidatus Limnocylindria bacterium | reverse complement strand
GCGTTGGACAGTCGACCACGCGAACGCAATTATCGCCCTTCGTTGTTCCCAGCTCAGTGGCCGCTGGGAAGAATTCTGGGAACAACGCGCCGCTGGCTGATATCCGGCCGGTTTTTCACCTACAAATTTGTCGCACACCCTTCCACACCCCTTCCCTTTCTTTTCCAGTACTTCCGTACTACCATTTTCTTGGAACGTCCTACTTCTTCCAGGTACGTTTCCACTATAGGATTAGTTGTCGTCCTCGGATTACACTCTTCTCGGATGGAAAGCACCATTATCTCCGGAAAGATGGTTTACCCTTGGCGACCCAGCACGATCCGATGACGAAAAAACTCCCAACCGGAACTCCCCCCAAGCAGCCGCTTTCAAATACGGAGCGCCGCGGCAGCCGCCGCTGCAAGATTACGCAGCTCATGCGCATCCGTCCTTCTGATCCGAATAAGGAACGTTTTGAAGACATGCGCAGCTCGGTCAGTGTTTCCCGCTCTGGTATCTTTTTCCAGTCCAGTGAACGTGGTTATGAAGTTGGTATGCGACTGTTTGTAACGATGCCGTACTCACAAGACCCCGCTTCCATCGCCCGCGAGTACCTCGCGGAAGTCGTTCGAAGGGACGTTCTTCCGACCGGCATGTTCGGCATCGGGATGAAGATCCTAATGGAAATGGGAGTCCAACACTCTTATAACTTTGGCGCCGCCAACTCTCGTTAGTCTAGGTTGCGCGCTTAGGCATTCCACTGAACCGATGAAAGCAAGAGCGGGCGCCCTGGGGGAAATCGGGGCGCCCGCTCTTGTGTTTGGGGGTGGAGAGATTGATTTAAGTCGTCTGCGCGAACACCCGCATGGCGCGGTGCCTCAATATTCCTAGCTGCCGGTTAAGCGGGTGTCTCCGGCCGAGAAAACTCAGGACGGGAGCCCTGCGTGCGGTCAGTTTGTTCATCGCAATGGTCAGTCGGATATCGCGGCGCGCGAATTTCAGCCCAGTCTGCAAAGCATCAACGGCGTCGTCCCGCCGTCCAGCAGTGGCATACACTTCAGCCAAATTCAAATAGAGCTGCGCCTGATTTCTCTTCATTCGAACCGCAGAGTCGCATAGCCGTTCGGCTTCGCCCCATTTTCCTTCCGAGCGCGCCAGCACCACACCCAGGTAGGACATGTAATAGGGATTGTTCTTGTCCAGGTCCACGGCGCGCCGCATATGCGGCAGGGCCTTTATAGCGTAATTGTCTCGCAGCAGTGTCAATCCGGTCTTGAATTCTCGGAAGGCTTCCGTATCCATCATAGGCTTACCTTATCCGCCGCCATGCGGCCCGATGGGAAGCCGGGCGCGTGACGGTCGCAGCAGAATAGAATTTTCGGCGAATTGGGAAGATTCCGCGCGGCGCGCTGGAGAATCGCGCCAACTTCAGTTGTGAACCATCAAGAAAAAATGTCTCCCCCAGCCAAGCTAAGAGCGAAACAGCGAGTAACACGGTCGCGAGTAGGCTTCCCATTCCAGTGCCTCTTGAAGTTACTCGCAGTCTTATTCAGAAGCTACTGACCCAGAGTACAGTCTTAGGCCAGCGGCACTGGAGTTGGAGCGTCATAAATGAGGACAGGTCTTCCGCGAGCGTCTAACGCGGCGCGGAGCGCTGCCAATCGCGCTGCCACTTTTTCCAATCTTTTTTGGTTGCCGCCACCAGGGCCTTTGCGGTCTTATAGAGCCAGCGGCCCCGCCGTGACGCAAGGTCATGCTTCACCTTGCGGGGCCCTCATCAAATCAGTGCAAACCTCCGGCCAGATTTGCAGCCAGGGGTAGAAGGTGGCGTGGAAAAATAGGGAACGCGGCTTCCGCCATTTGCTGGTGCTTGAGGGCGAGATCCTGGCGAATGATCGGGAGTTGCCCGGCCAACCAGTGCTCGAAATCGGCCGTTGCTTTGAAGATATTCATGGTTAGCTTATAGGATTTCGCGATGGGCTAGACGTGCGCGTGTTCGCTTCGCGCCGGACCACCTCGGAGGCGCGCCTCATAAATTGGGAATTTCGCGGCAAGTTCCGCGACTTGTTTGCGCACGCGCTGCTCGACCTCTGCCTGGCCGATGTTCGAGAGGATTTCCGCGATCCAGGCGCCGATCTGCTCCATCTCGGGCTCGCGCATGCCGCGCGTGGTGACGGAAGGGCTTCCCAGGCGGATTCCGCCACCTTTCATGGGCGGGAGCGGATCGAAGGGTATTGAATTCTTGTTGACGGTGATGCCTGCGCGGTCGAGGGCTTTTTCGGCGTCCGTTCCGGTGATGCCGCGCGAGTGCACTTCGATCAGGAATAGATGGTTGTCCGTGCCGCCCGTTACGATGCGAAACCCATGCTTCGCAACGGCCACGGCCATAGCTTTGGTGTTGGCTAGCACCTGCTTCTGGTATTCCTTGAAGGACGGCTCCATCGCCTCCTTCAAGCACACCGCTTTTGCGGCGATGGCGTGCACCAGCGGACCTCCCTGCGTCCCGGGAAACGTTAGCTTGTCCAGTTCCTTGGCAAACGCTGCCTTGCATAGGACCAAGCCGCCGCGCGGTCCGCGCAGCGTTTTGTGCGTTGTGGTGGAAACGATATCCGCGTGCGGTACGGGGCTCGGATGCATGCCCGCGGCCACAAGTCCGGCGAGGTGCGCCATGTCTACAAAAAAGAGCGCGCCAACGGACTTCGCGGCTTTGGCAATACGCTCGAAATCAATGATCCGCGAATAGGCGCTTGCGCCCGCGACGATCATCTTTGGTTTGTGTTCGGCGGCAAGCTTCTCAATCTCGTCATAGTCGATGCGTTCGTCTTCCTTTTTCACACCGTAGGCGACGAATTTGTACATCCGGCCGGAGAAATTCAGCGGATGCCCGTGCGTCAGGTGGCCGCCGTGCGAGAGATTCATTCCGAGAACGACGTCGTCCTTCTGCAGAGTCGACATATAGACGGCCACGTTGGCGGATGTGCCGGAATGCGCTTGCACGTTGGCATGTTCCGCGCCGAAGAGCTCCTTGGCGCGATCGATCGCCAGTTGCTCGACTTTGTCGGCGTACTCGCAGCCACCGTAGTAGCGTTTTCCCGGATAGCCTTCGGCGTATTTATTCGTGAAGATCGAGCCCATGGCTTCGAGGACCGCTTCGGAGACGAGGTTTTCCGAGGGGATGAGTTCGAGGCCGGTGGCCTGGCGCCTGGCTTCGTCGCGGAGGAGGCTGGCGATTTGCGGGTCGACGGAGTCCAGCGGTCTGTTCATGCGGTCATTGGCGGCGGTGGTCGTGGTCATGAGGCGGCCTCATCTTGCCAGGTGCGTTTGCGCTCGGGCTGCGGGCGGTGAGGCGATTTTAGCGGATGGAACACAAGAAAGCCAATTGAGGAGAATGGAGAAAGACTTTTGGCTTGAAGGATGTGCCCCCCCGTTTTTTTTGTAGGTGTTGCATCTAAAGAGCTTAGCCCTGCTCCAAGTCTTTTGTTTGCGACACTAGCAGGGAGAATCACAAGTGTTGCAGCTAAAGGACTTACGGGAACGGACTGCCGGCGAGAAAGTAACTGGGAGGCATGGGAAGATTTTGGAGGAAGTAGAAAGACCGCATGAGGGACGCACATGCCTAGAAGGGCGGAGAGAAGCTTGCCAACCTAACATCATATTATAGCACATCAGTACGGTTTATCAATAATTATTTAAGTTGCTTGGGTTCTTTCGGATAGTCGGGCGCGTTTCAAAATGGGATTGGGGAACTGCGAAGGAAGAGTGGCGAGGGAGCTGTGGTCCAGCTGGAGTCAAGGAAGTCGGTCGACGGACGGTTTGATATAGGCTAGCGTGGTGCGAGATGGCGGGTAAATCCGGGGAAAAGGAAATGAAGGAAGGGTCAAAATTCCCCACACGCCAAAGTCGCGTATGGGGCACCCACGAACGGGCCACCCGCCTTCGGTCCTCAACCACTCAGGCGGTCACGCCGTGCGAAAAGCACGGCAAGTGAGTTTTGTGCCTTGACAACGCCTTCTCTCTTATCGAAGGCGCCATAGAGGCTCATCCAGTCGATCAGGGGCACCAGAACTTGCGGCTGGGCGCTGTCGTGGGTTTCGCGTCCCTCGCGCCTGTCGCGCACCGGGCTGGCAAGCTTCAGAACGCCCAGGTGCTTGGAAACTGCCGGTTGCGACACGCCGGCACGATCAGTCAGGGCATGCACGGTCTGCTTCCCCGCCGCGGGCTAGGTGCTCGAAGATTGCCCGACGGGTTGGGTCAGCGAGGGCCTTGAAAAGATTGTCCGCTACGGCTTGCACGTGAAAACCATAACTGAACGGTTATGGGTTTGTTAAGCCCAGGAGCTGAGACGCGTTCGCCGGCCGAAAGTTGGCCAGCGTTTACCAGTCGCCGTCCTCAGGACGGTTAACGGGACATCGGAAACTGACTCGCTACCCAGGAAATGTGCGCTGGCAGCTTGTTGAATGGTTAGTCGAGGGGCGGCTAGCAGGCGGTCGCGTTGCTGGTGGACTTTGGCAAGGACTTCATCAAGCGTGCCTTGGATTGGACGAGCAGTGACTTCAGTTCAAGCGCGGACTGAAGTTCGATCCTAAATTCACGTTGAGCTCACGAGTGGCTTTCCATTCGAGCGATTTTATCGAGCCGGCGCTGGTGGCGGCCGCCGAGATAGGCGGTGGTCAGGAAAGTTTGGACCATTTCCACGGCGGCTTCGGGCGTGACGATGCGTCCCCCGAGGGCGAGGACGTTAGCGTCGTTGTGTTCGCGGGCCAGGCGGGCGGTCATCACATCGTGGGCCAGGGCGGCGCGAATTCCGGGGACTTTGTTGGCGGCGATGGAAATGCCGATGCCTGAGCCGCATACGGCGATGCCCAAATCGGCTTCTTTTGAAGCCACGCGTTCGCCTACGGCTTTTCCGTAATCGGGATAGTCGACGAACTCTTCCGACGAGGTACCCTGGTCGTCCACGACATAACCCGCCTCTTCGAGATATTTTCGGATAGATTCCTTGACGGGAAACCCGGCGTGATCGGAACCAATGGCGATGCGCGGCTTGACAGGGGATTCGCTCATGAGCGGCAACGCGCGGGATTGTAGCGGAGGTAGGTGCGAATCGCAATCTGCCGCCGGAGCGATGAGCTGCGCCGCCGCGTCTATTAAAATTCCGTGAAGTTCACCCGCGTGGTTACAACGAATGATATATTAGCCGCGAACCCATCCTCATTCGAATGAAACGCGATCGCTGCTCAGTCCAACATCACCAATCCGAGGGGGCATAGCGAAACCATGTCCGTGCCTAGAACAAATTTCCGGCGAAGTAAGTTTTGGCCGCGGCGGTGGCGCTTACGTTTTCTCCTTGGGTGCGCCGTGGCGGTTGCGTGCGCCGCAGCGGCAGTGGCTCTCCGCGAGCAGGACAAGAATCCTTTTGCTGGCGATGCGAAAGCTGCGAAGCTGGGCGAATCGCAATTCCGGGCGAACTGTGCGTTTTGCCACGGGCTGGGTGCGCGGGGCGGAGGCCGGGGGCCTGATCTCAGCCGCACGCAGAAGCGTCACGGCAATTCCGACGCCGACCTGTTTCGAACGATTAACGAAGGTGTTCCCGGCACGGCCATGCCGCCGAACGGAGCGACGCAGCAGGGCGTCGGAATGACGGAAGAAGAGATCTGGCAAGTGATCAGCTACATCCGCAGCGTACAAGTGAAAGCTCCTGCGCAACCCGCGGGGAATGCGGTGCACGGCAAGGAACTTTTTTATGGGAGCGCGGCGTGCTCGACGTGTCACATGATTCAGGGGAAGGGGGGGCGGCTCGGACCCGACCTCAGCACGACCGGTTCGGCGCGCTCGACCGAGTATCTGGTGGAATCCGTGCGCAGTCCTAGCCGGCGGCTGGCGCAGGGCATTTCCGAGGCGATGAAAGAATTCTCGCAGGAATACGAGACCGTCACGGTGGTCACCGCAGACGGAACGAAGTTCCTGGGCGTGGTACTGAACGAAGACCATTTCACGCTGCAAATGATAGACACGCGCGAACAAATGCATTTGTTCGAAAAAGACAAGTTGCGATCCTGGGAGAAGAGCCGCGAATCGCTGATGCCGGCTTACGATCAAAAAATGTTGAACGATAAAGATATGCAGGATGTGATCGCGTATCTGCTTGCGGTGGGTGCGCAATGAAACGCGAATCGATGAACAAGGCAATCGAAGAGAGATTCCTCGCTTCGCTCGGAATGACGGTAGGAATAGGCGCGACATTCGTTTTGTTGACTATCGCAGCTTGTGTTGTGCCATCAGCTCGCGCGCAAGTGACCCCGCAGCGGCTGCAGGATTCGGCGAAAGAGCCGCAGAACTGGCTGATGTACTCCGGCGACTACGCGGGGCGGCGGTTCAGCACGCTGGAGCAGATCAACACTTCGAATGCGGCGATGCTCGTTCCCAAGTGGGTTTATCAGACGATGGCGGGCGGGAAATTCGAAACGACTGCGCTGGTTGTGGATGGAATTCTTTATGGCACGGGGCAGGATAATCGCGCTTTTGCGCTGGACGCGCACTCGGGGCGGCCGATCTGGCAATATCAACGCGCACTGCCGGCGGATATTCGGCCGTGCTGCGGGCGCGCGAATCGGGGGATGGCCATTTTGGGCGATAAAGTTTTTCTTGGCACTCTCGATGCCCACGTGATCGCGCTGGACGCCAAGACCGGGAGCGTCGTGTGGGACGTTACAGCTTTGGACTATCGCAAAGGGTACAGCATCACACTTGCGCCGCTGGCGATCAAGAATCTCGTGATTATCGGAGTGTCGGGCGGGGAGTATGGGATTCGCGGCTTCATTGACGCGTACGACGCAGGGACCGGCGAGCGCAAATGGCGCTTCTACACCGTGCCTGGTCCGGGCGAACCGGGGCATGAAACCTGGGAAGGCGACTCGTGGAAAATCGGAGGGGCGCCCGCGTGGATCACGGGGACATACGATCCCGCGACCAACACTACTTTTTGGACCACGGGCAATCCTTCGCCTTCAAATCGCGGCGAAGGGCGCGCAGGCGACAATCTCTACAGTAATTCCTTGCTCGCTCTCGATCCGGAGACGGGAAGACTCAAATGGTATTTTCAATTCTCGAAGCACGATGAGCACGACTACGACGCCACTCAGGTGCCCGTCATGGTTGACCAGGGCGGCCGGCACCTGATCCTGCAAGCGAATCGCAACGGATTTTTTTATTTGATCGATCGCACCAATGGAAAGCTCGTGTTCGCAAACCCTTTTGCAAAAGTGACTTGGAGCGACTCGAAGGACGCGAGTGGAGTTCCCATTGGGCGAAAGGACGCTTCACCGACACTGGAAGGGAATCGCGTTTGCCCGGGCGCTGCGGGGGCGACGAACTGGATGTCGCCTACTTACGATCCGCAAACGCAATTGTTCTACGTTACGGCGCGCGAGCAGTGTGACGTCTTCAGCACGGCGCCGCAGGCGTACGAAGCGGGACACGCCTACTATGGCAGCGCCTATTTTCCGAACGACGATGCCGAGCCGTTCACCGGCGCGCTGCGCGCCATCGATCCGAACACCGGAAAAATGAAATGGGAATGGAAGCATCCCTCGCCGACGTGGTCCGGGGCGCTTTCTACCGCGGGGGGGCTCGTCTTCACCGGAGACGCGGAGGGAAACTTCATCGCGCTCGAAGCCGCTTCCGGCAAAGCGCTCTGGCACTTCCAATGCGGTGCGTCGGTGTATTCGTCGCCGATGTCCTTTGCAATCGACGGGAAACAATATGTAGCCGTCGCTGCGGGGTCGGCGCTCTTTACGTTCGCTTTGCCGTAACCGTGGCGCAGCGTTTTTCCTCAGGATGTTCAATACAAAGAAAGTTGTATTGGGTGCGCGACCTCTATTGGGCAATCATGCCCGACGGGACTCCCAATAGTTGTCGAATTCACGACTGTGGCGGCAGCAACGGACAGCGATGACGGCATTGGCACCACGAACGGTCCAGAACATTCCGGAGCGTTTGAGCCG
>DATHIB010000199.1:0-43816 GCA_035490055.1 Candidatus Limnocylindria bacterium | reverse complement strand
GGGACCCTTGGGGGTGTGTTGAGACTCGACGAGGAGGAAGTTGGTGTAGGTTTTGCCCTTGTGAGTCTTGCTGGTTTTGCGGAGATACACAGGACACTACATATACCATATACAACAATCATGTCAAGAGAAATACAATTTCCATTCGTCACTATGTACGACTTCCAGTAGGGTTTGGCTGAAACGAGAGGACTTGTCTGTCTAAAAAGCGAAAAAATGACCTTCGGCCGCGGAAGTCGGGTTAGTAATTTTTGGTTAGTGACTGGTTCTTTCCATGAAGTATGGCCGGTAGGAATGAGATCAAGAACGAACTAAGAACTAAAAACTGATTTGCTTCAGGTCTTCGGAACTTTCTTCTTCTGGTTGGCTTCTAGATGCGTGCGCAAGCGGCTGACCACAGTGTCTTCGTGTCCTTCTTCAATCTCTTTTTTTACTTCTTCCAGCGCGAAGTGCACGACGTCGTGGTGGTGCATTTCCAGGGGCGCCACCGCGTCGCTGAAACGCAGCCAAAGCCGGTGCAGAAGATTAACCTCGTTGGCAGTCAGATTTGGCGCGTGGGGCCCAAGGACTTTGTAAAGTTTGTCCCCGTTGGGCAAATGGATTTCCAGATTGAATTGCGGCTTCTGATCGCCAAGTTTTTCCCAGGCTTCACCGATCTGCCGCGCTTGCTCCTCGTTCGATTCCTTTGTCGAACGCCCCACAACAATCGTGCTGGATTGCAGTGAAGTCGCGGCACGCAGGATACCGTCCCACAAATCGTTTGCGGCGACGACAGCGAGGCGGATCGACTTGCCCCGTTTTTCGGCCATGGAAAGCGCTTGGGAAAAGAGTTGTTGCTCGATGCTGCCGAAAAGCTGATCGGCCTCGAATTCGTTTTCGCCCGAAGCCGAGCGGCGCAAGAGCCGGACGTGGAGCACGACAACATCGCGGCGCCCGGGCTTAATGCGGTCCAGCACGTTTCCGAGATGATAGAGCGCGTAGTGGTTGCTGATCGGAACCAGGATGTTGCCGGGTCGCGCACCCACGGCCTCGGGAGTCAATTCCGATTCCAACTCGAGATTGAACTGATCCATCTCGACGTGCGCCGCGCCGCCGCGCCTGCCCCGGCGCTCCGAAATCGTGAACACGATGTAGAGCAGCACGGAAAAGGCTCCGCCAGCCATCGTGGCGATGGGCTTGGTGAACAGGTTTACGACGGCGATCAAAAATAGCACTAAGGTGATCAACCCGAGCCCCACGGGAATCTGCACGCTACGGAACGTGAAATTCAGCGGAACCTGAAATTCCCGCTGGCCGGGACTGGTGTAGCGGAGAACAAGAACCGCGAGGCCGTTCATCGCGAAACTCCAGATCACGCCGAAAGCGTAGAGGTTCGCGAGAAAAGTGACGTTACCGTGACTGATGATGATGGTAATGACCTGCAGTGCCACGACGATATTGATGATGCGATAGCTCGTCCCGAACCGCGGGTGCGGCTGCCGGAACCATGCGCTGAGCACGCCGTCTTCGGAAACGCGGTTGAGCACGCCGTTCGAGCCCACGATGGCCGTGTTCACCGCGCCCGCCAGGATCAAGGTGCCCACCACGACAACAAAGCCGTGGAATATCAGACGGGCGAACAATGGCCCTTCGAGATTCATCGCCAGCCCGCCGATCAGGTTTTCGAGGAAGTGCTGGCGGACGTCGTCCGGAATGATCATCACGGCAAAGAAGGAAACCAAAGAGGTAAAGACCAAACTGTAGACAAAAATGACCGCGCCGGCCTTTTTCAGGTTGGGAAGCTTGGGGCTTTCGATTTCGCGATAGACCTGAGCAAGCGATTCCTCGCCGCTCATCGCCAGAACGGAGTGGCCAAGGGCGATGAAGATGGCGATGATGCCGAACATGTGAGGGAGGCTGCTGTGTGCGAGCCAACCGAGGGCGCTGGTGCTGAGCCTGAGGTTGCGCGGGTGTGGCCACGGAGGCAGCGCGGAATGGCGCACCGCCACCGTGTAGATACACCAGGCGATGAGCATCACTACCATCACGGTGACCAGCTTCATGATGTGCAGAGCTTTTTCGCTGGACTCGGCAACGCCCTTGGTGTTCTGCCACCAGAAATAAAGCGTGACGACGATGGCAAAGCTCGCGGCGATGAAACTGGTTGTTCCGGAAGAGAGCGGGCCACTCACGTGAAAATACTGCAGGAGATCGTTGATCAATCCCGCGAGATACTGGCCTGCCGCGACTCCGCTGATCGGCCCCGTGAGGATGTAGTCAAACATCAGCGCGGAAACGCTGAATTTCGCGAGCGTCCCGCCGAGAGACATTTTCACGGCGCGATAGACGCCGCCGCGCACGAACATGCTGCAGCTTTCCACGTAAACGGCGCGCACGGCGTACGAAAACAGCATGATGGCAAGGATGAACCACGGCGCGGTCTTGCCGATGTAGGCTTCCGCTTCGCCGCCGGCATAGTACGCCGAAGAGGCAAGATCGTTCAGCACGATAGCCGCTGCCCGCCAGAACGAAATGAATGTAAGCAGGGCCGTGGTGGCGACGATGACACGGGGAATGCCGTTGCCGCGGCTGCCCGCGGCAGCAGGGCTATTGGGAATGCTGCTCATGTATGGGTTTCGCTAACTCGTAGGTTGAAATGCTCGCATTTTTGAGGCGCTAAGTCTAGCTCATCACCGCGAAGAATCGTCGAAATGATCTAGCCCAGTGAATCGGAAAGCTTTAGCGCATTCCGCGCAAGGGCAGATGTTGCGGAGATGGTCGTAACTGTAGATGCCGGTGGAGTGGCCATCAGTGAAACTGATCTGAATGGCGTAGCTGCCTACTTGCGTGGCGGCCTGGGCGCGCGGCTTGGGCTTGAACATAGGGAGCGCGGGAGATGACAAAAACACCGGAGCTGCCTCGCCGAGCGAGGCCTTCTTCTCTCGCGCGTCGCTGCAGGTGGCGCAGGGGCATTCCTCCCGCAAATAAGCAAATTCGTAGTGACTCGCGTGGCCGTCGGCCCAGGTAACATCCACGCCCGCGCCGCTCGAAACATGAATCTTGATGCTGGTTGGTTTTTTCCTTGGGTCGAGAGGGGTCAGCATGGTTCGGGTGCGCGATCAGGCCTTGGACTTGCCGTTGCAGCACTCGCCCGGTGGAATGGGGTTCCCGTGCGGGCAGGTCTTCGGGTGCCCCAGGAAGGTGCAGATGCGCTGGTCCAGCTCCGGGCTGATGATGTGTTCGAATTTGCAGGCTTGCGTGTGCGCCTCGGAATCTTCGATGGAAAAAGTGTCCTTGAAGAGGCGCTCGGCCAGGCGGTGGCGGCGGACGACGTCGCGCGCGCGCTGGCTGCCCACGCTCGTGAGTTGCACTTCCCCGTTTTGCATTTGCACTAAGCGCAGATCGGACATGCGCGAGAGAACTCGCCCGGCGGGCGCGCCGGATACCACCGGCAGACGCCCCGATGGGCCGGTAGCGTGAAGGCGCTCCGCCTGCGCGGGCTTCCCTTCCTCGCCGCAGATCCAAATCTGTTCGAGGAGATGGTCGAACCGGATTTCGTCGTCGGTGGAAATGGGCGTGCAGCAGTCCGCCGTGTCGGCCAGCGGGCAATTGAGCGGATGGCCCGGACCATGCTGCGCGGTGTCGAAGTGCAGATGGCCGTGGGCCAGTTCGATGCGGCGGTCGGCTTGACGCGCGATGTCCGGGTCGTGCGTCACCATCAGAATCGTGTGTCCGGCGTTGTGCAGTTCGCGGAAAATCTCGAGGACAACCGTTTCGTTGGCCTCGTCGAGATTTCCGGTGGGTTCGTCGGCAAGAATAATCTTCGGCTGATTGATCAGCGCACGCGCGATGGCCACGCGCTGCTGCTCGCCGCCGGAGAGTTGCGCGGGGAGATGCGTCAGGCGGTCGCCGAGGCCCACGCGCTTCAGCGCCTCCTCGGCCTGCTTTTCGTCCGTGACGCTATGGAAATACTGCGCGAGCATCACGTTTTCAAGCGCGGTGAGATACGGCACCAGATGAAATTGCTGGAAGACAAAGCCGACTTTTTCCGCGCGGTAACGGACTAGCTCGTTTTCACGAAGTTTCGAAAGATCGACGCCGTCGACCACAACATGGCCTGCTGTGAGCGTGTCCAGCCCGCCGAGAATATTGATCAGCGTGGTTTTCCCAGAGCCGGAGGGGCCCATGAGCGCGACCCATTCGCCGGGGTTCACGCCGAAACTGACGCCGCCGAGCGCGCGCAAGGTGCCGTACTGCTTGACCAGATTTTCGATCACCACTTGCTTCGCCGCAATCAGCGGCGGCGCTGCAACGACGGAACTCACGCTTCACCCCGGAAAACCGATGCCGGGCGGATGCTAGCCAGCCGCCGCAGCGGATACGCGCTGAGGATCGCCACGATGACAGTCAACGCCACTGCTACAGGATACACAATCAGTCGTGGCCGCGCCGCCACGCCAAAGACTGCTTTGCCCAAACCGATAGACAGAAAAATTCCCGTCGCGCCGCCAATCATTCCTCCTGCCAGGCCAAGCAACGCCGCCTCCGCAAGGAAAAGCCGCAGCACACGGCGCACCGAGCCGCCGATGGCCTTCATCAAACCAACGTCGTTCTTCCGCTCCATCGCCACGTTGGTCATCGCCGCCATCACGCATAGCCCCGTGAGCACGAGCACGATCGCCACCGTCGCCGTCAGCAACCCGCTGATGCGGTTGTAAATCTTGGCCTCACCTTCCGTGAATTGCCGAATCGGACGGACTTCGGCGTTGCCTAGTTGCGACGCGAGCTTTGACCAAAAGGCTTGAATCTCTTTTGGAGTACCGGGGTAGCTCACCTGTATCAGACTTACCCGCTCGTTCATCCAAGAGAGACGCTGTGCGGTCCCTAATTCCATGAAAATCTGATTATCTTCAGCGCCGCCTGCGGAAACGATTCCGAGCACGCCCAACTGCTCTGCCCGATTCTCGTAGAGCAGCACTACTTGGTCTCCTTTGATAACCCCCAATTGCTTCGCGATCCTTTCACCAAGAAAACACTCGGTCTTTAGATTTTCGTAATCGGATTCCTCCCCACCAAACACCTCTGGAAACTTCGTTCCTGCGACGAGATGAAAATTCATTAGGTCTGTCCCAACGACGACGGTCTGAATCTGCTTTCCCTTTAGGGGAAGCATCGGGCTGCTTAGCTTCTGCGCACTCGCGACAAGATAAAGAAACGGCACGATGGGCGTTTCCTCGTAGGCCTGCGCCCGGATCGTTTTCACAACATTCTCGTCCCACGGCAGCGTCGCAGTCGTCCCGAGTTCGGAGGCGTCATGCGGCGCAACGACAAAATTCGCGCCAAAGGATCGGAATTCGATGGTGAGACGCTGCTTAGCGTCGACTTGGAGATTAAGGAGGGCGGCCGTGACGGCGGCGCCTGCGCCAAGAGCCAACAGAATGACGAAGAGCCGGCCGCTGTTGGCGCCAAGCAATCGCCGGATGATGCGCCAGAACATCACTCGATTGTTTGCGCGACGGTCGGCCATCATTCCCCTCGCAGGATGGGTGCCGGCTCGTACCGTGAAGCACGGCGCAGCGGAAGGGCACTGCCAAGAATCGTGACGCCGGCTGCGAGTGCAATGATCACGAAAAAGACGGCGAGCGAAGGTTCCGGAGCAGCGCCAAAGATTTCTTCACCGAGAAGGCGTGCCAGAATAATCCCGAGCGCGTAACCGGCTCCCCCGCCCACGAACGCGAGCAGAAGTTGTTCTGCGGCAAGCAGGAAGCCAACTGTGCCCGAGCCTGCGCCGAGTGCTTTCATCAAGCCGATTTCCGTCCGCCGCTCGATTACCGAAGCCGCCGAAGACGCCCCCACTGCCAACGCCGCCGCCAGCAGCGCCGCTCCCGTGACCAGCCATAGCAGCATGCGCACACGTGTGAGGATCTGGCCTTCCCCTTCCGCGACGCGGCGGATCACCTGCACATCCGTCCCCAGCAATTCCTGCTGAATCTGAAACGCAATCGAGGAAATATATGGCGTACAGAACCACCGATCGTACTCGGCCGGAGTAAACGACTTCGGGTCCCGTTTCGCGAACGCATCTTCCGGCTTCGTCAGCGCACTGATATACAGCTTGCGGTACCGCCGCGGCCTTCCGGCGAGTTCCTGCGCAACGGAAAGTGGAGCGAGAACACTCTCATCTTCAGACCCGCCTGATGAAAGCACCCCTACCACTTTCAAGGTGACCCACTTTGCATGGTCCCCGGAACTTACGTTCAAATCATCGCCTAGTTTTGCCCCAATTCTTTTTAAGAGATTCATTCCGACAACGCATTGCCGCGAGTCTTCGCCAAACCACTGTCCTTTGACATCCCACCAAGGATTTGTTTTCACCACTCCGGTGAGGTATGTCGTGCCGTCAGGAATTTCTACGTTGTGTTGCGCCCAGGTTCCAATCAAGGACGCTTTGCCTGCCAATGCGGGAGTAATCCAAGACTTGGAGGCCGGCGACCAGGCCTCAATCGGGACTTCGAGAATGGGACTGAAGCCCATGATGTTGTTATGCCAGAAAATCGTTTTCAATTTAGGCAGGTCCGCTTCCGGCAGATACGCGCCGGCATTCACGGGGCGATAGTCCACGCCGCCGATTTCCAGCGGCAACGAGTCCGCTTGCGGCGTCACAAGGAGATTCGCCCCCAAGCTGCGGAATTCCTTGGCCAGCCGGTCGCCCACATCCAGCGAGACGCTCAACGCCGCCGTGGCCACAGCCATACCGAGAGCCAGCGCTGCTCCGGTCAAGAGCTTGTGGCGCGGACGGCGTCCAAAAGAATCGGCAACGAGTCTCAAGAACATAATTGTGCGAAAACCTTCTGTTTTTTCCGTCCTCAGTATTCAGTTCTCAGTGAAAGATTTTGCTGATTGTTTCTTATTTTTCTCCGTACTGAACACTGACAACTGGGAACTTTTCGCTTCTTGGAAGCTGTTCCGGTCCCCCCCAGCCGCGCACCAGATGCTACTGAGGAATCTCCTTCGTGGCCGCAACGAGGGCGGAAACCTCCATCACGAGATCGCCGCCATCGGTATGCGATGGCACGCCGATGGGATTGCATCCGCCCTGATCCCCGACCGAAGGCACATAGATCGCAGAGCCACAGTGGCGGCAAATGACATTCTGCCCGTCCTGGCGATAGCCTTCTGCGCCGCAAATCCGGCAGGCGTCCAATGCCGTCCCGAAACCATTCGGCTTCTTGATAATCAGGAACCGCAGCGACTGATTGCCGGCGTTGATGGTGTAAAGATGCAGGCTTCCGTCCTGCACTTCACTCAACGGAATGTGCACCTCGTTGCCCACTGCGGTAACCACCCGCGCAGAAGGCGGCGCGGAGTTCGCACGCGCATAAATAAAGTCCGCCGTCAGCACCAGGATTACCACCAGGCACGCGCCGGCAGCGGCAATCATCCAGCGCCCCTGGCGGCGAATCTGCGATTCGTGCAATCTCTTCTCCGCCTCACCAGCGATTTCCTTCGCGGCAGCCGCATGTGATGCGGACTGCCATTCGCGCAGGATCAACAGAATAGCCGCGCCAAAAATGCACACAAAGAAGAACAGCTCGTTGCGGACAATTGGCCCGATAAGCGCCATCTCTGCCTTACTCGAAGGCAGCCAGCGCGCCTCGCTCAACTCATGCAAACCCGTTAGCGCCAGCTGAAACGCCACGAGCATCAGAATGACGCTCGTCGCCGCAAAGAACCGATGCAGCGGCACGCGCAAAGTGCCCTTGAAGAAGAAAAGCCCCACCGCGACGGCCGCCGCGATCCCCACAATCGTTCCGATCCAGGTCTGCAAGCCCTCGCTGGAAAGCTCCACCGCCCGCAGAATTAGCGCCAGCTCCGCCCCCTCGCGCAGGACCATCAGAAAAACGAAAAGGAAGATGCCCCAGCCCGCCGCGCTCCCGGCGCGCTCGGCATAAGCCTCCACTTTTTGCTCGATTTCTTTTTTCAGGTGGCGCGCAACGCGGTTCATCCATACGATCATCGTAATAACGAAGACCGCCGCGATCAGCAGCATCAGGCCCTCGAAGCCGTCTTCGCTGATGCGCCAGCGCTCCAGAGCCACCGCCACTCCCAGGCTGAGCGCGGCAGCGGCTGCCACACCGTACCAGACGAAACGTGTCAGGCGTCCGCGGCCGGTTCGGGAAAGATAGACGAGGATAATGCCGACGACGAGAGAAGCTTCAACGCCTTCACGAAGGGCGATAAGTAGAGCCGAGAGCACGAAATCTCCAGTTGCTAGTCATTTGCAACTACGATTTGAGTGTACCGCACAGATGGTCTTCCGTCAACCGGACCAGCTTGGTCCTATTTACTCTTCAGGGTTAGGTTATCCTGTCTGATGCTCATGCGCACCATCCGCCTAAGCATCTCTTTGCTCTTGTCGTTACTACTTTGCGGCCAGGTTCCCGCGCAGGCACCCGCACCACCGCAGCCTCAAGCCGGGCGGGTGCGCCCCGATCCCAAGCGCGCACAGAAGGCTGCCGAGCAGGGCGACAAAGCCGAAGCAGCAGGGCGGTTCGACGAAGCGCTGGCGGCTTACGAAGAGGCCGCGCGTTACGCCCCGAAGGATGCCGATGTCATCGAACGGGGTGTCGCGCTGCGCTCCAAGCTGGTTCGCACGCACGTCGAGGCCGCAGAGCGTGATGCCTTGGCGAGACATCTGGAGCAGGCCACCGAGGAATTGGGAGCGGCGCTCCAAGTCGATCCCGGAAACACGATCGTCGCGGAACGTCTCGCTCAACTCAAGACCATGGAGGATGAGCCCCGCGCAGGGCCGACCGCAATCTCCGGCCTTCCTCGGCTACGACCGCAAGCCGGAAAACACGACTTGAACCTGCGTGGCGATACGAAGACGGTCTACGAACAGTTCGCGGACCTCTTTGGCATTAAAGTGACCTTTGATCCGGACATCAATGCTAGGAGCGTGCGCCTGCACGTCGATAACGTGGATTTCTACACCGGCATGGTCCTCCTCGGTACGCAATCGGGAACCTTTTGGCGCCCATTGAATCACACTATGATGTTTGTCGCCCCAGACACGCCGGAGAAGCGGCGGCTGTACGCCGTGGTGGCAGAGCAGACCTTTCCCCTCTCCGCAGCTGTCGGCCCGGAGGATGTGACCGAAATCCTGCGCGTCCTCCGCGACATCATCGGAGCAACGCGCATCGACCTTGACACTCGCAGCCGCACCATCACCGTGCGCGACACTCCGGAGCGCCTCGCCCTTGCCGGTGAACTCATCCAGCAATTGGAAAGGGCTCGTGGTGAAGTCATGTTGGAAATCGAGCTCCTCGAAGTCGATCGCAACAAGGCGCGCATTCTTGGAATTACACCTCCGGCTTCAGAGCAGCTCATCGGGCTGAATTCCGCCGACCTGAACAAGCTCAAGTCTTCGACAACCCTGACAAATCTGCTCACCAACATCCAACAGGTTTTCGCCGGAAAGGGATTCTCCGGCATACCGGCCGTCATTCCCATCGGGGGAGGCCTCTCTACTTTTCTACTCACCCTTCCCGGCGGCGCCGCCAATTTCTCCGATTCTCTCTCGCTGGTGCAGAGCGGTCGTCAGGTACTGCTGCGCGCGCAAGATGGAAAGCCGGCCAGCTTTTTCGTCGGGGATCGCTTTCCTATTACGCTCTCCTTGCTCTCCGGAAGCCTGGGGGCCGGCGGCGCGTTGACGGGAGTGCCGGGCTCCACGATTTTCCCGGAGACAAATTTTACCGTCGGCAAGAATCCCGTCGCTCTCGTCGCGGGCAATTTCAATGCAGGCACATTGCCTGAACTTGCCGTCGCCAATCGCAAGGACAACACCATCACCGTTTTGCGGAATCAGGACGGCGGAAACTTTGTTGCCGAGGTCAACTCGCCATTCTCGTTGCCGGTAACGGCGATCGGTCCCACAGCACTCGCTGAG
This sequence comes from Candidatus Limnocylindria bacterium, assembly GCA_035490055.1. Taxonomy (GTDB): domain Bacteria; phylum Acidobacteriota; class Terriglobia; order Acidiferrales; family UBA7541; genus Acidiferrum. The sequence goes on along the minus strand of DATHIB010000199.1, from coordinate 33,888 downwards.
GGAATTCTTCGCAATACGTCCAGTTCCGGAACGAACGCCGGCCAGACGCCGGATCTGGTGGTTGCGAACGCGAAATCGAACAATGTCACGGTCCTGCTCAGCTCACTTGACAGCAGTGGAAACCTGCTGCTGAAAGAAGCGACCGGCTCTCCCTACACCGTGGGAAACTCTCCGAGTTCTATTGTGCTGGCGGATTTTAGCGGTGATGGCAACCTCGATTTTGCGGTAGCAAATGAAGGGGACAGCACGATTTCCCTCTTCAAAGGCGACGGTACCGGCGGCTTCACTGAATTCCCCGGTTCTCCCTTGGCCCTTGGTGGCACACTGGCCATCGATTCGACTGCCCTTCCCGGCGCGACACTGCAGACACCCTATTCCGCTTCTCTGCGCGCCGCGGGAGGCAGCGGTGCGCGTACCTGGAGTGTTATTGCGGGAACTCTCCCGAGCGGGCTCTCTCTGAACTCAGCGACGGGAACAATTAGCGGCACCCCGACCGCAGCAGGCAATTCAAACTTCACGGTAAGCGTTGCTGATTCCGGAACTCCTACGAAATCCGCGATGACCACACTGAGCATATCCGTCGCGGCGGTTGCCCCTCTTCTCGCCGTTGCGAACTCCCTACCGAACGGCAACATCGGGGGACCTTATGACGCAGTACTGACGGCGACCGGCGGGAAGGCTCCCGATACATGGACGGTGGCCGCCGGTGCGTTGCCCACGGGGCTGACCCTGGTATCAACCACGGGCACGATTACCGGAACCCCCAACACCGCGGGGAGCTTCACTTTCACAATGCAAGTCACGGACTCCAGCGCACCTGCCCTGACGGCGCAGCAGCAGTTCACGCTCACACCCTTCACAGGTCCGGAGCGCGGTCCCGTAGCGCTGGTAACCTCCAATTTTCAAAACCGCACGCTGGCCAACGCGAATAATGCGCCGGCAGTGGACCTCGCAGTAGTCAACGAGGCCTCCAATAATGTTACCGTTCTGCTGGACAGTGTGGACACCAACGGAAATGTGACTTTTACGGAAGCCACTAATTCACCGGTTGCGGTTGGGACTGCTCCGGTTGCCATTGCCACAGGAGACTTGAATGCCGACGGCGTGCCCGACCTTGCCGTCGTAAACCAGGGCGATAATACTGTCTCGGTCTTGCTGGGAAGCAGCAATTTAGACGGCACCTTCACCGAAGCTACGGGCTCTCCGCTGCCTACTGCGACGACTCCTGCCGGAATCGTGATCGCCAATTTTGCGAACGGCGCCGTGCCGGACATCGCGGTGACAAACAAGGGATCGAGCACGCTCGGCGTTTATATCGGTCAAGGAAAGGGCACCTTTGCCTCGCGCATCGAACTCAACACTCCCGTGGGGCCCTCCGCACTGATCGCCGCCACATTGACCACCAGCGGACTTCCTGATGCCGCTTTGGTGTCCCAAGATCCAGCCGTTGCCCAGGGGGTGGTGACGGTGATTCAGGATTCCTCGAATTTCGCCAACAGCATCACCGGCGGCGCGGCGCAGACGCCCTATCCGGCTTCGGAATATGTCGATCTCGGCGTGAAGATAAAAGCCACTCCCACGCTTCATCCCAATAATGAAGTGACTCTGCTGCTCGAGTTCGAAATTCGCTCGCTGGCCGGCTCCAGCGTAAACGGGATTCCCGTCATCTCCAATCGTACGCTGACCCAAACTGTTCGCGTCAGAGAGGACGAACCTACCCTGATCGGTGGTATCACCGATGCGGAAGAAACCCACTCCATCACCGGCCTGCCGGGCTTCGCGGAAATCCCGGGTGTAGGTTACGCGTTCGGGGGGCGGAAAAATTCTCTTCAGGATACCGAACTCCTGATTCTCGTCACCCCGCGGAAGCTGCGCCGGGCGGATCATCTCACGCGGGCGATTTTCGCGGGTCGAGGCGATACCGGAGGCCGCGGAACCCCCGCTCCAGGGACTCTGCAATCACCTGGAGCACAGCCTCCTCAGCCCTAACCCCGTGAATGACGGAATCCTCAGGCCTATCGCTCTCGCAATCTGAATTTTGTTTGGAAACCACTTTGCGCTTCGGCGTGGATGACCTACGGCAGAGCTTCGAACACTACGATCGGCTGGTATGTGCGCGGCACCACGGCTTCTGCAATGGCGATGAGTCTATCCTGCTGGCTGAATACACGCAGCCGCGGCGGCTTCGGTTCACCGCCATCGAGCTGCGTCGTCGCGCCGGGAGGCGGCTCGACGCGGCCCGGCTGAAGCTGCGCGAGCGTAATGTTGAACTTCGTGCCATGACGCACGCGCTTTTCGATCACGGGCAAAACGTTAACCCGCGGAAAATTAGCCAGCAGGTTTTCGAGGGGGATCAGGCAGTCCGCGAATTTCCGGGCCAGCTTGGCTTCTGCAAGTTCCTCCAGCGTGATTGCTTGTTCCAGCGAAAACTCTCCGACCGCCGTGCGCGTGATTTCCGCCAGGTGCGCGCCAAACCCAAGCTTTTGCCCCATCTCATGCGCCAGCGAACGGATGTATGTGCCGGACGAGCACTCGATGACAAAGCGCGCGATGCTGCCCTCGATTTCCCTGAGTTTGTATTCGTAAATCTGGACTTCGACAGCCTTCAGCTCGACAGCCTGTTTTTTGCGCGCCAGCTCGTACGCGGGGCGCCCTTTCACTTTCTTCGCGGAAAACGACGGCGGCATTTGTTCGAACCGCCCGATGCGCTCCGCGGCAAACTTTTCGACGGCCGCGGCATCCAGCGCCGGCGCGGCGTCTGGTCCCTGCGCTTGGCCGTCGGAATCGTACGTATCTGTCGCGAACCCGAACCGAAAGCCCGCCTCATATCGCTTGCGGCGCCCGGCGTAGAACTGCACCAGCCGCGTGGCCCGGCCAAGCAGCAGCACAAGTACACCCGTCGCCAGCGGATCGAGCGTGCCCAGATGTCCGATCTGCCGGAAGCCTGCCAAATGACGCACCGCATCGACCACGTCGTGCGACGTTTTCCCTTTCGGCTTGTTGATGACGAGCGCGCCGTCGATCGGCGCTGGCTGTGGTTGTCGTGGCATTTTTGGAGTGATCAGTGGTCAGTTGTCGGTTTTCAGTTTTAGTTCTTCGTTCGCTGTTCTCGCTTTTTTGTTTTTACTTTTGACAATCGGATGCAATCGAATTTAACTCGATTGCGTTCCTGCTCGTTCCTCCGCCCGGGCTTCAAAGCGGAGGGATCGCAGCCAATCGAGGCTTCCCTTTTTTTCTGAACTGAAAACTGACAACTGATCACTGAAAACTCTCAAGGCGCGGGCGGATTGTCCTTCTTCATTTCTTTCAAGAGCCGCTCGATGCGCTCGAGGTGCTCTTGGGAAAGATCCAGCGTGAAATGCAGTTCCGGCACGCGGCGGAGTTGCAGCCGCTCGACCAGCTCCCGCCGGATGTACCCGGAAGCATGTTCGAGCGCCTTGATCGCGTCGGATTGCTCCTTGTTCGTCCCCTTGACGCTGATGAATACCCGCGCGTGCTTCATGTCCGGCTGGACGCGCACTTCGCTGGCGACCACGCTTACTTCCAGCCGCGGATCTTTCAGTTCCCCCGCCAGCATGGCGTTGATTTCGTGGGCGATCTCCTCGCCCACGCGTTCGTGTCGGTGATTCGCTGGACTCATCGGCGTCCCTGAAACACTCTCTAAACGATCTCGACCGCTTGATTGATCAAAAATGAGCCGAGGATGCGGTCCGCCTCGTCCAGAACCTTTTGCAGCACTTCCCTCAAGTGCTTCTCTTCATTCGAAATCGTGACGATCCCGACCACCGACCTCTGCCAAGTGTCGTGATGCTCCAGCTCCGCCACGGCCACATTAAAATCCCGCCGCAGCTTGTCCTTCAAGCTGCGCAGCACCTGCCGCTTGTCCTTCAGCGATTGCGCGTCCGGGATGTGCAGCTCGAGGGTGAGCAGACCGACCGGCATGAGCGGCTCCGGGGGACAGCTTGGCGGATTATTTCTTGCCGGCGGACCCGCCGCCCTGTCCGGCGGCTTCCGCGGCGCTCATCTTGCTAACGCTGAAGCATTCGAGGATATCGCCGACCTTCACGTCGTTGAAATTGGCGACGCCCGCGCCGCATTCGAAACCAGTGCGGACTTCGCTGGCATCATCCTTGAATCGCTTGAGAGAGTTGAGCTTCGACGTGTAGATGACCGCCCCATCGCGCAGCACGCGAACCTGCGCATCGCGCTTCAAGATGCCATCGACCACGTAGCAGCCCGCAATCGTGCCCGCGCCCTTGACGCGGAACGTGTTGCGCACTTCCGCGCGGCCCAAATACGTTTCCGTGACCACCGGCTCGAGCAGGCCTTCCATGGCCTTCTTCAGCTCGTCGGACACTTCGTAGATGATCGTGTGCGTGCGGATGTCCACGTGCTCCTGCTGCGCCAGGTCCAGAGCCTTGCGGTCCGGCCGCACCCCGAACGCAATCACGATCGCGCCGGACGCGGAAGCCAGCAACACGTCATTTTCCGTGACCGCGCCGACGCCCGAGCCGATGATCTTCAGCTTCACCTGGTCGGTCGAAAGCTTCGGCAGCATTTCGCTGAGCACCTCGACGGAGCCCTGCACGTCACCTTTGATCACAATTCCCAATTCCTTGACGTCTCCGGCCTTCAGTTGCTCGTGGAGCTGGTCGAGCGTGATGCGCGAGCCGCTGATGCGCGCCATCGCTGCGTCGCGCTGCTTGCCCTGGCGGTACTCGACGATGTGCCGCGCTTTGGCTTCGTCGGTGACCTGGAAGAGGTCCCCTGCATCCGGCACTCCCTGCAATCCGAGCACTTCGACGGGCGTGGACGGCGGCGCATCATTGACGACCCGGCCACGATCGTCAAACATCGCGCGGACTTTCCCGAAAACCGACCCGCAGATAAAGAAGTCGCCGGAGTTCAGCGTGCCATTCTGTATCAGAATCGTAGCCACTGGGCCGCGTCCCTTATCCACGCGGGATTCGAGAACCGTGCCCGTCGCGGGCGCATCGGGATTGGCCTTGAGTTCCCGTAAATCAGCGACCAGCAAAATCGTTTCGAGCAGCTTCTCGATGCCCTGCTTCTTTTTCGCGGAAACTTCCACGAACTCCGTGTCGCCGCCCCATTCCGCGGGCATCAGGCTGTTTTCCGTGAGTTGCCGCTTCACACGCTCCAGTTGCGCTTCCGGCTTGTCAATCTTGTTGATCGCCACGATGATGGGGACCTTAGCGGCTCGCGCGTGGTCGATCGCTTCTTTCGTTTGCGGCATGACCCCGTCATCGGCGGCCACCACCAGCACCACGATATCGGTAACCTTCGCGCCCCGCGCTCGCATGCGCGTAAACGCTTCATGACCTGGCGTATCGACGAACACCACGGCGCGATCATTGACGACCACCTTGTAAGCGCCGATGTGCTGCGTGATGCCGCCCGCTTCGCCCGCGGCAACATCCGCTTCGCGAATGGCATCGAGCAAACTCGTTTTGCCGTGATCGACGTGGCCCATGACGGTCACGACCGGCGGCCGCGGCTTCAAACTCTCCTTGGTCTCTTCCTTCGCAACTTCCAGCACCATCTCCTCTTCCAGGGAGACGACGCTCACCACTCCGCTGAACGATTCGGCAAGTGTCGTGGCCGTGGGCACATCCAGCGCTTGGTTAATACTGGCGAAGACGCCCCGGTCGAGCAGGTTCTTCAAGAGCTCCTTGGCGCGCACGTCCAGTTTTTCGGCAAGTTCGCGAATCGTGATGCCTTCGGTGATCGTCACTTCGCGTGGCGGACGCGGCTCAGGCGGCGCGATAACCGCGGCGGCCAAACTGCGGCCCGCGCCCGGACGCTGCCGCGTCGGGTGCAGTTTGCGCTCACCTTCTTGCTCGCGCTTATCCAGAACGGGACGTTGGCGCTGGGGCGGCTTGCGGGTGTAAAGCGGCTTGCCTGGCTCTGCCTTCGGCGGCAGTTTCTCTGGAAACGGCGGCGGCAGCATTCCCGGACGCCCAGGCGCGCGAGGGCCGGGACGCGTACCCGTGGGCATTGGGCCGCGACGCTGCTCAAAAGGCCGCGATTGTGGTCCACCCGGACCGCCGGGGCTGCCGGATCGAGGTGTGAAAGGCCGTCCCTGGCCGGATTGCTGCGGACGCATCGGCTGCCCGGGACGCGGGCCGCTCGAGCGCGAGCCCTGCGACGTATCGGGCAAAGGCCCGCGATTGCCTGTAGGCATTGGACCGCGATTTCCTGTCGGCAACGGCCGAGCCGGAGCGCCTGGTCTTGCCGGCGCGCCGGGACGTCCGGGCGCAGCGGCCGCGGGACGTATGGCAGAAGGCTGTTTGCCGGACGGTGTTGCGGGTCGCGCCGCTGCAGGTGTTGCTGGCGCTCCTGCTGGCGCAGGTGGGCGAATCGGAGTTGCTGCCGGGGCAGTGGTTGCCGGCAGAGAAGGTTTCGCGGCCGGCGGTACCGCTGCGGGTACAGGAGCCGGCGTCTTGGGTGCTACTGGAGCCGCGACTGCGGGCGCTTCCGGTGCAATTGGCTTTGCCACCGGCGAAGCGGGAACTGCGGGTACGCTCGGTTTCACTGCGGCTGGCGCGGCGCTGGCTTGGGGTGGCGCGACAGGAGCACTAGGCCTCATCCGCGCGGCCTTCGCGGCTGCGTCCTTCGCTTCTTTTTCGGCTTTGGCAACCGCTTCCACTTGCGCTTCGGCCTCAGCGGCTCCCTGAAGGTTCTTGCGCACTTTCTCAGCGACGTCCGCAGGGATCGAACTCGAGTGCGTCTTCTTTTCAGTGACGCCGTAACCGGGCAACAGGTCAATGATCGCTTTAGCCTTGACCTCGAGTTCGCGGGCCAGCTCGTTAATTCGGACTTGATTTACGTCGGTCATGCTCTCCGTTCTCGACTACGACTTCGCCTCTTCCGCCGGCTCCGCATCGCCTTCGCTGGTGGCGGGCGTAATTTCTGCAGCGGGCTCTGTAGCCGTCTCCGCCGGATTTTCCTCAGCTGCGTCGGCAGTCTCGGAAGCCTTTGCCGTCTCTGCGGTAGCAGCCTCGGCTGCAGCCGCAGCTGCAGCTTGGTCTTCCTCGGCTGGAGCTTCTCCGCTCCCGGCGGCTTCGCCCGTCGCGGTAGCCGCTTCCGTGCCGCCTTCGTAGAAGCGATTCACGGCCTGATAAATCTTGTCTACCATCTTCTCGCCGATGCCCGGAATTTCCATCAATTGTTCCGGGGTCATTCCGGCGAGCTTCTCCACGGAGTTGATCCCCGCCGCTTCAATCTTCTCGATGGTTTTTGCGCCCACGCCCGCCAGTGAAGTCAACGGCGTTACCGGCGCGGTCAGCGCGGTCATCTGCTCTTCAATTTCCTGGCGCTTCTCTTCCTCGCTCTTGATGTCGATGTCCCAGCCGATGAGCTTGCTTGCCAGGCGCACGTTCTGCCCTTTCTTGCCGATGGCCAGCGAAAGCTGCGAATCTTCAACGATCACTTCGAGCTTCTTGTTCTCCGGATCGGTAATTTGCACGCGCGTCACTTTCGCCGGGCTCAAGGCCTTCTGTGCGAACGCCACCGTCTCTTCGTTGTACGGAATAATGTCGATTTTTTCCCCGCGCAGCTCGCGGATGATCGACTGCACGCGCATGCCCTTCATGCCTACGCACGCGCCCACCGGATCCACGTCCTTGTCGCGGCTCATCACCGCCACTTTCGTGCGCTCGCCCGCTTCGCGCGCCGCAAATCGAATCTGCACCGTGCCGTCGTAAATTTCGGGCACTTCCATCTCAAACAAGCGCTGCACCAGGCTGGCATCCGCGCGCGAAACGATCACCTGGGGCCCCTTCGCCGCGCGGTCCACCATCTTGATGACCACGCGCAACCGTTCGCCGATGTTGTACGTTTCCAGTTTCGATTGCTCGCGCTTCGGCAGTCGTGCTTCCGTGCGGCCCATGTCCACGATCAGGTCCGGACCCTCGGCGCGCTTCACGACCACCGTGACCAGCTCGCCCACGCGCGTGTGATATTCGTTGAAAATCGTGTCGCGTTCGGCCTCCCGCACCTTCTGCAGAATCACCTGCTTGGCCGTCTGTGCCGCGATGCGCCCGAGTACATCCGTGGGCTTCGGCGCCACAATCTCCGTGCCGACCTCCGCCGCGGGATTCTTTTTCTTAGCTTCTGCCAGGCTGATCTCTTTTTTCGGGTCGGTCACTTCTTCGACGACCATGTGCACCGAGTACACGTCCACCTGCCCCGTTTCCGCATTGAACTTCGCGCGCAGGTCCTCTTCCGTCTTGTAATATTTCCGCGCCGCCACCACCATCGCGTCTTCAATTGCCGACACCACCACTTCCGGCTCGATGTGCTTCTCGCGGCTCAGCATTTCAATCTGTTGGTAGAGCAAATTCGCCATGTCTCGTTCCTAAAATCTCCGCTTCTTCATCCCGTAACTTATCTTCGTGCGTCGCGGCTTCCTCGCAGCATTCTCTGCGCCCGGCAGTTTCCTCTGCGCCCCTCAGCGTTCTCTAGTTGCCCTATTTGCCTGAGCTTCGAAGGGAGCGAAGTCGAAAGGCGCCTCCGCGTTATCTAGTCTTTCTGCTCTGTGCCCTCAGTGCCCTTTGTGTAAATTCTTCTTCCTAAGCTCTTACTAACAACTAAAAACTTTCCTCAAAACTCCACCACCAGATTCGCCTTGCGGATCGCTTCGAGCGGCACCTCGACCGTCCGCGCATCCTTGCCCTTCAGCTCCATGCGAACTTTCCCATCCGCAAATCCTGCCAGCCGCCCTTCAAAAAACTTCGCCTCGCCCACCGGCTCGCTGGTCGAAATCTTCGCCAGCCGCCCTCTGAACCGCTCGAAATCCGCCGCCCTTTTCAGCGCCCGGTCCAGCCCCGGCGAACTAACTTCCAGGACGTACCCCGGCCCGGGAATCAGTTCCTCGACGTCGAGGATCACGCTCAATTGCTGGCTGACGCGCTGGCAATCGGAGTGGCTGATCTTCGGATAGGGGTCGTGCGCAACCTCCGCCGTCCCTATCTCTCCCACTGCATCGCTAATCGCCGCCGTTGGCTTCGGCGTGTTGACCGCTTCACGGTCACCAAGAACCTTGACCGCTTCGCGGCCGCCAGGAACCTTGTCGATGTACACCCGCAGGAACCGCTGCTTGCCGACTTTCCATTCGACATCAACGATTTCCAGGCCTTCCGAACGCGCCACCCGCTCGGCAGCGCCGCGGATTTTTTCCAAATCCACGCAGAGACTCCCCGACCCTAGCCGGTCCGCAGTACACTCCAACCGGCGCCAACAAAAAAGTGGGCTTGCGCCCACTCATCGTGCGACCCGCTTCAGAGCGAAAATAGAGTATATTCCCGCCGCACGGCAAAAGCAAGATACGGGGGATAGTCGTGGGTCAATTTCCGATTACCCAACATTTGGAAGCGAGCTGGCTCGTGAGCGGCGGAATCTAGGCAGGTCTGGAAAACCCCTGATTTCGGTAGTGACTCATTTTGAGTTAATCGCCGCGCTGGAGCCGCGCGACAAAATGAAGCCCTCGTTCAAATATCCACGATGCGGGGGCTGGATACAAGCCCAAAGACATTCTCATCTCAATCGTTTTCAAACCTAACTGGCCGAAGGCCGCGGACCATTGGCGCCTTGACCAATAATTGTATGGCAGCGCTACGCCATGATGCGCATTTCCAACCCAATCCATGAAACGAAGTCTTATGTCGGAAAAAAAGTTCTCGCCGAAATGGTCCTTGATCAGGATCATTTTACCCACGCGTGTTGCCTCCCTGAGCAGGAGGTGCGGATCTGGGGTGTGGTGCAGGACGTCTACAAACATCACGGCGTCGAAGCTCGCATCAGGATAAGGAATGTTTGCTCCATCGAATGACTGAACAGGTATTCGCGCATTTGGCCGGACAAGCACGTCGACACCCACAATGGAGACGTCGGGTCGCTGCCGGGTGATGAGGACATCGAGCGTCCCGTCCCCGCAGCCAACATCGAGAATGCGCGCTGCGGGAGGAATAAGAGCGGCCAGTTGATCAGACAAGACTCTTACTCTACGGCCGAAGACAAGTGTTTGGTGTAGAGACCCGACGATTCCGGCCACGCCGAATCCCCCTTCTCACTCGTAGCATTATAAGATAGTAGCTCTGAACGTGACCGGGTAATGCGACAGAAACCGAAGCCGGGTGAAACAGCGGTACCCACAAGAGTGCCAACTGTCCTACTGGACGGCCTACGAGAATAATACCAACAAGCGATGCTTGAGACTGTCGGAATGCCGATTCTTATAGTCAGATATGACGAGGATGGCAGAGCTGGGCTGGAATTTAAAGACCGCCAGGGAATATATCACTATATCTCCCCGCCCCCGATTTCATTAGAGCGAGGAAAAGATCCACCGGGACTTGGCTAATTGGACGGTGGTCAGCCGCCTTGTGAACCGTCGCCGATTTGACCGGAGATGGACGAATAATCTGACATCCAGCATATTATAGCAATTCAGTTAATATAGATAATGAATAAAATAGTTGGCGAAAGGCGTGGGAATCAGGTGCGAGCGGGAGGGATCGTGGAGGTAATAGAAATTGGAAAAGTGAATGTAGGAAGGGAGAAGAGAAAATGTCCGCTCGGGCTGGGAATGAATGGGCCCGTCTATTTGCGCTCCGCAGGTATTCGAATGGCCTCATTCATATCCGTGTTTGCCTTCTTGCAAGATTCACGGTCACCTTGATAACAACGTTCAAGGTCCTCAAAATAACTTTGAAGAATTCTCGCGCGAATCTTGCTCAGGCCTTTTTGACGGGCTTCGTCCAATGCGGCCTTTGCCTTCTGCTCGGTAACTTTGTCCGCACGTTCGCCGAACTGCTCGACGGCGTTAAAAGCGCTCCAGTACGTCCGGTCCTGCCGCTCGCGCTCTCGCGTCACTTGCTGGTTCAGGGTATAAACCAAGAGGTAGTTAGCCCCCAGGACGAACGTGAGCCCTGCGATCCCAAGAATCATGAGCCGCTTGAACATGGTGCGGAGCCTATAGCATCCCCTAATTACATTCCAGCGTATTATTCTTTCCGGTAAACCGCGCAAACTTAAAAATAGAAAAGGGAGAGGAAACATTCCCACTCGTGCCGCGAAGCTGTGAATGGGGAACTCGTTTACGTCAACGGTTACCCGCAGGCTTAAGCAAAGATTCAGGATTTCTCGGATTTCGAGGCAAATGAAAGAGACGCTGATTTCGGGCAAGATTTTGCTTTCACTGACGTGCTGTACGGCACATACATCGCGACGCCTGGGCTACATAGTCCCGGCTATTGGGCCGATCACGAGGACCGCGCCCACGGGCGCTACCTGGAAGCACAGTACAGGAGTTATCTTTGGTGCACTTGGGGTCATGCCCGGGTTAGCCATGGAGATCCGCCAGAGGTGCAATGTTGCAATTCCCAAGGAACTTGGTTTCGCCATTCCACATATTTATACCGCTTTTGGTATCCCCAGCTCTGAGCGTTCTCCTCTACGCTGTGGCGCCGGGAACCGGCGGCGGCCAAGATTTTCCGACGAAAGAGAGAGGAAGGCACGGTCCAGGCGCAAATGCGTAACGTCACGTATCACTTTTAGGAAACCGTGGCGGTGGAAATAAAATCGCTAAAGGGTGAGCTCGTGCCCCTCGGCAAGAATGAGTTCCCCGTCTTCGACGACAAAGATTCGTTAACCTGCGCATAAGCACGGCGGAGATCGCCATTGATTCGTCAAACTTGGCGAACGTTCTCAATTCTTATGTTTTCGCGCGTCCGCATTCGCCCTTAACAGAGCTATCCATCAGGGTTGAGAAGGGGCACCTGAAAGTGAAAGGAAAGCTCCACGACAAGGGGGACATCCCGTTCGCGACATCCCGCAGAAGCGCCTCCCGGCAACGATAAGACGAAGTGAAGTTGAAGTGGGTTCGTTTCTGGACTCGCGCAGGCGGGAGGGTGGGCCGAGTGGGCAAGGAAGGCACCTGCCCGTTTCCTGGACTTCCAACCAGTTTCCTCCGGCGGAGCCGAGTTGTAAATTGAACGAATCCCAGTCCAAGGTGAGGCTATGGGCGAATTCACCGCTTGGATGCAGAGCAATTGGTACGCGCTAGGAAACCTCCTGTTTCAATTTGCCTTCCTAGCTGCGAGTGTCTGGTTTGCGCGCGAAATCCTGAGAACGATGAGGGCCTCGCAGGAGCAGGTCGGGGCGCTGCTGAAGTTGTCGATCACGGGTGCGACCACGGAGCGGCACTCGCCGATTGCCGTCGCCGAACGAGCTCTCGCAGGTGCGAGCCCCTATTGGCTTACGCCGACGGAGATACCTCCCGTTGGGCCGCTGGAGCTCCTAGAAAATGATCCGGGTCGTTGGGCGGTCGCCCGGCACAGCCTGGTGGTGTGGCTGCAGACACCTATGAGCAGTGGAGACGCCGCCCCCTGGCGCAGAGCAATCAGGTGGCTGCAGGCCCCAGCCGGAAGCGGAAGCTGACCTGAGCATAAAGTAAGTACTACAGGCCTGATCGTACCACGACCTGACGAGAAGCCCCGTGAACCTCGCGGGCTTCACTGCCTCTAACTCGCTTAGCGGTAGCCTCGGTTCAAAAACCTCAGTTGTGCTCGTGATGCGGCCCAAAGCGTCGTAACCATTGGCGGACGGCACAGGCGGGAAGGATCGGGCGGCCAGTCAATGCGGCGCCAGAGTCGAGGAGAGACTTTCTTTGGCGGCGTTTTCGTAAAGGTGAAGAAGTTGCGCGGCGCGCTTGAGCAAATCCGCGGGCAGGTCGCCAGGTTGATAATCCACCCACCCGGTCGTGTAGACAAGATTCATCTTGCGGCCGGAACAGACCATTTCTAGAGCGCCGAGCCGGTTCAAGACTGCCTTGACTTCGCCCAGGTTACATTCGGGCAGCACCAGCAGGAAATCGTCGCTGGCCAGGCGCGCGGCGAAATCGGAGCCACGACACGCCTTCTTCAAACGCCGTGCGAGCTCTTTCAAAGCCTCGTCGGTTGCCGACTGACCGTAGCGCTTATTGATCTCGGCGAATTCGTCCAGATGAACGGTGGCCAGGCTCAGCGCCGTATTCTGCCGCCGCGCGTGCGCAATCTCTTTCCCAAGCTGCTGCTCGATGAAGACTCGCGTGTGCAAGCCCGTGACCGGATCGACGCCAGAAGGATCGGGAATTTCGCCAGGGTGCCCGTCCGCGCCGGCGTTCTGGCCGCTCAACTGCTTTCGCTGCCGGCGGAACGACCACTGACGGTAGAGCATCCAGCCATTGAAAAGAAGAAGCAGGCTCAAAATTCCCCAACGAGCCTGATCGGAACGGATTTCATAAAAATGCTCGCTGTTCCGGAAAAAAAAGGGGAAGGAAGAGAGCAAAAAGGCCGCCGCCGAGAGCGTGGCGACGAAAAATGCGGAGAACCAAAGCCACCACTCGCGCCGCGCGATTTGCCGCAAGCCGGATTCCGCTTGCAGTGCGCGGAAAGCACCGGATCCCTCAAGAGGCGAGGAATTGTGTTTGCTGGTGCGGAGACCGAGTATCGATTCCATGTTTCTTACGGGAATACCTATGCACTACCACATTAGGCCGCTGCTACAGAATAAGGCAACGCCGAAATGGTACAGGGCCGTTCACTTCAAGAACCTGACCGCATGGGCAGAGCGGAGGCGGGGCATCGCGCGACGCGGCGAACGGCGCTTCCGTGTTCGAGGCTGCTTCAAATGAAAAACGCCCCCGGCTAGACCGGAGGCGTTTTGAGGAGGCGCCCAATCGAATGAGAAAAAAATGCGATCGCTAGGGCTTGGCAGCGGGCGGCTGAGTCGTCGCCGGCGCGGGTTTTGCTGCGGCCGGCTTCGGCGGCGTTGCCGCGGCACCAGCCTTGACCGGGTAGGCCTGATCGTAGAGGCGGATAATGTCCTGCGTGACGTCGATTTGCGTGGAGGCGTAGAGAATCGGAGTGCCCTGCGCCGAGGAATCCAGGACGACGGAGTAACCGTTCTCGCGCGCGTAGCGATCCAGCACGTCCACCATCTTGCGGCCGATGCGGTCGATGACGTCGGCTTGCGCGGCGTTCACGTCTTCCTGGTATTCGGTGTTCATCCGATCAAGCCGCTGCGCGAGCCGCTGACCCTGCTGCCTAAGGCGGGCTTCTTCTTCCTGGCTCAGCTTGTTCGCGCTGGCCTGCAGACGCTGCTGCAGGTCACTGATCTGCTTGTTCAGATTCTCGATTTCGTTCTGGCGCGAAGCGAACTGCGATTGCAACTCCGCGGATGCCACCTTGCCCTCCGCGGTGGTGACGATGGCCTGACGAATGCTGATGACGCCGACCTTACTCGATGCGGCCGATCCGGCCGCGGCGGGCGCCTGTGCCCACGCGGCTGCGGTGCTCAAAATGCACGCGGCGGCGAGGGTAGCTGTACGAGTCCACACATTTCGCGACCGCAAAGCGGTCAACATTTTCCGTGACCGCAAAGCGGTCAACAATCTAGAATTCACTTTTTTCTCCTTGTTTTGGTCCGCCACGGAGAAACCGGGGCGAACCCGCGCCAAGTCAGCTTGGCTTAAAACTGATTCCGCTCCCAGCGGGCATTACCAGTGTATTGCAAACTTCAAAGTATAACCGACGCGGTTTGCTTGCCGCAATCAGAAAGCAAAATTGCCCAGGCAGTGAGACGGTTCGCGCATCAAGAACTCTTCCAGTCCACCGCTTATTTCGGCAACGGAAACAGGATCACCCGGTTGTTGGCCTGATCGGCGATGACCGCCAGGCTCGTAAAGATCTGGATGGCCGCGGCAAATTTAGAAGCCGCGCCAATACCGAGAGTTGCCTTGGTCGTGAAGGTTTGCGAATCCACGATCGAGATCGTATTGCTCAGCGAATTCACCGTGAGGATTGTGCCGGTTTGGAAATTGTAAGCAATGGCGTTGGGATTGATCCCCACCTTGATCGCTTGCGGGGTGCCGCCGTCCGGATTGAATGCCATGATCACGTTGCCCTGGGTGGAAACCGCGTAAAAGAGCGCCGGAGTGACCGAAGGATCAAAGACCACACCGGTCGGTGTCGAGGAGAGGAAGGAAGTCGATGCAGAAGTGGATTTGGCGGGCGTGGACAAGCCGATGTCGACGTAGTCCGCAGCACCGAACGGGGAGGAGGAGCCGTTGAGCACGAGGGCGGTCACGACGGCGAGGCCGCGGCCGTTGGTGCCGCGATCGGGATCAATGGCGACGGCGATGGGGTTCTGGTCGACAGCCACGCTGGTGGGTGCAAGAGCGCCGATGGGAGTGGCGGTCAGCGGGGTGAGGTCGATCGTGGAAACGGTGTTCGAACCGGTATTGGCGATGACCGCCAGGTTCGTTTCCTGATCGATGGCCACGCCGCTGGGAGCGGTGCCGACATTCACACTGATGGCTGCTCCGGAAGCGTCCTTGACCGGAACGGCGTTGACCAGGTCGAGAACGGAGACGGTATTGGAAGAATTGTTGGTCACGACAGCGACGCCTGCGGTGGAAGCGGCCTGGCCGGTATAGGCAAGCCTGGGAAGAACGGCGACCCCAGTGGGCGCTCCGCCAGTGGCGATGGTCTTGACGGTCTGATTGAAAATGTTCGCGGGGTTCAGGCTGAAGACGGAAACCTGGTTGCAACCCGAGCCGGTGTTGGTGACGACCGCGAGACTATTGACTTCATCGATGGCGACGCCTCCGGGAGCGGCCGGGGTGCCGTTCGGCGAGGTGGTGGACACGTTGCAGGGAGCCAACGGAATTTCTTCGATAACGGTGAAATCCACGCCGTTTGAATGATTCAAGCCAGTGGGCGCGGAGGTGACGACATCCAGTGCATAGTGGCGGGGAGCAGGAAAAACTGGCGCTGGGGGGTTCGTGCCGGGGATGAAAGCCGGGAACGTAACGTCGAGTTCCTGGCTGCCGTTGGGAGTGACGGTAGCACCAAAAGTGGAAACATCAATGCCATCCAGCCGAACTTGCACGGGAGTAGCACTGAAACCAGAGCCAAGAATTCTCACAGGACCGACGGGCTGGGGCGCGGCACCCAACGTGATTTTGGCTGCAGGGCTGAAGCTCGCAGGAGTGCCGACCGTCGCGCCGTCGATCGCCGGGGTCAGCACGCGTTCGATGTGGACGGACTTAATGTTGCCAAGTCTAAAGCCGGTGAGTGTGCCGCTGCCCGAGTTCAGCGTCAGCACGAGATTGCTGATGGGATCCACGGCGATGGCTCCGAAAATGGTGAGTGTCGGAACAGGATTGGTGGAAGTGCAACTTACCAGCACTCCCGCTCCGGTAAAGCAGGCGAGGCCGTTCTGTCCGGTAGTGACGATGGCGGGACGCTGCGAGAGGGAAGGATCGAGCAGCGAGACTTCGTTGGTTTTGGGATTGAAAGAGACCGCGGTATTGGTGAAGGGCTGAAAGGCCACCTCCGCCGCGCCCAGTTCCGGAACGCCAATGCTTGCCGGGCCGGTTTCTTCGGAAAAAAGCGACATCGCAGTAACGGATTGGCTCTTCGGATCGATAAAAGAAACCTGGCTGGACGTGGCGTTGGGGTCGGCGAGAGCGGCGCTCCGCGTGATTGGATTGATGGCAATGCCCACAATCGAGGGGGAGATGGAGTAGGTCAGAAATGGAGTTCCAGAACTGGCGACACAGCCGGTGGTGCAAGTGGTGGTATCGTCTTTGTCGGCCTGGAAATACTGAAAGTGAGTGGCATCGAGAATTTGGCCGACGGAAAAAGATCCGTTGAAATCGGTTTTGTTCGTGCTTCCCGCGGGCAAGCCGCTGATGAGCACGGTGCCAGGATTGCCGGGATTGAGATTGTGAGCGGTAGAGGTCGTTATGGTGACAACGTTGGAGGCGCGCGTAGCGCTGGCAATAGCGACGGATCCGGCAGATGGATTGGCCAAGTCCACGGCAGAAAGCAGGCCCGCTCCTCCCGGAGTCACATAAACCAGGCGCGCGCCGGGCTCAAACGCGACCTGCGGATTTGCTCCGGTATTCAACGTAACGTAGTCGATGGGGCAGTAGGGTAGCGTCCAAATGATGTTCGTGGCGCTCGGGAGGCACTTGAGCTTCGCTGTCACATTAGGGTCGTTGTTCAAGTTGACGATGAGTCCGATGTTTGTGGAAGCAAACGCCACAACGGCTCGATGCGAAAATGGATCGATGCCCACGGAGTAGGGGAACGGCTCCACGGTCGCCTGGCAGGTGGGGTCGGATTGAGGAATCACGCAGCTCAGATCCACGGTTGCAACCGGCGCGCCTGCGGGAACCGAGAGAATGGAAAGCGACTTACTGGCGTAATTCACGACCGCGGCAACGTTGGGCTGCGGTGGAGTCAGAAGAGTGAGCTGGTCGTCCACCGCGACACCAGTCGCAAGATTCCCGCCAGAGGAAAATTGGCTGGTCACCGCAGGCGTTGAGCCGGTCAAACCGATGAATTGGACATTGTTCGAATTCACGCCCGCCAAGATCACGATTGCCAAGCCATCCGCCGGGTCTATCGCAACGCTGCTAGGCGCGGAATTCGCGCCAAAGGAAATCAACGGGGTGGCAGGTCCGAGGTATATTTTTGGCGGGTTCGGCGGAGCGGGCGGCGGCACTGGTTTCAAAGTCAACGCGCTCTTGCTGACGAGGTCCAAGGGTGGGTTCGTGCCTCCATAGTCCGGGATCACCGCCATATTGCTGAAGGCACTGGCGGGATTTGGTGCAGTAAATGGGCCAGGTGAAGTCGAGTAAGTCACACTCACCGGAAAGAGTCCGGCGAAGTTTCCGCTGGCCGTTGGTGCGGGCAAGAAGCTGTTAATCCGCCGCGGCGACGGAACCGGAGACGGGGATGACGAAGAATTGGCAAGCAGGGGCTGTCCGTCAAAATTAGCCGCGACGGTAGGCGAGTCAACAGGACCGAAGAATCCTCCATCGATTACAAACGGCACGCCGGTGGTCAGACCCAGCGTGGACTCCTGGAAATTGTCCGGGGAGGTGCCGACGATGGTGGGCCGAACGGGCTGTATTCGCAGACAAAACGTGGCATTGGGAGGATTGGTTGTAACTTTGATCGAAGTGTTGCTGCTGGTGACCTGCACCTGGTAGTACCCTGGGATCTTCAATTGGTCCGGATGCTGCGCCGAGTTCAAGCGAACGCGAGCCCCGATGGAGGCGGAAGTCGTGCCCGGTGCGAAAACAACTTTGATCTGCGCGGGATCAAAGGTGATGAAATGCTGAACGTTACTCGGAACTTGCGTACACATCGAGTCGGTGGGGTCCATCGTGACGCCGATCTGCGAAGTGGCGTTGGTGGCGGCGAGGAAGATGTCCTGCTGCAAGCCGCCCTGAGGCGCAACGGTTGGGGAAAATCCGCTGAAAGTAATGTCACCTGCCTTGACCACGGTGACGGCGGCCTGCGCGATGCGGGCATTGTCGACGTTCGAGAACGCGTACACCGTGACGATCCCGGCGGCATTCACCGGCGTGGTTGTTGAAGCTGGGGCCGCCGTGGGCACGGCCGTGGGTGAAGTGTAAAGTCCGGTCGTCTTACCGATTGAGCCGCAACTGTTGCTCCCGGTGCTGCAATCGGCACTGCTCGTTCTCGCTGTGGATTCGAAAGTCACGCCCCAGGTAAGTTGATCGGGCGAGATAACATTGCCGTTGAAATCCTTCGCGAGAAAGAGTTGCGTCTCACCGGTGCCCAGAGTGGCAGTTGCGGGCGTAAGCGTGATGCGAATACCGGAATCGAAGGTAAAGCTGAACTTGCCCGTCTTCTTCTTGTCGGCGTTGGAGGTTGCCGTGATGGTGACGACCACGTTGGGAAGATTTTTCTGATCCGGAAAGACCGACGGCGCGGTGAAAGTGGCGGTGGAGGCGACCGTGGTGCTGGTATTCTGGATGTTGGAGAGAACACCAACGGCGGGCGTGCATGCCACGGCGGCAGAGGGCGTGGGGCTGGGAACGGCGGTCGTGGGATTTGGAGTGGTGGTATAGGTGCAGGCGAACGTTGCAGACACGTCGGTCGCGCCGGTGACCGTGGCGGTGATCGTCTGCGATTGCGTCGGCACCATCACGAGGAACTGGCCCGTGACCGAAACAAGTACCTGATTGGCAGTGCTGCTGCTGCCACAGCCGCTGCCCCAAAGGCTGGCGAAGGCCGCCGCCAGCAGGATGTTTCTCGCACTCTTACGCCACTTCATACTCACTGTCTCCCCCACATTTGCGCGCTTTGCGAGTGTTCCGCGTCTGCTGCGCTGCTGAATCCCCAAATCTTTCCGCAAATCACAATCATCCCCACTCCCTAGAAGGTCCGGCTGACGGTGAAGCGGAACGTCCGCGCCGGCTCGAAATAGTTGAGACTCCCCGGATTCCTCAGAAGCTGATCGAGCGTGGGCTTCACCTGGAACCTCCACACGTCCGGCGGCAGTGTGCCGGGGAGGCGGCCAAGCGTGCAGCCCTTGTCCCCCAAAGACGGATCACAAATCTCGCTAGCCTCGATGAAATCAGGGGGTGCCAAAAGCTGGGAATGCAAACGATGGATATTGTAGGCGTAGTAGACCCGGAAGGGCGCCTGAATGATCGGCAACTGCACGACGAACTCGATGCCCGTCGAACCGCGCAAGCGAAAATTCGTTCCCGGTGCAATGCCGAGCTGCCGGCTCAAGTGTATATCCTGCTGAACAGTTGGAAATTGAGTTGTCAGGTTGGTGAAGCCCGTCTTGTCGAGCTGCAAGGCATTCTTGCGAAGAATGCCATTGGTGCCGCCGTCAAAAAACAACACAGCTTGCACCGTGCTGCCCACGATGGGGATGCGGTACTCGACATTTCCAAAGCCCTGCGTGTCGCCTCCAGGAAAAGTGATGGTATAGCCGAGCACCGGCACGCTAACCGTTCGCGGGGACGGCCGACCAAACCCGTCAAGACAGGTGTTGCAGCTGAAGGTGAACTGCTGTGCCGAGGCGACCGGAATAAAGGTGACCGGGGTAATCGAGCGGATGTCGAAACCGCGGATGTCCGATTCACCGCCCATATAGAAGCGGCTGTACGGAGGCGGTTCCCCCCCGCCGTAACCGGTGATGAACGCACCAGAAGCGTGAAAACCCAAAACGTTGCGGCGCTTGTTCACGGGATGGTAGTACTTCCAATCAAAAACGTTGGTGATGCTATTGACGTTGCCGCCGAGCGGGCCACCGGAGAACGCGAGCGAATAGTAGTAGCTCTTGCCTCCCGTGGGATTTATTGGATTGTTGACGGTGTTATAGCTGATCGAGGGGGTGATGGTGCTCGAAACGATTCCGTTCAGCGCGCTTGGACCGGCGATGCTGCGGAACTGCACCTGGGTAAACAACAGTTTGGACGCATCGTTAAAAGCAGTAATGTTGGTCCGGGTGAGGCCGTAATTCAGCGCGACGCGAGTGAAAGAGAGTTTTCGAACCGGGTAGCTCGCAAAGACCGTGAAGCCGGTGCTGTCCTGGTTGTAATTCTGAACGAATTGGGGATTGATGCTGACGGCCTGCCCGCTGAAGAGCGCCGCCTGTCTGGCCTGGTCAAACTTGTAGCGGCTGGAAAAAATCGTGAAACCCGAGGAGATGGGCCGGTCAAAGAGATAGGGCTCGGTGAATCCGAAAAGGAAGCTGCGCGAGAGATCGCCGAACTGCGCCGAGAAAGTTAAAGTTTCGCCAAGACCAAGGAAGTTGTTGGTCTGATACGTGAGGCCGATGAAGCTGCCGGCCAGGCCGCTAACACCGCCCTGCAAGCCGATCGACTGTTTGCCCTTTTCCTTTAGCTTGAGGTTGATGTCAACCGTGCCATCTTTATTGTTGCGTTTGATCTCCGCAGCCTTGTCCGCTTCGATCTTGTCGAAGTAGTCGAGTTGATTGAGGCGGAGGATGCTCATCTCCCACAATCGCTTGTTGAAGAGCTGGCCTTCATCAATCGCCAATTCGCGGCGAATTACTTTGTCGCGGGTGGTGGTGTTCCCGCTGAAGTCGATGCGCCTGACGAAATACTGCTTCTGTTCGTCGAATTTCAGCGTCAGGTTGATGATTTTCTTATCTTCGTCGATTTCCGTGTCCGGCTCGGGAGTGAAATCGATAAATCCGTATTCGCCGTAAATTTTGCCGTAGGTTTCCAGGGCCTTGCGAACTTTTTCAGTGGAGAAAATGTCGCCCTGTTTAAGAGGGAAAGCGCCTTTCAGCGCATCGACCTTGAGGGACAGGGCCTTGTCCGGATCGGCGCTGACGATCTTCAGCGTGCCCATGCGGTAGCGCTCGCCTTCTTCGATGGGGATGGTGATATTGACGGCCTTGCCGTGGCTGTGCCCGGCGACCAACGGAACGCCCAGGCGGAAACCTTCGGTGTCGATGTTTTCGAGAATGGGCTCCCCGACGGAAACCTTGAAATAGCCGTTGTCGCGATATAAGCCGCGAACGCCGACTTCCAGATCCTCGCTCAACTTTTGGCGGTCGTAGGTCTTCGTGAGCACGGGAATATACCAGAAGTAGAGAGGAATCGAGTAGGGCCGGTCGTGGCGCATGGCGCGGATCAACTTACGGTCGCTGAAAGCGTGGTTTCCGGTGAATTTGATTTTGCCGACCTTGACCTTCGGGCCCTCCTCGATCTTGAAAACGAGAATGACGGCGTTGCTGGAAGCAATGCGCTCGTACTGCGGAGTGACTTTCGCGAACTGGCGGCCATGCTCGCCCAGCAATTCCTTCAAGACCACTTCCGCTTTCTTGATTTTCGTGGGATCGAACTGGCTTTCGACGCTGAGACCGACCTTGCGTTCCTTGAACCGGTCGAGAATGTCCGATTCGGAAACGGAGTGGATGCCCTCGTAGCGGATGCGGCGGATCTGCGGGCGTTCTTTCACTTCAAAGATGATGATTTTGCCGTCCGCGCGATTGGGAGAGTCTTCCACGCGGAGCTTTACGTCCTCGAAGAATTGCGTGTTCCACAACGCCTGAAAATCGCGGCGCAACGTCTCTTCATTGTACACATCGCCTTCGCGGCTGAAGATGCGTGCTTTCAGCGTGTCGTTGCGCACGCGGCGGTTACCCATGAAATCGATGCGCACGATGACAAACTGCTGTTGCGTGGCGGCCTGCGGATTCGTCGAGGAACGATCCTGTATAACTTCTTTGCCAGTAGTGTAGTCAAAGGAAGCGGAGAAGAGATAGGAGCTTGCAGATGAGGATGCGTCCGCGCGGGGATTTTCCCGCGTTGCTGCGGGTGACGCGATCGCAAAAAGAAACACAAGGGCGATCACCAACGTCACGCGAGCCGCAAAAAAACCACACGGCAAACAAACTCTTCTTTGAGCGGCCGATGAGGTCGTCAAGGCCGCGCCCCCAAACTCAAGTTGTTTTTCTCCCGCCGGACCCGGTGTGGACCGGCCGTGCGTTAATCCCGAACCCGATCGGGATCACCCGTGCGTTGTGTCAGATTCGTTAGTGGACGACCGGGGTTGCCTCACCGACGGGACGGAACGACAGGCCTTCCCCTGCGACGTAAATCTGGAGAGTCGCCGGCCTTTGAATTCCACCCTGGATGAGCGCCTCGGAGAGCGGGTCTTCTACATACTTCTGCAAAGCCCGGCGGAGCGGACGTGCCCCATAACTGCGGTCCGCGCACGTTTTCTCGAGGATCCACTGCCGTGCTTCCGGCGATACCACGATCTGCACCTGCCGGTGAATCAGCGTGTCGTTCAGCTGGCCCACCAGCAAATCGATGATGCGGAGCAGATCTTCGTCGCCGAGCGGATTGAAGATAATCACTTCGTCCAGCCGGTTCAAAAACTCCGGATTGAACACCCGCTTTACTTCGTTCATCACCATATCTTCCATGCTCTTCTGCCCGGCTTCATCCGCACCGGACTGGAAGCCCATCGCCGTGCGCTTTTGCAAATGACGCGCGCCGAGATTGGACGTCATGATGATGATGGTGTTCCGGAAATCCACGGTATTGCCGAGCCCATCGGTCAACTGACCGTCTTCAAACACCTGCAACAATATATTAAAGACGTCCGGATGCGCCTTCTCGATTTCATCCAGCAGGATGACCGAGTAAGGCGTCCGGCGGACGCGTTCCGTCAACTGCCCGCCTTCTTCGTAGCCCACGTACCCTGGAGGCGCGCCGATCAGCTTCGAGACGGAATGCTTCTCCATGAACTCCGACATGTCGAAACGAACCAGCGATTTCTCCGAACCAAACAAAAACTCCGCCAACCGCCGTGCGACTTCCGTCTTGCCGACGCCGGTCGGCCCCAGGAAAAAAAAGCAGCCCACCGGGCGCAGCGGCGACTTGAGACCCGCGCGGCTGCGGCGAATGGCGCGAGCCAGCGCGGTGATGGCCTTGTCCTGGCTGATGACGCGCTTGTGCAGTTCCGGCTCGATGCGCAGAAGTTTTTGCTGTTCGTCTTCCTTGATGGAAGTGACGCCGATGCCCGTCCAGCGCGAGACGACTTCTTCAATGTCTTCGCGGGTCACGATGCCCGTCGAGGCGTCGTCGAGTTTGAAGCGTTCGCGCAGCCCGCGCAGGTTTTCTTTTTCTTTGCGTTCTTCCTCGGAATAGAAACGCGCCTTTTCGAATTCGTGATTGGCGATGGCCGTTTCCATGCGGTGGGTGATGAATTTCACGCGCTTCTGCACTTCGCCGACTTCTTCGGGGACGGTGGCCTGGCGCAATTTTACGCGCGCGCCGGCTTCGTCGATCAGGTCGATGGCTTTGTCCGGAAGAAAACGGTCGGGGATGTAGCGGTTCGAAAGATAAACGGAATAACGGAGGGCTTCGTCAGTGTAGCTGACGGCGTGGAATTTTTCGTAGCGCTCGCGAACACCCTGAATCACTTGCACGGCTTGTTCTTCATCCGGCGCGGGGACTTTCACGGACTGGAAGCGGCGCTCCAGAGAGCGATCTTTCTCCACCGACTTGCGGTATTCGCCCGGCGTTGTTGCGCCAATGCACTGGATCTCTCCGCGCGAGAGTGCGGGCTTCAAAATGTTGGCGGCGTCGAGCGAGCCTTCCGCGGAACCGGCGCCCACGAGCGTGTGCAGCTCGTCGATGAACACGATCGAGTTTTGGCTCTCCATCAGTTCCTTCATGATGGTCTTCAGGCGCTCTTCGAACTGGCCGCGGTACTTCGTGCCCGCCACGATCAGAGAAAGATCGAGTGAAAGGATGCGCTTATCCGCGAGGAACGGCGGAACATCGCCATCGGAGATGCGTTGCGCTAGGCCTTCGACGATGGCGGTCTTGCCCACGCCGGGCTCGCCGATCAAAACCGGATTGTTCTTCGTGCGGCGGCACAGAATTTGAATGACGCGCTCGACTTCGTTTTCGCGCCCGACCAGCGGATCCAGCGAGCCTTCCGATGCCGCTTGCGTCAGGTCGCGGCTGAATTCCGCGAGCAAAGAAGTTTCTTTTGGCCGCGCCGCCGCTGTTTTTTCGCCGGACGTGCGCGCCAACTCTTCCCGTAGCGTGGAGAGACGCAGCCCGCGCTCCATCAAGATTTCCGCGCCGAAGCACTTTTCTTCGCGCAGGATGCCCAGGAGCAAATGCTCGGTGCCGACGTGCTTGTGGCCCAGGCGCTCCGCTTCTTCCGCCGCCATGTTTAGGATGCGCTTGCACTCCGCGCTCAGCGGCACTTCGACGGAAGTGGAGATGCGCTCGCGGATGGTGATGCGGGCTTCGATCTCCTTGCGTATCGATTCGATCGAGCCTTGCTGGCGCAGGAAACGGTTGGCCAGCGCTTTGTCCTCGCGCATCAAGCCGAGCAGCAGATGCTCCGTCTCGATGTACGGGCTGCCATACTGGCTGGCTTCGTACCTCGCAAAAAATATGACGCGTCGCGCTTTCTCTGTATAACGTTCGAACACGTTAGCTCGCTTCTCCCCCTAGGGTCCCGCTCGCGGAGGCCGCAGCCTCGCGAGTTCGCAGAACGCCATGCTCCAGCGCAAGTATCCGGTCACACCGCGCGGCGAGCGTCAGGTTGTGCGTCGCGATTAGCGACGTCAACTTGTGCGTGCGGTGCAGCCTTTCCAGCAACTCGAACACAGCCAAAGCATTCTGCTCGTCCAGATCTCCGGTAGGTTCATCTGCCAGCAGCACGCTCGGCCCAGTGACGAGCGCCCGGGCGATCGCGACGCGCTGCTGTTCCCCTCCGGAGAGTTCCCCTGCGCGGTGATCGGCCCGATTTTCCAAGCCAACCTCCGCGAGCCACTTCCGCGCCATCCCCAGCGCGGAAGCAAAATCTTCGCCGCGCACCAGCAGCGGCATGGCTACGTTTTCCGCAGCCGTAAAATCCGGCAGTAACTGATGGCGTTGCCACAAAAATCCGATGGCACGATTCCGAAAATCCGCCAGCGCCGCGTCATCAATCGATTCAATGGCTTTCTTTGCGAAGTATACTGTACCGCTCGTTGGCGTGTCTAGCGCGGCCAGCAGGTGCAGCAAAGTACTTTTGCCGGCTCCGGACGGCGCGACGATCGCCACCATCTCTCCTTGCCGCAAACTCAAGTTTGCATCCGCCAGAACGCAAATGCTCTTCTCCCCGCTGCCATACGTCTTCTTCAGACCGCGCGATTCCAGCACAACTACCGCGTTGCGCGGATCTTCTGGCGCCACCCCGCTCGCGAATTGTGCCTGCTGGATCACTATGTTCTTAGTCCCTTTGGCCTCTTCTCGCGCCCTTCCTGTTCATAGTTAGATGCTTCCGCTGCAATCCCCGTGCCGTGATGAATGTGAGCAACCTGTGCTTCCATTAACCCAAAGTGTTTCCTCTTTTCACCAGTCCTTTGCCTGCCGAAAAGAGGGCAATTCTGCCTCAAACTGAAACACCTATAATCTTTCTGTTTTCAATAGCTTGCGGCGCGTATTTGCCCCGACCGAGGGTCGAGGGATGCGCCCCGGTCTCACCCACCTGCCTCTCCGCCCTGCTAGGAGCAAATCTCGCGCCAAATTGAGTTCGGAGTATCATTCCTGCGTGCCGGCTTCCCGCTCTTCATTCATACCGGAGGATTTCCACCGGCAGGAGCCGCACGGCAGCGCGAGCCGGCAAAATCGTTGCCGCGATGGAGATCCCCATCGCCACGGTGGTGATCCACACGCCATCGAAAACATTCGAATGAAAAGGCACATAAGGTACCGCGTACACCTGCGGATCGAGAGGAATCAGATGGTAACTGCCCGCCACAAACGAGAACGCATAGCCGATGAACAGGCCAATGAGTGTGCCCGTGGCTCCGATGCTGATTCCCTGCCAAAGAAAAATCGTGCGAATCTGCTCGCGGCGCGCGCCCATGGACCTCAGCACGGCGATGTCGCGCGCTTTGTCGATGACCGTCATGGAAAGAACCACCAGAATATTGAGACCGGCGACGAAAGTGATCAGTCCGATGAAGATCGCCGTGACCAGCTTTTCCAGTCGCAGCGCACGGAACAGCGCGCGATTTTCTTCCATCCATGTCGTCGCTGAAAATCCCGGTCCGGCGGCTTGCCGGACCTGTTCCGCAATTCCGCCCGCGCGTTCCGGCTGATTCAGCCGGAACTCCAGGACGTTGACGACGTCACCCGCGCCGGAAAGCCCCTGCGCTGCGGCCAGTGTCATGAAACACCAGTTCTCGTCGTAGTCGTAAAAGCCGGAATCGAAAACACCGGTAACACGAAACCGCCGTGTCCGCGGCATCAATCCGTAGGGCGTCAATCGTCCCTGCGGACTTGTGAGCGTCACGTAATCGCCCGGAGAGATCTTCCACTCCTCCGCAAGCTGTTTTCCAATGAGCAGCGCGTCAATCCCATCAGCGTCCGGAGAAAAGTCCAGGCTTCCGGCGGCGATGCGCTGCAGCGCTTCGTCGCTTTTTCGCTCCCGCTCGGGGTCGATGCCTTTCGTGACCACGCCTCGCGCTCGCCCAGCGAAGGAAAGCAGCACCGTCTGGTAGACCGCCGGCGTGACGGAACGCGCACCGGTTGCCTCGGCGAGTTTTGCGGCCATTTCCTCGTAGTTCTTGATTCCCCCGGTGCCCGGTCGCGTAAGAGAGACATGGGCTGTCACGCCGAGCAGCCGGTCTTGCAGCGTCTCGCGGAAACCCGTGTTCATCGAGAGCGCGATCACTAGCGTCGCCACGCCCGCCGCCACGCCGATCGTGGAAAACAGCGTGACCAGCCGCAGGACCGCCGGACGGTACGGCGACCTCAGGTACCGCTGCGCCACGAACCATTCGAATCGCATGCTAGTTGGAAGAATACGTTAGGCACGGTGCGCTTCGGAAGATGATTCGCCGCCTTCCGGGCGCAGCAATGGAAAAAGGATCACGTCACGGATCGAAGGCGAGTCCGTCAGCAGCATCGTCAGGCGGTCGATGCCAATGCCTTCGCCGGCCGTCGGGGGCATGCCGTGGCACAGAGCGCGGATGTAATCCGCGTCGAGCTGTTTCGGGACTTCTTCTCCGCCTTGGGCCATCTGTGCAAGAAAGCGCCGCTCCTGCTCGGCAGGGTCGTTCAACTCGGAGAAGCCGTTCGCCACTTCCATCCCCGCAACGTATATTTCGAATCGTTCCGTCAGTGATGGATCCTCCGGCTTTTGTTTCGAAAGCGGCGAGATTTCCGTCGGAAAGTCGTAAAGGATCGTGGGCTGGACAAGTTTATCTTCGGCCATGGCTTCGAAAAGGAGTCCGGTCCATTCGCCATCTGTCAACGTCCCTTTGGCCGCCACGTAAGGCGCGCCGGCGCCCTTCGCCCACAGGTTATAGCGATTTGTGGCTTCCTGAGCGCCGCCCGGCGAGGCTAATCTTTCGCATATAGGCGCCTCACCCGCCGCCGCCGGCCAATACTTGACGATCGCCTCGCGCATGGAGAGCCGTTGCATCTTCGAAAAATCAAGCTCGGCGCCACCGTACTTCACCGTGGTTGAGCCGGTAATGTTCTTTGCCAGCAGCGCGAACAGCTGTTCGTTCATGTCCATCAAATCGCGATAATTACTGTAGGCCTCGTAGAATTCCAGCATCGTGAATTCGGGATTGTGCTGTGTGGATATGCCTTCATTGCGAAAATTGCGGTTGATCTCATAGACGCGGTCGAATCCCCCGACCGTCAACCTCTTTAGATACAGCTCCGGCGCGATCCGCAGATACAGATCAATGTCCAGCGTGTTGTGGTGCGTCGTGAACGGCCGCGCGGCGGCGCCCCCGGCGATGGGATGCATCATCGGCGTTTCGACTTCGATGTACCCTCGCGCATCAAAGAACCGGCGCAATTCCTGGATGATTCGCGCCCGTGTCACGAACACCTCGCGTGACTTTTCATTGGCGATCAGATCCAAATACCGCTGGCGATAGCGCAGCTCGATGTCCGTCAGGCCATGCCATTTCTCCGGCAGCGGCAGCAGCGCTTTCGAAAGAAAGAAAATCTCCTCGACCCAAATGGACAACTCATTGGTCTTCGTTCGAAACAGGTGCCCGCGCACGCCAATCGAATCTCCCAGGTCCAGCAGATGAAACAGTTGGAATCCCTGTTCGCCGACAACGTCTTTCTTTACATAGATCTGAATGCGCTTGCCCGCCCCTTGCAGGTGTGCAAAACCCGCTTTCCCCATAAGCCGGAGGGACACGATGCGGCCAGCGACCCGCACCTCGCTCTTGGTTGCCTGCAATTCCACGCCAGGGGTCTGACTGTACTTGTCTACCAGTGCAGCGGGTGTATCCGTCCAGCGGAATTCCCGTGGATACGGATCGTGCCCCAGCGCCTGGATCTGTGCAAGTTTCTTCTGGCGCTGTTCAAGTTGGTCGCGCGGCTCGAATTGCAAGTCGAAATCCTTTCGAAGGCAATGGCGTCCGAGTATAGCGGCGCGCGCACGGATTGAGCAAGAAATGGGATATTCCTTGCCTTGCGATACTAGAGCCAACACCCGCTGCTTGGTAGGACAAATGCCTGCACCTTTGCCGCGTTTTTGCTACGCTCCCCATCCTCTTCACAACGGAGAGCTCCGTGACAGACTGCAATCGTCCCCCATCCCGCGGTAAGTGTGTCAGAGACGATTGGCGCGAGTGGTTCCCTGATGAAAAAGCACAGGTTTTCCACAAGGAGGTCCGCCAACCCGAATCCAGCTGCGCCATGTTGAGCGTGTCACTCGATGAGGCTATCGAACTGTGGCAGCTGGGACACTCCGGTAAGTCCCTGCAAGCTGTAGGCATAACCTCGGGTCTCTGCAAGGTGCTGACCCAGACGCTCGCTGGCTTGCTTCGTGCTTTGTCCGAACACGCCAAGCATAAGGGAACCATCCCCAACGCTGCGCCTCTCGATCCCGCGAATTTTCAGGGGCAAAGAGGTCAGCGGTCGGCACGCATGAGCAGCCTGCTCGACCACGTGCTGCTTTCCCAAAGGCTGCAATTCCTTCACCCGAGAGCCAGCTTGTTGCTTTCCAAAATGCCGTTCGCGAGCAATCTCAGCTCCAGGAAGTCCACATCCCTTCCCGCCAGCCTGTGATCCGCCATAGACGAATGACCTCGATCGCGGGAGAATGATCAAGCCTGCGCGCCCGCAGGGCTCCGGGGAAACCTTCCCGGAGAATAAGCGCCCCTTCGGGGGTGTCTGTTTAAGGCATGCGGGCTTGTGCCAGGACAACTCAAGGGGGTATTCGGCGCATCCGAAGTGGTGGATGCGCCGCTATTGGACCGTTGGCCAGAAACCGACCAAGCGATCCCGATGCGTCGACCTCTCGGCAGTTCACCAAACCGGTGACTGAAGCGGAGGCCATCCGCCTGGCCCAGGCCGGGGATGCTGCGGCTTTTGAATTTCTGTACCACTTGCATGGCCGTCGCGTCTATGCCTTGTGCCTGCGCATGGTGAATAACCCACCCGATGCGGAAGACCTGATGCAGGAAGCTTTTCTGCAACTCTTCCGTAAGATTGGGACCTTCCGTGGAGAGTCGGCCTTTTCGACCTGGTTGCACCGGATGACGGTCAATGTGGTGCTGATGCGGCTGCGTAAAAAGTCGCTCCCGGTGGCTTCGCTCGAAGAAACGACGGATCCCGACGATGAAACGGGCGGCCCCAGGAAAGACATCGGCGCGCTGGATTTGCGCTTGAGCGGTGCCGTGGACCGGGTCAATCTAGAACGTTCGGTTGAAAAGTTGCCGCCGGGCTATCGGACGGTGTTTGTGCTTCATGACGTCCAGGGCTACGAGCACAACGAGATCGCGGACATCATGGGATGCTCGGTGGGAAATTCGAAGTCGCAATTGCATAAAGCGCGTACTCGGCTGCGGGACCTGCTCCAGGAAGAAGTACGCCAGCAGGCGCGGCGGGAGCGCCATGCGGCAAAAACCCATACGGCGCATGACGATTGAGTTACAATGAGTGCAATTCA
The DNA here is from genome assembly GCA_035490055.1 of Candidatus Limnocylindria bacterium. Lineage (GTDB taxonomy): Bacteria > Acidobacteriota > Terriglobia > Acidiferrales > UBA7541 > Acidiferrum. The sequence continues at coordinate 3,568 of DATHIB010000199.1, read as the reverse complement.
GGGTGTGTGAGCGACTTCACGGCGGAACATCGGAGATTTGCGCCGCAACGATTTGAGAGAAGTCGAACGGGGCAGGCCTCCAGCGCCAGCTCCTGCGGAGTGCAGGATCATGTTGTGTAAGGACGTGGAAATCGTAGTGGAGCAGGAAGGTCTGGCGCCGCTGCCGGAAGCAGCAAGGGCACATGTGGCCTCTTGCAGCCATTGCCAGGGATTTGTTGGCGATCTCGCGGCGATTGTTTCTGTCGCGAAGGAATTGCCCGCCGAAGTCGAACCACCCGCTCGCGTGTGGCTTTCCCTCCAGGCTCAACTTGAACTCGAAGGAATTATCAAGACGCCCGTCGTGCCTGCTCACGGCGAGCGCTCGTTCTGGTGGCATGGCTTCAACGATCTGTTTCGTAGCCGCGCGCTGGCGACTGCAGCTGTGGGCCTGCTGATCTTCGCCGCTGGGGCCCTGCAATTGCGTCAACCTCCGGAGGCCCCCTTGGAAACTAATGCCAGTGTTGCCGGGCCCGTTTGGCAAATCCCCTTCGCCCAAACTGCCAAAGTGCTGAATGAGCAGGAAATCGATCTCAGAAACATGCAGCTTGCCAGCACTTCTGCGGTGGACACCTCTTTCCGGCAGAACCTGCAGCAAGTCGATGATTTTATTGCCGACTGCGAGCGCCGTGTGCGCTCTGCGCCGCAGGACGACCTGGCGCGTGAATATCTGTCCAACGCTTATCAGCAAAAAGCCGAATTACTGTCCGCGATGATGGATCGCGGAGGGAGTGTCCACTAACATGGGAACTGGAATGCTGGGGTTGGCCTCTTTGCGTTTGGATGTGAAACGCAGCTTGCTGCCGGTACTCGGCGCCGCCGCTTTTCTCTGCTCGAGTCTGCCCGCCACGGCTGCAGCGCAGCATCTCGAAAAGCATTTCGCGGTCAACAACCGCCCTGTGGTCGTGATCCACAACGTCGCCAATGGCCGCATCGAAGTCAAGTCCTGGAAAAACGCCGAAGTTGACGTCGTGGCCAGCCAAACTTCCGGCAAGATTGGTTTTGAGATGGAGCAAGCGGGTGACCGCATCGACGTCACCGCCAACATTCTGGACGCCTCGGCGCAGCCCCGGGAGTTGGAAGCCAGTCTGCAGCTTACCGTGCCCGAAGAAACGGAATTGCAGCTCAAGACGGAGACGGGGCTAATTTACGTCGAGCAGGTCATGGGCGACATGACCCTGGAAAGCGTCGCCGGCGATGTGCACCTGAAGGAAGTCTCCGGCTACATTATTGTCCGGACCACCGAAGGTTCGCTTGTCTGCACGCAGTGCGCCGGCAAACTGGATTTCAAGTCCATCAGCGGCGGCGCGCAGGTTCTGCAGCCGGCGCTTACCAACGTCAGTCTCTTCACCACTTCGGGAAATATTCTCTTTGACGGGGATTTTGTCCGCACCGGCCTCTATACCATGAAGAGCGGCAAGGGCCTCGTCGAAGTTCGCTTTTCGGGCAACGATTCCTTTGACTTGAAGGCGCAAACTGCCATCGGCACGGTCGACAATCAAGCAGCCGCATACCTGAAGCCGGATTCCCACGGCGTCAAACACCTGGCATCGAAGTTCACCAAGGGGCTCTTCGGCACCGTCGGACAGGGCCTCGCGAAAGTCGAACTCTCCTCCTACAGTGGTACAATTCGCATTCTGAAGCGCGACTAGTTTTTCGCGCCGCGATCGCGTGACAACTACACCTCCTTTGCGCGGGCCGCAACCTCGCGTCCCCATTCTGTGCCTGGCCGGTTTTATGGGTTCCGGCAAAACCACCATTGGCACGCTCTTAGCCCGGCAACTTGCCTGGCGCTTTGTCGATCTCGATGAGCGCATCGAAGCGTCTGCGGGCCTCCCGATTCCGCAAATTTTCGATCGACTCGGTGAACTGGCTTTTCGTCAGATCGAAGCGGATCAACTCCGTGCCGCCCTTGGCCGCGCCGCCGAGCTGAAAGAAAGCACCGTTCTCGCCCTTGGCGGCGGCACCTACGCGCAACCGGGTTGCCCCGATTTTCTCCGCTCTGCCGGCGTTCCGGTTTTGTGGCTGGACTCGCCCATCGAAGTTCTCCTTTCGCGATGCATGACCATGACCGGCCGGCCGCTCTTCCGTGACGAAGCCAGCTTTAGCGCGCTCTACACCCAGCGTCTCCCTTCCTATCAACTTGCCGATTACCGCGTGGAGAGCTCCGGCGAACCAACCCAGGTTGTCGCGGAAATTCTGCGCCGCGGCATTGTTGCATCTGGTGGAAACGCCGCGTATCTGGTGGTTGAGAAACCCCTTCCCTGAGAGAGAATGGACGCGGGGGTAACAAGCACCGTGAAATTCAGAACAGCATCGGTTGCACTGACTCTTGGAATCGTGGCGTGTGCCGCGTTGTCTCTCGCGGCTCAGAAGAAGGCTGCGGAAGCGTCCGGCCCGGTTGTCTTCGCTCAGGATAAGGGCAAGCTCACCATCAAACTCGGGGGACAAACCGTCGGCCACGAGGAATTTGAAATCGCTCCGTCTGGCGGCGGTTGGCTCGCCAAGGGCACCGCGGAGATCAAGCCGCCCGAGGGTGCCGCCAGCAAAGTCTCCGGCTCACTGACGCTGCAAGGCGATGGCGCGCCCATCAGTTATGACTGGAGCGCCCAGGCGGAAAAAACGAACGGCGCCCACGTCCTCTTCGCCAACGGCGTCGCCAGTATCACGCTGGAGATGCAAGGCGCCCGCCCCTTCCAACAGGACCTCACATTCAATTCCCCGCTCATCGCCGTTCTGGACAACAATCTCTACCATCAGTACGCTGTCCTCGCGCGCATCTATGACTGGTCCAAGCGCGGAGTGCAAACTTTTCCGGTGATCATCCCCCAGGAATTGACGCCCGGCACGATCACCGTGCAATCCACCGGATCCGCAAGTGCCGACGGCAAGACCTACGAAGGCCTGAAAGTCACCACCTCCGACCTCGAGATTCTTCTCTTGCTCGACGCCAGTCACCGCTTGATGCGGCTGGAAGTTCCTGACGCCAAGGTTTCCGTCATCCGCGAATAGCCGAAAGGATCCTAATTTTGCGGCATGGCGCGAAAAAGTTCATTCTCTGGATGGTTGCGCTTCTCTTGTTCGTTGCAATGCTGTGGTCAGCAAACCTCGCGGCTTATCACTGGTGGGCGGCCGACTTTGCCTCCAGTGTAAGTCGGGACTGGGACCGAAGCTGGGGAAATCGTTTCGCAATACTGACAGCTCTCTTTTGGATCCTTGATTTACGCCCTCCGGCTCTCTATAAAAAAGAAATAGCCCTTTTCGACCCAACGGATCAGATCGCAACACTTTTACCGATTCGATCAGCGCGGCCGACGCCACGACATTCTCTCCTTTCTTACCGAGCGGGCCGTAAAGCCTCGGCGTTTTAGGCCGGGGATATAAGGCCCTGAATACTTGAATCCGTCGTGAATTTAGTTGTTTTCGTTCAAAAGTGGCCGAAAATCCAGCATTTCTCTTGAAAATGTTTGCATCAGTCGTTTGATTTTCACAAAAGTAGCTTCAGTCCTCCAGGGGTTTTAGCCTGTGAATC
>DATHIB010000198.1:0-33784 GCA_035490055.1 Candidatus Limnocylindria bacterium | reverse complement strand
ATGACCACAGTCATCGCCGCTGCCATTCCTTCATTGATCCTCGCCGAGGTGCGGATGCCGCGAAGGTTGAGAACCGTGAAGAGGAGCGCAAAGAATGCGGCCGCTCCCCAATATGGTAGCGCCGGAACTATGTTCTGAGCTGCCTTACTGCACCAGATCACGCAGATCAGGGGACTGAAGATGTATTCCATCAACATTCCCCACCCGGTGATATATCCCATTATGGGACGGAGCTCACGGCTGGCGTAGGTGTAGGCGGAGCCCGCGCTTGGGTAGGCGCTGGCCATCCGTCCATAACTGATCGCCGTGAATGACATAGCCACCATGCCGATCAAAAGTGTGGTGACGACATGCCCGCGGGCTTCGTTGTTCACAATGCCGAATACTGGCATCGGGGCTGTCGGCTGAATCAGAACGATCCCATAGATCAGGAGATTCCATAGGCTCAGGCTGCGCCGGAGTCGTGGCGGTTGAACATCAGTTAAAGTTGGCTCTGAAAAATCCACAACAATTTCTTCCTGTTAGTAATTTCCTCTACGCGAACGGGTCACGATTGATGCACGTCGTTCCTTCGCAAGAGCGCTGCGAACTCTTTAACCTTTAGTTCAACAACGCTGCCAAGCGGGCTTTCCCGTAGGCGCACCGCTTTGCCGAGATGAAACTCCCGAACCCGTGTCTGTTGGCGAATTGAATTCACGTGCTCAAGGTTGAGCCCTCCTCCGGCAAGAATCTGGATCTGCGGATGGGCTCTCTTCCGATATACCTCCAGGCGACGTACTCGCTCACGCCAGTCCCCGTCTCCGCCATGCGTAAGAATGCGATCGATACGAGACACCGTCTTCAGCTCCGAGATCGCGTGCAGCGGATGCAGGATTGTTTCGAATGCATGGTGAAACGTTGCGTGCAGCCCGGGCACGCAGCCGAGAATGGGAGTCGTGGAATGCAGATCAACTTTGCCTTGATGAGTGAATCCCAGCACCAATCCATCCAATGGCAGGCGTGCCATTTCGAGGGCCCGCGAGCAGAGTTGGTCGAGCTCAGTGTTTTCCGTGATTTGGTAGTCGTCTTTTTCTCGCAAGATGACTCGCGCGGGTATGCGCACCGCGTCCAGGATCTCCTCAACCAGCTTCACAGAAGGCGTGAGGCCACCCCTCGCAGGATCGCGAATAATTTCCAGACGAGTAGCGCCACCGCGCTCAGCCTGAAGCGCGTCTTGGACGGAACAGACAATCACTTCCAAAACATAGTTCACGACGTGCCCCTGCTCCGCTTGGACATTGTCAGATTAGTTGTGCTTTTGCCCTCAGCCAGACTTGTGTCGTTTAGTGGCGATTTCAGAGAAAGATGTTCAGGAGGTCGGGTCTGCCACACTTGGGCAAGTTGCGCAGTCGCGACGGACAGGCCAGCTAGTATCGCTATGATCGCCACTGTGCGGAGCAACCCGCTCATCTCGAACTATCCTCGCTGGAGAACGGTTCCAGATCCGTTTCCTGGATCACTGTGTTACGTAATACGCCAAGGCCATCCACTTCAACCTCCACTACATCGCCGTCTTTCAGGAAAACCTTCGGGTCAGCGTAGTAGCCGATACCTCCTGGGGTGCCGGTACTAATGACATCACCGGCTTCCAGCGTGAGCGTCTGCGACAAGAACGAAAGCAACTGTGCCGGTTTGAAAAACAATTGTCCGGTATTTGAGCTCTGACGGACTTCGCCATTGAGCCGCAGTGTGATTGCGAGATTATCGGGATTGGAGACTTCATCGGTCGTAACCAGCCATGGACCGAGCGGAGCAAAGCCGTCGCAGTTCTTTCCGCGAAACCACTGTTTATCTTGGAACTGCAAATCTCGCGCGCTCACGTCATTCATAATGGTGAAGCCCGCTATGTGGCGCCAAGCATCCTCAACTGACACTCGCTTAGTGCGGGATCCGATCACGAACGCGAACTCTGCTTCGTAGTCCACTTGCTGGCTTATTACCGGCAAAGGAATCTGTTCCTTATTGCCGATCGCAACCGACGCCAATTTCGAGAAGAAAATGGGGGATTCAGGCGGAGGCAACTTATTCTCGGCTGCATGGTCTGCATAATTGAGGCCGACACAAAAGATTCGGCACCGCTCGTCCACCGGTGGCCCATATCGGATTTCATCGATCATGGGACCCGTCTTGATCCAACTGGCATCCTCGTTGACGTGCCGTTGGGCGCGGAGCATCGAATCCCTTCCGGCGCGCAGCAGAGCGGAGACCGAGCTGAACCGCGAATCTGCCGGAAAAGCTTTTGTGAGATCCAATATTTTCTCCGCAACGATGGTCCCAAGGTGCGCAGTCGTTTGCCATTGCGGGTAGTAATTCAGCAATTTCATCGCTACTTTATGGCGCGACAGGCGCTGCATCCTCCTGTGAAACTGCCGATCCGCGGAGGGCTCCGAAGACGCCACGCCGTTTCCACCTGCGTAGGAAAATGAAAAAGCTCGCACCTGCTATAGCCATATTCACGATGGCGCCTCGCCAGTGCCTGCCAAAGAATTCGGCAGTGGCCGCCGTGCTGGTTGCGCAAAAGATAATTCCCAATGCACATTCGTAAATGTCTCGGCGCAGCTCGACGCGAGCAGCTTGCCGCTCCACGTCGGGAAGAACACGCGTGATCTCTCCCCACAGACCTGGCGGCCGACAAAGCCGGTAAAAATTCTCCAGGACCTCTTTCTTTTCCGGCGGCGTCAGCATGGTTACCGCAATGATTACAATCCATCCCGCGCCAAAGATCATGAGAAAGCCCTGCCAGAAAGGGCGACTGGCATAGCCCAGTGGAAACCAGATGATGTAGCTCATGGGAAGACCGATCACCAGAGCAGCGATCTCTCCCCAGATGTTCAGCCGCCACCAGAAAAACCGCAGCCATGCGAGCGGAAGAATGAAGGCGATCATCACATTGTTGATGAAGAGAAACCAGGACATCATTTCGTGCACAAGCACGTAGCCGACAAACACGGCGAGGGTGAGCAGCAAGAGCGTCGCAATCCTGCCGGCCCATGCATAGTGACGGTCGCTAGCTTCTTTTTTGATCAGCCGTTTGTAGAGGTCATTGATTAGATAGGAAGCTCCCCAATTCATCTCCGTGCTGATGGCCGACTGATACGAAGCCAATTCCCCCGCTACTAGCAATCCGGTCAGCCCTGGAAAGCTGTATCTCCGCACCAGCTCGCCCCATACTTGCTCGCCGGCGACGGAATGACGAGGGAAAGCCGCAGCGGCAATCAATCCAAGAAAGAAGAACGGGATTACGCGCACGACCAGCGACAGGAGAGCATTGAAGAGCTGTCCAACCTGGGCGTGGAACTCGTTGCGCGCCGCCATAAACTTCTGCGCTGTGAAGCCTTCGCCGCCAGCGGGAGAAGCAGCGAAGAACAAACCTTGCAGTACCAAGGCCAAGATCGTCAGTTTGCTGAACTCACCACCCGGGGGAATGGCGTCGAAGAATGATGTTCCAGCGTTCTGGGCCACAGCCGAATAGACTGCGGAAAGGCCTCCCATACGGTGGATCAGAAACGGAATAAAGATGAGATTGGCAAGGATGAAAAGGACAAACTGAAATATTTCGGAATAAACGGCGCCTAGCAGTCCGCCCAGGACGGTGTAGACCAAAGTGAGACTCGCAGCGAAAGCTATCACCGTACCGTTGCTCCAGCCGAGAATGGGTCCGACCGAGTGGGTAAGCCATCCGGTAACGTACGCCATGAGCAGGACCGCCCAGCCAAAGCTGAAATAGATGGCGGCGATCGAACGGAACACGCTTGCAGCACGGCCTCCGTAACGCACTTGAACAAATTCAGCGGTAGAAACGATCTTGAGTCGCCGCCAGAACTTCGACCAGAGCACTGCCACTAGCGGCATCCAGATCACCCACGGAATCCACCACCACCAATTTCCGAGGAGCCCGTCAGAGAAGGTCAGCATGGTGAAAGCTGAGGCCGATCCCGCGGACGTAAACGTGGCGACTGCCGAAAAACCGATAGCCCACCAGGGCAATGAACGACCGGCCATGAAGTAACCTTCAATTCCACGGCTGGCCCGGCGGGTAAAGTAGATCCCTATGAGCAATGCGCACAGGGAATACAGTCCAACTACCGCCCAATCGAGAGTCCTCATGCCTGGCTGACGCTTTCCGCAGGCGAAATAAGTTGGAGGTCACGATCCCGATTGAGACGCCTGATATAAGCCGGCATCTCCCTTGTCATAGCGGCAACTCCATCGCTCGATTCACAAAAGCATGAGCTGCAAAAAAGGCTGATGCCAACGATTCACGACGCGTGAGAGCGCGCTGTGCGGGAACCGCTTCGTATTCAGCGCCCTCAGTCGCCAGCATGCCCCCATTGAACTCCACGATCAAAACCCGTGCGCCAAGCTGGTGGACCCAATAGTCTTCGTAGTATCTTTCCGCAGGTTTGGCATATGGACGTGGTGGACGATCGTGGAACTGAAGCTTCTGTGCCGTCCATGCATGCTGCAGGGCTACGGCAAGTTCCGTTTCCAGTTGCGCCAGAACTCCCGTCGAGTACACCGTGGGTGCAAACACCTCTGTGGGATACATGAAATTGTGAAAATCGGCAAAGACCGCGGGACGCACCCGTTCTAGTATTTCCTTCAATGCTCGTGTTTGCGGACCATGAGTGTCACCCCAATCGAACCACATGTCCAGGCCGTCGTCGGTGAGGCTGGAGCCAAGAAGATTTCCCGTGGATTCCCATTCTGCAATCTGCTCTGGCGTAAAGCGCATAGGCGGCTTCTTCACGTAGGTTCCGTAGAAAAAATGATTCGGCTCGTTGGCTTCCGCGAAAAATCTTTCTTTGTTCTCTGAGGTCCATTCTGGGATCCATGTTCCATGCCAGGAGTCGGGAAAGTGTTCGGAGAAACGCTGGGCTCCCCCAGGATTGACCAGGGGAAATACGTGCAACGTGACCTTTTCTAAGACGCGGGAAGAGTCAAGCTGAGTGTCAAATGGCTTTGTGCCGTTTAACAAGGCATCGAGATATGCCAGCAGGCCGCGTGGCCCAGTAGGTTCATCTCCGTGCATGCCTGACATAATCGCAATTTGTTTCGGACCAGTTCCCATGCGGAATCCATAGACAGGTAGGCCGGTGCCGGAGCGAGTCAACTCGATGAAGCCGCAGACATCGCGACGAGTTGCCGCAAGTTTACGGAAACGGTCAAGCCCATCCTTCGCATCGAAAAACCAATAGCGCTCTTCCTCAGGTGACCAGTGAAGAAATCTGCCGCGCGTCGAAAGCAGAGCTGTTCCAGATGGCTTCGACGACATGGTGTTGCCCTCTCCGTCTTTCTCTCGATCTCTTTGGCCAATCAGGTAGATCCTGTTCTTTGGCAAAAACGGCCGAGCCGCGAGGCTGGAACCCACGTAACGGAGCCAATCGCGCCGCGTCATTGCGACTTCTCCGCGGCTTTAGCCCGAGCATCGCCGCATCGCCCACCTACAGAAGAAGTGCCCTCGCGGGTGAGGCTTCGGGCGATTTGAAGCAGCGGATCCGGAGGTTCCAGTGAGATCTTCCATATGATGGCACCGTCGGCCAACTCACACGTCTGCTGCAATGTCTGCTCGAAAATCGGCGCTGCCGGAGGACCCTGCTTGTGCCAAGACGTCCAGTGGGCATATACCCCGCCATAGACAGGAAAGCGACCAGCAGCGGCAGTTTTGGCCTGCTGCAGCGACGACGCTAGCCCGGTGACCGTATCCAGCTTGCTCCACCATAACCAGACGCCATCCACGCACCCGCTCATGCGGTCAGCGAAAGCTCGATCCAAGCTGTAAATCGTGGGTACGAACAATAGTTTGGGGTTGATTGCCTGCTTCGCTTTAAAGATGCGGCAAATGTAATCGCGAGAAAAAAGCTTCCCATTTTCTCCTTGGTCAAGGTCATCGATATTGGCACCGCGTAGATGTGGGTAGCGCAAAGAAAGCATTGCTAGCTCTTCCACCCAGGCAACGAAGTTGTGTTTGTACGGCGCCGAACTACCTTCGGTGGGAGGAATGAGAACTGGCCATTCATCGATACCGACCGCATCGGCAGCTGCAACGAGTGCCTGGAATTCAGCCCAGGTGTAAGGCGGAGCAGTGGTGATGGGCATCGCATGACATCTGAAGCTGTCCCGCTTCAAAAGTTCCATCGTCCTTGATACGTCGAGGGTCTGGTCGGGCTTACGTACCGGTTCTGACCATGCACACGGCGCCGCGCCCAGTGCATGCCGGTCGCTGACGCTTGCTGCGCCCGCACGGTGGGCTGCGGTCTGACCCAGAGCCGCAACACTGAGCCAGAGCCATAAACAGCTGAATCTGATCCCAACTCGTTTGTACATTAACCTTCTCGGTCAGCGTTAATGGCAATTTCAAAAACTCGTTCTGCACGTATCGGTCCGATGCGAGCGACATCGCGCAGGCAAGTGTCAGAAAGTGTAGCGGAGCGCCATCTGGATGATGCGCGGCGTCCAAAGATTTTCTTCACCCAAAGGAGCAGTGATGCTTGTTCCTGGCCGCGGAACCAGCGCACCGAAGTTGGCGAACGCGAACACGTGCTGAGGCACGCGCTGTACGGAATGCCAGCTCGAGAAGATATTGAAAATGTCCAACCGGTATTGCAGGTTGTGGCGCTCGGCGAATGGGAAATTCTTGAGAAACGACACATCCCCTCTGCGGTACATTGGCGCCCTCAGGATGTTGCGCCCAGTGTTCCCAAAAGATCCCAAAGGAGGCGCAGTAAACGCGGCTTCATTGAACCAGTCGGTCAGAGTTTGCGGAGTTCCATGCGGATCTTGTCCGGCTGCCAGATTGGCCCGCAGGCGGTCACCGAAAGGATCACCCGTGAGGTCAGTCTGCTGGCCGCGGCTACAACAAAAGATGCTAAACGGCACGCCGCTGGCAAGAGTAACGATGCCGCTCGTCTGCCAGTTGCCTAAAATCCAATTAGTTGCCCCAAGCGAAAAATGTTTCCCCTTGCCCACCGGGAAATCGTACACATAGGAGAGTACAACCCGGTGAGTCTGGTCGAAGTCGGCCGGACCATAGTCGCCCCCGAGGTTGTGTGTGTCCTGAATCTCGTTGCTTCCGCCGCTGCCGTTTGAGAAGGTGGCGATTTCAGAATTTATGTCCAATGCCCTGGACCAAGTGTAGTTCGCTCGCAGATTGAGTCCGTACCTGAGACGCTCTTCTACTCGAACTTGCAGCGAATTGTACGTGGAGTACAGCACATTGGCGTTGGCATAAGTCCCCAGAGAACTGGGCCCAAGATTTGGGAATGGAATTCTGGTATCGATCGGCTGAAACGCAGACCCCGTCGCAGTGCAGCCCGAGAATGTGCCACTGGCCTGGGAAGCATCGACGAGGCTGTTACAAACTGCACCGTTGGAAAGCGTGTCCGGCGCGGAAGGCAAGGTTCCGTCATTAAAAAAGTACTGGATGGGTTCATGCAGCGAACGGGAACCAACGTAACCAATATCAAGCAGCAGATCCTGTGTAACGGCGTACTGCGTATCGAGGCTCCATTGTTGAATGTAAGGAGGCTTGTTCAGTGGCCATTCCGATTGAAAGCCACCTTTCCGCCATCCCGGAGTGAAGTCCAGTGAATTCGGAGCGATCGTCACGGGGGGCAAGAACAGCGTGTTCAAAGCAAAGGGCGAAGCCGATTCCGCGCCAGACGCAACGGTACTTGCATAAAACGGGTTTCGCTGAAATACATATAAGAGATTGCCGGCGTAGTTGGAGGTATCGTAGAAACGCATGTACAGATCGTCGTACATTCCGTAGCCGCCGCGGACAACGAATCGGTCTGAACTAAACGGGCGAAACGCGAAGCCGACCCGAGGTAAGAAGTTATTAACCCTTCCCGAAACCAGCTTATTGCTCGTGCAACACTGAAAATAAATGGCGCGCGCTGTGGGATCGTTGGTGCCGTAAGTGTCAACGAAGTTCTTGTCAGCCCAGGTGATGCCACCTCCGTTGGCAAAAGTTATCACCGAGCCGCTGTTATCGAGAGCATGGAAGCTCACGGGCACTTCATAGCGCATTCCGAGATTCAACGTAAGGCGCGGAGTGACCCTCCAGTCGTCCTGAAAGTAAAAACCCATGTCGGTGCCGCGTAGATTGATAGGAGCCGTCAGGGGCCTGGGAGCTGCCACGGTACGCGGAAATCCGAGCAACAGATCGGCAGCAGCATTGCCGTTTACGGCGCTCGGCGCGCTGCCAGCCTTCGTAGGATCAGAGGACGTATACGCTCCATTGAAACTTAGCGTGCCGAAAGTGCCGAAACCGGAAAAGTTCTGGAGTTGAATTCGACGGAACTCGGCGCCCACATTGAATGTATGCCGGCCGTGCACCCAAGTAATGTTTCCTGAATACTGATAGACGTTATCAGTTTCGTGATTGGCATTGTTTCCCTGCACGGGAGCGTTGTAGGACGATGCGACGGTGACAATGGGAATTCCGAAGAACCCGGGGGGATTGGGTTCGTTCGTGAGCCCAAGCTTAGATCGCACGCTGGAATCAAACGCACCAGGGGCACCATTGTTGTAATTCTCGCGAGTGTATCCGACCTTAAATTGACCTACCAAGTTATTGGTGAAGTTTCGCTGGTATTGCAATCCGAAAAGATAGGAATGGACCACAACGTTTGTGCTGAGGAGAGGCAGGGGTGACAGGGTGGTTTCATTGTGGCGTCCGGCATTGCCGGTAAAAAAGAGTTGGTCCCTATCATTAAGACGATGATCAATTCGGGCTGTGGTCACATTTGTGTTCAGAGGATGCGTCGCGCTACCGGCGAAATTCAGGCACGGCAGAGTGCAGGTAATGTTCGGGGAGGGATAGATCAGATTCAGAAGACTCAGGCCTTGAGAACTGATTCTACCAGAGGGGATTTTGTTGCCTGCAAACTGAGCACGGCCGGTGGGATCCGTCGCGCTGGATGGCAACGAACCCGTCGTGGCGGGGTCATAAATCGGGAACGGCCAATCAGAAAAATCTCCCTGCCGCTCTTGTGCACTCGGCACCTGGAACTGCTGCGCAGCGGTGGTTTCCCGGAGGCGTCCTCCTTCATAGCTACCAAACCAGAAAGTTCGGTTCTTTCCGTTGTACAGTCCAGGCATCCAGACTGGCCCCCCTAGTTGGAAGCCGAACTGGTTCTGCTTACGAGGAGGGTTAGGAAGACCCGTAAAATTGGGAATCTGCGATTTCAAAAATGTGTTGACGGGATTCTTGGGCTGGAAGGCAGAATTCTCGATGAAATCGTACGCTCCCCCTTTAAACTGGTTGGTTCCCGACTTGATGGCCACGTTGACTTGTCCGGAGCCAAACCCGTATTGAGCTGAGTACAGACCGTTCTGTAGCTTAAACTCCTGAATCGTATCGGCGGGCGGAACGTTCGTTGGACGGCTAAAGAAGAGATCCGTATCGGTGATGCCGTCGATGATGTAACTGATCGAAGCTGGCCGCGCCCCATCCACGCTGACAGACTGAAATTGAGTGTTCAATGCGTGAGGATCAAAAAGAGTAGCCTGGATGCCACCAGACGCTGCCGTCACGCCGGCGTTGGTTGCCAGCAAATTCGTAAAATCTCGACCGCTGATCGGCAGCGACTGAATTTGCTCTTCGGTGATGACCCCACCGATGGTCGAATTGTCGGATTGCAGCATCTGACCATTTGTGCTGACCGTGACCTGCTGCTCCACCGTACCCACTTGCACGGTGAAATTCTGACGCAGCGTCTGATCAACCTGCAGAGTGAGTCCTTTTGCGGCCGCCGTTTGAAAACCTTTGACTTCAACCGTGACGTCGTAAGTGCCTGGAATCAAATTCACGACCACATAATCACCAGTGGACGTCGTAAGGAAGGTGCTTCCGATTCCAGTATTCACGTTTCGAACGGTGACTTTCGCACCTGCAACAGTGGCTCCTGAACCATCTTCCACATGTCCGAGAATGCTTCCTCGTTCGTTTTGTGCGATGAGCGGCAGACTCATTAAAAGCAAGAACAGCAATCCAAACGACGGCTTGATCGATCGCGACATGACGTTTTCTCCTCGGCTGGGCATCAGGGTCATGTGTTCTACTGCGTAGAACGCGACTTCCTGGGCGGACATATTCTTTATCGCTATGCGCTGCTAGTTGTCAAGCGTTATCACATTGTGTTGAAATAAATTGGCGTTCTATGCAGTAGAACGCAATTCATGAGCTGAGGCAGATTGCGCTTTACACCTAGCCCCAAATCTTGCAAACTACTCAGCGGGATCATTGGAAATTGCCGGCCAATAACCACATTGAGGTAATCGCACGAATGATGCGCGTGCTTGAGACTTTCGACGGCGAGCGCGAACTCACCCTGGCAACTTTGGCGGCGCGATCCAAGCTGGTTAAAAGCTCTGTCTATCGCATCCTCTTCACGCTGGAACGGCTGGGATACGTAGGGAAGAACGGGGACGGACGCTATTCGATTACCTCCCGAATGGCGCGGCTAGCCGGGCGTGCTCGGCCTCACTCAGATTTGCCTAGTCTTGCGCAACCATTCATGGTGGAACTGGTGCGCAAGTTTCAGGAGACGATCAATCTCGGAGTGCTGGACGGCGATGAAGTGCTTTACATTCGAGTGCTCGAAAGCCCGCACGCCTTTCGCCTGGCCGCTCATGCCGGCATTCGCAGCCCTCTTCATTCGACCGCTTTGGGCAAGGCCTTGCTTTCCACTCTTGCGAAGAACGAAGTCGAAAAAATTCTGAAGAGTTACAACTTCCGACGCTACACTCGGAACACCATCTGCGATGCCTCACAATTCATGCGCGACCTGGCGCGCGTGCGGCGCCGTGGATACGCCGTGGATAACATGGAAGATTCTGAAGGAGCGCGCTGTCTCGGCGCTCCGATCTTTGATGGCGATGGCAGAGGAGTGGCCGCCTTGAGCATCTCAGGTCCCGTTTCGCGGGTCCGTCGCGCGCGTGACCCGGAAATGACCGCGGCTTTGGTCGCGGTCTGCCGCCAGATTTCCAAGCTGCTTGGTTACAGCACAGAACGCGCGAGTTTCGCGCGCTCGGGAGTTTGATCCCATGGACTTGGCGTTGGTTGGAGGTAATCCCGTCCGCACCCACCCCTTTCCCGCGTGGCCCTCATTCGGGGAAGATGAGGCGAACTCTCTCCTGGAGGTGCTCCGAAATGGCAGTTGGGGCGGTTACAGCGAAAAGGTAGCGGAGTTTGAGTCTGCTTTTTCTGCCTTGCACAGGACGAAGTATGCTGTTTCCTGTGCCAATGGCACGGTAGCCCTCGAGTCGGCGCTACACGCTGTGGGAATCAGCTGCGGTGACGAAGTCATTGTCCCCGCCATCACATTTGTCGCCACCGCTACATCTGTTTTGCTTTGTCATGGAGTGCCGGTCTTCGCCGATATTGACCCTGCAACTCTGAACCTCTCTCCAGCAGCAGCCGAGCACGCTATCAGCCCTCGTACGCGTGCGATCATCGTCGTGCATTTCGGTGGGCAGCCGGCTGACATGGATGCCTTCCAGTCTTTGGCGGAGCGGCATCACATTGCGCTGATCGAAGATGCCGCGCACGCGCACGGCGCGATTTGGCGGGGACTGCCGGTGGGCAATTTTGGCGTGGCCGCCACCTTCAGTTTCCAGGGCTTCAAGTTGGTCACCTCCGGAGAAGGTGGAATCGTGATCACCAACTCTTCCGAAGTTGCCGAGAAAGTCTGGGGTTACTGTAATCAGGGAAGACGCAAGGGCGGCGGCTGGTTCGAACATTTCACACTCGGCACAAATTACCGCATTACCGGTTTTCAGGCGGCGATTTTATCTCAGCAATTGCGGCGGCTGACAGAGCAAACTCGTGCGCGCGAGCAGAACGTCGCGTATTTTCGCGAACAGTTGCGCTCATTCTCCGGCTTCACGATTTCTCAGCCCGATCCGCGAGTAGATCGCCACCCGAACTACCTGGTTTCTCTTCGCTATCAACCTGCCGTGTTCCAGGGCGCCAACCGGGAGACCGTGATCCAGGCACTGCGCGCCGAAGGTATTCCCGCGCAACCCGTTTATCCCTATCCACTTTACCGCAACCCGCTATTCAGGAGTGAGAGCTTGCCACCTTGTAGATGTGGGACATGGCGCGCCACCCAGGACTATCACTCTTTATCCTTGCCCGAAAGCGAGCGCTTCTGCCGTGAAGGTTTGTGGCTGGAGCACAACCTGTTCCTAGGCACGCGCGACGATGTGGACGAGATCCTAACTGCTTGTCACAAACTGCAACAGAACGCTTCATCTCTCATTGCGTTTGAGCATGCGGATTCCACATTTGCTAAGCCTCACTAGTTACCATGTCAAAATTTTTACCTAAATGCTTGTCGCCCGTGCTGCTGGTTATGGTTACGGCCGCTATTCCGTTGTGTGCAATGAAGGCTCTCGCTCAACAGTCCAGCAAGCTGCCTGAGACGACACACTTTGCAAACTGGAGCTTTCATGAGGACTTCAGCAAAGGCCTTCCCGGATGGATCAGTTTTCCTCTTTCACAGGATGTTGGCTACGATCCGTCCATTTACACCGCCGAGCGCGCAGGAAGTTCAGTGCTGGTGAGAGATGTCATTGCCCAAGGGGAACACCAGTTACGACTAGGGATGTTGCGACCTTTGTTGTTTCATGCCACACCGGCATCAGTGTTTCTGCTGAAATATAGTCTTCAGGCGGCGGGCCGGGTCCTAAAAGCAAACTTCACAGTCAGTTCGGTCGCCGGAAAGCGATACGCAGCAGCACTGCCTTCGGCAACGGGGGAGCAGGAGCTCCAAATCGACGGACGAGCGCTGGGATTCGCAGCCGGTGGAGACGAAACTGAAGCTATCGTGATCGAGGCCCTTGTGGAGCAACCCGTATTGGGGTCCCACAATCAGCTTACGATCTTCGCTTTCGACGTTCAGGCGGAGCGCGTGTCGCCTGTCTCTTTGTCGTTGCCTCGTTTTGCGCGGTCACCGGGTATGCAGGTTCTAGTAGCTAATGAAGTTGTGGCTCCCGGAATGCCGTTGCAAATCCGAGCCACTGGACACCAGCCAGCGGTAGTGGTTCTGTACGACGGTTCCGGAGGCGAGGTCCTACGATCGAGTTTCATCGGCACAATCATTCCTGCAATCAACCACCGGTCTCCCGGTCTCTGGACGGCGAGGGTGGAGTCGGGACCTGACAGGACAGACTTCCGCTTCCTGGTCCTCGGTCGCGCTGATCCCCATCCGCGCGTTCTATTGAGCGCTCAGCGCGTGACACAGTTGAAAGCCGACACTCCATTGTGCGCTCTGATCCACGGCAGGGCGGAGCAATTGGCGGCAGCTATCGTTTTCAATCCGGCGGCAGGCGAAAACATCGATCGCCTCTCGACGATCTCCGTCCTTACCGGGCTCCCGCAGTATTTCACCTTGATGGAAAATTACAGCAATGCGTCGTCATTTGGAGCACTCGACTATGTTCTCAATCAAAATCAACAGGGGCTGGATATTGCGAGGAAAATATTGCTGGAGGTTTCAGCTTGGCCGACCTGGACCCCTCCCTGGTTCGCCAGCCATGGCCTGCACACATATTATGAGACCGGAATCTTCAGTCAGCGTCTGGCGCTGACTTATGACTTGATCTCGGACCATTTCAGTGCGCAGGAAAAGTCACAAATTGCGGAAGGGTTTCTGCGCAACTCTATCGAGCCGGCAATCAACGAATACTTCTTGAACGACCGCCTGCCTATTGGTGCAAGCAATCACATGGCTCATGCGGTGGGAGGCGCCATTGCGGATTGCATTACCCTCGAAGGGGATGTTCCCGATTGGAAAGAACGCTTTGCGCCTAGGCTGGCGCAGTTGCTTGTGAGCTATGAGCTGCTGATGAAGGGACTTTTTCCAGGTGACGGCAGCGAGGCTGAGCCTGCCGGATACGAGGATTTTGCAATGGAGGGCATGTCATGGGGAGCGGCTGCGCTCGAATCACTGGGAATTCATTCCCCCGGTATGAACAAGATGCTGCAGGCGTTTTGGTGGGAGCGCTATATTCGGATCCGAGCCGACCTGATGCTCGACAGTGGTGACTTTGATGGCGATTTGAGTGCCCTCACAGGCTTTGCCTGGAGTGCAGAACACACGCATGACCCCTCGCTTCGTGCATTCTATGAAACAGGCAACGACAGAACCCTGATGGGAGTATTTCGCTTGCAGAATACCGGACGCGCGCTAGAGTCGACTCCCGGGCTGCTGGATCTGGCCTGCTGCACGGGACCATCGACGACCCCGCCTGTGCCTCCGCCTTCGCGCGTCTTCCCGCTGAGAGGCAGCGCAGTGTTGCGCAGCGGTTGGAGCGAAGATGACACGGTAATCTCTTTGCGAGCCGGTCCGTGGTTCAATCATGAACACCATGACCAGGGAAGTTTCCAAGTAGCAGCATTCGGCGAAAAGTTGATTGCCGAGGCTGGCTATAGCGATTACTACAGGGATCCAGAATATCTCGATTACTTCACCCAGGCTACGGGCCACAACACCGTCATTGTTGACCACAATCCTTTCAGTCAGGGCGACTATGACGGGCGCTACTGGACAGCTTTTCGAGTGCGTCCGGCTATCACGGGTCATCTTTTCTCGGAAGACTTTGACTATCTCACAGCTGACTTGGCGCCTGCCTACAAAGGGACGCTGAAGCAGTTCACCCGTGAATATCTCTTCTTTAAGCCAGGACTCTTGATCATTCGGGATCGGCTATCTTCGGCTGATGCCCATACCTACAGTTGGCTACTACACGCGCCCCCGGGGACAAAGACTACGGTCAACAAAGAGGAAGCCACGATAACCGGCAGCAAGGGAGCTGCTCTGATTTCGACCTCGGAAGGAAGCTGGAGCGCGGTGCCCGAGCCGATTCCTGTAATTGCCTATAGTGATTTTGAGCGCGGGCGAATTTTCCCGCGCTCGGCGTTTGAGCTCGAGACGCCAAAGGAGATGAACTACACGTTCCTTGTGGGGCTACGATTCGTGAAGCTGCCGGCAACCGACTCTCCGCTGAATTGGAAAAAAGAAAATAATGGCATCGGCTTCGATCTTCGCGCTGCGAGCCACGAAATCCATGGAAGCTTTCGTACTTCTCAGGGGAAGTTGTCTGTAGGGAGCGCAACTACCGATGGAGACGCACTGCTGGTTGCAAGCAGCGCCACTGCGCGGGATGTGTTCGCCTCTCAAGCTCGGAACATGAGCGAGGAGCGCGGGCCAGGTTTTTCCTCGACGGTTCCAGTTGATCTGGTGCTCCACGAGAGCGGGACTGCGCGCGAATTTCACATTGCCAGCCCTGCTGACATCACGGTTAGCTTTTCTTTGTCCCAGGCCCCCTCTGAGTTCCTGCTTGACGAAAAACCGGTTTCGGCACGCTATGCCAACGGAACGATCACTGTCAGTCTCACTGAAGGAGAGCACGTTGTCACCTTCCAACCTTGAGCCGGCATTTGACGAAGCAGCGAGTTGGAACCTAATCGACGCCAATGTCCATTTAGGACATTCGGGTGTTCATGGCGAGCTCGCTCTTGGGAAGTCCGCTCTACTTGCGGAAATGGACCGCTTCGGGATACGCCAGGCACTAGTCTCGCATTTTACTGCCGAAGAGTACGACATCTCTGAAGGCAACGCAGCATTGGCAAGAGACATGGATGTTCGCTTCGTTCCAGCCTGGTCGGCGTCTCCTGAAGCATCGATTCTGAAGGAACTCGAACAGCGCAAGCCGAAGGCCGTGCGCCTCTGGTTCAGCCCATTGCGTCACAATTTCTCCAGCGCACCCTGGTCGGCAGGAGAGCTATACGATTATCTGCAGCAACGGGCGATCCTGATGGTGGTTTCTCGCGAGGAACTAGATTGGGATGCTCTCGTGGTCATCCTGAAAGACTTTCCTAAGCTCCAGATTTTATTGCTAGACGTCGGCTATCGCAGTGACCGCTATCTGCTGCCGCTGCTCCAACGCTTTCCGCATCTTTATTTTGATTCTACTAGCTACGTTGCACACCGGCAGTTCGAGTCGTTTGTCGAGACGCATGGACCGGAACGGATTGTGTTTGGCAGTCGCCTGCCGTTGTACACGCCGGGCGCCGCCTTAGGTGTGCTGGCCACTGCCCGAATTTCCGATGAAGCACGATTGGCGATAGCGGGCAGCAATCTGCGGAGATTGCTGGGAGAACTTCCCTCATGAGATCTCCCGTTCCAGTCGTGGACTGTCATGGCCATATCGGCACGCATCCCGATTTCCCGGCATACAAGATTTGTCCGCAGGAAATGGTGCGCGTGATGGATCTACTGAACATCGAATCGCTCGCCATCACTTCTACTCGTGCCTGTTACAACGATTGCCGGCGGGGAAACAAGGAAGTTGAAGATGTGTTGCGGCAGTATCCCGGACGATTCCGAGGGTATATCACGGTAAATCCGAATCCGGAAGGAGAGGCGATGGTACAGCTTGAGTGTTTCTCTCACTTCCACAAGCCTCCTCTCATCAAATTTCATCCCGACCTGCACAAATACCCGGTGCATGGCCCAAAGTATCTCCCGATTTGGGATTACGCCCATCAGACTCATGCTGTGGTTCTGGTACATACATGGGATTCGGATCCGACATGCGGACCGCCGCTGTTTGGCCCGATTGCTCGCCGATTTCCCGGCGCGCGGATTCTGCTGGGACATTGTGGAGTGACTTGGCGTGGATATGAACAATCGATTGAGATTGCGCGGAACTGCCCAAACACTTTCCTGGACATTTCAGGATCGCAGAGCCATCGGACAATCCTCGAGCATTGCGTGAATCAGATCGGAGATGAGCGAGTGCTTTTTGGCTCCGATATGCCCTATCTGGAAGCCGCGATGGTGCTGGGTCGTGTGCTGACGGCGCGAATTTCCGACGAAAGTAAGGCGTCGATCCTCCGCCACAATTTCCTTCGTTTGCTGCACGAGGCCTAAATCCTGGGTGGGGCGCAACACGTTTGGAGAGACTGATGGAGAAGATTCGGATTGGCATCATTGGCACTGGAATCATGGGCGACTTGTACGCCAAGATTTACTCTGCCCACGCTCTGTCGCAAGTCGTGGCCGCCTCCTCTCGCAACCAGGCGAAAGTCGATGACTTTCTTCGCCGGCATCAGATCGCGAACGGGTACACCGATTATCGGAAGATGCTGGAACGATCGGACCTCGATGCTGTCGTGGTGGCCACTCCTGACCAGCATCACTTTGTTCCCACGCGAGACGCGCTCGAATCGGGCCGTGATGTGCTCGTCGAAAAGCCGTTTACGACCAGCGTAACCGAGGCGGATGAGCTCATTCGGATCGCGGACAAGGCCGGGAAGAAAATCCAGGTGGCGTTTAACCATCGCTGGCTATCTGCTTATCATCAAGCAAAGGCCAGCATTGCCGCGAGCGAAATCGGAACTCCATTGGCTGGATACGCCCGAAAAAATGACACCATCTACGTGCCCACCGAATACATTAGCTGGGCAGCCGACACCACCCCCGCCTGGTTTCTCTCGTCGCATGACATTGATCTGATGCGCTGGTTTCTCGATTCTGAGCCCGTAGAAGCACGCGCTTGGGGCAGGAAGGAAGTTCTTGCAGCGCTGGGTAAAAATACCTATGACATCATCCAGGCCCAGGTACGGTTCGCCTCCGGAGTGTTTGTGACGTTTGAATCCGCGTGGATCTATCCCAATACGTTCCCCAGTATTACGGATTCATTCATGGAAGTCATCGGCAGCGCCGGGCACATTCACCTGGATCGCAAGTGTGAGTCAGTCGAGCTCAGCACCGTAAAGAAGTTCTCCTATCCCAAGGGTTTTCTGAATTCAGAAATCTTTGGCCGCATGCGTGGCGCCTTCCCATCCTGCCTTGAGGACTTCCTTTACGCGATTCACGACAACACTGCGCCGAAAGTCACGGCCTGGGACGGGCGGCAGGTGACGGCCACCCTCGAGGCCATCCACAGATCGCTGGAGAGCGGCGTAGATGAGAAGATAGCCGCCGCGCTGGCAATGCAGAAAACCCATGCGCGGCGCTGATGCGGTTGTGCTGGTCGCCTATTTCGCGACAATGGTCGCGGTCGGCGCACGTTATTCGCGACATATGAAATCGGCGGAAATGTATTTCGCCGGCGGCAAGCAACTACCATGGTGGATTGGCGGCGTCTCTTTCGTAATGTCCTATGTGAGCGCCCTGTCGATCGTGGTGTATGCAGGACTTGGTTATGAGTACGGCCTGGTCGCACTGACCCTTTACTGGACCACCGTGCCCGCAGCTTTTCTCACCACGTGGCTCTTGGCAAAGCGATGGCGAAGGGCGGGGATCATCACACCGACCGAGTTTCTCGAGCGACGGTTCTCACCGTTAATTCGGCAATTGTTTGTCTGGTCGGGCATTCCGCTGAAGATCATCGACGAGAGCCTCAAAATCGTCGCCATCGGTATCTTCGTCTCCGCTGGACTGCAATTGTCCGCCGTAAAAGCGATGCTCACGGTCGGCTTGACGATCCTTGTGTATGCGGTTCTAGGTGGTCTGTGGGCAGTCGTAGTGACAGATTTCGTCCAGTTTGTGCTGGTCACCGGGGCAATTTTGCTGCTGCTACCGCTCACGTTTCATGCTGCGGGCGGATGGCAACATGTGTCAACAAGCGTTCCGAGACAGTTCTTCGCGCCCGCGCACCCGCCCTATAGCTGGACCTATGTCGGGGCCTTCCTCGTGCTCAGCACCCTGTCTCTTGCAGGCAACTGGTCGTTAATTCAGAAGTTCTATTCCGCACGCAGTGATAACGAAGCCGTGCGCGTCGGATGCCTGGCGACTCTGCTCTTCCTCGTCCTGCCTCCCGTATGGATAGCAACCGGAATGCTGGCGAGAGGATATCTCACGTCGATAGCGGACACGCAGTCGGTGTACGCTCATTTGAGCTCTGCCCTGCTGCCTGCTGGCATGTTGGGACTGATCGTTGCCGCCTTGGTCGCGGCTACCATGTCAGTTCTATCGTCCGGCTACAACGTCATGTCTGCGGTGCTGACTTTGGACGTCTACCGCCGTTTGCTGCGGCCGGCGGCCGATCAGAAGGAATTGGTTCTGGTTGGCCGCATACTCACGGCGGCGCTCGCCCTGATTGTGCTTGCTCTTGCGCTGGCCATAACCCATTTCCGCTGGACCATCTTCGACACGATGGTCGCCGCCTTTGGATTTTTTTTGCCTCCGACGGTACTCCCGATGCTGGCAGGATTGTTGAGTCGAAGCCTCTCTGCCGCTGGGGCTCTCGCAGGATTTGTCGCTGGTATCGGGATTGGACTCGCTTTCCTGTTCTACCGTTGGGTTGCCCATCCTCAGAACGTCGGCGCGTTTCAGGCTCTCAGCATCGTAGTTCCCACCGTACTTACCGCGGCAGTGCTGGTGATCGCTGCCGTCTTTTTTCCTGCGCGCGGAACTGAGGCCGATCGTGCCCTTTGTTTTTCGCTTAGCTTGGGGCATGCCTCAGATACAGCTACGGCATCCTCACTCAGCCCGGCCCCAATTGCCGGTTTGGTCATAACAATTATGGGAACGGTCCTCATCGTGATCGGTGTGATACCGCTCATTGCAACGCGTGCAGTCAACTCACTGAGTCTCCTCATGGGAGGGATTTTCGTTGCCATCGGGCTGATGATGATCGCCTCCTCGCGTAGGTCCCGGAAGGAAGCCGTCGCTGAAGAATTACATACAGAGTCTAAGGCTCTTCATCGCCATGGCACATAACCATCTTATTAGCCTCGGCTTTCGACGGCCAGGAGATCTCCCCCGGGTGCTGGTAATCGATGCGGGCGCGACACGCACGCGAGCGGCGGTGGCCAGCGTGAGCGGACAGGTCCTCGGTACGGGACTTGCTGGTCCTGCAAATTCCTATGCCGTTGGACAGCTTCGATCGCTGGAGAGCCTGGGGAAAGCAATCTCGCAGGCCTTGAAGAAATCAGATTCGAAAGCATCGCAGATCCGCACCGCAGTAATTGGAAGTGCCGGCGTCGACTACGACGAGAGTGGTGCCGCCCCTATCGCAAAGAGCCTCAAGCGAAACCTGCCATTCGCGCGCGTTCTGGTCAAAGCCGACGCGCTTATCGCCCTCGAAGGAGCACTGGCCGGCGACGCCGGAGTCGTTATCGTGTGCGGGACCGGATCGATCGTGCTGGGAAAAGATTCCGACGGAAGCATTGTGAAAATCGGCGGATGGGGTCCACTGATGGGAGATGAAGGTAGCGCACAGTGGGTCGGTCGCGAAGCTCTCAGGCGGGCCGCGCTTGCAGCCGATGGGACCGGCCCGCGTACAGTGTTGGTCCAGCGTTTGCTGCGCAAATACAAGCTCCGTAGCTTCGACCGGATTATCGATGCGGTGTATAAGCACCCCATGACTCCAGCGGAGTTGGGAAGTCTCGCCCCAATCGTCACTTCAGCCGCACAGGAAGATCACGATAGAGTCGCGCGTGACATCTTCTGTGTTGGGGGCGAGGCGCTGGCTTCGCAGGCTGCACAAGCTGCTGCTCGTCTAAAACTTCGCCAACCAAAGATTTCGTACCAGGGATCAATGTTTAATACCGGACCACTCTTGCTGAAACCGCTACGTTCCAGGTTGCACCGCGTTGCCCCTCAGGCGAGATTGATGGCTCCCGCGTTTCCACCAATTGCCGGAGCATTTCTTCTGGCTCTTCAGACAACAAGAGCGGACCACTTCGAATCTGCGCTCGAGAAATTTCGGGAAGGTTGCGATGTCTGAGCTGCGAGCTGGATGGGCAAAGCGAGAGATCACGCCTGAGCCTGGATATGCTATGGCCGGCTACATCGCTCGGCAGGGAAATTCTGTCGGCGTGCTCGATCCCTTGTATGTTCGAGTGCTTCTCCTCGAGCAGGGTAAAACGAGAGTGGTCATAATATTAGCAGACGTGCTTCTGATCTCCTCGCGTTGCGCCACGCACCTGCGAAAGGTGCTTGCTGGCGCCCTCACGATTCGGCCGGAGTCCGTCGTGGTCGCTGCCACGCACACACACTCTGGCCCCATTTTGGATATGCATCCTTTTAACTTTTCAGGAGGGCGTAGCGAGCCATGTAAGCGCCAATATTCGAAGAAGCTGGAAACCGCGATGCTCCAGGCCAGCTTGGAAGCTTCGATACTACTCCGCAGGGTAACCGGAAGCTTCGCCAAGATCGAAGTAACGGGAGTGGCCACCGATCGGAATCGGCCAAGGCGGGCACATCGGCAAAATCTCTTTATATTCAAGTTCAGCGCTCCTAAAGAAGTCGCACTATTAGCTACATATGGTTGCCACCCAACAGTGCTGGGAGCTGACAACCGAAGATTTTCCGGCGATCTGCACGGAGCAATCAGCAGAATCCTGGAAAAGAAGGCAGCGATAGCCCTGGTGGCGAACGGCGCAGCCGCGAACATCAGCACTCGCTTTATGCGCAGAGATCAGACCCCCAGAGAAGTGACACGCCTTGCGACTCAGATCGGGCGGCAGCTTGTCACCGCGCGCTTTGAGCCGCTCACTATTGCTCCAATAACAGCTCGCGCTCGAACTGTCGTTCTTCCGTTGGCGGATCTGAAAATGACTGTCCCGGTCAGGCGATCAAGATCGACGAGAAAAGCGATAGTTGACAAAGAAGGTCTTCAAGTGCGCGCGCGACTCTCACACATGCCGGAATTTTCCAAGGTGGCGTTGAAGCTTCAGGTCACGGTGTGGCGCTTAGGAACTATCGCGCTTACGGCGCTCCCGCTGGAGATCTATTCCGATACAGGAGAATTCTTATGGAGGCGCGCGCATGTAATCCCAATCTGCTACGCCAATGGCTATTGGGGGTACTTGCCATCGTCGGCTGCGGCGCCAGATGACTATGAAGTTCTGAGTTCACCATTCAGCCGCAGAGCCGATGCGATCCTTAGGCGATCAATATTGTTTTGAGACGAGGCATAAATGGATTCCTCAGAGCGTTATCTCGCGGCGGTTCGCAGAGTCCTGGATGAAATCAGCTTAGAGCGGATTGGACAGGCCGCAGATCTGCTAGCCACTGCTCTGAGGAGCAGCGGAATTATCCACATATTCGGGGCCGGACACTCCTCGTTGTTGGCCCAGGAAGTTTTCTTTCGCGCTGGCGGTCTGGTGGCTGTAAATCCAATTCTCGATCAACAACTGGGATTTCAGTGCGGTGTACTAGAGAGTACGGAATTTGAACGACGAGCGGAATCGGCGGATGTACTCATTAGATCCGAAAGCTTTCGGAGCAACGATAGTGGCATCGTAATTTCTAATTCCGGCCGAAATGCCTTACCTGTCGAAATAGCGATACGCATGAAATCAGCGGGGATGACAGTAATCGCGCTCACGAATCTCGCACAGTCGCGCCAGTCGAAGTCTCACCATGCTTCTGGGAAACGACTCTTTGAGATTGCTGACGTGATTCTGGACAATCACTGTCCGCCCGGTGATGCCGCCGTAATGATTGAAGGAATTTCGGCCGCGCTGGGAGCCGTTTCCACCATAGCGGGTGCGGCGCTGTTGCATGCGACCTTTCTCAAGGCGGCAGAGTCCCTGGCTCGCGAGGGAAAGCCTCCGGATGCCTTCGTCAGCGTAAACCTGGGCAGCGGATCGATGGATCTTTTGAAAAAGTTGATCGCCCCTTATCAGCAACGCATTCGGTACTACCGTCCAAGTTGCAGTGCCGATTGATCGTCGGATCTTGTGCAACAGCTATCGGAGGATACTGTGATTAAGAAATTCGGAATTGCTGTTTTCTGGCTGACGATGTTCGGAATTGCTGCTGACTCGCAGACCGCGAGCCATTACCGCCAGTCACGTACGGCCAGTGGCGGAGACTGGCATGCAATGGGCTCCGCACCCTGCGCCTGGTCTGTGCCATTGTTGAAGACCGATCACTCCCTCGACGTGGAAGGGACAATTGAACTGCTCAAGCATGGCGGGTTTCAATGCGAGATTGTTGTGGTTGGCGGGGAACCATCGAGAAATTGGGATGATTTCAAGAGGTTCGCGGCCGCTGCAAACTCGGCCGGCATCGACCTATGGCCTGTCATCCTTCCTCCCAGCGAAGGAACATCGGAACCGTATAGGCATGATTACGTGGCATGGGCAGAAGCATTTGCAAAGCTCTCGTTCGAGTATCCTCATGTGCGCGGCTTGAATATTGACGATCTCGATCAAGGGGTAAGTTCTGAGACTTTCACGCGCGACTATGTCTGCCGGATTTACAACGCCAAACAGAGGATCAATCCCAAGTTGCTATTTTTGCCGACTATTTATGATCTCGATCGCAAAGTCGCTGACAGGCTCGCGGCCTGTGTAGATGGCGTTTGGCTCTGGTGGGTGAACCTGGAGAAGGCGACTGGCCTGCCGTCGTTTCTCGAAAACAGCAGACTGGCAGCAGCCGGCCGCTTTCCCATTTACGGCGGCGTATACGCGCACTCAACTTCCTGGCACAAACAAGGAAATCCGGTGCCCGAGGTATTTCAGGAGACGCTGGAAGATACCTGCGAGCATGCCGACGGAACGATGATTTGGAATATTTCGCTTGAGCCTCCAGATCCGCTCTTAGAAATCACAAAGAAGCTCTTGCCCGGTGGATCCTCGCCATTAGCAGGAAGGTGCGGTAAGTCTGCCGGGAGAGTGGCCGATTCAAGATAGTTTCTTAACCATCGTTCACATTTTCTAAGACATTCGCTGTTATTTGAACGATAAGAATCGCGGAATCTCGGCTGCTCCTGGCAGCCGAGGCGAGAGTGGAGGCCACCCGGACACATGGCACAAGATCTTTCAGTTCATCATCATCTACTCGGCTCGCTCTTTCCTGACGTGAATCATCGTACTATCGCTCAGTACGAGCTCCGCGGAGAGCAGATCGATTTCTTCCGCGAGCAGGGGTACTTGAGCGGAATCCGCATTCTGTCGGACGAACAGGTAGAAGTGCTCAGACAAGAGCTGGCCCGGTTGCTGGATGCGCAAGGCGAAGATCGAGAATTGTTTTACGAATATAACTCCAACGAATCAAGCGATCCCAATCACGTGCTGTTCCATGCGCTGGGTGCATGGCGGATAACGGCTGGTTTTCACGACGTGCTCTGGCATCCCGCGTTCACGGTGCCTGCGGCGCAACTTCTGGGCGGAGCGGTTCGCTTCTGGCACGACCAGCTCTTCTGCAAGCCTGCGCATCACGGCGGAGTCGTGGCTTGGCACCAGGACTATTCTTACTGGACGCGAACTCAACCGCTTGCCCACCTCACTTGCTGGATTGGTCTTGATGACTCGAACCGCGAGAACGGATGTTTGCACTACATTGCCGGCAGCCATCGCTGGCGCGATCTGCCAATCACCGGACTGGCAGGCGATATGACCGCCATCAATGCAGTCCTGAACGACGAACAGCGACGTGAGTTTCAACATCCGGTGGCGGTTGAATTGAAGAAAGGCGAAGCGTCGTTCCATCATCCGCGCCTGGTGCATGGATCGTTTGCCAACCATTCTGATCGTGCGCGTCGTGCGACCGTCATTAATGTCATGAAGGATGGTGTGCGGTCTGCAAGCAACGAACCTCTACTACAAGGCATACCGATAATCCCGGCCGGCGAGAAGGTCGAAGGACAGTTCTTCCCGCTCCTGTACGAACCAGCGGTCAAAGTCTGAAATTGGGCGCCTGCAAAGCGTCCCTATCTGTTCTCGTAGGCGGTTAAGGCTTCTTAGCACCGTTCCATGTAATCCCACGGTGCTCCACGCATAGCGTCTTCCCATGTGAGAACGATGGTCGGGTATGAGCCTTGCCACTAAATCTCAAGGCCCATCTCGGGTGGAGGCTCGCCGCAAACTTTCTTTAGGTGCTTGATGGCGCGTAAAGAACGTGACTCGCGAGAAGCTGGCGCTGACATCGAGGATCGTGTGGTGGTTCTCTGTCGAGGTGCTCTAAGCCCCAGTCCGTCAGCTTGGAATGGCTCGAATTCATTCGCCACAAAGTGAATCGGCCCAGCCTAAACGCGCGCCCCCTCTTCTTAACGTTCATCGAGTCTCACTTGCCGACAAGTCGGCGACACCAAATCGCCCGTCAGCACCTACATCTCCGATGAGGGCGCTTGCGCAAATATCAGAATCATATTGGGGGTAGCGTTTTGCGCCCGGTTAGAGCGAGACTGCATGGTCGGAAATGTAGCGCTCGAGTTGCGACTGGCCTGGGCCGATGTAGTGGAAGGCCTCGGCCCATTCGAGGCCATAGCGGCGGCCTAGCTCCCTATCGGATAGAACGCCACGCTGGCTGAGTGAGTCGTAATCGAGAACGATGTTCTTGATGTACGCACGATTAGCCGAGTCGTCATCGGCGCCAAGAACCGGAAGGCGCAATTTCTGGCTGGCAAGTTTGGAGCGGAGGCGAGCGCCGTTTTCGCCGCAAGGTCCTTGAGTTTTGTTGGCGAGATTGGCTTCGACTTTGTGATCGATCCACGGAGAAATATCCACAACGCGATTGACGATTTGCGGCCCGCGCGCGAAATAGTACTTTTCCTTGACGGCGTGCGGCTGCAGGCCGGCAGCGAGCTGCTCGGGATAATCGAGGTCCATTCCCGCCATCCAACAGGCGGCCTCAACGACTTGAGCGGTCACATAATGGTCGGGATTTTCTTCGTAAATTCCCCAGGGATCGTAGCAAACGATGGTGTCGATCTTGAGAAGACGAATGAGATGGACAAGGCGTGCGCGCATTTCAACGCGTGAGATTTCGTCCATCTGATGATTGCGATATTCGAGGTTGAAAACCTTTTGCAGGCCAAGTGCTTTTGCGACGCCTTCGGTGTCCCGCTCATTATTCAAAACGCGTTGGCCCGTCGTGCCAGACCCAGCCATTTCATCGTTGGTAGTACGGATCAGATAGCCTGTGTATCCTTCGCCGACGAGTTTGGCGACGGTGCCACCCGCAAAGATGGGAATATCGTCGGTGTGGGGCTGGATGGCGGCGAGTACTTTGCCGGCATGAGGTCTGCCGGAAGCGGAGCGCTCGACAAAAACGCCTTCGGTGATGGTCGGCACCGGGACTTGTGGCGGAGGGCCGGCCTGTTGCGAAATGTTGGAACCGCGCGTGCTCAGCAACGCGCCACCGACCAGAAAATCACTGATGAAGTCTCGACGTTTCATGGAAGCCTCCAAGGCAAGCCGCGGCGCGTGTCCCCAAGAGTGAACTTCGGGCTGAGACGGCTCGCGAATTCCTAGCTTTCGGCAACATTCGCGAATACTGCGAGCGTTGTCGTAGGTTAGTCTGAAATGGTAAAAAGTATACGACTTCCAAGGAACTGTCATCATCACACGGCTTCGGTTCTTAGGGGAATGATTTCCAGCCCAAGGTCTCGGGCTTGTTTACGAAGCCGGGCTCCAGGCGCTGGCGATTGTGCACTTCGTTTTGCCCGCAGATGGTCTCATCGTAGGCCTGTCGGGGTGGTCACCATGTGATAGATGATGCGGGCTAGTTTGTGCGCCGTGGCGGTGACGGCTTTCGGAGCCCCGAGTTTGGCGAGCATCCGGAGATAGAAGTGTCCCAGATAGGATCGACTGCGATGAAGCGATTGGGCGGCCATACGCAGTGCCGCGGCCGCCCGATTCTTGACCCTGGGTGTTTTGACCGACAGCACTTTCCCCCCGCTGACCCGGTTGTCCGAACAGAGTCCGCGCCAGGAGGTAAACTCGGGGCGCGCAGGGGAAGCGCGAGAGGTCCGGACCGATCTCCGCCAAAGGAGTTTGCGTGGTGAGGACGTTGATCCCTGGAATGCGTGTCAGGTCCACCCCGAAGATTCGATAGAGGTGATTCTGCAGGTCGAAACGGGGTTCGCCACCACTCGGTTTTTGCCCGTCTGGCGATTCCGGGAGGGAACCTTCCGGCGGATCCACTTTCGATTCGAAGTTCTCCAGATGCTGCGCAATTTCGCGATCACAGGCTCCGATCAACTCTTGGTAATGACGAAATGCTGCCAGCGACTGGCCGAGCGTAAACCGATGCTCGCGCCGATAGTCCCCCACCAGGGACTTGGCGATGGTATCCGCAGTGGCCTTGACCCGCCCATCGCGTAGTGCCGCCAAGGTGTGCGGGTTGCGCTCGCCCGCCAGGATAGCCTCGAGGATCGTTATTCCGGTCACACCCGTGATGTCGCTGATCACGTGGTGGAGTTGCAGATTCATCTGATCCAAAGCCTTTTGCATGTGTTGGACGTGACTCGACGCCATCTGCACCAGACTGTCCCGATGACGAAGGATGGAGCGCACCGTGCATACCGCCTGTTCCGGCCGGAACGATCCGCGCAACAAACCTACCGAATGCAGATATTGCAGCCACTGACAGTCGGAAACATCCGATTTGCGCTCATAGGGCGGATCGCATTTGTAGCCGCAGCCGCAAGCGCCCTCTCGCTCCTGACAACTCGCCCAAACCCTTTCTATACGGGAATCCGCGTCCTGTGTACCGTTGTCGGCGGTTATCCAATCTTTCGCGAAGCAATTGAAATGAAAATATCCTCGAACGCCGGACCGGATGACGATGAGCTATCCATGACTATCGCCATTTTTGCTGCCCTGTTGATCCGAGAAGTTTTCACCGCGCTGGCGAGCTGGCGATTACCTTGTTTGTGCTCGTTGCCGAAGTTCTGGAAAGCCTCACGGTGGGAAGAGAGCGGCAGGCGATACCATATCTGCTTGAACTTCTGCCGAGCCGCGCGATCGTGCGTTGTTAAGGAGTTTGGACTGAGATCGAGGGCCGGGAGGTGCTCCTTGGGGAGATCATTCTCGTCGAGCCAGGGGGACGCAGGACACTCCTTCCTCGATCAGGCAACGATAACCGGAGAATCGCAGCCCGTCGAAAAGTCGCTCGGCGCTACCGTGTTCGCAGGCACGATCAACCAATCAGGAGCCCTTGAAATTCGGGCGGAGTGACTTGGGCGCGACACAACCTTTGGCAAGATCAAAGCGAACCGCAAGGCGCGCACGGGACTTCTCTGCCCGTTCCACAGCCTCGATGATATTGTTCCCCTTCGGGGAACAGGCTGAGGCCTGTCCGCTTCAAACTTCAAACGTGCGTCATGCGTTTTCGATCTACTTTCCTAATCCCAAACTTCGGTGTGACGTTATAGATGGTGAATCAAAATATAAACTTCAGAGCTAATTGATAGATGCGAGGATTCCACAGATTGCCGGAGTCGCCACCGGGAGGTAGCAGAGACCCAAAATTTGTCGCGGTAAACGAGTTCGCGGGGAATATCGGTGTGTAATAGTGGCTCGAAAACAGGTTAAAGGCTTCCGCGCGCAACTGCATCGAGACGCGCTCCGTGATCCTGCCCTTCTTGAACAGCGAGAAATCAGTAGCGTGCTGCGGCGTTGAAAACACAGTATCGCGGCCACCGGTTCCCAAAGTTCCCAAGGCAGGTTCGGTGAAAGACTGGGTATCAAAATACTCCGTCAGCGTTCGTTGAAAACCGCTAGGAAACGGGTTCGCCACCGCGTTCAGCCGTTCGGTGCCGCGGGTCTCACCCGTCTGGCTCCGGTCCCCACAACCGCACAGTGCGGTTACAGGCGAGCCTGTGACCAGGGTCACGATGCCATTTATCTGCCAACCGCCCACAACCCAACTCAGAATTTTCCCTTGGTTCAAATGTGGCTGGCCTTTACCGAGCGGCAGTTCGTAGGTGAAATTTGCTATCAATCGCAACTTCTGACTGAAATTTGCCAGGCCACGCTCTGCCGCTAAATTCTGGCCATATTGTGCCCGATCGGTGTCGCCGGAGATGCCTCCACCCAGTTCGCTTGATTCATCAATGGCCTTACCCCAAGTAAACGAACCGAGCGCCTGAAATCCCTTCGTGAAGCGCTTGTCTACCTTAAGGGTCATGGCATGGTAAATGGAATGGGCGATATTGGCCAGGGCGGTCCCGTTGGCGGCAAAGTTGTAATAGGGCGCTCGCGCTTGGATGGGCGAGCATGTGGACGGAAAGGTTCCCGCTGGGCACTGTGAGACAAAGGAAACGCTGTTATTCGGATTGCCAGCAACGGGGGGAAGGAACGCTTGATTAAAGCTCCACCCGATGGGCTCCCGAAGCCCGTGTGAGCCCTGATAGCCAAGCTCCACGACCAGTGAGGGACGCAGTTCATACTGGAGATTGAAGGCCCATTGCTCGGTGTAGGGAGTACGATTATCCGGAAGCTCGACCCGCGGATTGGTACATTGATTGAGCACTTCAGTAACCTGACCCGTTGCAGGGTTCACAACCGAACTGGAAGGAGCTTGACAGTAGGGAGGCGGAAAGGTTCGATTCGCGACCGAGTAGGGGGCAGGAAACAAGTTGCGTATATCCACGGGTGGTTGGCTCTCCAGGCCTGTCGGGCTAGGCACGACTGGTTCTAGATAAGGAATATCCTTGGTAACCGCCTGCGTGGGATAGAAATTATCAAGCACGTCGTAGAAGATCCCGTATCCCGAGCGCACGACAAATCGCTCGTTCGAAAAAGGTCTCCAGGCAAAACCTAATCTCGGCGCCCAGTCGCGCCAATCCGTAACAGTAAAACTTCGTGAAGCACAGCACGCCGCTTGGATGGGGTTATTGACTAATCGTGTGAAAGACGGGTCCGCAAAGAGCAGCCGGCCGCCCGGATAACTGAAGTCGAGTATATCACCGCCGTTGTATACGTCGTGGTACGGCGTATGCAACTCCCAGCGCAGGCCCAGATTGAGAGTGAGCCGCTTATTGACACGGAAATTGTCCTGGAAATAAAACCCGTAATCAGTGTTCCGCAACGTCGACGCGCTCTGATCGAAGGCACTAAAGCGCGCCACAAAACCACCGCTCAGGTATCCCAGCAGAAAATCTGCGAACCCGTTACCCGTGTCGGACTTTCCGGCCACCTGCGCTACAAGGGGATTATGCGCCGTGTAGTCGCCACTAAAATTCAGTGACCCGTTGCCACCCAGACCACTGCGGTTCAGGTTCTGATTTCGACGGATGTCGGCTCCAATCTCGATGCTATGCCGCCCTCGGGTCAGTATCACGTCATCCATGTACTGAAAAACGTTCGCGATGTTGAAGAATGGCACCGATCCGCCATTGCCCAAGGCGTTGTATTGGGTGCCCAAAATAATATTCGGTAGCGCGTAGTAGGCGGGATCGGTGTCCAGATTCTTCAGGCCGGCCTGCTGCCAATAATTCGTCGAACCGTTTGCGGTCTGGAAATCCTGCAAGAAGTAGAGTCGATTGAAGCCTACGCGCGCTTCGTTCAACGTGCGCGGACTGAAAATGTGTGTCCATTGCAGGCCGGCATTTCTGGAATGCTCATCCACTTTGAGGCCGGACAATGGCATCAAGGAAGGCTGCGGGGCGAGCTCGTTTTGAAATAGAAATTGGCCGAAAAGGCGATCCCTCTCGCCGACATTTTGATCGATCCGGGCCGTGAAATTGTCCATGGTGAGCCGCGTGGCCACGTCCTTGCTGTAGTTTTCGCAGGGGAGTTGGCAATTCGTGTTTGGTGCGGGGAAATACGGTAGCAAGTTCATACTTTGTGGAGCGAACATGCTAGACGGAATCTGGTTGTTTGGGAACGGCGTGCGGGTGACTGCCGGCGTGCCACCCGGATTGGGCACGCCAGTGAGGGGATTATAAAGCTGCACTGGCCAATCGGAGAAATTCCCTTGCTTCTCTTGCGCAGTAGGCACTTGGGCCTGGCCGAATGCCGAAGTAACTCGGCGCCCGCCCTGGTAGCTCACAAAAAAGAAGGTGCGATCCTTGCCATTGTACAGCTTTGGCAAAAAGACCGGACCTCCAAAAGTTCCTCCGAACTGATTCTGCTTCAAAGGGCTCTTCGTATGGAAGCGCGGATTTTCCGGCTCCAGCGCGTCATTGCGGAGGAATTCCCAAAGAGCGCCATGCACGGTATTGGTCCCAGACTTCATAGCGATGTTGACCTGCGCGGCGCCCATGCCGTACGCCGCTGAGTAAAGCGCATTTTCAACCTTGAACTCCTCAATGGCATCAATCGGGGGGATGGCCGTCGGGGCTTGGAATAGTGGGTCATTGCTTGTCACACCGTCCACCAGATAGCTCACGGACGCCGGCCGGGCTCCATTTACGCTGACCCTCGTAAAGCTGTCGTTGAAGCCGTGGGGGCGGACCCCCGATGAGGCATTCCCGCCCGTGATGCCGTTCACGCCGACGTTTAGCTTTATCAGATTCGTAAAATCCCTGCCGTTGAGCGGCAGGTCCGTTACCTCTCGGCCCGTGATCACTTGCCCGAGAGAGGCGGTGTCAGTTTGGAGCATTGGGGTCGGCGCCGTCACCTCCACGGCTTGGGTCATTTGGCCCAACTGCAAGCTGAGGTCGAGGCGCAACGTCTGTCCGACCTCCAACAACACCGAGCTGACCACCGCCTTCTTGAACCCGGTTTTCTCTGCCTCCACTCGGTAAGGACCGGGAAGGAGCGAGGGAATATAATAATCTCCGGTGTTATCGGTGGGAAAACGGAAGAAAATGTTTGTGCCCAGGTTCGTGACGGTGACGTGGGCGCCGGGCACGGCGGCCCCAGAAGGGTCTGTAATGTGCCCTACGATCGTCCCGCGCGAGGTCTGGGCCTTGCCAGCCCCCACGAGGGGGCCGAGCAGAAAAGAAGCGGTGAACAATGCGTAGACTGATCTCCGCACCATAGAGTTTCCCTCTCCCTGGAAAAAGAATTTTCAGACCCTACCACGACGCACGCGAATGTTCTGCTGTATAGAACAAATCTAACATGATGCGCTCTTTATATAGAGGAGGAAGGCGCAAGTCAACGGAATATGCGCCGAAAGGGCGAGAAGGGCGGTCGGTGGAAATTCTACCTGATAGAACGAGAGAGTTCACCCTAGCCGCTAGTAGACACTGTGCAACTGGCTCTTTTGGGAGGCACTCCGTTAAGAAACAGGCCATTTCCAGCTTGGCCCGTGTTCACCGAAGCGGAAGAAGGCGCATTATTGGAAGTTCTGAGGAGCGGAAGTTGGGGCGGGTATAGCAAGAAAGTAGAAGAGTTTGAAAAAGCTTTCGCGGCGCTTCGCCGTGTCCCTTACTCAATCTCCTGCTCGAACGGAACCGTCGCACTGGAAGTGGCTTTGCGTGCTGCCGGAGTAGCTTGCGGTGATGAAGTAGTCGTTGCACCATTTCTCGTTCGTCGCGAGCGCAACTGCAATCCTCCTCGTCTGTCATGGCGTGCCTGTTTTCGCCAACGCCGCCAAGGCCCACGCAAAGGACCCGCAACAAAAACATAAAGACCAGCCTGGCAGAGTCGGTTGACTTGCGCGCCTGCGACGCAAAAAAGATTCCCTGAGCGTAGCGCGCGAACGAGCCGATAGATGACGGAATGTGATTCGGCTGCCACGATTCGTCGAAGATGCGCAGAGATTCGTCGGACTCTACTTCGCCTCTTGCAGGCATCTGTGTTAGTATGAACCTCGCACGAGCGCACCAATTCTTATTGGCGGTTTTGGCAGGGACAGCTGCTACCGTATGCACCGCAAGCGAACGGTGCGCTGTATGCGAATCTTGCAAAGGCCTTATTTGCAAGGTTTACGGTAAGTTGTTGATTCCACGGCTGGGGACGTAGTTCAGTTGGTTAGAACGCTGCCCTGTCACTCCACCGAAACACTCCACAAATAGAGGATTTATTTCGTAACTCATTTGTACTCTGTACACGGACGTACACGCGAATCCACCGTAGACCGGCAAAAACTCACACAAAACTCAAACAGACCCTGAATTGGGGATTCCGGACCATGCCGATCAGTGTTCCGGGACATGCCGATCACCGGTTCCGGGGTGATCGCGATCATGATTCCGGGATGATGGCGATCACTCGTTCCGGGATGATCCCGATGGCTTCCTGCTCACGCACGAGGTTGTGGAGCGTGAGCTTCGCAAAAAGCTGGATGCTGTTGAGCGGGGCGCTCCGGTGGAGCAGAGCCGCAAGCTCCGTTACGAGGACATCAGGAAGAGCCTGCTCACCGAATACGAGAACAACCACATTGGTCTGATTAAACGTCGCAACGGGAAAATTCACGGGCTGGATTATCTGGACCAGTTCTTTGGCAACATGCTCGTGAAGAACATCACCTCTCCCCTGCTACGGGAGTTCATCGCCAAATTGCAATCCCGCGAACTCCAACGCATCGTGCGGGAGAACAACCCCAAGGAAAAGCAAGCGGTCAAACCGATGGGCAACGGCACCATCAATCGTGTGCTGGCTTTGCTTCGCAAGGCGATGAACATCGCACGCAAGGACGGCTTGGTTCATGCTGTGCCGTACTTCCCCATGCTCCGCGAGGACAATGTTCGCACTGGCTTCGTGGAGACCGACCAGTTCAAGACCATCCTCAGCCACCTGCCCGAACACCTGCATCCGCTGATGATCTTCCTCTATCGTACGGGATGCCGTGTGGGTGCAGCTTTGCAAATCACGTGGGAGATGGTGAGTGGTGACGCCACGACGATGACGCTCCCCGCCAAGGTCGTGAAGAACAAGGAGCCAATCACTCTCGCCCTCACGGCTGAACTGACAGCGGTGTTGAAGAAGCAGTTCCGGCAGACTGGTCAGCTGTGTTCGACGCGACGAATCTCCGGCGCGAATGGGCCTCAGCGACCGTAGCCGCGAAGTGCCCCGAATTGCTCATTCACGATCTGCGTCGTTCTGGTGCCCGTAATTTGGTTAACGCCGGGGTGCCAGAGACGGTCGCTA
>DATHIB010000197.1:0-6544 GCA_035490055.1 Candidatus Limnocylindria bacterium | reverse complement strand
GCCTATCTTCGAGGCAGACTTCTGCACGAACTCCTACGGATTCCGCCCCCGGCGCTCACCACACCGCGCATTAGCGGAAGTCAGACGCAGTGTGTTGCGGCTCATGTCTACGGTGATAGATGTTGATCTATCACGCTATTTCGACACGATCCGACATTCGGTGCTGCTAGACAAGATCGCGAAGCGAGTCCAGGACCCAGAAGTGTTGCACCTCGTAAAACAGATTATCAAAGTCGGGGGAAAGGTCGGTGTCCCACAAGGGGGGACCGTTCAGTCCGCTGGCGGCGAATATCTATTTGAACGAACTGGACTGGACTTTCGACGCGATACGTCGCAAGACGGCAGAAGGACCCTACGAGACGGTGAATTACCATCGGTTCGCCGATGATATCGTCATCACCATCGATGGCCACCATTCCAAGCGGGGTTGGGCCGAACGGGCCCAGCAACGACTCCAAGAACAGCTCACACCGCTTGGCGTAGAGCTGAACAAGGAGAAAACCAGGGTGGTGAATACATTGAAGGGAGAAGCCTTTGGGTTCTTGGGGTTTGATCTGCGCCGCACCCGGAAGCGTAAGGGAAACGGCCACTATCTCCAGATGACTCCGAAGAAGAAGGCCCGCAAAGCTATCAAGGCGAAGATACGTGACATCATTCGGCAGGGTGGAGCAACTCCCCTCCCCAAGATGATCGAGCGGATCAATACCTCGCTGGCCGGTTGGGTCGCATACTTCCGAGTTGGCAACTCGAGCCGCGCCTTCAGTGAAGTGCGCGACTACACGGAGATGAAGGTTCGCAACCTGCTCACGCGAAGGAAGCGGCGGAAAAAGACGAGTATCGGATGGCGGCGATGGACTAACGAATATCTCTACGGCGTACTCGGGCTGTACTGGGACTGGAAGGTCCAGCCACTACCCGGGGCAAAGAGACTGACGTGAAAGTCTCTGCCACCCGACCCGACACATAACCCTTTCGACGAAATCTACTGGGTGAGCTGCTTGCGGGAAAACCGCACGAGCAGTTCTTATGGGGAGGGACTGGAAACGGACCGAGGGAAAACCGAGGGAAGCCTTGACACCGCGCCAGCCCTTCACCCGACAGAATTATGGCTTCAACGAGCTGGCCAACGAATGGCACTCCGACCATGTGTTCAAGCATGATCCCGGCGCCATCGAATGCTTTTTGCTCGTGGCCTTCCTGGCTTACAACATTTTTCATGTCTTCCTGGCGCGCAATGTGAAGCCAGCCGTGCGCCAGGGCAAGGCCGAAATCTTCTGGGCCAGGCTCATCGCTGCGGAACTCTACAGTGAGGTAGCCCCCGCCGGCATGTCGCCCTGAGGTTTTCCGCACCGCCTCGTCCGATACTTCTGCTCGCCCCGGGGATCCTCATCGCGATCTTCCTGCTTGTGGAACCCTCGAATGGTGCTGCCGACTCAGTCCGCCCTCGAAAAAGCCGTGCGAATTAGCCGTCCCTTCTGTCGCATGCCTAAAAATGCTCAAAACCTTCACCAACCTACCTATTCTCACCTTCATCCCGGGCTCGATGCGGAATCGCTGTGTAACAGAAGGTTGACTTGACTCGGGCAAGGTTGCGGCAGAGAATACGCGGCAACACTCCCTCCAGATCATTCTGTGTCCCCCAGAAAGGCTTGCTGCATCCACAGAGGGAAGATGAAAGGAAAATAAGATGACGCCAGCTCGAAAACGCAAAGTTGTGGGAGCCACCGTGGCTTTTACCTTGGTTCTCGGTGCAGGAATGTTCCTCAGTTCTCCGCGAGGAAGGGCAGATGACGGGGATGACCGCGACGACGGCGACCCCAGGATCGAGAAAGGATTCGACATTGCGCCGGTCCCGCTGAACCTGGAGGGCAAGAACCGGAGATTGGTGGGATTGGGAAGCTATTTCGTGAACGCGCAGATGGATTGCGACGGCTGCCACAGCGCCGGCGTTCGTACTGAATTCGCCATGGGCGGAAACCCATACTTTGGCCAGAAGGAGAAGGTCAATCCCGCGACGTATCTGGGTGGAGGACGAGATTTCGGCGAGTTAGTGCCGCCGCCAGGTATTGGTTCCGCGCACATCATCTCCCGCAATTTGACGCCCGACAAATCCGGACTGCCAGAAGGTGGTAATGATTTTCCGACCTTTCTTGAAATCCTTAGGACGGGGAAGGATTTCGATCACCTGCATCCGACCTGTACCGGGGCGCCGAATCCCGGTTGCGTAGCAAAGCCCTTCGACGGGGATCTCCTGCAGATCATGCCATGGCCATTTTATCAGCACTTGACGGATCATGACATTCGAGCGATTTACGAGTATTTGAAGGCGATTCCCTGCATCCAAGGAAACTATCCAGGCCCGGGCGGTGCAGGAATCATTCCGCCGGAGCCGGCGGACCGGTGCAAGAAAGAGTAGGGCGGGCTGAAAAGGCCAGGCTGGCAAAACCAGGGACAAGATGGCGAGATGAACTCGCCGCTACAGTAGCAAATTCGAAGAGCGGGCGGGGCAAGCCCCGCCCCTACAAAATCGGAAGATATTAGGCTAGGCCCAGGAGAAGCCGTGTTTGGCGAGCGGCAAGGAACAGATGTGCTCGCCGGTGGCGGCAAAGATGGCGTTGCACACTTATATGATGTTCGGTCAAATTAATGACCATTTGTCAGTGATCCGCGACAACCTCCCCAAATGACACCACCACCCAAATCCTGCCTTATTATGAGTAGAACTCCACGCTCTCCCGCGTGGACGGCAGTTCTCTATTTGTCATCACGACCGTCGGAGTATCGCCATATGGCCAGCCGAGTTGCAGCGCGTGCTCATAGGTGCGAGAACCTAGCACGTAGCAGTCTATCGACTGGATGACCTCAGCGCCGTCGTCAGTAACCTCTCTTTCGTAGACGTCGCCAGAACTGTCCATCCACGAAACACTGTTGTCCTTCTTGGCGATGAAGCCATCAAGGCTTGAAACTACGTGCAGTGTTACGGTCGATCTCATTGCGCTCGACATGTTTCCTCTCGATGAGGCCGACGCCGGCGGCGTCCACGCTGTTCCGTGATCGCATCCCTCACCAGGAATAACGTATCGTCGCCCCTGTCATCGAGTCAACCTCCCGCAAAACGCACATCTCGTCAGTGTTTGATTTCCTGACGACATTGCCGACTTCCCGGGATCTATCGAGGAACTTCTCTCGCGCGCACGCGAGCCCCTGTGCAAATCTGAAAGAATCTTCTGGACTTTTCACAACTTTCGGCTGATAACGATTGCACTAAGCCCATCCCAAACATCCCATCTAGGAGGATTGATCATGCGAATCAAGAGGTTTGCCGTTTTTGCGACGACACTGCTCTTCGTGGCACTTGCTCTGAGCGTTGTGGCCAGGGCTGCCGATCAGCACTCTGGCACCTGGAAGATGAACCCTGCAAAGTCAAAGTACAGTCCCGGACCAACACCGAAGAGCATCACGGTAAAGATCGACTCTGAGGGAGATAACATCAAGCTCAGTTCAGAGGGAATCGACGCCGCTGGCAATCCGACTCATGTGGAGTACACCGCAAAATACGACGGCAAGGACTACCCGATTACCGGCGTGCCGAACGCCGATACAGTAGCATTAGAACGGCTCGACGCCAGCACGACTCGGTCCACCATAAAGAAAGGCGACCAGGTTGTGATGACCGTGACGTCGGTGATCTCTAAAGCCGGAAAAACGCGGACCTCGACATTCAAGGGCAAGGACGCGCAGGGGCAGGATGTAAATAACATCGTCGTTTACGACAAACAGTAAAGCGATTTCTTCAACTCTTTTCGGTGATGCGGACGTGGGAGGTGCTCGCAGGGCCGTTGGCGAGCCTGCGGTGAGTTTTGCCACCCACGGTGAGCTATTGCCTGAAAATTCG
Source organism: Candidatus Limnocylindria bacterium (assembly GCA_035490055.1). Lineage (GTDB taxonomy): Bacteria > Acidobacteriota > Terriglobia > Acidiferrales > UBA7541 > Acidiferrum. The sequence goes on along the minus strand of DATHIB010000197.1, from coordinate 2,649 downwards.
TCCCGCTGGTTGCGGAACCCCGGCAATGTCTACGCCCGGGGAAACCCATGTACATTATTCTGCGACGCTTGAACGGAGTCATGGGCGTGGCTTCGGCTCTGGTTCCGCCTTCGGAGCCGTCGCGGTGTGCTGTTTCGGCGCCTCGCACACATATTTCTTGATTGTTACTTGTGCGACCAAGAAAATAGGCTTTTGTTCGCGCTTCTCTGGGTGGTCTTTTATGTATTGAAGGACTAGGTCAAGCGTAGTTCTCACTGTCGCGCTATCGGGAATACAAATCCTCTGACCAGTGTCTGCCCAATTGAGCGCGAGCGTCCCGACCACCCCGGCAACGTACGCCAAGCAAACATCAGGCGGATGATCGTTATCGTATTGGCAGACTGCCAAAAAGTCATCGCCCCGGTTTATAATGTCCGAAGTTTTCTGGGCCTTCGCTACGCTTGAAATCGTCAAAGCCAAAACTGCCATGATCAGAGTTTTTATATAGGGTGCCTTCATGGCTGTGACTCCGAAAATGCATTGACCAGCGCGCGTTCAAATTCTTCCATCGAACGGGGTGCCGATTTCTCGACCCCCCCTGACATACGAAAACCTACTGGGACGCTTATTGACGGGCAATAAGATGAAGATTTCGAGCATCAGGCACGTCCGTTCCCGCTGGAAAGACTTCGCGAGAAGAATGTAGAGTCCTTCCGTAGTCAGCAATGGAACGAAAGTAGGAGAGGGTAAAACTGAAGTCCTAGCGGGTTCCCCAGAAGCCTTGTGTTTACCTATCGACTTGGGAGGCGCACTCCGATTCCGCCTGAGAAACGCACTTGTGTAGACCGAACCGATCGATTCCCGGATGCATCCATAGTTGGCCATTCTGTGAAGTTGTGTAACCCTCATTGAATTTGGTGCAGATTTCGTGGATGTGGGTGAGAGTGAAAGGTCGCCCGGGTAATAGAATTACGGGTTCCGCGCACGCCAGAATTGCGTCCCGTTTGGTCTGTCCGACAAGGAGTGAAAATCGGTCCAAGCGTTGATTTGCCGGGCTTGCCAGCTTCCCCGAAACCCGCACGGTTTTGGAATTCTGAATGTGGAGCGTGGTGGGCTGTGATGCGCCTCAGCCTCGTCATTCTAGCCGGATGCGACCGCGCCGAGCGCCGCCTAGTCGGTTCTGGGCCAACCAAGAGAAGAACGGCGCCTTCGGCACCGGGAGTTGGACGGATACGTCACCCCAGGCTGCCCGGGGCCAGAATCACACATTACAGCCAAGCATAGACTTCCGAATTAAGGTTGCCGCATGAGGGCACGCGGCGCACGAACGCCTGTGCCCTTTTTTGTTTGTGTATGGGAACCCAATGCCCGAAAAGGAAATCAGACGGTTTTGCCTATGGGGTGGAGAAAGAGGACAAAGTAAAGGCCGGCTACGTAGGTCTCACGTCACCCGTATTGGAAATCATCAAATACCTTTTGAACTCGTTTGTAGCGGTATTCGTGACCGGCTTCTAACTCATCCAGTAGATTGTCCACAGCATCTTCGAGGTCTGGCAGCTCTGTGGTCTCAGCTTTTAGAATGAGCTTCGAGAGCTGGTCAAATTCCCGCAGTGCTGCAGTAATTGTCTGCTGTTTCCTCGGTATCTCTCTTCTTGCTTTGAAGAACGCAAGTGGCTTGTCCGCATGAAATCCCGCCTTGTCTCGAAACCTGCGGAACGCATCCCAAGCAGGTTTCATCCGATTCCAAGCCTCTTCAATCTGGTGTCGGTGCTTCGGGAAAAGTTCTTTCCAGAACTCGATAACATCCACTCCGTCTTTGCTCTTGTCTACGAAATTGGCAAACCAACTTAATTGGACTGTTCGTAGCGACTCAACGAAATCTGTAGATATTCGATTAACCGGTGTACGAGGACAGAAATCGCCACTTTCAAGGCCGTGCCGCAGCGCCCCGAAGTCGAGAAACTCGACTGCTTTTACGCGATATACTATGTACCGACGCAAGGCGTGTTTTCTCATTTCCTGTCCTGACATTCGTTACCTCGATCCCACCAGGCGTCGTCACCTTCAGGGCCGTACGCACGATTGCCGGTTCTGCCGATGTAAAGTGGTGGCGGGCAGTGCCCCCCGGCCGCGGCGGCAGATTCCACTTCTGTTTGCCTATTGTAATCCCCACGGATTCGCGTCACTGCTTTCCGCGACTTGCAGAGGTACAGGCCCCGGGGTTTCGATTCCGCTCCGTACGAGTCAACAGGCCGATCAGCCAGCCATGGCCCTCAGCGCAGCTCCGTTGCCTTGCTTGCAATAAACGCTCTGAGCTCCGAGAGCGATATCGCCTCCCCGAGGATGACCTGAGTTGTGTTGAAGAATTGTTCTAATACCATGCCCACAACTTGACCTTTGGTGACCTGAATTGCATTCCCATGTTCATCAGTCGCATTGTACATAAGACCACTCTTCGCGTTGGCTAAAGCGTCGATCGCACTTTTCACAGCAGGAGGATAGAGGTGGTACTTGGCCACCACCACTCCTATTGTGCTGGCTCAGCCTGAAATGTCCTGTAGGGCCTGCGGCCCGCGAAACCTCATGAAAATGGTTCAGAGTAAAATGATCACGGCCCGGAGCAGCGAGGTCGGCCTCTCCTTGGAGAAGTCGAGACCGTTGAAATGTCTG
>DATHIB010000196.1:0-25678 GCA_035490055.1 Candidatus Limnocylindria bacterium | reverse complement strand
AGCGGCGGCCTGCTCGTGTCCGTGCCACCACACAACACCAGCCGTAAGTGTCCTGAGTGCCAGCATACCTCAGCAGAGAACCGCAAGAGGCAAGCCAAGTTTGTTTGTGAGGAGTGCGGATTCTCAGCCCATGCAGATTTTATTGGCGCGGTGAATATTAAAGAGGCGGGACTCGCCTTGTTAGCCTGTTGGCAACCTTCGCCTGCTGCAAGGGCGTCCTGTCAGGAACCCACCGAAGCGACTCCGGTGCAATCGTGCGCCTGAGAGCTGTAGGAATCCCCTCCGTTCACGGAGGGGAGGATGTCAACGATTCAATACAAAGGGGCAGGGGCAGGGCATGGCATAGGGCGTTTCCTCTTCTTGGCCAATTGGACCTAAAGAAATGGTTTGGCTACACTGAGAGTTTGAATTCACGCGGAAAGACGCCCTGACAATGAGTGACACCATTCACAGCACATCTGCCGTGAGGGTGCGATTTGCCCCGTCGCCCACCGGTTATTTGCACGTGGGAGGAGCCCGGACCGCGCTGTTTAACTGGCTGTTCGCACGGCGCCACGGCGGCGCGATGATTCTTCGCGTCGAGGACACCGATGCGGACCGCAACAAGCCCGAACTGGTGCGGGGAATTCTGGATGGCTTGCAGTGGCTGGGCGTCAATTGGGACGAAGGGCCATTTTACCAATCGCAGAGAACGGAGTTGTATCGCGCGGCGGCAAAAAAATGTTTGGCCAACGGGGCCGCATTTTTGTGCTATTGCCCCGCGGAAAAATATGCCGGCGGCGACTACGCCGAGCCGGCGCAAGACGAGGAACCGAAGGCTGGCGGTCCGCGGCGCGTGACGCGCTGCTCCTGCCGCGATGGCCGGCCCTCAACGCCGGGTGTGAAGCCGGCCGTCCGCTTCAAAGTTCCGCTTGGCGGAACAACAAAATTCCTCGACGCGGTATTCGGCGAACGCGAGTTTTCGAATGAGGAGATCGAGGACTTTGTCCTGTTGCGCTCCGGAAAAGGTGAGGAAGAATTCGGCCAGTCCATGTATCAACTGGGCGTCGTCGTCGACGACATCGATATGCGTATCAGCCACGTGATTCGTGGCGCGGATCACCTTTCGAATACTCCGAAACAGGTGCTGTTGTACCAAGCGTTGCGCGCGGAACCTCCTGTTTTTGCGCATGTGCCGCTGATTCTGGGCGCTGACAAGTCCCGCCTTTCGAAACGCCACGGTGCGACGGATGTAAACATGTACCGCACCGAAGGTTTTTTGCCGGAGGCGTTCCGCAATTTTCTCGCGCTGCTGGGCTGGTCGCCGGGCGGAGACGAAGAGTTTCTACGGACGAAAGATTTGCTGGAGAAATTTTCGCTTGAGGGCGTGAGCCGCACCAACGCCGTGTTCGACCGGCCGAAACTCGAGTGGTTCAACACCCAGTATCTACAGAAACTTCCCATCGAGGAGTTGCTGCCCGAAGTCGAAGATGAATTGAAGCGCAGCGGCTTGTGGAAGCCGGAATGGGCCGCAGGCGCCGCCCCCGGCTCGGATGGACGAGATCACGCGTGGTTCTCAAAGACCGTCGATTTACTGCGGCCGCGAATCCGGTTGTTGCCGAATTTTTCTTCGTGGTCGCGCGCATTTTTCACTGACGAATTCACGCGCGACCCCGCGGCGAAGGAAAAATTCTGGAAAGATCCGAAAGTGCCGGAGCTCCTTGCGAAGCTCGCCGATGCACTCGAAGCGCTTCCCGAGTGGAACCACGATGCGTGCGACCACGCCTCCCGTGCGGTCGCCGAAGCCAGCGGCGTCAAAGCCGGACTGCTGATTAACGCGACCCGCGTGGCGATCGTCGGCCAGGCCGTGGCGCCTCCGCTCTTCGATACCATGGTGGTTCTCGGCCAGCAGCGCGTCGTCCGCCGATTGCGCGATGCGGTGGCCAGTTTCGGTAGAGCCTAGAGCAAGCCTCCCTTCAAGAAATCTCGAAGTCTGCCCCCGGTCGAAGGTCAATTTTGGGAATGGACATGACCAAAAATTTCCGCGTGGGCAGGCTTGGCGGCGGAGGCCAAGGCAGCGACGTTGAGGGTTGCGTCGAGAGTGATTGTGACCGGGGGAAGACAAAGTTCGCTGCTGCAGGCCTGGTAGCGGAGCTTGAGAGGAATGTGCTGTTCGCCGAGAGGGGCGTTTTCGAGCGCGGTGACAGGCATGCGAAGAATCACGTTGCCCTGGTAGACGTTCAGCGGAGTTTTGGAAAAGGTGAATTTTTCGAGTTTGCCCTTGGGATAGGAGACTTCGCCGCTGTTGAAGCCGGCGGGAAGCGCGGCCTTCAGATCGGTGGCGATGAGATAGTCTTCTGATTTGTCGCGGGCGTTGACGTGGAAGCCCGTGCGAATCTTCATGACGACCGCGATTTGAAATGAGCTGCCACGGCCGGCGGGATCGAGCGAGACGTAGGTTTCGGGTTTGACGACGTCCCTGCCGGAGGGAACTTGGGAGGATGCCGTGGGTGACAGGGCCACAGACAGCGCAAGGACGGCGATGAAGAAAAATGCCTTGGCAGATTTCACAGGGTCACCTGGGCGCCAAGTTGCTGGGAGATGACGCGGCTCATGACGGCGCGGAGATCTTCGCCGGTTTTCTCGTAGACGAAGGCGTTGCGCGATTCGTTCCAGCCGAGCTTGAAACTGGTGGAAAGCGCGGAGATCCATATTTCGCGGACGGGCGTGTTGGGCGAAATCACGAACTTGGCCTCCTCGGGTTCTTCGAAGATAACTTCGAGTTTTCCGGATTCACCTTCGACGTCGAAACCGTGTTCATCGCCGGCGGTAAGCATGCGGCGCTTGAGTTCCTCAAACACGGCGTCCGCTTTTCGCTGAAAGTCTTTTTCATCGAGCATACATTTAGCGTACATGAAGAGAGCGAGTAGTGGGTAGTAAGTAGTGGGTTAGTGAGTAGTGGGAGAGGAGCCGAAGCCATGGAGTAAGGAAGTACTGAGATGAGGAAACGAGCGGAGAAGTGGCCCCTCAGGTGCGCTCCCCTCGAAGCTCGTTGGACACCGCGCCGAAGTGATGAGATACGGGTGAGTATGGAGCCGCGATCAGGCGTCCTTGATTTCGCGGAGATGGCCGCTGGTGACGTCGTAGACGAAGCCGCGGACGGCGACGGTCTGGGGAATCCAGGGATGTGTGCGGAGCTTCTGCAATTGGTGGCGGACATTTTCGTCTATGTTTTGGAAGGCGTAGAAGAAGGCAGGAGCCACCGCGGCGGTCCCGGTGCGGTTCTGGATTCTGGTGCGCAAATCCTGTTCGGTGGTGTGCATCAATCCGCAATCGGTGTGATTGACGACCATGATTTCCTCAGTGCCGAGGAGATAGTGCGATACGACCAGGGAGCGCAGAGTGTCTTCCGTCACGATACCGCCCGCGTTGCGGATAATATGGGCGTCTCCCGTTTTCAGACCCAGGGTACGAATCGAAAGGCGGGTGTCCATACAGGTCAGGACGGCGAGCTTGCGCTCGGGGCGCGGAGTCAGTTTGCGCAATTCATGGGTGCGCGAGTAGATTTCGTTGGCGGCGAGGACTTCGTCGATAACGCTCATGGCCAAGACAGTCTAGCAAAACCAAAGAGAGTGAGTAGTGGGCAGTGGATAGTGAGCAGCGAAGAAAAGAACGAGAAGGCCTCAGACTCAGCGTTCTAGTCTCTTTCGAAGGGCCGCGGGCATGCGGCCGATTTCTTCGACCAAGCCCACGGGCTTGGCAAGCTCTGGTGCACTGAAAAAACCAAGGCGCATTCCGATGAGAAGATGGGTTTCAAGCTCTTTGAGAGAGCCGCTCGCGACAAGGAGAAAATGGATAAACTCTTTGGAGTGCCAGCGGCCAAAACCCTCAGCAATATTGGCGGGAATCGAGACGGCAGCGCGTCGCATCTGAGAAGTCAGCCCATTCTGTTCTCATCGTCATCTTGCGAGTCGCTGTCCACTACTCACTGCCCACTCTCTTAGAGCTGAGATTCGATGGCCTGGGTAAGTTCTTCGTAGCTAATCAGACCCTGAACTTTTTTCACGATTTTCCCGTCGCGGGAGATAAGGAAACTGGTGGGATAGCCGAGAAGGCCGCCGAACTTGTCGGCGACGTCGTCGCTGCCGATGACGATGGGATAATTCATGGGGAGTTTCTGGCCGTTGACGTTGAAGCGTTCCTTGGCGAGGAAGGGAGCGACGGCGCTTTTGCCTTCATCGTCCATGGAGATGCCGAGAACCGTGAAGCCTTTCGCTTCGTACTTCTCCTGCATCTCGATGAGCCAGGGAATTTCGACGTAGCAGGGATCGCACCAGGTGGCCCAGAAATTGACGAGCACGACCTTGCCCTTGTACTGGCTAAGCGTGGCGTCTTTGCCGTCCAGATCTTTGAAGGTGACTTCGGGAGCGGGCTGGCCGACGGGCTTGACGTTGGCCTGCTCGGTGTACTTTTCCGGGCCTGTCGCTTTGACGCGCGTGGCCTTATCGGCGTAGTAGGTGCCGATGATGAGCGCGACGACCGTGGCCACCGCCAAGATAGTTTTGCTGCCTTGCATGGACGTAATTTTCTCCCAACGCCTTATAACGGCAAGCACCACTACTGCCGCAACTGCCACACCGGCCAACAGCCAAAACGCCGTACCGCCCCTGCCGCTAGTTAGGACATGTTCGAGCCACAAGACAATGACGTTCAGGAAACTCAGCTTTGCGGTGAGCCAGGTCAGCTTGTTGACGAAAACCAGGCCGCCGATGAAAAGCAAAAGAGCGCCGCTGAAGAGTTCGACGACGTGAAGATATTTTCTAAAGTTTTTATAGAACGTCATGAATTTGCCGATGCCCAGAGCCGTGAGAAGAAACGGGATGGCGAGGCCGGCGGAGTAGACGGCGAGGAGGAGAATGCCGCGCTGAATTTTGTCGCTCGCGGCGGCGATCGTGAGCACGGTCGTGAGGATGGGGCCAATGCAGGGAGTCCAGCCGAAGGCGAAGGCCAAGCCAAGCAAGAAGCCGCTCCACGCGGTGGGCTGTGCGACAGAACTGCGGAGGTGGACGTCGCGGTTGAGCCAGCGGGACAAGGCGGGACCGAAAAAGCCGATGACGGAAAGCGAAAAGAAGTGAAGCGCACCGAAGCCAGCGAAGAGAGGAGCATGGCGGGGTAAAGAAGCGATACCGAGGGCGACGAGGATGACGCCGAAAATAATGCCTATACGGGGATTGAGTTTGATGAGCAGGCCGAGAAGATGCAGACCGAAAAGAAGGATGAGCGCACCGGCGATGGGCGTGAGTGCATTGCGATTCTGTTTGAGGAAAACGCCGACGGCGCTGGCGGATGCTCCAAAAGAGATGAAGACGACGGAAAAACCGGCGATGAAGGAGAGCGAGGAGCCCAACAAGCTGGAGCTCGGGACTTCGCCCTTGCGGAGCTGCTCCATGCCGACGCCGGAGAGCATGGAGATATAGCCCGGAACAAGCGGCAGAACACAGGGCGAAAGAAATGAAACCAGCCCTGCGAGAAAAGCTCCTGCTAGAGAAACATCGGTCATCCTGATGCAATCCTCGGTGGCGATCTGGGGGCGCGACGAAACAGCCCACCTCATTAGACCGCAAAACTGATCTTCATTATTCTCCCACAAATCTCGTTCGTGCTCGTGCTTACGTTGAGGCCCCTAGAAGCACTGCCGAAATCCACGGTCGGCGAACCTCTATCGGTTCGCTGAAGGAGGACATCGCGAAGGATCGGTATGCGAGCGGCAAACACGAAGCCATCTCATTAGACGCAGCAAACGGCGAGAAGGGCGCGAGGAAAGGAAAGGGCGACAGATGAAGGATTTGGCTGGCGTGGGGTGGCGGCGACTGCTTCGAACTACGCTCTAACACATTGATAAAAAATAAGTTAAGTCCGGGCGGATTGGCAGGAGTGTTGCCTTGGCTCAACTGCGCGCCCGGAGGGCGCGCGGCAGGTGAGCATGCGATGGACGCCGAACAAAGTGACGTTTCTGCGAGTCGTGGTGGGGTTCGCGGCGGTGTGTCTGTTCGGGCGCGGGGCGTGGGCGAACCTTACGGCCGTGGGGCTGACCGTGGCGACGATCGCGCTGGATGCGCTCGACGGTCATCTGGCCCGCAAGAAAAAAATGGCCACTCCGGTGGGCGCGCAACTGGATATTCTGGGCGACCGGATGATCGAGAACGTGTACTTCACCTATTTCGCTGTGGTGGGGATGGTGTCGCTATGGCTGCCGGTTTTGTTTTTTGCTCGCGGGGCGGCGACGGATTTCTTGCGCGGGCTGGCGATGAAGGCGGGACATTCCGGCTGGGGCGCGAATGCCATGCTGCGGACGTGGTGGGGGCAGGCGCTGGTGGCTTCGCGCTGGAGCCGAGGGTTGTATGCGGCGATGAAGTGCTTGTGCTTCTGCTATTTGGGACTGGAATTGGCGCTGACGCGCGGGCCGGTGGCGATGGTGGGTGAACTGGCTGTGGATGTGCACGCCATGATTCGCGTGGGGGCGCATGTATTGACGTGGATGACGGCAGCGTTCTGCCTGCTGCGGGGGCTGCCGGTGCTGGTGGAAGGGTGGAAATACATCGCAGGAAACGTCGAGACGTCGCGGGGAAAGAAGAGCGCGGCTCAGGAGGCGATGTGAAAGAGAGGAAGGAAGCAAATGAGGTAAAGGAACTAAAGGAAATAGAGGAGAAGAGCGGAAGAGTTGCGGCGTTTTTTGATTTGGATGGGACTCTCGTGGCACTTCCGTCGCTGGAGAGAAGATTCTTCAGGATGTTGAGATGCCGGGCGGCGATCCCGGCAAAGAACTATTTCTTGTGGCTGCGGGAAGCGATGCGGCTGGTACCGCGCGGGTTGAACGCGATTTTGCAGGCGAACAAAATGTATCTGTGCGGCGTGCAAGTTTTTGACGAGCGCGGCAAGGGAGACGGAGACATCTCCTCTTGGCACAAAGACGGCCACCAGGCCGGGGGACAGGCGTCGGCTCCTCCGCGGCGCAATCTGCGACTGCCTGTCCCCGCCTTTTTTGCGCAAGCGATCGAAAGAGTGGCATGGCACGCGAAGCAGGGGCACGAGATTGTTCTGATCAGCGGGACGCTGGAGCCGTTAGCGCGGGGAGCCGCGCATGCCTTGGAAGCCGAGCTTGCTGCGCGCGGAATCACCGTGAGGATTCGAGTGTTTGCGACGCGGCTGGAAGAAATGGAAGGCACGTGGACGGGACGGGTTTTGGGCGAGGCGATGTTTGGGGAAGCGAAAGCGCGCGCAGTGGAGCGCGTGGCGAAGGAGATGCAGCTCGACCTGGCGCGGTGCTATGCATATGGCGACAGCTTGAATGACCGGTGGTTGATGGCGGCGGTTGGCCGGCCGGCTGCAGTGAATTCGTCGAAAGACCTTAGCAACATGGCGCGGACCCTTGGGTGGCCGGTGCTTCATTGGGAGGCAAACGAGAATCTAATGCAGAGGCGCAGAGGGCACAGAGAAGTCACACAGCGGGAAAAGCAGCCTGGAGTGATTGCCTAGCGCTGCGCTTTTTGCGCGCGGAGCGCGGTGAAATTGGCCGATGGAACTGGTGAGACCGGAGAACCCGAATGAATGACGTGCAGAGGCAGAATTATCGAGGAAATGAAGCAGCGCTTGCTTGGCGTGCGGAAGTGGATGCCGCGAGAGGTGAGGAGCGTGCGGCAAGCTTCGATTCGGGGAAGCAGGGAATCGCGGCGCGGGTCACCCGGGAAGTGGCCGCGGCCTGGGCGGGGTGCGGTGCATTCGAATGGGTTGCTCTCGGGTATTTGGCGGCATCGAGCGCGCTGATTGCGGTGTTTGCGGAAAATCTTGCGCATCCCGTGAAGTTGATCGGGGTGCAAGCGCTGGTTGCGGCGATGATCTTGGTTTTGTGCCTTGTACAAGCCCGCGTTGCGGAGCGCGCTGAGTCGCGAGGCGACACGTTTTCGGCGAAGTTCTGGCACTTCTGGCGGCACTGGTACCCGCATCTGTTTTTCCTGTTCTGTTTTGAGGAGCTGGGACAGTTCGTACACCTGGTCACGCCCGGCTGGCAGGACGCGAAGCTGATCGCCGCCGACTACTGGCTGACCGGCGTGCATCCTACGGTGTGGTTGGAACAATTCGCAACGCCGGCGCGGAACGATTTCATGCAGTTCGCGTATCTCACTTACTTCATTTATCTGCTGGTGTTGGGCGGGGTCTTGTATTACCGGAGAGATTGGCGCGGGTATTGGTCGGTAATGACATATTCGGCCGCGGGGTACGCGATCGGGTATGGGATCGCGATCTTCTTTCCCATCGAGAGCCCCTGGTTTTCGATGGCGGGGGCTTGGCACGGCCCGTTGCAAGGCGGGCCGTTCACGACGGCGATCAATTTCATCGAACAATTTGGGCGCGTTCGAGGCGCGGCGTTTCCTTCCGAGCACGTGGCAGGGTCGGTCGCGGCATTGTGGGGCGCATGGCGACACCGGCGGTGGCTGTTCTGGGTGATGGTACCCATTGTGACGTGCATGGGCGTTTCGACTGTGTGGGGCCGGTATCATTACGTAGTAGATGTTTTCGGGGGGATGGTCACGGGGACGCTGGGGTACGTGATCGGCAGATGGATGATGAACACCCGAGGCGCATTGGCGACCGAAGCGCAGTAAAACATCCATCGCAAATTCCGCCCACGAAATTCAATCGGGCAGTGAGGGCCGGAAGTTCTGCGGGCGAGAACGCTCGAGAATCCTGGCGATGCGGAGCAAGATGGGTTCGCTCGACACACCGGCCATGATTTGCAGACCGATGGGCAATCCCGAACGGGTGAAGCCCCAGGGAACGGAAACGGCAGGCACACCGGCCAGATTTGCCGGACGGTTGTGGCGCAGCAGCAAAGCGCGAGCTGGATACTCGTGCGCCCCGATGCGGATCGTTTCCTGAGTCAAGAGCGGAGCCTCAATGGCGGTCGAGGGAAAGACGATGGCATCCACATCCGCTTCCGCAAGCGCCAAGTGCAGTTGTTGGAAGAATTGTTTCTGAATCTCCAGCGCTCGCAGGTAGTCAACTGCCGGCACCTTGCAGCCCATCTCCAGTCTTGAACGCACGTCGTCGCCATAGTCCGCAGACCGGGCTGGAAAATACCCCTGTTGCTGGTGGTAAAGCGCCGCTTCCGTCCAGGCGATATGATTTCCGGCGTCTTCGGTTTCATCGAGCAGCGGGATGGAAATGTCTTTCGCTGTCACGGCCCTGCGGCAAAGATCGCGCAGAGCGGGGTCAAAGGCGTTCCGGACCTCGGGAGAAAGAGCATCGAAGAACAATTGACGAGGAATTCCCAGGCAAAATTTCCGCACGCCCGCCCGTAAAGTTGAAGCTCTAGCCATGTTTGGTTCGCGGCCCACGCGGGAGTACAAAGCTCCCGTCAAAATAGCGACATCGCCGACGGTTCGACCCAGTGGGCCCGCGCAATCGAAGGCCGGAGAAAGCGGAACGATGCCTTCACAAGAGATGCGGCCCCAGCTTGGCTTCAGACCGGTGACGCCCGAGAGGGATGCGGGAATGCGGACGGAGCCGCCGGTGTCCGTTCCAATGCTGCCGTAGCAAAGGCCGGCGGCGACGGCGGCGGCCGAACCTCCACTCGAGCCACCAGGAACGCGCGCGAGGTCCCAGGGATTGCGGACCGGACCATAGTGCGGATTATTCGATGTCACGCCGTAAGCGAACTCATGCATGTTCGTCTTGCCAAGAATGACTGCGCCCGCCTCTTTCAAGAGAACAACGACTTGAGCGTCGTGCTGTGGAATGAAATCTTTCAGGATTTTTGACCCGGCAGTCGTTCGAATGCCTTTGGTATAGATGTTGTCTTTCAGCGCGATGGGGATGCCGTGGAGCGGGCCGCGATCGCGATGCCCCTTGCGGCCGCGGGGTGCGAGAAGAGCCGATTCTGCTTTTTTGGCTTGGGCGAGGGCAAGTTCAGCGGTGACGGTGAGGTAAGCGTTTAGTTTGGGATTGATCCGCTCGATGCGAGCGAGCATGAGTTTGGTGAGTTCGACGGGGGAGAGCTTGCGTTTGCGGAAGAGTTTTCCGATTTCCTCGATGGTTAGGTAGGCAAGGTCGGTGTTGTTCATGGATGTCACATTAAATCGCAGGCGAAGATGCCCTGGTTAAAGCCCGTCACTGCCCAAACTCCCAGTTAAAAGATTCTTTCCTGATGACGGAGATTTCCGAAGTTACCTATGTTCGCGATGATGAACGCAAGGCGAAACTGATTCTCCGCGCGCACCTGCCCGAGGTTGATGCGGCGATATTCGATGGCGAGGCCGCAGCAACCTCCGTTGTAGCTGAGTTGAACGATCTGGTTCTGCAGAGTCTTGTTCTCGAAGTCGTAGCCCAGGCCGGTGATGAGATTAAAGCCTTTGCGGGATTCGCTACCGTAGCCGACCAGCCCGCGAATCTGGTTCGAAAGCGGCTGCTCGAAGTTAAGAGGCTGCGGAGGCGGGGGGAGAGGAAGATCGCTAAGCACCGGGTTGGCATTCAGGCGGAAGTAGGCAACCGTAGAGAAAAATTCCCGATAAGGCTTTACTTTCAGGAGCGTGCCGATGGTGACGAGTCTCTGAATTTGGGGATCGTAGTGAAGAATTTGTTCCAGATCGTAGGGGCCGCCGGGAGTGATCTTGAAATCGCTGACGATCGGAGACCAGTTGCGTGGACCGAAAGCGAAAGCGAAAGGTGAGATCGAATCGAGCGCCTGGAACACGTTGCGCTGGCCGTCGACGATGGCGCCGCCAAAGGTGGGATCAAAATAGTGCTTCTGGGCGATGCGCCAGGAGATGAGCTCCTGAGGCTGGCCGTCACCGTCCTTCCGGAAGAGCCGCTGCGTAAAACCATATTCGACTTCGCTGGTGTTGGTGAGAGTGGCGTCGGAATCGAAACGTATAAAATCAGCAAAGCGATTCACGCCGGTGACCTTGCGGTAGGTGAGCGCCGGTTCGATGGTGTGCTTGTACCGGTGCCGAATCTTGTCTTCTTTCAAGGAACTGCGTTCGAAGAATCGTTCGAGCGCCGGCGGGCGGAGCTCGACGGTGAACTCGCCGGTGTTGCGGGAGATGGAAGCGCCACTGGCCAGGCCAGCGGAAGTGTAGGAATCGCCGTAGCGGGTGGTGCGGAAAACGGCGGAAGTGGTCACGCCGAGCCACGGACCGAAGTGCAGTGGAAGGGTTACTCGCGGCGCCAACTCGTAGCGATCGACGAAATAGGAGGTTTGAATATTTTGATCGTGCCGGTATACGACCCCAGTAAAAAAGTCGAAGCCAAAATAGACGGGGGCGCGGCCCCACGGAGCTTGTTCGACGGAGCCGAGACGCGCTTCCGGCAAGTTGCGGAGGGTAACGCTGGTGGCGGGAACCGCGGGCTTGATTAACGTTGCGGCGACTGGCAGGGTGAGAAAACTTTTGTCGCTGAGGCCCGCGAAATTCACGCTAAAGCCGTGGAAATTGTTCGAGAGAAAGACAGCGCTGCGCACTTCGGAGTTGATGGCTTCGCCGAAAGAGTCGGCGAAGGCGAGACGGAAAGTAAGCGAGGAGAGATGGTTGTAGTCCGTTACGAAGCGCCAGCCGCCGGGGAGCAGGGATTGGATTTCGAGGCGTTGCTGCTCGCCACCCTGAGGACTTCGTGTGCCGTCAGAGTTGGGGAGCCCGCGATCCTCGACACCAAAATAGGTGTACTCAATCGAAGTGTTCTCGAAAGGCTTGGCGCGAAATAATCCGCGTTCGAGAAAGCCGCGGCGGCTCATGAATTGGGCGCCAAGGGTCGCGTCCATCCACTGCGTGGGAGCCAGATAAAAAGCGTCACCGAGGATGAAGCCCTTGCGCGAGCTCTGGCCGATGTCGGGGATGAGGAATCCGGACGCGCGGACTTTGCGGCCCGCCGGAGCGGAAGCATAAGGGAGCCAAATGAACGGGACACGGAAAAGACGGAAGTTGGCGTTGATGAGTGCGACGGTCTTGTTGAGGTGGATCCGCGCGTTAGGCGCGTAGAACTGCCACTTGGGGTGTTGGGGGTCGCAGATGGTGATCCAGGCGCGGTGGATGAGATAGACCTCTCCCGGGAAGCGTTCTACCTCTCGTGCTTCGAAGTAAAGCGGATTATCGGAAATCAAGATTGTCGGATTGGGCCGCCGCTCGATCTTGATGCTGCCGCGAACGTTGTGAAACAGACCGTGTCCGGTGCTGACGTTGTAGTGAGCTTCATCGGCTTCGAGGTGCTCGTTGCCGTAATCGAGCCGAACGTGGCCGGTAGCGGTGGCTTCGTAGGTCTTGCTGTTGTATTCGACGTGATCGGCGCGAAGACGGGTGTCCGCGTATTGAATGTCCACGTCGCCTTCAGCAGTGGTGAGGTCGCCTTTGCGGCTCTGCGTTTTCGCTTCTAGATTTGCGACTCCGCTTTTGCCAGAAGGAAAGCGAGTTTGTTGAGCGGAGGCCATGCGCGGCGGCGGGACTGCAAGCGGGAGGAGCAGCGCGGCCAGGAAAAGAAAAGGGCGGAGCGCGGACAGAACCTGTGCGTGGGGATGTCGGTTCACGCGGAGCATGCGGTCAATGAAAACAGTGGATAGCCTAGCATGCGGTCGTAGGGATTTGAAGGCAAGGGCAGGCGCTGAGTTGCATGCGCAGACAGGGCGGTGATGAGCGGAATTACGGAGTCGTGAAACGGAGCGCTCGCGCGGCACGTCTGTCTTTGCAATGGGTTGGTTTGCCCTTTCAAAACATTTGATGCGCTATGCCGCCCAGCCGGAGTAATATGCCGGACTTTGCATCTAAGGGGATGGAAATGAAGCATACAGAGAATGCTCCGTGGACGATTCTGACTTGTGCGGTGATTCTTGGCGCGTTGTCGATGAGCGCGCTGGCGGCGCCCAGCGACCAGCCGAATCCCACCGATAAGTTCAAGAATCTGGAATTCCGCGAGATCGGCCCCGCGACGATGGGCGGGCGCATCGACGATTTCGCGGTCGTGGAGAGCAATCCGAACATCGTTTACGTGGGCACGGCCGCAGGGGGCGTGTGGAAAACAACCAACAACGGCACCACCTGGGAGCCGATATTCGATAAAGAGAGCGTGTCGACGATTGGCGACATCGCGATTGCGCCGTCGGACCCCTCGGTCGTGTGGGTCGGGACGGGCGAGCCGAATAACCGGCAAAGTTCCTCCTGGGGCGATGGAGCGTACAAGTCGCTCGACGGTGGGAAGACCTGGAAGAAGATGGGGCTGGAGTTGACGCGCCACATCGGGAGAATCGTGATTCATCCGAAGAATCCGGATGTGGTGTACGTGGCGGCGCTGGGGCGTTTGTGGGGAGCGAATCCGGAACGCGGCGTTTACAAGACGGCGGACGGCGGGAAGACGTGGTCGCAGGTGCTGAAGATCAACGACGACACCGGTGTGAGCGACATCGCGATGGACCCGGAGAGTCCGGACACTTTGTATGCCGCGGCGTACGAGCGGCGGCGGACGCCTTATGGATTCAATGGCGGCGGATCGGACAGTGCGATCTACAAGACGGCGGATGGCGGCGCAACCTGGAAAAAACTCACGAAAGGACTGCCCTATGAGAACGGCGGAGAAACCGGGCGCATCGGACTGGACGTTTACCGCAAGGACCCGAATATCGTTTACGCGATCGTGCAGCATGAGAAGGGCGGGACTTATCGCAGCGAGGACAAAGGCGAGACGTGGAAGAAGATGGGCGATACGAATCCGCGCCCTTCCTACTACAGTCAGATTCGGATCGATCCCAATAACGATCTCCGGATCTGGGAACTCGGTGCGCCGATGTTCTATTCCGAGGATGGCGGAAAGACGTTTTCGACGCAGCGCGTGAAAGGGATTCACGGCGACTATCACGCCATGTGGATCGATCCCGCGGATTCGAACCACATGCTCGCGGGGTCGGACGGCGGAATTCACTGGAGCTATGATGCCGGGAAGACCTGGGACTTCGTCAACACCATCGCGATCGGACAATTCTACGAGGTCGCCCTCGACAACGAAAAGCCGTATCACATCTGCGGCGGTTTGCAGGACAACGGGAGCTGGTGCGGGCCGAGCCAGACGCTGACGCGCGACGGCATCGTGAATGAAGACTGGCAAGTGATTCACGGCGGCGACGGCTTTTACGCGGCGATCGACAATGTGGAGCCCTGGATCGTCTACACCGAGTCGCAGGACGGGTACATCGACCGGCGCGACCTGCGCACCGGGCAGCAGCGCTCGATCCGGCCGGAGGCGAAAGCAGGAGAGCCGCATTACCGCTTCCAATGGAATTCGCCGGTGGCGGTTTCCGCGCACCAGCACACGACGATTTATTACGGCGCGAACTATCTCTTCAAGTCGACCGATCGCGGGGACAACTGGACGAGGCTGGGCGGAGAGCTGACGACGGGGGTGGACCGCAACAAGCTGCAGATTTTTGGGAAGACGCCGGACAAGAACACCTTGTCGCGGCACGACGGCGTGCAGGAATATCCCACCATCACAACGCTGAGCGAATCGCCGTTGACGCCAAATGTGCTGTGGGTGGGCACCGATGACGGCAACGTGCAGGTGACGCGCGATGGAGGAAAGACGTGGAAGAACGTGGCATCGAAGGTTCCGGGAGTACCGAAGGGAACTTACGTGAGCCGAGTGGCGGCGTCGAAGACTGGTGAAGGCGCAGCGCTGCTGGCGTTCGACGGGCATCGCGGGGACGATAACAGCGTCTATGTTTTTACGACGAGCGACTATGGTGAAAACTGGAAAGCGATCCGCAACGGGATTCCTGATTCGGCGGGAAGCGTCCATGTGGTGCGCGAGCATCCGAGGAACACAAACCTCTTGTTTGCAGGGACGGAGTTCGGGCTGTGGGTATCGTGGGATCGCGGAGGAAACTGGACCGCGCTGAAAAGCAATTTCCCGACGGTGCCGGTGGACGACATTGAAATCCAGGCACGCGAAAACGACCTCGTGCTGGCAACGCACGGGCGATCGATCTGGGTTTTTGACGATCTCACGCCGATCGAGAAGATGGATGCGAGCGTGGCGGGATCACCCCTGACATTCTTCCCGCCGCGGCCAGCAATAACCTGGCACCTGCGCAACCGCCGTTGGAGCGCGGGTCAGAAATTGTTCACCGCAAAGAATCCGCCGTACGGCGCGATTTTGAGCTACTACCTGAAGGAAGCCGTGCCACCGGAAGCGCCAAAGAAAGACAAAGAGGAAAAGGCCAAGAAAGACGCGGCCGAGGAGAAGCCGAAGACCGAGGCTAAGGGCGACGCAGCGGAAAAGAAGGAAGGTAAAGTAAAAATCACCGTGCTCGACAAAGATGGGAAAGTGCTTCGAGAGTTAGACGGCCCGGGCGCGGCGGGTGTGAACCGCACGAACTGGGATTTGCGTTCGGATGCCCCGGCGGAGCCGACACCCCAACAACTCGAGGCGATCGCGGCGGGATATGGATTCGGGCCGCGCGGGCCGTTTGTCGAGCCGGGAGAATACGCCATCAAGATCAAGGCCGGAGACAAGGAAGCCTCGCAAAAAGTCATGGTCGAAGAAGATACGCGCATCGTGATTTCGGCCGCGGACCGCATCGCGCGGCGCGAAATGATCGATCAGCTCTACCCCATGGCCAAGACCACGGATAAGGACCGAAAAACAATTGAAGGCATACAGACCGCGCTGAAGGCTGCCCGAGAGGAGTGGAAAAAGGATATGGGAAAACCGAACACAACGAAAATCCCGGACGACGTCGTCAAGGCCGGCGATGAGCTGCAGAAAAGAGTAGACGCCGTAGCGGAGAAGTTTGTTCGTGAACGCGAAGGCTTGGGAAATGCCGGCCCGCCGTTCGAATGGAAGCCCGACCCGCTGCCGAACCAAGTGCAGAACCTGCTGGATGACTTGGACGGGTTTGCGGCCGCCCCCGATGGACAGCAGAAAGAGAAACTGGCGGAGCTGACGCCGCTGGTCAACGATGCTTCGGCGCAGGTCAAGAAAATCGCCGACGAGGAACTGCCCGCGCTGAATAAAAAAATGAATGACGCGGGCATTCCGCACGTCGTTCCCGCGCCGCCGCAGCCGCGCGCCGGACGGGGTGGCGCGGGGGAGTTAGAACAATAGCTCGGGCTCTGGATTCTGTGTCACCGAAACGCTTCCAAACGGCTTGCGTCTAAGGGCCGGAAAAGCGTGTGTAAATCGGCAGTCCGATAGGCATCGGGCAGCCAATCGGTGAATTCCTGTGCAAAGTTTTCGATAGAAGGTACGGAGGAAATCGAGCATGAGCGTGAAGCAGCCCAGTCTCGGCGGTCTGGCCGCGTGGTTTGTCGTCTTGGCAATATTCCTCGGGTTCATTTTCGGAGCCACAACGCCGCTGAACGCCGGCGCAAAACGGCAGGATGCCGCGGAGCGGGAGAAGGACAAAAAGGAAGAAAAAAAAGACGAGAAGAAAGGCCTACCTCTGAAGTCCAGCCGAAAGGTTGAATTCACCACGGATGAGGGCACCTGGCTCTCACTGGACGTTTCGCCGGACGGAAAGTCAATTGCGTTCGAGCTGGTGGGCGACATCTTCACGCTCCCCATCGAAGGCGGACAGGCAAAGCTCATCTCCGGCGGAATGGCATTCGACAGCCAGCCGAAGTTTTCGCCGGATGGGCAGTGGATCGCCTTCCTCTCCGACCGCGAAGGCAGCGAGAACATCTGGATCATGCATCCCGACGGAACTGGCGTGAAGCAGGTTTCGAAGGACCCCAATAACGAATTCACTTCACCAGGCTGGGCGCCGGACGGCAAATACATTTTTGTTTCGAAAGCGCAATTCGGAATTGGCTCGAGCGAAATCTGGATGTACCACGTGGACGGCGGATCGGGCGTGCAGATCACTAAATCAAAGCCAACTCCCACGACGAAGAGGAATGAACGCCCGAACGCCATGGGCGTGGCGGCTTCCCCGGAGGGAAAGTATCTTTATTATGCAGCGAAGCTGGGCTCGCTGTCCTACAACCAGCAGTTTCCCTCGTGGCACATCACCAGGCGCGACCGCAAGACGGGCGACGAAGACGATCTCATTCACCAGATCAAGAGTGCGTTTCGCCCGGTGCTTTCGCCGGACGGCAAGCAGGTTCTCTACGTCACGCGTTACGAAACGGAGTCCGGTCTGCGCTTGCGCAACCTGGAAAGCGGCGAAGACCGTTGGGTGAAATATCCGGTCACGCGCGACGATCAGGAGTCGCTCTTTACCCGCGACGTTTTTCCGGGCTACGCCTTCCTGCCTGGCGGAAAAGAAATCGTCTACAATCAGGATGGAAAAATCAAGCGGCTCGATCTCGCCACGGGAACGGAAAAAATTATTCCATTCACTGCCCAGGTATCGCAGGAACTGGGGCCGAAGTTGGATTTCCCGCAGACCGTTGAACAAGGCCCGGTGAAGGCGCGGCTGATCATGGACCCGGTGGAATCGCCCGACGGCAAGAAGCTGGCCTTTTCCGCCATGACGCACCTCTACACGATGGATTTGCCCGCCGGCAAACCTCAGCGGCTGGCAACTGGAAGCGCCCACGAATTTCAGCCGGCTTGGTCGCCGGATGGAAAGTCCATCGTATACGTTACCTGGTCGAGCGACGGCGGTCAGCTTTGGAAAATTCACGCAGCGGGTGGAACACCGGTGCCGTTGTCGAAGTCACTGGCGGTGTACAGCAATCCGGCATGGTCGCCGGACGGCACGAAAATTGTCCTGCTTCGTGGCAACGCCTACGACCGCGAAAACAGCACCTTCGATGGCGGTCAGACGGAGAACGCCGACCTCATCTGGATTCCCGCCGATGGCGGAGACGCAAACCTGATTCTGCCCGCGCGTGGAGCCGGCGGGCCGCATTTCACGAACGACAAGGACCGCATCTACGTTTACACGCCGCAAGGGCTGGTCTCGCTGCGCTACGATGGCACGGACCGCCGCACGCACCTTGTGGTCAAAGGACAAGGACTGTATTTCTTCGAGGAGCCGGTTCCGGCGGATGACATCGTGCCAAGCCCCGACGGTCAATGGGTGCTCGCGCATGTGATGAATCAACTCTACGTCATTGCCATGCCCGTCGTCGGTGGAGAACCGCCAACCGTCAATGTGACCACACCCGCCGTTCCGGCAAAGCGGCTGACGGACATTGGCGCGGATTATTTCGCGTGGGCCGATGGCGGCAAGACCATCACCTGGGCAGTGGGCGCGAGCCTTTTCCGCGAGCCCCTGAGCGCCATCTCTTTCGAACCGCCGAAGGACGAAAAGAAAGAGGGCGACAAGAAGGACGACGACAAGAAAACGGCTGACGCCAAGGATGCGGACAAGAAAGACGCCGCCACGCAAACAGCCGACGCGAAGAAAGATGACAAGAAGGAAGAGAAAAAAGAAGACAAGAAACTGAAAGAACAAGAAAAAGACGTTCAAGAAATCGCCGTTGTTCTGGAATTCCCGCGCAAAACGCCGAAAGGCACGATCATCTTGCGCGGCGCAACCGTGGTGACCATGAGGAGTGGCAAAGAAGATGAAGTCCTCAAGAACGCCGAGATCGTCGTCGAGGACAACCGCATCAAGAGCGTGGGCGCGAAGGGCAGCGTGCCCGCGGGGGCCAAAGTGTTCGATGTGAGCGGCAAAACCATCGTGCCGGGCTTCATCGACACGCACGCGCACTGGACGGAAATCCGGCGCGGCATTCTGGACACGCAAAACTGGTCGTTTCTCGCGAACCTGGCTTTCGGCGTGACGGCTGGGCTGGACGTGCAAACCGGCACCAACGACATGTTCGCGTACCAGGATCTCGTCGATAGCGGAGAGATCCTCGGGCTGCGAGCCTTCTCGACCGGCCCCGGTGTTTTTTCCGACAACAACTTCCAGTCCGCCGAAGAAGTGAAAGGCGTGCTGACCAAGTACAAGAAGTATTACGGCACGCACAACATCAAGAGCTACGTCGTCGGCAACCGCAAGCAGCGGCAGTACATGGTGCAAGCGTCGAAAGAGCTGGAGATGATGCCCACGACCGAAGGCGCGCTGGACCTGAAGCTCAACCTAACTCACGTCATCGACGGCTTCCACGGCAACGAGCACACATTGCCGATTACACCGCTTTACAACGACGTGATCCAGATGTTCGCCAAGTCGGGGATCGCGGAAACGCCGACCCTCATCGTGAATTACGGAGGGCCGTTCGGCGAGGACTACTGGTTTGAGAACAGCGAAGTGCACGACAATGCAAAACTAAATCACTTCATCCCACACCGGGTCATTGACCAGCGAACCAAGCGCCGCCAGGGATGGTTCCGCAAAGACGAGTACGAATTTCCGAAGCTGGCGGCGCAGATGGCCAAGCTCCAGCGTGCCGGTGGCTTGGTTGGCGTCGGCAGCCACGGCGAGATGCAGGGGATCGGTTATCACTGGGAGCTGTGGATGCTGGCGAGCGGGGGTATGACGCCGCTCGAGGTGCTGCGATGCGCTACCGTGAGCGGCTCGAAGATTATCGGCAGGCCTGCCGATCTCGGCTCGATCGAGCCTGGCAAGCTGGCAGACCTGGTGATCATGGACAAGAGCCCGCTCGACGATATCCACAACACCAACACCATTCACTGGGTCATGAAGAACGGTGAATTGTTTGAGGGAGACACACTGAACCAGGTCTGGCCCCAACAGAAAAAGCTGGAGCCCCTGTGGTTCTGGAACAATTACGACGTGCCGAAGCCGGGCGAACCGCTCAACTACGGTGAGACCAAACAACCCTGAAGCCTTGACAGGTAGTTCTTAACGGAAAGGTGGTGACTTGCGGGTGCGTTTGCTCCTCGTGCCTCTTCACCAGTCACGAGTCACCGCTCACTTCTCTGCCTTTGCCGGAGCCCTTGTCTGCGTCGCGCGATACCACTCGAAGGTGCGCGCCAAGCCTTCCTCAAAGCTCACCTGGGGGTCGTACTCAAGACATTCCCGCGCCTGAGAGATGTCCGCCTGGGAGTCGCGGATGTCGCCATCACGCGGCGGCTCGTACTTCGCCTCGAGCCTCTTGCCGGCAATTTTTCCAAGCTCGCGAAGGACTTCATTGAGGGAGATGCGCTCGCCCACTCCGACGTTGAAAACTTTTCCGGAAGCGTTGGGCGCTTCGCACGCGAGTAAATTGGCTTGCACGGCGTTCTCCACGTAAGTAAAGTCGCGCGTTTGTTCGCCGTCTCCGAAAACCAGCGGCTGCGTATCTTCCAGAAACGCCGTACAGAACTTGGCAAGCACCCCGGAATACGGCGAACTGGGATCCTGCCGCGGCCCAAAGATATTGAAATAACGGAGCGAGACGTTTTCCAGGCCGTAACACCGGCCAAACGTCTGGCCATAAAGCTCGCCAACGTACTTGGTGACGCCGTAAGGCGAGATCGGTTGCGGCTGCATGGTTTCGACTTTAGGCAGGGTTGGCGTCTCGCCATAAGCGGAAGAGGAAGCGGCGAAGACGACGCGCTTGACCTTCAGCTCTTTCGCGGCGACCAAAACGTTTAAGGTGCCTTCGATGTTGATCTTGTTCGTTTCGATGGGGTCCTTGACCGAGCGTGGTACCGACGTGCGCGCACCCAGGTGCAGGACGTATTCCGCTTCGTGCATCGCCTTCCGCACCACCTCAATGTCCGTGATGCTGCCCTTGATGAAAGTTATCTTGTTGCGTATTTCCGCCAGGTTGTCTTCCTTACCGGAAGAGAGGTCGTCGAGTACGACAACGCTATGCCCGCGGCGGACGAGTTCGTCCACGGTGTTTGAGCCGATGAAGCCGGCGCCGCCCGTCACGAGGTAGCGCATTCAGGAAATCCTCCTAGCTCTTGCGGCCGCCAGGCGGCCGGGGATCGTTTCTGCCAGCGGCGGCTTGCCACCGTCGCAGGTGACGCGAGCCCGGGAAAGACGACCGGCCCGCGTTTTGATACGCTCATAGTTCGCGGCTAATCGGCAAGGGGAGCCGCATGCTTTCCGCGTACGGAAAGATATTGTACGACGGAAGCGCCGCGGGCAAAAAGCAGATTCAAGAGAGCGTCACACAAAGAGCATGAGCTACAAGACAGCAGTCGGCATTACGGCGCTGGCAGTGCTGGGTTGCGCCGCGGGAGCGTTTTACTGGCTGCACTCGCGTGGGGAACAGCGCCCTCCCGAGGTTGTATCGGCTGAGCCACCCGGTTTTCGTGAAGCGCCCCCTGCGGAAAAGCCCGCAAGCGTCGCTGCCGAGAAGTCACCATCGTCGGCTGGTTCGAACAAGGTCACATCTCCCGTTGACACAGGGTTGCCTCTGCGGGCCGGCGAGGTTCTCGAATATACCGCTAACGTTTCCAAGCTCAACGATGTGGCAACTCTGAGGCTGCAGGTTGCCGGGCAGGGCAATTTTCTGGGAAAGAGCACGTGGCATTTGCAGGCATTCGCGCACACCCAGAATCCGTTTCGAATGGTTTTCGAGCTTGATGATCAGTTCGACTCCTACAGCGATGCCGGGACGCTGGCGAGCTTGCAGTATGAGATGCACCTGAGCGAACGCGGGCAGAAGGTGGAGTCCGTCCAGCGCATGACAGCGACGGGCAAGGAGCCTGCGTCCGCGGATGCCACGCAGGCGCGGGTGCTGCCGGGAACGCGCGATCCGCTCGGCATGATGCAGTACCTGCGGAACGTCGATTGGACAAAAACGCCGGAGGTGCGCAGCCCGGTTTACGACGGCCACAAGCTGTACGATGTTCGCGCCAAGCTCCTAGCCGCTTCCGAGAAGGTGGATGTTCCGGCGGGAAACTACACCGCGTCAAAGATCGGGATTCGCGTATTCGACGAAGGTGTGGAAATGAAGGACGCGTCATTCTCGCTGTATGTGGCGAATAACGCTGAGCGAACACCGGTGCTGCTTGAGGCCGTCATGCCCTTCGCCACCGCTCGCCTCGAGCTGCTGAAAGCAAAGTAAGAAGTTCGCGCGCGGCATCCTTCTCGGCTGCAACTTTCAACAGTTCAAAGAATCGGTAGCAGACCGTCACTTTCCGCAATCCGGATTCTGGTTGGCAACTTGCATTTGTCCGGCAAGGCGACTTATCACCTATTACCTGTCTGGCCGACGAAGGCTGTTCACCTTGACATTCTACTGGAGACTGCCTATCCTTCACCTAGTATGTCTACTACAGAACAACGCGAGCACGTCGAAGTGCTGCAGGGAACGCTGGACCTGCTGATTTTACGCACGCTGCTGCTGGGCCCGGTGCACGGCCACGCGATCGCCAAGGCGATTGAATTCAACTCTGACGATGTATTGCAAATCGAACAGGGGTCCCTGTATCCGGCGCTGCACCGGCTCATCAAACGACAATGGATTTCGGTTCAAGAGGGCATCTCCGAGAATAATCGTCGGGCGAAGTTCTACCGGCTGACCGCCAAAGGCCGCCGGCAACTTGCGATCGAGACCAGCAAATGGGACAAGCTGGCAGGAGCGATCGCGCGAATCCTCCGCCCGGCAAAGCAGGGAGGCAAATCATGAGTCGCCGCAAGCGTATGTTGGAGGAACTCGACCAGGATATCCGCGAGCACATCGGGAGAGAGACTCAAGACAACATCGAGCGCGGCATGTCCGCGGAGGAAGCGCGTTACGCGGCTATGCGGAAGTTCGGCAACGTGACGCGAGTCAAGGAGGAGACGCGGGAGGTGTGGAGTTTTGTTTGGGTGGAGCAAGTCTGGCAGGACGTTCGGTATGGAGTTCGCATGCTCGCGAAATCTCCAGGCTTTGCGGCGGTGGCTATTCTCACGCTGGCATTAGGAATTGGGGCAAACACGGCTATTTTCAGTTTGATCGACGCTGTAATGCTTCGGTCGCTGCCGGTCGAGAATCCCTCGCAGCTGGTCCTGCTTAAGTGGGGCGCGCGCAATTCGCCAAACATTCACGGCTACATGACTTCGGGAGATTGTCCCACGGACCTGCGTCCCGGCGCTGCGAATCCCTCAGGCTGCTCGTTCTCCGAACCGATGTTTCGCGAAATAGTGCAAGCAAACGTCTTTTCGGCGACGGCGGCCTTTGCCAACTCTGGTAGATTGAACTTGTCAGGGAACGGCCCTGCGACGGTTATCAACGGCCAGCTCGTTTCGGGAGACTTCTTCCGCACGATGGGTCTCAATGCCGCCGCCGGCCGGCTGCTCGACACAGCGGACGACACGCCGTCTGCCGCGCCTGTCGCCGTGCTGAACTATGGTTACTGGCAGAGCGCCTTCGGCGGATCTCGCGAGGTAGTCGGCCGCACGATTGAATTGAACAACGTCCCATTCATGATTATCGGCGTAGCCGAACAGCGATTCACAGGAATTACTCCCGGCAGCGATTACGATGTTTGGCTGCCGCTCTCCGACGCGCAACGTATTACCGATCCCATGCGCTGGCAAAACCGTTCGGGGGACGTGAGTAACTGGTGGCTCACGATTATCGGCCGGCGCAAACCCGGAACACAGCTTGCCCAGGCGCAAGCCCCGGTGAGCGGCCTCTTCCGCAATGAAATGCTTCACGGATCCGTCCCGGTTTTCCATGGCGGCGAGATGGCGAGAGCACCTGGGCCACGACCGGGAGCACCGACAGAGGATGGAGCGGCGGTTCGCCGCCAGATGGTGATCGGTGGAACGCCAGTACCGGCAGTCGGTAACGCTCCAACAAGTGTGCAAACGCCACGGCAACCGGCGCCGGGAGAAGGCGCGGCCGCGGTTCGTCGCGAATCGCCTGGCAGTCCGATGCTGCAATCTGCGGGCAATAAGCCGGTCATGATGCCAGCGCCGACGAATGACCGGCGCGCATCTGAAATGGCTAACGGACCACAGACGTTATCCACGGTCGCCGATAATCCGGAACTGACGCTTGTGCCCGCGCAAACCGGCTTGACCGGCGCCCGAAGCCGCTACTCCGATCCGCTGTACGTCCTGATGCTCGCTGTGGGAATCATTCTGCTGATTGCTTGTGCGAATGTCGCGGGACTGATGCTTGCTCGTGCCGCCGCGCGGCAAAAGGAAATGGCGGTGCGGCTGGCCCTGGGCGCGGGCCGCACGCGGGTCGTGCGCCAGCTTTTGACGGAAAGCGTAATGCTCTCGGTGCTCGGTGGCGCGCTTGGGATTCTGTTCGCCTACTGGGGAGCGCACGCGATCATTTCGTTTGTTTCGAGCAATCAGACGCGGCCTCTCGGATTCGCGACGGGCATCGACCTGCGCGTGCTCGGATTTACCATCGCCGTCTCGCTGATTACCGGAATTTTCTTCGGCATGGCTCCGGCCTTTCGCAGCGCCCGGGTCGACTTGACGCCCACGCTCAAAGATGGCGAGGGGAGTTCAGCGAGTTGCGGGCGTAGCGGCAGAAAATGGCTTAGCATGAGCAACGCATTGGTGGTCGCCCAAGTGGCGCTCGCCATGGTCGTGCTCGTGGGCGCCGGACTCTTGCTGCGCACGCTGCAGAATTTGCGCAGCGTCGATGTTGGATTCGATTCCCACAATGTCTTGATTTTCGGAATCGACCCGACGCTGGTTGGTTACAAAGGCCCGCGGGTGGACGCCTTCTACCGCGACTTGCAGGGGCGCCTCTCCGAAATACCGGGGGTGAAATCGGCAAGTTATTCGATGGGTCCTCTTCTGAGCGGTGGCCTGATGGTCACCATGTTTCACTGGCCGGGCACGCCACAGGATCAAAGTTCCGAAGCGGACGTGCTCCCGGTTGGGCCGAATTTCTTCGAGACACTGCACATTCCATTTCTCGCCGGCCGCGGGTTCAGCGCTTCCGATTTCAAGCTGTCCGCTTCGAACAGCGAAGCGGCTCCAACTTCGGCGCCGACGCCGGTGATTGTGAATCAGGCGTTCGTCGAGAAATATGTTGGCAAGGAATATCCGCTCGGGAAGCATTTTGGCGAATCGTCGGGAGACGCGAACGGTCCGGCAAGCCCCGGCTACGAAATCATTGGCGTCGTGCGCGATACAAAGTACAACGATCTGCGGCGGGAAATCCACGCCATGATGTACACCCCGCAGAGCGCCGGGGGAGCATCATTTGAATTGCGCACGGCGGCCGATCCGCAGGCCATTCTTCCCGCGATACGCGAAGTCGTGGCGCAAGTAAACACGAATTTGCCGCTCTTTGACGTGAAAACAGAATCGGAGCAAATCGACCGCTTGCTGTTTCAGGAGCGGCTGGTCGCGCGGCTATCCGGCTTCTTTGGTTTGCTGGCGCTGGTGCTGGCGTGTGTGGGATTGTACGGACTGCTTTCTTATGAAGTCTCGCGGCGCACCCGCGAAATCGGAATTCGCATGGCTCTCGGCGCGCAACAGGAAAACGTGCTGAAGTTGGTTTTACGGCAGGGAATTGTCCTGGCGATTGTCGGAGCCGGCGTGGGCATCGGCGTGGCGCTGGGCGTGATGCGCTACCTGACCTCGATGCTCTATGACGTCCACGCCAGCGATCCGCTAACGATGATTGCCGTCGCTGTACTGCTGACGCTTGTGGCGCTCGCCGCATGCTACATTCCGGCTCGGCGCGCAATGCGAGTCGATCCGATGGTGGCCTTGCGTTACGAATAAATCATGCCGCCTTCGGCGTCACAAGCGAACCATGAAAATATTCTCGAGAAGAGGTATCTTGGAGCACCGTCAAGTGGACGAAGGCCGACCTATTCTGGCGCGATTAGAGCCCGAGTACGAATA
>DATHIB010000195.1:0-65207 GCA_035490055.1 Candidatus Limnocylindria bacterium | reverse complement strand
CCACATCGTATTTGCCGACGAATCCGGCTTCCTCTTGATCCCCTCGGTGGTCCGAACCTGGGCGCCGGAAGGGCAAACTCCCATTCATCGTCATCGCCAGGGGCGACGAGACAAGATCTCCGTCATATCCGGAATTTCGCTGAGCCCCCAGCGGCAGCAACTGGGCCTTTACTATCTACTCTTCTATGACAACATCGGACAGGAGGAGGTCTGCGTTTTTCTGCGGGAGCTGCTGCGGCACCTGCGCGGCCCAGTCATTAGTTTTGCTGGATAACTCCTCCACCCATAAGGGAGAACCGCTCCAGAAGCTCCTGCATCAACACCCGCGTCCGTCGATCGAATATTTTCCTTCTTACGCCCCGCAACTCAACCCCGATGAAGGAGTGTGGTCGCTGGCCAAGAGGCACCTTGCTAACAGCTGCCCTAAGAATGTCGATGAGCTGATGAAAGACATCCTCCGTTCGATCGAACGGATCAAAGTCTCGCCCAATAAACTACGCGGCTGCATCCGGCAGTCGGAACTGCCTTCTTTTTTGTGCTAAATCATTGCATTATTTATGCACAGATCAATAGAATCCGGAAGTGCAGACAGCGACGGGACCAGCAGGTTAGTAATTATCAAGAACAAAGTTGATTCGATTCCTTTGGAGAATACGGTAGTGGGTAAGTTTGAAACTTAAGCTGATTTGGAGGTTCTTGTAGCTTCAAGGACAGCAAGTACCGAAAGCCTTCGGTTGATGTGTGGTTGAGTGCGTAGCCCACCTGCATGTAGCAGACAGCGCCTCCCGATGGAAACTCCACACGTAGGACAGGGGACAGATAACTGTTTGGCCGTTAGCAGTTTCTTTCGCATCTGGAAAAGAATGCAACAAGATGTAAGAAAAAGCTGTTCAATTTGGAACACAATCAGTTTGAATTTCTTGGTACTAATCTCCGCAAATTGCAGTACATTCCACGTGAAAATGTTCTTTTGGCATCAAATGACCATCCGAGCGTCACAACGCCCACGGGAAATCGCGACGCATGCCAACCTCCAATTCATGAGCTTTTCTCCTGGCGAGGCGTGGAAAGTCTTGCCGAATATCATGCAACACCGTACAGCACCATGCTACAAGATTACATGCCTGCCACTATCCTGCTATCGTGTAAAACTTGTCCGGGATACCTCTCAAATTATTTTCATCCGTCCGGAAACCTTTGGCAGCCTTCTTGCGTCTAGCAACCAGATGAGGTGAGTTTTATAGCCATGCGCACCTAAAAATTCGCCTCTCAGCTCCACCGAGCCAACTATGACTCAGGCAAGGAACAAAAATGATCGTGAGCAACCGGATCGATACGGGCTCACGTCCTCACTGGGCTGAGGCGTTCGGCACCCGAGTAAACGAAATTGAGGCCGGTACCCGCGCAGACTCCCTCCACTGTTGGGCGGTAATGGCCTGAAGGAGTGTTACCGCCCCTGCTTTGGTACCGGAGCGTTACACGCGTGTCCCGAGCTTATTGGCCTGCCGACTTTGAGGCTTTTCTTCCAAAACATTCCGATACCTCTCTGTCTCGACGATCTGAGCAAACAGACCGCGCTCAGATGGATCGTGGCTCGCGCGCAGCCTCGCGTAGCGACCGCCAGAGTCGAGACCAAAGAGGCCGCAACAGAGGTAACTCCCATCGCTTCCGCACTACCTACCGCGGCCGCAATCGGGAGTACTCGCTCCGCGGTCGGAAGTTCAAACTCTCATCGATCTAGGCAAGTTTCGTGTCGTTCCCACTGACGATCTCGCTCGGCTAGGGTACAGGGGCGACCGCTCGCGATGAAGAACGACGTTCAGCATCTCCGTCACCAAGGACTCATCGAGCAGCGCAGTATAGAAGGCCACGAGTCCTACTCGAATCAAGTCCTCGCTCTGACGAAAGAGGGGCACAAGCTCCTTTCACGCCAAAATATGATTCCCGATAGGCAGACGATCTATCACGGCTTCGTCAAGCCTAAGGAAGCCCGGCACGACGCCGACCTCTACCGTCTTTATCACAAAGTTGTTAGCGCCGGTTTAAGAGGGAGCCACTTTCGCCGGTTTGAGGGTGGGCCAGATAACGCGGCGGCGAGCTCGGAACACACCCGTGCGTCGGCCGCTGCGTCAGAGCAAGCAGTCTTGGACTCGAGTTTTTTCCCCGCAACGTAGATCTTTACTTCATGAGTGATCCTCCCGCGCCGTCAGCAGGAGCAGGAGTTGTAGAACACCGGCTGTGTTTGGTGTCCATCTTGACCGACTCGAGAACCAGGTACAGTTTGTCCGCACTGTTGACCTTTCCCGACACGCAGTAGTATTGGCCTGGCGTGATCTGTTGGGATTTGGTGAAGTCGTACAGGCGGTAGACCCGGTGGGTGGAGTGATCTTGCATGAGGAACACGACACAGGTTCGGTATTCTGTCCGCGAGAGCAAGAGCAGATGGTGGTCACGACGACTCCTCAGAGATCTCGCAAGACGAATCCCTGAGAAATAATCAAACGGCAAGCGACGTGCAAATTTTAGAAACTTATTTAGAGTTCGTACTGCGTCCTTGCCAGCGGGCTCTGGTGGATCACTGGCCCCGACCAACACCGGCCATAATGGCTCCGTTTTTCACTGGCGTTAACACAAAGTGGCCAGAGAGATTGATGAAGTGGGCGGCAAGGTCCGCCGCGTCGTCCTCGATTACGAACTAAAACAGGAGCTCTACAACAAGCTGTCCAGGGTCGATCCGAATAAGAAATTGGCCTACGAGCGAATCCGAGTCGCACACGAATACGACCTCAAAGTTGTGAACGACAAGATTCCTGTCCCCGAGGGTGCGACGGTCCAGTGTGATCGGCACGGTCGCAGAATTCACCACACAACGTCTCGCGATGCATGCTCTGTCAGAGCGGCTTCGTCTATTGAACAGCGGAGGGCAACGGCCGCAGCCAATGCGCACACTGAAGGATTTCGTGCAAAAGGACTGGGAACCCGTTTGTACTTCCGACCCTGAAGTACGCAACGCAAAAGCATTACAAGTACATACTTACAGTAAAGCCCATCTGATTCCAGCCTTTGGTGAATTCCGACTTCCGGACCTCGCTCGCGAGGCAATACAGAATTTCCTTCTGACAAAGCTTCGCGAGGATTATTCGTGGGAGTCTGTTCATCATTTCAGGTGTGCGTTAAGCAAAGTGCTGGACTCGCGGCGGAGTGGAATTACATCGCCGACAACCCAGTACGAAAGACCCCACCCCGGCGTGCGCAACGGATCGGACCGGAGGAATGGCGCCAGCTCCTTAGGTCCGATCTATCTGTTGTTCCCCCGTTTCCTCTGGGTTGGGATAGAACTCGGGCGCGGCAACCTGGAAGGTGGAGGGCAACCGTCCTCGCCCTTTCAGTCTGCGAGGCGGGGTCACAATTCCATCAAGGCTGCGTCTGCCGAGTCCCTGTGCCTCGCCAGATAGAGCCCTTGGTTTTGCAACCCGCTTGAGTTAGGCCGCTTGAACTGCTATCGCCAGTTTGGGTCTTTGCAATTGTTCTCCTCCTTAAAGACGGCCTCGGTCCTTTCTTTTCTTTGCCCAGATCTTCTTGCCAGCGCGTCTTGGGTTTGCCATGCCGCGGAACACTGATCGGCATCGTCCTGAATCCCCAGGTTTGCAGTGAAGCCGTTTCGAACGGACCAGCCGCCTATTGCCGCCTATCTATATTTTCTCAATTTTTGTAGAGAGTCGCGCAAATCACGAAAAGTCATTTCGAGCGTAAAATTGAGGTAAAACGAAACAGACCACCCCACCGCCTGTTGTCAAAACCCTGCATATTGTAAGGGAAAATGGTGGACGTGGCCGGGATCGAACCGGCGACCCCCTGCTTGCAAAGCACGCGACTCGACTCCACCCACTCTATCCATCACTTCTAACCGCTAACGTTTCCAACAAATCGGGGAATCTGCTTCTCGCTCAAAACTATCCCCAATGGCATGAAAACGTTGCATTCTTGCACAGTCCATAGCACAGTGGCGCGCCTGCTTTTTGCGAAAGGCGCTAAAAAATCTCGCCAGAGACCAGCTTAAGGCGAAAGCTGTCACGACCGAATCAATCATCAAACCGTGGGCACAGTTCCGCCTGTCATTCGCCAAAACTCTGCAAGGCCCTGAATTTTGTCGCGTAGCGATCTCACAAGTCTCTCCGCATGCTTATCATTTCAAACGCATTTTGAATTTTGGCGAAGGACACCCGTGGTCCCCGCCACTTTTCAATAACTTCCAGAAGATTGGCTTCCGTTGCAGGAACACAAAAAATACAACTCCTAGACTTGCGCTTCCACTGGTGGGTTGAATCAACTCCGCGAGCTTCTGTTGCGCAGAGTGCTTCGCTGGCGTTAGGGCCTGAGCGTACACAGGCAATGTAGTTTGAAAATCAGAAATACCGACAGAAATTCCGCGCGTCGACTCGTGTGCAAACGAAGCAGGGATACGGCAATGTCTACTTTTGTATTGCGAAGCTTTTGGGCTAGTGGGCCCATACTTTCAAGGCCGATTCTAGAAATAGGTTGATGACATGAACCACGACTTGCTCAGCCACATGAGGATTCCTCATATGGATTGCATCAATAATCCGCTGATGGTTTCCAAGCTGAAATGCCCAAGGGCTAGCATCAAGGTTCTTAGCCAAGGCGCGCATCAATGTGAAGGCGTACAATGGTATGACCACCCGGCGCCCGTGCTCTCGCAGGATCGGATTTCCAGGTTTTTCCAGAAGACAAACGTGAAAATGCTGAACGCGCTCAACCACTTTCCGAATGTCATTGCTCTCAACAGCTTCCCTCAGCGCTACCATGGCTGATTCCAGATCGTCCACCGGAACTCGCCGTTCGACAGTCAGTCTCGCCGCCAACCCCTCAAGCACGCCCCGAACCTGGTAAATATGGATAATGTCTGGATCTCTAAGTTTTAGCACGCGAGCGCTTCGGCCGTGTCCCTTGGTCACGTAGCCATCCGCCGTGAGAATATTGAGCGCCTCCCGAATGGAAACTTGCGCCACCCCAAACTGCCGGGCCCATCGGCCTTCGGTGATTTTTTCGCCGGGAGCGATTCTGCCTGCCAGAATTTCTTCGCGGAGCTTCGTCGCGAGGCTCTCTTTCAGCAGGCTGCGCGTTGCAGAGTTTCCGTCTCCAGAGCGTTTGTGCACTTGTTTCAGCCGCAATGAATCACGCTTCTTTGTCACCTCTTCGGGCATAAACTCTCGGCTGTCCTCGCAGCGCATTGCAGGCCCGATTATCCACTGTAACTTTCTCGTCTTCAACTCTGCCCATCTAGACGGCTTCGCCCGCCTCCCGTGTGAACAGAAAGCGGGCGAAGGTCCCCTTGACCAAACGAGCGTTCAGAAGACGATGCGAAGACCTAACTGCAACTGACGAGCGTTATTTGCAGTTGTTCTGACCTTGCCAAAAGATCCCGGATTCGTAACATCGTTATTCGGGGTTCCGTAGACCACGTGGTTTGGAAGGTTAAAGGACTCCGCCCGGAATTCAAGGCGGTTCCCTTCCTTCCATAAGGGGAACTGCCGGAATACGGACATGTCTAAGTTCCAATAGTGATTGGCGCGCATAACATCCCGCCCCAAGTTCCCAAACGTGAACGTCGCGGGAGTTACAAGAGCACTCGTATTGAACCAGCAGTCGGTAGTATGGACAGGGATAGGAGGCCCACCAGGAACAAGAGCAGGACAGGACCCTGCATTGGGATCACCTACCAGGTTGGCACGCTCATATCCGTCCCATCCTATGTTGCCGGTGTTGGCTATGTCACCGCCGGCGATCACGTTATAGTTCATACCTGAACGGGCAGTAAAAATTTCATTGATTTGCCAGTTGCCCAAAGCGTAGTCAGCAACGCGGTTGCCGGTGCTGAACCGCCTGCCCCTCCCGACGGGAACCTCATAAAGAAGGTTCACGGAGAGAACATGCGGGAGGTCAAAGCCTGAAGGCCCGCGGCTACCCTTGATGTTATAGGGATCGGTGAGCGACTGACCTTCGACACCAAACCACCCGGAAGACCCTTCATCAATGGCCTTCGAGAAGGAATAAGCAACCTGATATGCCAAGCCGCTCTTATACTTCTTGTCTAGCTGGACCTGCAAGGCGTGGTAGCTGCCTTTGCCGATACTGCGATCCCAAAATGTAGGAGTGATGTAGGGATAGCGGGTTCGCGGCTGGATATCTCCCGGCCCAGGCGTCAACGCGGTGTTGTAGTATCCGCCGACATTTATCCGCCGTGATCCGCTTCCCACGTAGTTAACGGTCAGAGATGTAGTCGAATCCAGTTGACGCTGCACTCCGAAGTTCCACTGCATCGAATAGGCGTTCCTTACGTTCGGATCATAGAACCACTGCACCTGATTGAAAGGCGTGGGGGCCGGAAAAAGGCCACTCGATGCGAACGGGTTTTGTGCACTGACAGTTGGCGTTGGCGATATTGAGGTCGGCTGGTTGAGATTACTGGCGATCTGCTGGCCGATGTCGGGCCAAGAACCCTCAAAATTCTGAGCCATTTGAGTTACCGCAGCCCAGTTATCGTAGAGAATTCCACCGGAGGCCCGAATGACCGTCTTTTCCCCAAGGCGGTAGGCGAAGCCGATTCGTGGACCGAGGTTGGTGAGGGTATCGTGCGCGATCTTTCCACGCGGGTCGACTACCACGTGGGCGGGTAGCGTGCCAGGAGGCGCTATCAGGTTTCCGTTTGCATCGCGCATATCGGGAATGCACGGCGCGAAACCGCGCACACTGCAAGGCGGTGGTACTTTTTGAAGAACATAGGTGCCATCGTTGAAATTCATATCTCCTGTCTCAATTCCGCCGTGTTGTCCGATGGTGTCCGTCGTGCCATACGGGGGGATGAAAGTCCGGTCATAGCGGAAGCCGAAGTTGAGGGAAAGCCTGGGAGTGGCTTTCCAAGAGTCCTGAACGTATAAGCTCAAAACGCCACCGGGGCGAGTCTTCTCGTTGACATCGCGGCGATTGGCTCCATCGGGTACGTCAATAAGGTAGGAGGCAAGCCCGTTGCCAGGTGAAGCGGAGTTTTGCGGGTCCCCCGTTTGCTGATTGGCAAATGAAACTGTCAATTGCGCAAGCGGGCTGGCGAAATTGTTACTGGTATAACCGGCCCCA
Source organism: Candidatus Limnocylindria bacterium (assembly GCA_035490055.1). Lineage (GTDB taxonomy): Bacteria > Acidobacteriota > Terriglobia > Acidiferrales > UBA7541 > Acidiferrum. The sequence continues at coordinate 58,052 of DATHIB010000195.1, read as the reverse complement.
AAATGCAGGGTATGATTGCCGGTTATTTTGGTTAAGTCGCCGCTGACCTGATGGCTATCGGTAGCTTTGGGGGTAAGGTTAACGCTCTCGCCTCCTGTAGAAAACCCGCCAATACTCACATTAGGGATGAGCGATCCGGCTGTGGTGAACCCGCTGTTAAATGTCGGAGAGAACCCCACCGCGGTAACAACGCTTGCAGGAATGTTGGTGAAGCGGTTTGAGGAGTTATCTGCAACTGTGGTGCGAGCGTACTGGACTTGCAAAATCAGGCTAGGGTCAAACACATGCAAGTAGCTGCCGCCCCAGTTACGGGCCGGGATTTCGTTGAGACGCTTTAAATTCGGAAAGCCACCTGTACCGGTCACGGTACTATTTATCATGCTATAGCGGAAGAAGAGAGAGTTTTTCGCGCCGAAGTTTTGATCGATTTTGAACGTAACTTCATTTTGGGCCTGATGGACTGGGGTTGGATCGACGGCGTTTGTTACTCCCAAGAGGGCGTCTCTCCCCGCCGCTGCTGGAGGGAAAATGGCCTGAGCGAGAGCGACTAAGTTAGAATTGATCAGGTTGGATGGAATCTTGTTAAACGGGAACGGATCACGAATGTAAGAACCAGCAGGCTTAGTGGGGTCCGGACGAGTGGTAAACGGATTGTAAAGCTGGTTCACAATTGGCGAAGTCAGGTCGGCGGGGTTTGTCCGACAGGTACCGCGAGCATCGAAACCGGTCTTGCATAGAACACCAAAATCGCCACCAAGCTCCGTAGCGTTCGGAACGCTTAGGTTGGTGTCAGCAGATCGCGTGTAGCGAAAACCCTGGTAGGCAACAAAGAAGAAGGTCCTGTTCCTGCCCTTATATGCTTTAGGAATCCAGACGGGACCGCCGAATGAGGCGCCGAACTGATTTTGCCGGAAAGGTGAGACCCTGGTGTTGAACGTATTGCGAGCATCAAACGCATCGTTTCGAAGGTACTCCCACGCAGAACCGTGAAAGTCGTTTGTGCCGGATTTGGTCACAACGTTAACGACGCCGCCAAGGACAGATCCGAATTGAGCTTCGTCCGTATGGGAGACGACCTTGAACTCCTGGATGGCATCCACAATCGGAGGCGCGGCATAGGTGCTGAGAAAGGAACCCTGATTGATAAGGCCGTCGGTCAAGAAGTAGTTACTGCGATTCGTCTGCCCGTTAATAGCTGGAAAAATGAAAGCCGATCCGATGGCGGCAGGAGCGGAGAACCCGCTTCCGCCACCCATATTATTGTTCTGTGAAACGCTGACGGGAGCGACACCGGGCGTCAGAGAAAGAAGCTGCGTGAAATTCCGGCCATTGAGCGGAAGGTCGTTCACTTGTTTTGTAGAGATAACAGTTCCCAGATCGGCCGTGGAGACCTGAAGCTGTTCGGCCTCAGCGACGACAGTAACCACATCTTTCTGTGAACCCACGCTCAAAGTGACGTCGATCGTAGCAGTCTGGTTCACCGCCAGGATGAACTCCGCGATACGTTTCGAACTGAAACCATCAGCGCTTATTTCGAGAGTGTATTTGCCCGGCGTGAGGTTGAGAAACACATAGTTGCCGGCGTCGTTCGAAGTGGTTGCGTGTTCGATTGTGGTGTCCACGTTTCGCAACACTACTGTCGCTTTCGCGACGACAGCACCGCTATTATCCCGGATCACTCCATTGAGCGTTGCCGTTGAAAGCTGGGCGAAAGCTGAGCCAGCCGACACGACGAGCAAAATCGCAAGGGAAAAACTCGACCGCAGGGCCTTTGATAACCATTGAGATCGATTCATATGAATTCTCACCTCTTTAGATTGCACCCCAACCTTTAATCGCGGTTTCCAACTGGCCGTTAGTGTCATCCATCTGCTTTTCAAATACACTAAACTTGCGCGCATGATAGTACGAACATATTAGGGCTTGTCAAGACATTTGAGCGCTCAAGCTGACTTTTTATCGGAAGGTTATGGTATTTTATCGTATTTGGGCTATATTCTTTCACATGCGCGGGAATGTGAGCGCTCAAATCTGGTCTGCATCTTGTTCCGTTTCTGACCTTTGGCCGGATCTAATGACCTGAAGGACCCCTTCGTTTCAGGGACGGAGGGCAAGAACTCTTCGCTAGCGGGCGAGTGGTTCCCTGCTAAGCACATTCGTCATGGCGTTCGGCGGAGGATATAGTGGGATGGTTCGGCGGGAACCGCAGGCTTCGATCCAGGGTGGGAAAATTGAGGACGGCAAATCCGAGATTTCAGCAAAAGGTATACTCCATCGACCTTTATAGATCTTTGCTCATCCTGGTAGCATTCATCCTTTTGTATTTGCCGATAGAATTTGCGGCTTCACTTGGACAGGATGGAACGATCGCAGCCCATGCGACCCAAAGCATCACAACCAGCAACGGATATGTCGGTTCGAAGGTGTGCACCCAATGCCATCAGCGTATCTATGACCAATTTTCGCGAACCGGTATGGGCCGCTCCATGACCCAAGTCACGCCTGCACTGCTGGAAACGCTGCCGGCCAAAGCATCTTTTCACCAGAGGAATCCGGACCGGGATTTTGAAGTTTTTGCCCAAGACGGGAAGCTATACCAGGGTGAATATGAGGCCGATGCCAACGGGAAGGAAATCTTTCGCGACACGCATGAGGTGGAGTGGATCATCGGGTCAGGAGCCAATGGTTTCGGCGGAGTCGTAAGAAAAGGTGATTATCTTTTTCAGGCCCCGCTCTCTTTCTATTCAAAGCCTCACAGTTGGGCACTCTCGCCGGGATACGAATTTGGCAATTACGGCTTCAACCGGCCGATTCTCGCAGGATGCATTTACTGCCACAGTGGCCAGCCGAGGCCGGTTTCAAACGGCAACGGTCGTTTTAAAGAACCTCCGTTCTCGGAGATGGCGATCGGCTGCGAAAACTGCCACGGTCCGGGAATAACGCACACATTGAAGATGCGGGCACGCAAAGGGGGTAATGTAGAGAACGATCCCTCGATCATTAACCCGGCCCACCTTGCCCTGGCTCTGTCCGACAACATCTGCATGTCCTGTCATCAAACCGGAGACGTGCGAGTGTTGAAGCCGGGCAAAGACTATGGTGACTTCCTGCCTGGAACTCCACTGGAGAACACGTTGTCAATCTTAATGATTCCGCCAAATCGCGAATCTCCTCCACAGTCCGATCATCTTGAACACTACTATTCCATGACTCTCAGCCAGTGTTATCGGAAAAGTGGCGGCCGTTTGGGCTGTACGACTTGCCACGATCCCCACTTCGAACCCTCACACGAAGAAGCCTCGGGATACTTCAACAAAAAATGCATGGCGTGCCACACAGAAAAAAGTTGCAGCGCCTCTCTGGAGATTCGACGGCACAAAAATCCTCCCAATGACTGTGCCGGTTGTCATATGCCAAAGCGCGATGTGCATGTGATCTCGCATTCCAGCCTCACAAACCATCGCGTTCTTAAGCAAGTCGATGAGCCGTTTCCGGACGCCGCCTTTCATCAAGCTACTCAGGCATTGCCAGATCTAATCCATCTGAACCCCATTCCCGGGCATAAAGACACCCCCCCTCCTCCCTTGACTCTTTTGCAGGCGTACGGCGAATTGATGGAGAAGAAGCCGGAATACCTCGGGCGTTACCTTGCGCTCCTGGGTCAACTAGAGCGGACGGAGCCTGGCAGCGCGCTGGTGCAGGCCGCGCTAGGGCGCCGAGATTTGCGGCTGGGAAAGTTTCAGGAAGCGGTAGTGCATCTTCAAAGTGCGTTGCGTATTGGGCCGCCGCAAACAGCGGCCTACGCGGATCTCGCTGAGTCACTTGTCAGACTTGATCGGGCGGAAGAGGCAATGCCTTGGTTGGAAAAGGCCATTGAGCTCGATCCCTTCAATTCCACATTGCAAAGAACCAGCGTGCTTCGCTTGATCGAGGTCAAACGGTACGCGGACGCAAGGGCGGCGATGCACCGCTATCTCGAGCGTTTTCCGGAGGACTCCTTCATGCGGCAGATGCTTGCTCGCGCCGATCAGATTACCGTGCCGGCCCGTGGAGAGCACCCATAGGCACCCCCCTCAACATGAATCGCCGGTCTTTTCTTTGCCTTGCTCTCGCCGCGGGTCCCTTGCACCGAGACCTGGCGCAAGGCGTGAAGGCCGCTCATCTGCCGATGTTTGCCGACGTAACAGCGAAATCCGGAATCCGCTTTAAGCACGAAGCCAGCCGGACAGCGGAGAAATATCTCCCCGAAACGATGGGAGCAGGTGTGGCCATGTTCGATTACAATAACGACGGCCGCCTCGATCTGCTCTTCGTGAACGGAGCGCGACTCCGCGATCCAATGCCTCGCGGCGCTTTCCCCGACAAATCCGATCCGCGGTTTTGGAACCGACTGTATCGGAACAACGGCTACGGCACTTTTACCGACGTTACGGAAACCGCAGGGGTGCAAGGCACTGCTTACGGCATGGGAGTAGCGACCGGGGACTACGACAATGACGGATACACGGACTTGCTGGTCACTAATGTCGGTGGGAACACTCTGTACCACAACAATGGCGACGGGACTTTTGCGGATGTTACGGCCCAAGCGGGAGTGGCTGGAAGCGGCTGGTGCACCGGAGCTTGTTTCATCGACTACGATCGCGATGGACGTCTGGACCTGATCGTTACGCGCTATTTGGATTGGGACTTCGCATCGAACATTTTCTGCGGCCAGCATCGGCCCGGTTATCGCACCTACTGCCATCCCGATCAATTCGCGCCTGTATCCTACCTTATCTACCACAACGAAGGTGGTGGCAGGTTCAAAGACGTCTCCAAGCAGTGCGGCATAGGATTGTCACCCGGAAAGGGGCTGGGCATTGCCGTCAACGACTTCGATCGGGATGGCTGGCCGGACATCTTCGTCGCCAACGACTCCCTCGCCCAACAGCTTTTCCGCAACAACCGCGACGGTACATTCACCGAGGTCGCCCTCGAGGTAGGGCTTGCTTATGATCAGGATGGCAAAGTTTTCGCAGGCATGGGCGCCGACTTCGCCGATTACAACAACGACGGTTGGCCCGACATCTTCGTTAATGCGCTCGCCAATCAAAAATATGCACTCTTTCGGAACGATAAGGGCACCTTCGAGGACACAAGCAATCAGACCGGCGTCGGCGGAATCACAATGCTGCACTCCGGCTGGGGCACGAAGATGATCGACTATGACAACGACGGCTGGCGCGATCTATTCGTCGCCCAAGGTCATGTCCTGGACAACATCGAGTTAACGGAACCGTCGCTCCATTACCGCGAATCGCTGCTTCTGATGAGGAACAGGGAGGGCCAGTTCCGCGATGTGTCACGACAAAGTGGGCACGCATTTCAGGTTCCGTTGTCTGCGCGTGGGGCTGCCTTCGGAGACCTGGATAATGACGGGTTTATTGACATTGCCATCAACTGTAACGACGGCCAGGCCATTGTTCTCCGCAATGAAGGCGGGAACGGAAATCACTGGCTGTCGATCCGGCTTGTTGGCTCGGCGAGCAACCGAGATGGAATTGGCGCCCGGGTCCGCCTGGTATCGGAGAGCGGACTTGAACAGCACTCATTTGTAAGCAGCGCCGGAAGTTACCTCTCCGCGAGCGACAAAAGAACGCATTTCGGCCTCGGCTCAGCGAAAAAAGTTCGGTTGCTTGAAATCACGTGGCCCAGCGGCGCGGTACAGCGTCTGGATTCGATTTCCGCAGACCAGCCCCTGACCGTCCACGAACCACAACAGTAGATACGCAGGGAAGACTGTGACAAAGCGCAAACACTCGATTACAGAGTTCTGAGAGCGATTACGCTTACATTCGGGTCGGGTGGCTGTGAAGGGAGATCGATCTGCAGCTTTCCTTCTGTCTGGCGGAATCTCAACGGTTGTCCGTTCGCCAGCAAGCGCGCCGAAATCACTTTTGCTTCCAGCCCATTAACCTCAAAACCGGACGATGGCCAGTCGAAAACGTGGATAAAGACCTTCTTACCCTTCGCCGTGGTTCGTGCAGACGGCATTCTTTGTACTGGCCCATAGGTTGTGCCGTAAATCGACTCGCCGTTGACGGTGAGCCAGTCCCCGATGGCCCGGAGGCGTTCCTGAAACTCAGGTTGAATCATGCCGTCGGATTGCGGGCCCACGTTGAGGAGGAAGTTTCCGCCGCGGCTCGCCACCTCAACCAGACCTCGAATTAAGAACTGCGCGGACTTGTACTCGTGATCGTGCATATTGTAGGCCCAAGTCTTGTTGATGGTCATACAGGTTTCCCATAACTGAAAATCTTCAGGTTTGGGAACTGTAGGCTTCAACTTGTCTTGGATGTTTGGATCAACGCCCGAAATAACAACGTCCTTCGTGGGGATGGCGTTGGGGATAAACTGTTCGGGTGTTTGATAGTCGCCCGGAACTCCAATTCGATCGTTCACAAGCGTGGCGGGTTGCAGTTTCCGGATCAAGTCCAGAAAGCGGACGCCGTCATATTTTTCCTGATTGTTGAGGCCATCGAACCAAATTAATGCGACCGGACCGTACTTCGTCAGCAACTCCGTGAGTTGCAATTGCATATAGTCGAGGTAGAGGGGCCACTCGGGCCGGAGGGGCTCGCCGTGCCAGTTGTCTTTTGCGAGGTTGGAAGTGTCACGGAAAGCCGGATGGTGCAGGTCGGGCGGCGAATAGTAAAACCCGAGGGGCATGTCAGCCTGTTTGGCTGCTGCTGACAGTTGCGCCACGATATCCTTTCCATACGGGGACTTTGTAATTTTATAGTCCGTGTAGGACGAGTCAAACATGCAGAAGCCGTCGTGATGCTTCGTAGTAAAAACCATGTATTCCTGGCCCGCCGCGCGCGCCAGATCAACAAAAGCATACGGATCGAACTTTACTGGATTGAACCGTTTTGGCAGCTCGCGATACTCCGCTTCGGTGATGCCGCCGGGCGTTGGCCTCATGATGGGCCAGGATGCTTCGACACTGGCGAGCGAGTAGGGACCCCAGTGGATGAACATGCCGAATTTTGCAGCCCGATACCAAGCAGTGCGATCGTCAGCGAAGGCAGAGGCAAATCCTACACTGGGGATGAATGGAAGGGAGGATGCAGCAAGGGCGAGCTTGATGAAGTCGCGGCGAGCTGTCACATTAGCATTCATTTAGGCTCCTTTACAGCAAGGCCTTACCCATGCGGTATCCAGGAAGTATGTCTTGGGATTTGCAAGCGCTTTAATCGAGATGAAAAACTTCCTCCATCTCTGCCCACCACTCACCCTCTTTCCGCGTGGACAAGGGTTCCTGCATCGGCTGCATGACAGCCCACCATTCCTGAGTTTTCGCGTGCGAATCCATCTTTTTCCAATCGCTCTTCAAGTCGCAGCCGTGGTATTCGAAGTAGCTGAATAGCAAGTCGTCCTTGAAATAGATGGAATAGTTTCTGATATTGCATTCCAGAATCTTATCCAAAACTTCTGGCCAGACTGCTGCGTGGTACCGCTTATAGGTACTTGCACTACCGGCTTTCAATCTGATCATCATTCCAAATCGCTGCATGTCCCGGATCCTTTTAGAAGGCCACCCACGCAACAAATAAATGCAATGGATCGAGCCCAGGTTCGTCTGCTTTCTGAGAAGGGTAGACCAACTGTTCCACTCATGCAAGTGCTTAAAAATTGGTTGACCGCAACAAAATGCACAAATACGATCTCATTTTGCTATATTTAAGCGCTTATATTATGCCCATGCACTCAATATTGGCGACCGACGGGCTTGTAAAGCACGATCTGGCAGAACGCCTGCGCAGTGAAATCATAAACGGCTCTTTGCCCCCCGGAGTGCGAATCATCGAGCGTAAATGGGCATTGAAATTTGGAGTAGCCCAGGGTTCCATCCGCGAAGCGATCCACATTCTGGCGCAAGACGGATTCGTAACGAAAGAGTCGGGTCGAAGCGCCCGCGTCATCCATTTAAGTGAAGAAGATGTGGCAAAACTCTATGAATTGCGCGGTGCGATCGAGGGCCTAGCAGCGCGGCTCGCAGCTGCGGCGCAGCCGGATCTCACAGCGCTGCAAGCGACGGTGGATGCCATGCGGCAGTCGGCAATCGCGGGAAGCTTCGATGGCCTGCTCGACAGCGATCTGCGATTTCATCTAGAGCTTTGCAAGATCTCTGGGAACACCTACCTTCTTGAGCACGCCCGCAGGATTCTACTGCCTTTTTTTGCATTTGTGCGGATGCGAGTGGCCGCAAGCGGGCAGGAAACGTCGGCCTGGGACAAAGACTTGGAAGCGCATCAACGGATTATCCTTCTGCTCCGCGAGGGCGAGGGTGAAGTTGCCGAGCTGTACGTGAAGAAAGCCATGGCGCGTTTCTCCAAAACGGCATACGACAACTGGGAGAAGCGTGTCTCCCATGGCGCGTGATATGGCACGCAAAGTCATTATACTGGCCGAGGATGGGGAGGCCATTGGCCGGGAGGGCGCGCTTGCGTATCATCGCCCGCGATCCTGTTGTGCATTGTTGTGAAGTGCACCAGTGCGTCAGAAAAGACCGAGCCGGAATGGACGAGCTCCATTGCCTCAACATGAAGCCGTTGAATGGACGACGAAGTTTGCATTTGAAGCTCCCACGGCGAGGCAGCGCGCGATCCTTAGCACGGCCAGTGCGGTTGGGTTTATTGGGCAGCAGCACCACGCAGCTTACTTGGCAAGCAAAGGGGGCTATGATTTCGCTCACCAAGGCTATGGCTACCGACTAGGCCCGATACTCCCTTCGCGTGAATGCGATTTCCCCGGCAGGAATATGGCCGTCGCAGTATTGCTTGTTTTTGTCCAAGTTAGATTCAGCATCGGCGGCATACTGCCGATTAGCGGCAGGGCCGAGATGAAATACAGACTGTGACGCAAACGGAGAAACGATGCCGTCCTACGTTGTGAACAAGATTGCAACATACGACGCGAGGTTTTCGTTGCCCGCAGGAGCAGGTAGCGACTCTCTCCACACCAATCCTGAATACTGCTTCGCGGTTGCATTGGTGGAGACCGAAGGTGGTCTTTGTGGAACGGGCATCGCGCTCACGCTTGGCGACGGCAACCGGCTGGTATGCGAAGCCATTGAGTTACTGGCGAAGCCAATCCTAGGCATGGCGATTGAAGAGTTGATGTCGGGTTTCGGGCGCATGTCGCGGCGGCTGGCGGATGATCCATCTTTCCGCTGGCTCGGTCCACACAAAGGCGTCGTTCATCTGGCGCTCGCTTCCATCACTAACGCTTGTTTCGATCTTTGGGCCAAGAGTCGTGGCGTGCCATTGTGGAAATTGCTGCTTGATCTCACTCCCGAAGAAGTTGTTCGCCTTCTGGATCTAAGCTATCTAGAGGAGGTTCTCAGTGAGCAGGACGCTCTCGAACTGCTGCGCGACAAACTTTCAAGCCGCCCCAACCGTGAGCCAATTCTGCAACGTGGTTATCCGGGCTACGACACGTCCGTGGGATGGATGGCCTACGACGATGATCAGGTGCGCGAATTGACGGCTCGCGCGATTGACCAGGGCTTTAAAGCTTTCAAGCTCAAAGTCGGATCGCCTGATGCCGATCGAGATTTGCGCCGTGCCGCGATGCTGCGTGCACATATCGGCGACTCCGGCACCCTGATGTTCGATGCCAACCAGCGCTGGAATCTGCCGGTGGCAATTCGCATGTGCCAGGAGCTAGCCGTGTACCGACCACTTTGGATCGAGGAACCGACGCATCCCGACGACATTCGCGCCCATGTGGTGCTGGCAAGCGAGATTGCCCCAGTGAAGATCGCTGCTGGCGAACACATTCCGAACCGCGTTTTGTTTAAGAATTTCTTGCAAGCCGGCGCTCTGCATTACGTCCAGGCAGACTGTACGAGATTAGCCGGCGTGAGCGAGTTTCTTACGGTAAGCCTTCTTGCCAGAAGGTTTGACCTCCCGGTGCCGCCTCATGTTGGAGATATGGGCCAACTCCATCAGCATCTTGTACTGTTCAACCATATTGCATTAGGGCACGAAGCTTTATTTCTGGAGCACATTCCCCATCTGCACAGTCATTTTGTATTACCGGCAAGGGTGAACGAGGGGTGTTACGAGACGCCTCAGGAGCCCGGTGCATCGTGCGACCTAAAATTGACCGCAGGCAGGAGCATCTGAGTGCCGCAATATCTATTGCCAGGGATTGCACTCACCATGGTCGCTGGGCTGATGTCCGGCAACTGCATGCTTCCTATGAAATTCACGCGGTCCTGGAAATGGGAAAACGTATGGGTGATTTTCAGTCTCGTCTCGCTAGTCGTCCTTCCCTGGACGCTCGCGATTGCATTGGTTGGTAATCTCTTTGAGACCTACCACGCTTTGTCCATTCGGCAGCTTGCCACGCCCATGCTGCTGGGAGCCGGCTGGGGAATTGCGCAAATTCTTTTCGGTATTTCCGTCGAGCGCCTCGGACTTGGCGTTGCTTACGCCATCATCGTTGGGTTAGGCGCGGTTCTAGGAACATTGGTTCCCCTGTTCCTCGATCAGCGTACAGCAGGGAAAGAACATGCCATGGGCTATATCCTGATCGGTGTGGCGGACATGGTGGCAGGAATTTTCTTGACCGCATGGGGTGGCCAAATCAGAGAGCGAACGGCGTCCCAAACGACTCGGACGCTATTACATCAGGGTTATCCGGGGGCGATCGCGCTGGCAGTACTCTGCGGCTTCATGGCACCTATGTTGAATTACTCTTTTGCTTTTGGTCAGGATATTGCGCGGGAAGCCGTTCGGCTCGGAAATCCGGCAGTGCGCGCCGCCTATGCGGTCTGGCCAATCGGATTGGCAGGAGGCTTTGTTCCGAACATTGCCTACAGTCTGTATCTGCTCTCAAGGAATCGAACATGGTCCTCGTTTCGCTCCGTTAGCCCGGACTTGTTTTGGTCCTGTCTAATGGGCGTGCTGTGGATGGGAGCGTTCGCGCTATACGGTATGAGTGCGAGCTATCTCGGTCCTCTGGGAACGTCGATTGGTTGGGGTTTGTTTCAAATCTTCATGATTATGACGGCGACGCTGTCGGGGATTTGCACGGGCGAATGGAAGAATGCTCCGCGCTTCGCAACTTTGCTGTTGGGCCTGGGACTTACATGTTTGACTGGCGCTACGGTGTTGCTGGCACTCGGTAATCGATAAAGGCGACAGGACACTAGGGTCGATCAAAACGGTACCAAAAGGGGAGCCCTAGAACTAGTGTCTTACTGAGGTGAAGGGCTGCTTGCGAATGATGCCCTTGCCCTGCTGGATCGTCACGACTTGACCAGCGGCAACTCCGGGAACAATTTCGCTTTTTCCATCGGGCCACCGCACCGACAGTTCGGCCGAGGCCGCTTTGCCAAGACCGAAGCGCAGCCGGAAATCGCTCTGAGACATGTATGAGCCGCCGCTGCGGACCTCATCGGTCTGCTTTCTTCCGTCCGCAGTTAGCGTGACACGAGCTCCAATGGCGTCGCGGCCAGACGCGGTCAGCGCCCGCACCAACAGCGAACTTCCTGTGTGGGGGCCAAAATTCTTCAGGAGTGACGGCGGTTCATTCATGTTGACGACGACAATTTCTATGTCGCCGTCATTGTCCAGATCACCGATGGCCAGGCCTCGCGAGGAGTGCTCGGCGGAAATGCCTGGTCCGCCGAGCGAGGAGAGGTCAAAGAACTGTCCGTCTCGCCGGTTCCAGTAAAGGAGGCGGCCTTGTTTGAAGTTTTCGCCGGTACGAGCGTTGTCCACTTCGGAATACACGTGTCCGTTGGCGACAATCAGGTCCTTCCATCCATCATTATCAATGTCCAGAAATGCGGTTCCCCACCCCAGGTACTTGGTGTTAACCGCGAGACCGGAAGGAATCGTCGCATCCGAAAACCGGTTTCCGCCGACGTTTTGGTAGAGAGTGTGCGTGTCATCCGCGAAGTTAGTCTTGAAGATATCCAGAAGCCCGCTTCCAGATAACTCAGCAGCAGTTACTCCCATGCCCGCCTGTTCCCTTCCGTCTTCATTGTAAGCGATACCCGACTGAACGCCGATCTCCTCGAATTTCTTGCCAGCGAGATTGTGAAAGTAAAGGCTCGGCGTGGAATCACAGGCCACGTAGATATCAGGCCATCCATCATTGTCGAAATCTCCCGTTAATGGTGTGAAGCCGTAAGAAGTTTTTGGCCCTGTGATGTGCACCTGGTCCGAAACATCGGTGAAGTGGCCGTGCCCGTCGTTCTTGTAGAGGGAAACGGTCTCGCCCGGCAAACCGCGCGGACCGCATAACACGGGTACTCCTTTCCACTGACACTGCGATTTATCTCCGGGCCGCGGCGTACGGGCGAGGTCCAAGTCGACATAGTGAACGACAACCAGATCGAGAAAACCGTCCCGATCAAAGTCGATGAATGCGCAGCCCGTGCTCCACCGCGGCTTTGCCGTGAGGAGTCCGCGCGCCTCGGTTTCGTCACGAAACGTGCCGTCACCCTGATTCCGGTACAGGACGTTTCGCCCCCACTGCGTCACGAACAGGTCTATATATCCATGGTTGTCGACATCGCCGGCACAGACACCCTGGCCCCACCCGGTATGTGTCAGGCCCGCCTTTTCCGTCACATCTTCGAACTTCAGGCCCCCTAGGTTGTGGTAGAGAAAATGGGTGGGCGGAGACCCACCTTCCTGTAGGCGGCCACCGTTGACCAAGAAAATGTCAGGGAGACCATCATTGTCGTAGTCGAAGATGGCCACTCCCGTCCCGGTGGTTTCAATAATGTACTGCTTCTCGCGCTCAGCCCCAGAAACATTAATGCCGGTTAACCCACTCTGCGCGGCAATGTCCTCATACCGTACGACAGGTGGTTTCAATCCAGCAGGCAAGGGTCTCCTAGGAGCAGCGACACCGCCGGTCGCCATGCCTTGGGGATAGGTCAAGCTGCAACTTCCCAAGCTGATAAGCGCCGCCACGCAAAAAAAAACGATGCGATGGATCATTTGTCTGCTGTGGTAACGGGGTTGCACGCCGCTGCGTCTCTTTCGGACTTCATCATACACTAGGGTTGCGCACTAACGTCGCCATGACTGAGCGCTCAAATACGGTATGGGGGAGAGTAATTTCCGCACGCAGCCCTTGACAAGCGCTCAAAACTCTGTTGGACTGACCTGCGAAAATGGCTACGATGAAACTATCCGAGAACGGCTGCTCGGATGAGCGTGGTGGATTGTCGCGGGTGGATGAAACTTCGGCCCTGGCAGAGGAAGCATTCCGGTAGATCCCCGACGAGCCAGATCTCGCAGCTGAGGATCAGACTTGATTCGCCACCGGACCGCCCGGACGCCGTATCCTGGACCGATCATGCTCGCAACGAAAATCGCGCGATGCTTGGCTTTGAAGATGTTTCGTGTTTGGTTGGCGACTCTCTGCGGTTCCAGTTTGGCGTTGGCCGCGCAAGAGCCTCCAGCGTGCAGAGGGCCAGCAGAACTGGAGCAAATTATCGCGTCGCACCCTTCGGCGGACGCTTACGACGCACTCGGAGCATATTTCGGACAACGGAGGCAATTCCCTTGCGCCTTTACCGCATTTGAATTGGCGCTTCGTCTTGAGCCTAACTCGTGGGAGGCGCGTTACAACTTGGCACTCGCACTACTGGAAAGCGGCAATGCCGAACGCGCGGTTCGTGAACTCCGTGTTGCGGCCCGTCTACGGCCCGCGACGCCGCTAACTCATACGACCCTAGGAATGGCACTCGGCGAGCTGGGTCGGATCGATGCGGCGATCGCCGAATTCCAGACAGCTCTCAAGTTAGATCCAAAATCGGTTCCGGCGCTCGATGGACTAACAAAAGCGCTTATCGATCAAAAACGCTACACCGCGGCAATCTCCCGCCTGAAGAATGCACCCGCAGACGAGGCGCTGCAATTGAATCTAGCCATCGCCTATTCAAAAAGCGGAGACCAAGCCGGGGCCGTGCAAACGCTATCGCAGATGGTAAAGGCAAATCCATCGTCCGAGCACGCCCATTTGAACCTGGCAATCGTGTATACCCAGCAGAACCGATACCGGGAAGCTGCCGAGGAATTTCAGGAAGCGCTGAGGCTCGACTCAACTGACGATATCGCTCGCGCATCTCTCATAAAAGTTCTGGTGATTCTCTCGGAATTCAGTACCGCGCTGCCGTTAATCCAAGAATATGCACAGCGGAAGCCGCATGAATTCGAAGCACTGTATCTCATGGGTGCAGTAGACCGTGGGTTGGGAAACTATGCCGATGCGGAAATCATGCTTGAACAAGCCGTCCAATTGGATCCGAAACATTATGACGTTCGATATAACCTTGGGTTTGTGCTCGCCAAACTGGGGAAGTTGGCAGCGGCGCTCGAGAATCTAGAAAAGGCCTTGCAAATTAATCCTGATTCAAGCGAAGCACGATTCCAACTGGCAGCCGTACTGCGCTCGATGGGCGAGCGAGACAAGGCACGTGAAGAGCTGAAACTTTTCGAGCAAAAAAAACAGGAGAGCAGACAGGAGACCGTTGCGAGAACGAAAGCAGACCAAGCCAATCAATACCTACAAGCAGGTGACGCCCGGCGTGCGGTTGAATCGTACCTGGAAGCCATTGCGGAGGATCCCAAAAACGCGCGCACGCAATATGACCTCGCCTTGGCTCTGGATCGGCTGGGCGATTATCGCGGCGAACGAGATGCCCTGCTAAGAGCAGTCGGTCTGGACGATGATTTCGCTGCGCCTCACAATCAACTGGGTTTTCTGAGTCTGCAGACAGGCCAGATCGCGGACGCCGAAAAGCACCTCAAGGCAGCGATTTCTCTGGATCCGCAATATGCGGAAGCCCAGAACAATCTGGGTGTGCTTTACGGCCAGCAAGGCAAGAGCCAAGCAGCGAAGCAGCTGTTCCGTCAGGCAGCAGAAAACAATCCTCAATATGGACAAGCGTTCGTGAATCTCGGCCTGATTCTAGCGAGCGAATCACGCTTCTCGGAAGCCGAACAGGCGCTACAAAACGCAGTGCGAATCGAGCCTGACAATAAGACCGCCCTCACAGCGCGCGCGATGGTTCTGACCCGTATGGGCCGGCAAAGCGAGGCTGTGCCGTATTTTCGTAAGGTCGTCGACCTGGACACCAAATCCGCTGATGCACACCTAAACCTCGGCATTGCCTTGGCGGACCAGTTCGATCTTTTGGGTGCCCTCGCGGAATTCTCCGAAGCTGTGCGCCTTGCACCAGACGCTTACGCGCCTCACTACAATAAAGGAAGAGTGCTGGTCGACCTAAGGCGCAACGAAGAAGCGAAGCCTGAACTCCAGACGGCCGCCGATTTCGATCCCCACTCCGTTGACTCCCGGTATCTGCTGGGTCTGATCGAAAAGCAGGCGGGAAATACAGAGGAATCCATAAGGCTGCTTGAGAAGGCAGTGGCGCTCGAACCAAACCATCCCGACGCCCTATACCTGCTCGGACAAGGCTTGTTGAAAAGAGGTGACAGTGTTGGGGCGATCGCGCGATGGCGCAGAGTGATTGAAATCAATCCGGATCACGCCGAAGCTCTCTACAATCTATCGCGACTCCTGACGAAATCCGATCCGGAAGAAGCTAACCGTCTACAAGCGCGCTTTGAGACATTGCAGCGAAACCAGCACATCACAGATCGCGCTCAAACGCTGGGCAATTTCGCCCTGGCTTCTGCTGCCGCGCGCGACTGGCCGCAAGCAATTGCACAATTGAAGGAAGGGCTCCAACTCTGCGGAGACTGCAGCGCTTTGCCGCTCCTGCGCAAGGATCTCGGATTAATTTACTGCCGTTCCGGGGACTTGAAGAACGGGCTTGCGGAGTTGCTTGAGGCACAAAAGCTCGCGCCCAACGACGCTGACATTGAGCAGGCAATCCGCATGATACAAAGTCCGCGCGAAACTCGATCTCACGGGAGCCAGCGGTAAAGGGCCGCCCGGTTTTAGTTCCGGCTGTGAATTTGTTCAGTGAGGAGATACAGAATGTTTGCTTTTCAGGTTTGCAGATCGAGCAGGACCGCTATCATTCTGCTGTTGTGTTTTCTCGTTTCCCCCTGTCTACAGGGGCAGGCGCAGGCGCCTTCGCACTACGAAGCAAGTCTCGAATCGCTCAACAAGCATCCGCTTCCTCAATGGTATGACGACGCAAAACTCGGGATATTCATTCACTGGGGTCTTTATTCCGTTCCTGGTTGGGCGCCGCTCATTCATCCTGAACATGACTTCACCTCGCCGGACTACATCACACACAACCCCTATGCAGAATGGTATTTGAACAGCATGCGGCTCGACGGAGCGCCGACGCAGGCCTACCATCGCGAGCATTATGGCGCTGACTACGATTACTACAACTTCGCTCCGGTCTTCGACCGCGAGATTCAAAAGTGGAATCCCGACGTCTGGGCCAAGATATTCCACGACGCTGGCGCGAAATATGTCGTGCTCACCACGAAGCATCATGATGGATTTACGCTCTGGCCCAGTTCGACGCCAAATCCTAAGCTGCCGGCTGACAGGCAGCACGCTTCGCGCGATATCGTCGGCGAGTTGACCACCGCTGTCCGCGACCAGGGTTTGCTTATGGGCCTCTACTACTCAGGCGGCTACGACTGGACATTTGTACCTGGTCCTATCCGTATTCCCGCTGATTATGAAGCGGTGAAGCCGCAAAGCGAAGCTTACGGCAAATATGCCGACGCTCACTTGCGGGAACTCATCCAGCGCTACCATCCCGCGGTGCTTTGGAACGACATCGACTATCCGAAATCCGGTCATCCCCTCGAAATTATGGCGGAATATTACAACGCGGTTCCAGATGGCGTCATCGATGACCGCTTTGGCGTCAAACACTCTGATTTCACATCTCCGGAATACCAAACCTTGGATAAGATCAGTCTCACTAAGTGGGAAGAGTGCCGTGGGCTTGGACGGTCCTTCGGCTATAACCGCGCCGAGGGTGAAGCTGAGACGATCGCGCCAGCCGATCTTATTCATCTGTTGGTGGATATCGTGAGTAAGAACGGAAATCTTCTGCTCGACGTGGGACCGGAAGCCGACGGCACCATCCCTGACGTTCAAATGGACCGCTTGCGGGTGCTTGGTGCGTGGCTTCAGAGGAATGGCGAGGCGATCTATGGCACGCATCCGTGGAAACGCGCGGTCGGCGAGACCGCCGACGGCATTTCCGTGCGGTTCACCGAGAAGGGCTCCACCGTTTACGCAACACTCCTCAGCCAGCCAAAGACAACTACCGTCACGCTCAAGTCTCTTTCCCCGAAGGCGGGTTCACAGATCAATTTGCTTGGCGAGTCAGGGTCACTCGTTTGGTCTCAACAGGGCGACGACATCACAGTGAAGTTGCCTTCAACTCTTCCTGGACGGTATGCCTACGTGCTGAAGATTACGGGTCCGGTATCTTGATCGTTCGACGGCCGGGCCGCAGAGTCGGCGAACGTCCAATTGACCGACGCCTTTGCCGACAATTGCGGAGCAGAGCCCGGTTTCGCGGTTTCGAACTGCGAAGGTAATTCGAAAACAAAGGACCCTTGTGCTGAATTGTACGGGGGGATTGATGGGAGATGAAGTGTCGTCCAGTTGACAGCTGCGCAGGAACCTCCGCTGCAAGGCCTATAGGATAGCGAAGAATGCGCATTGACGCACATCAGCACTTCTGGGTTTATGACCAAGGCGAATACGCTTGGATTGACGATTCGATGGCATCGTTGCGCAGTGATTTCCTTCCGAACGATCTAAAGATCGAACTAGAGAGTAAAGGATTTCAGGGATCTGTAGCCGTTCAGGCGCGGCAGACGCTGGAAGAGACTCGATGGCTCCTCGAACTGGCCACAGACGCTTCGTTCATTCTGGGTGTGGTCGGATGGGTCGATCTGCGGTCCTCCAACGTCCGTTCGCAATTGGAAGCTTTTGCAGGAAACCCCAAGCTGGTTGGGATTCGCCACATCGTGCAGAGCGAACCAAACGATCGATTCCTGCTGCAACCGGAATTCCTCCGGGGCATTTCTTTGCTTGAAGAGTTTGATCTCGCCTACGACCTGCTCATCTATCCCAAGCATCTTCCTGTGGCGGCGGAGTTCGTGAGACGCTTCCCTCGCCAACGCTTCGTTTTGGATCATCTTGCCAAACCGCCGATCAAGAGTGGAAGCCTCCGCCCTTGGGAGCGCGGAATGCGGGAGCTGGGGACTCTTCCGAACGTCTTCTGCAAATTGTCAGGATTGGTGACGGAAGCCGACTGGCGGAACTGGAAGCCCGAGCACATTGCTCCATATATGGATGTGGCCTTCGAAACCTTCGGACCCCGCCGGCTGATGATCGGTTCCGATTGGCCCGTTTGCACGTTAGCAGCCTCATATACGCGCGCCATCGATTTGGTTGAGAGTTACCTCAGCCAGCACCCGACCGAGGTGCAAGAGGCTGCGCTAGGTGGAAACGCGCAGCAGTTTTGGAAGTTAGGAACGCGACAAAAGCAACTACCCGGCGATTCGCAGCATACGGTTGGCAATGGCAAAAACAAACGCGAAGGTGACGCCGCTCACGCTTCACGACGAGGGTGCGCTCGCAATGAGAAATAGGATTTTAAAACTCGATGCAAGTGATAACGTACTAATTGCATTGACGGACCTGAATCAAAGAGAGCAGATTGCGTTCTCTGGCAATAACTACACGCTCGTCTCTGACATACCCGCCAAACATAAGTTCGCGACAGAAGATCTGGCAATCGGTGCGGATGTGATCATGTACGGTGTCATCGTCGGCAGGGCCGCGAAGCTGGTGCGGCAGGGCGAGAGGCTCACCACGCGCAACATTCAGCATCAGGCCGCTAGCTTCCACCAGCAGGCACAAGGATACCGTTGGGCACCTCCTGACGTTTCACGATGGAAGCAGCAGACCTTCCTGGGATACCGCAGGTCGGACGGCCAAGTAGGTACTCGGAACTACTGGCTTGTGGTCCCGCTCGTGTTTTGTGAAAACAGAAATATCATTGTTCTGAAGCAGGCGTTCGAAGAGGAGCTGGGCTTTGCGCCCCCTCAGGTGTACCGCCACCAAGTGTCTGAGTTGGCGACACTCTATCGAGAAGGTCGAACAGAAGAGCTGAAGGCCGGAGTCTTGCCAGCAAACGGCGGCGATCCCCGGCCGGCGCGAGCTTTCAAAAACATCGACGGTATCAAGTTTCTGGTACATCAAGGTGGCTGCGGCGAAACCCGAGAGGATTCCAACAACCTCTGTGGGCTCATCGCGGGCTACATTAATCATCCCAACGTGGCCGGGGTTACGGTCCTAAGTCTGGGCTGTCAGCATGCGCAGATCGGGATTCTTCGCCAACAACTACGCAAGCGCGCGCCGAATTTCGACAAGCCGCTCTTCATACTGGAGCAGCAACAAAGCGGTACGGAATTCGCCATGCTCTCAGAAGCAATTCAGCGGACATTTCTAGGTCTGGTGGAAGCCAACCAGGCCGAGCGCACACCGGCGGCACTCTCTCATTTATGCGTGGGTCTGAAATGCGGAGGATCGGATGGATTTTCCGGACTCTCGGCCAATCCCGCCATCGGACACACAGCCGATCTCCTCACTGCACTAGGTGGCCGGACGATACTCTCTGAATTCCCCGAGTTATGCGGCGTGGAACAGGAACTCATCAATCGCAGCGCACGAAGCGAGATTTCTGACCGATTTGTGGAGCTGATGCGGGACTATCAAGCCCGTGCAAAATCAGTTGGGTCCGGTTTTGATATGAACCCGTCTCCTGGGAACATCCGCGATGGATTGATTACCGACGCCATGAAGTCCGCCGGAGCTGCGAAGAAAGGCGGCACCTCTCCGGTGACTGCAGTACTTGATTATCCCGAATACTCGACCGAGCCGGGCTTGAATCTGCAGTGTACTCCAGGCAACGATGTGGAGTGCGTCACGGCACAAGTGGGCGCGGGAGCCAGCGTGGTTTTGTTTACGACGGGCCTGGGCACACCGACAGGAAATCCCATCACGCCAGTCGTGAAGCTCTCGACCAATTCAGAGTTGGCTGAGCGCATGTCAGACATCATTGATATCGACACAGGTGGCGTTATCTCGGGAGAAAAAACGATCGAGCAAACGGGCGAAGCCATTTTGGACTATGTGATTAGAGTCGCAAACGGCGACGTCCGCACCAAGGCTGAACTAAAAGGGCAAGAAGACTTCATCCCATGGAAAAGAGGCGTCTCTCTCTGACAAATCAAGACACCCAGACGAAGAGTTTCCGACTTGACGGCAAAGTCGCCGTCATAACCGGTGGCGGTAGCGGCATTGGACGAGCCATCGCCCTGAGATTCGCGGCGAATGGCTCGACGGTCCGTATTCTGGATGTGAATCAGAAAGATGCGACAGAAACTTGCCAACAAATTACTGCCAAGGGCGGCAACGCGTCGGCTCTCCCGTGCGACGTAACGAGCCAAGAAGAAGTGACTTCCAGATTCGATGAATTCGCCAGTTCAGGGCCCATTCATATTCTTGTAAACAACGCAGGCGTCTCGTACATCGGATCGCTGGAAAACACGACGGAAGCAGACTTCGAGCGCATATTCCAAGTGAACGTGAAGGGATTCTACAATTGCATGTACGCTTCCGCCGCGCGCATGAGAGCCAACGGCGGTGGCGTGATCCTGAACATGGCTTCCATCGCGGGATCTTCCGGTCTTTCCGACCGCTTTGCTTATTCGATGAGTAAGGGCGCCGTGATCGCTACGACCTACTCCGTGGCAAAAGCTGGCGTGGCGCAGGCTCTGGAGATCCTGCGCGCCGACGTCGAGCGCACGCTACGGCTGTTGGGGTGCGCTTCGATCGCCGCGTTGGATCGTTCGTACGTAAGTGTTCCCCCGAACTGGGGAGCCAGCTGAATGCGGAGAGGAAAAACACGCTTGCCGCAGCGAACGCTGTCCCCGGCTTCTGAGAAGCGAATCGTGTCATGCAGTCCGAGTAGGCGAGCAATTCAGTAAACGCTTTTTCAGTGTAAAATTCCGACTCTTTGTCTTTCGACATTGGAGGATTAAGCCCAATGAATTTATACCGTCAGATAAAAATCGGTGTCCGTAAAAACGGTATAAAGGCCCTCGTTTCTGGCGTGTTTACTGTTACCTTGCTGGCCTTGCCTCCGCAGGCCGCGGAGCGTTCGCAGATCCGATTTGAGAACCACCAGAAGCTATCTCGCGTCGACTTCATTCTCAACAACAGCACGACCGACGACAAGCCTGTAATTGACGCGGTCCTCGGGGGCGTAGCGCTTCTGGACTACGATAACGACGGCTATCTCGATATTTTTTTTACCAACGGTGCACGCATCCCCGGCCTAGCGAAGGATAGTCCTGACTTTTCAAACCGCCTCTACCACAATAACCGCGATGGCCCCTTTACAGACGTAACTGATCGTGCGGGCGTTAAAGGTTATGGCTACAGTGTGGGCGTCGCTGTGGCTGACTTTGATAACGACGGGTTTCCAGATATTTACGTCACGGGAGTCAACCGCAATACGCTGTATCACAACAACGGCGATGGTACATTCACTGATGTCACTGAGCGCGCAGGAGTGGCCGGCATCGGACCCAATGGCAAAAAACTTTGGTCTGTATCAGCCGCATGGATCGATTACGACAACGACGGCCGCCTAGACCTTTTTGTGAGTAACTACCTGGACTGGACGTTCGAGACTTCCAAAGTTTGCGGCCCCCCCGGTCGGCGCCTCTCATGCTCACCGACCATGTACAAGGGAGAGCCGAATTTTCTGTATCACAACAATGGTGATGGCACGTTCACGGACGTCTCTGCCGCAACGGGCATAGCAGAACATATCGGGAAGGGCATGGGTGTAGCCATCGCCGACTACAATAGTGATGGTTGGATGGATATCTTCGTCGCGAACGACAAGGAAGGAAATTTTCTATTCAAGAATCGTGGGGATAAGAGCTTCGAGGAAGTAGGAGTGGAGTCCTTCGTGGCCTTCACGGAGGACGGGATCCCGGTATCCAGCATGGGCGTAGATTTTCGTGACTGGAATAACGATGGCAGGCCAAGCCTTTTTGTCACCGCCCTTGGACGGGAAACGTTTCCGCTGTTCCGTAACGAGGGCACCGGATCTTTTAGTGTGGATACCTACAAGGCAGGTATAGGATTTCCCAGTCTAAAGATGAGCGGTTGGGGCAATGGCATCTATGACTTCGATAACGATGGTTTTAAGGATCTGTTCACCGCCAACTCGCACGTCAGTGAGAACGCCGATGACGACCCTCAGCAACACTACCGCCAGGCAAACGCCGTGTTCCAGAATCTCCAGGATGGGACATTCCGCGATGTAAGCACGCAAGCCGGGCCGGATATGCAAGTCCGTGCCGCTCATCGTGGGTGTGCGTTCGGCGATCTCAATAACGACGGCAGGATTGATGTGGTTGTATCCGCCATTGGTGATCATGCCGAATTGCTTTACAACACCACAACGAACAACAACCATTGGATTCTGCTTCAGACGATCGGCGTCAAAAGCAACCGAGACGGAATTGGCACGCGCATCAAACTCACGGGAGAATCCGGCTTGGTGCAATACAATCATGTAACCACTGCGGGGAGTTTCGCTAGTTCCTCAGATAAGCGCGTCCATTTCGGCCTGGGCCGTGACACACGAATCAAAGAAATTGAGTTGCGCTGGCCCAGCGGAAGGACTCAGGTTCTGCGAAACGTTAAGGCCGATCAAATCCTGAAGATCACCGAGAGCGAGAAATGAAAGCGATTCTGGTTCTTGTAACGGCGCTCTGGGCGCCGTGGCCGACCTCCGCCGGACAGTGCGCGGGAGCAGAGCAGCAACTTCAATCGATTTCCAGCGCGCTGGCCAGTGAGGTGCTGGACAAGGCTGAGCAGATCCTTGATTCCCTGGAGCAATCCTATCCGAACTGCCCCGAGACTCTGCTTGACCGCGCGCGACTCTTGGCCTTGAAAGGAAACGCGACGGCTGCCGAGGACGCATTCGTTCGTCACCAGGAACTGGCGCCGGATGCGTCCCGAGGCTACGCGTACTTTGGTCGGTTTTTGTTGGAGCAAAGACAGTATGCGCGCGCCGACTCTACCTCGCTCGTCGCATTGGAAAAGAATCCCAGCGAACCTGCCGCCCTGGCTTTGCGAGGCGAAATTCTAGTCATGAAAGGCCAAGTGAAAGAGGGCACCAGCTTACTTCAGCAAGCATG
The DNA here is from genome assembly GCA_035490055.1 of Candidatus Limnocylindria bacterium. Classification (GTDB taxonomy): domain Bacteria; phylum Acidobacteriota; class Terriglobia; order Acidiferrales; family UBA7541; genus Acidiferrum. The sequence continues at coordinate 34,788 of DATHIB010000195.1, read as the reverse complement.
GCAAATTGATCCCGATAATGTCGACGCGAATTTTCAGTTAGGGACTCTGTATGACATGGAAAACCGCCACGCAGACGCAGTAAAACACTTCGAAAGAGTTGTAGCGATAGATGCAGGCGATCCACGTGCTTGGGATTATTTGGCTCTGAATATAGAAATAGTGGGAGAAGTGGACCGTGCGGGCGAGGCCTACCGAAAGGCTGAGGCCGTCAATCAACGTGGGCGCCACTTCGATGCCTTCCTGGATTACAACTACGGGAGGTTTCTGATGAAAGACAACCAGCTCAAAGAAGCCAAAGAGCACCTGGATCGCGCCGTGGAGCTGACCCCAAACGTCCGGGCGGTTTGGTACGAACGCGCCAAAGTGAATTTGAGCATGAAGAACTATGAGGATGCTAGAGCCGATGGCGAGAGAGCGGCGACCCTGCGCGACACGAGAGGCGTAATTCTTGACCTGCAGATTTATGCCTTGCTAGAGCAAATTTACGGCAGACTCGGCAACAAGGAATTGGCGAGCAAATATGCCGCTCTGAGCCGCCGAACGTCCGTGCCTATCAAAGAAACCCGCTAAGTGACAACCTCGGCCCTCAATTGGGTCGATTCAATGTCAATTGAAAAGGCTCGGGACAAATTTGTTGCGCGATAGCGCATGATCGGTCCATTTCTAGATGGTACAGCTTCTATGGTCTGGCGCAGCCAGAAACTGTGCCTGAATCTTGGTTTATTGGAAAGAATCGCGCCACGGTGTCGTAGTGGTTTGCTGACATGCCCTATGAGGTGAGCCGTTCGACTGGCACAAATTTTTTGGGGCGCAGTTTCCGTTTCGTAAAAGCGATCTTGCATCTCCGAATAGAAAAAGGGTGCTGGTGAAAGGGGCGGCTGTGCAGTCGCCTTCCTCAGCAGCGCTGTAAGAGCCCTCGTATACCGTTGGCATTATTAATCAGATCGGCTATCGGGGACCAACTTCAGGACGACTCTTCGGCCGGCGCACGTTAGTCGTCGAGCGGGAGTGGCTCGCCGGGGAGCTCGCTCGAGCGATACAGTGCCTCTACCAGCGCCATGGTTTGAAATGCATCTTCGAAGTGCGACGGCAAGGCGGAAGCTGACCCCTCGGCGAAGGATTGCAGAGCGCCCATGGTTCCCATGAAGGCGTCCGGGAAGTTATTGCCGCTGACCGGGAGGGAGTGCCAGCGAGGCGAGTTGGAGCCGCGCTCGCCGTATTCTGCGGTATCTGGCTTGCCGGTGGGATAGTCGAGGTTGACGCCCATCGTGATGCGTGCTGCGCCCCTGAGCCCCTCCCATTGAACAAAGCTGTGCTGACGCTCGGGACCGAAGTTGTGGTTGTGATTGGTGGCAACAAAGACGCGTTTGGAGTTGCCGTAGTCGAGGATTGCGATGGTCTTGGTGTCCGCTAAGTTTGCTGTGTGCGGGTTTCTTACCGTGCGCGCCAAGACGCTTTGCGGGTTGCCCATCCACGAGCGAATGAGATCGAAGTAGTGAATGCTGTGATAGAGGATCTCAAGGCGCGGTGCTGTGGCGAGAAAGGTCCAGAGATGCCACGGCGTGTAGGTGCTTGTTTGAACTTCGATGTCGTGGATTTCCCCGAGGAAACCACCGTTCGCGAGCGACGTAATGACGAGGTTGTTGGGAGAGTAGCGGAGCGAGAAGTTTACGGCGGCGATGAATCCTTTATTTCGGCAAAGGTTGCGGATGATGAGGGCCTCTTGGAGAGTCTCGCCCATGGGCTTCTGCATGAGTACGGTCGCACCATCAGGGAACTGCGAAAGGATGTGGGCAAGCTGAGAGGCGGGAACTGCTACATCGAAGGTGGCGTCAGTTGGAGCAAAGCGCACGGCTTCGGCGACGGAACTGAAGGTGCGAGAAATGCCACGCCCGGATGCGAGTTCTGCAGCTTTGGCCACATCTTGATCCATGAGGCCGATAACCGGGAAGCCGGCCTTTTCATAGGCGGGCAAATGGGCGGCGCGAACGATCCCACCCGCGCCGATGACGATGATGGGACGAACCTGCTTTGGGCGGGGTTGCCGGGCAGTTTCGACAGCTGCGAGAATCCGCACGTCAAGACCTTCAGTGGCGGGAGGATTTGGCATCAGTCGTTCTCAGTCTGAGTTGTCTTTGAATATTGCCCGCGCGCATGGCCTCGGCCTAGTCTTGACCGTGCTGTTTGTGTCCCGACTTTTCGAGGGCCCGTTTGATGATCGTAGCTGCCTGGCCGCCCATGATGGCAGAGCCATTCTCATTGAAGTGGACAGCGTCCTCATAGAGGTCGAGATGCCGGATCACGAGGCCGTGCTGGTCGTCGACAAGAATCTTCTCCGCTTCGATGAAGGCGTGAGCGACGGCATTCCTGGCGTCGATGCGGGGATTGGAGGCGCCGCCGGATACCTCTCTCTTGACTGGAGTGATGGTGGCCCATATGAGCTTGCCGCGACCGGAAAGTAACCGAATGGCTCGAAGGAACATGGGAAAGCCAGACTGAAATTGAGCCTCTGTGTAGCCCCAGCCGTGCATGCCGTTGTTGAAATGAATGACGGCGAAGGAGACTCGCTGCGTGGCGGCGAACTCAGCGATTTGGTGGGAGAGCCGGGGATCACCAACAGAGGTAGAGGAGGCCATGAGGTAGACATTGGCGACGCCCCGAAGGTCATGGGTGACCTGCGGGAAATAGTTGCGTGTGATGGAATCGCCGAGGAGCAGGACGTTCGGAAGCTTAGGGTCAGCATGTTGGGGCCGAACTTCCCACGTCCACTCGATCTCTTCGGGAATCGAGGCCGGCTTCTGGGCGCGAACGGAGGAAGACTCGATCAGAAAGCCGAGAGAAAGGACAACAAGCGCTCGCATAACGACACGATCCGCGGAGGTTTGTATGTGCGGCTTTCGAATGCGCTGTCTAGGGCCGAAGGTCATTGCCGATTCCCAGAGGATGCAAAGCTTATCAAGAAACCGGCCTACAGGCTACCGACTGTCAACCGGGGTGATGCTCTAATTCATTTAGAGCATCACCTCAACCGGACAATAGCAACTGTTAGGCTTGCAATGTCTGAGCTCAGCAGCAGTTTGGCAGGGTGCGAAGAGCGTTGCATGGTGGAGCAGGAAAGGATCGAATCCCACTGTCCGCAGTATTTGCGGAACGTGATTCGCATCATTACAGAGACAGGGTTGCGGACCTACAGGGGGCTGACTCCCATAAGGTAAGGACCAGGTGGATCTGCGAGATGCGGTGGTCTGAATGCCGAATTCGAAGACTCCGAACGGTATCGCCGAAGTTCCTCTCACTTCCTTCGCCATTGAAGCATTCAAAAGTCAGATGGCGATTTCGGGTGAAGGGCCGTTTCTGTTTCCGAGCGGGCATCAGACGACGTTCAAAACTGTTTGGCGGAAAACTCTTCGACGGGCAAAGATTCCTTACTTTCGGAATTACGACCTTCGTTCCACGTATGCCACTAGGCTGAGTGCCGGAGGAGTAGCGGATGAGTGGGTAACCCAGATGCTCCGCCAGAGCGACGCGCAAGTCTTCAAGAAATATTCGCAAATGAAGTCGAGATGAGATGCGAAGCTCTGGAAAAGCTAAACCGTAGAGCCAACGAAATAGCACTGGTGGCCTCTGACGTTCTGTTGGCGGCACCAATGTGCACAGTCGCACTGCAATAACCGCATTCGTGCACAGTTGGAACCAAATCTGAGAGATTGGGGCAAAGTTGAATCTGGTAAGTGCATTGCAATCAGACAGAATTGGTGGACGTGGCCGGGATCGAACCGGCGACCCCCTGCTTGCAAAGCAGAGGGGGGGACACTAAAGTGCTTCGATGGTGTCGCTTACACGGACAAACAACAAATTCTCGCTCTCCAAATGTCTCGAAGTTGTACCGAGTCGGGTTTTGGAAACAGGAGCGGAGAGTGCCCAGGAAGGAAACCAATAGGACAAAAATGGGACTGCGAAGCAACATCAATGATTTCAATGCGGACGGAGTTTCTGGCAGGCACAGGTCGTCACCACATAATGGTGACCTCTACTTTTCCAGCGGATCCTGGAGGCTAGTAATCCAGCTGCAGAAGACGAATTTCACCTTTAAGACTCTACCCTACCCACTTCATTGTCAGTTTCTTGCGCTTTTTCGCGCAGTCAAGAAGATAAAGGTCGATTAACTTCTGGTAAGGAAGTCCTGTCTCATCCGCCAATCCCTTGAAATAGTCCACGACTGCCGGACTCAAGTTGATTCCTACGGCTTGTTTCTTGCCCGCGTACGGGTTCTTGAGTGCTTTCATCTTGGAAAAATCATATTCCTTCTTCATAAAATATACACTCCTTCTTGGTTGCCTTCCGCGCGGAAATGATCCGAATCACTGAATCGGATTCCTCATAGCAGTGAACGACGACCAGAGGTCTTGCCGTTGAACCCACTCCGATGAGGATAAACCGATCCTCTTCCTCCGAGTGTTCTGGATCATGGAAGAGGCGCGCATTCGGATCGCGGAAGGCGTTCTGAGCTTCTTCAAACCACACTCCATGCTTCGTCCGATTGCCCATATTTTTCCTCTCGTCCCACTCGAAGCGAAGCATTTCTATATATTATCTAGATAGGACGTAGATTGCAAGCGCGTGTCCCTACCGAAAATGCTATCCGGCGCGGATGCCTTTGAAATCAGAGACATTCAAGAAGACGAAACGGAGCGGTGCTAACCAGGCGATCAGAATGTAACGAGGTTACATTGGGTCGAAAAACGCTGATAGCATTTTCGGAGAGCACAACTCGAAACCTATCCAACCGGAGCTGGCCGCGTGGCCTGTATGCTCACTTGCAACTTTTTTTTGCCAGGGCGAGTGGCACTGAAGGCTGATTATGGTGGACGTGGGGGGACTCGAACCCCCGACCCCCTGCTTGCAAAGCACGAAACTCGCCTCCAACAATTCCACTGGAAACCTTTAGGCACTAACGTTTCCAACAAATCGGGGAATCTGCTTTCGCTCAAAAGCTAACCCCAATGAACTGAAAAGGTTGGATTCTTGCACAGTATCAACATTGTTGACACAGGCCTGAATTCCTGACAAAATAGTCGCTGCAATGTAGATACAGGGAGTAATGACGATATGAGGACGGTGGTCAAGAAATGGGGCAACAGCGCCTCGGTGCGAATTCCCGCTGCCATCATGGAGGCGGCCCATCTGGATCTAGACGATGCCGTTGACGTGCGCGAAGAGTCCGGGCACATCGTCATCGAGCCAGCACAGCGCAAGGAATATGATCTGACCGAGCTTGTGAAGGGGATTACTCGTGAGAATTTGCATGACGAGGCGGATTTCGGCAAACCTGTTGGCAAAGAGGCGTTGTAATGGCGCAACCCTATGTGCCCGAGGCTGGGGACATAGTCTGGATCAGCTTCGACCCGCAGACTGGACATGAACAGGCTGGGCATCGGCCCGCAGTTGTGTTGAGCCCCGCCGCATATAACGCGAAGACCAGTCTGATGGTCTGCTGCCCGATGACGACGCAGATCAAGAACTATCCCTTTGAAGTGGTGATTGCCGGGCCGAGTCCATGCGCGGTTCTGGCAGATCAAGTCAAGAGCTTGGATTGGCGCAAAAGGAGAGCCAAGCGCAAAGGGATCATATCGGTGGCCGAGCTTGCGGAAGTGCGCGCCAAAATTCGAGCGCTGATAGGTTAAAGGTCTTGCAAAAGCACAGCCCCAACTGTGGACACCATGAATTAGGTACGAATCATCATGGCTTACGACCCCGGAATGATACAGCCGAAGCGGAAGCAGCCCGCCGCTCCCGAGATTGAGACCGATCTACTAAGGATCCGACAGGTCTCACAAGAGCACGACGACGAAAACTGGGAATTCCGGTCCTGGCTCAAACAGAACGCCTCCGATAACATCGATGGCATCGTCAAAGCGCTGAGTCAGAAATACTTCTCCCTTATCGACTGCACGCAGTGCGCAAATTGCTGCCGATTACTGCAAACGGAATTCAAGAAAAGCGAGCTTCACGCCATTGCAAAGACGCTCGGGCAGTCGATGGAAGCGTTCGAGAAACAATTTATGTCAGAAGGCATGGTAAATCCGCCTTGCCCAATGCTGGACGGGAAGCTTTGCTCGATTTACGAGAATAGACCGGAGGTTTGCAGGTCGTTTCCTCACCTGGAGCAACCAGGATTCACAACCCGACTCATGGGTGTGATTGACAATGTTGCGATCTGTCCGATCGCGTTCAACGCTTTTGAGGAGCTAAAAACAAAACTTGGATGGCTACAGGGCCGTCACAATCGGCAGCACTAGCCAGCTGAACTGGCCAGGCCCCTTCGTTTCAGTGCAAAACTCACCGACCTCCTTTTCCCGCAAGGTACTAGGCGCCACTTTTCCGATAAGGCGACGCAGGGTCGAAAGACGCGTGGTCGCAATCACAGTCGACCTGAAAACAAAGGACTTAGCGCCGGGAATGGGCCATTGCGCATGCACGGCTTTCATGAGGTTTCGCGGGCCGCAGGCCCTACCCGACTTACCAGGCAATCAAGTGAGCATTGCTTTCAGAAAAGAAACCGCAAGATGAGACACTCACGTCGCCACGCTCATACCCGCAAAAACTGTTCAACCAAGCCCACCCCGCCCGCGCCCAGCGGGCCAGCAATCTCATACGGCCCGAGTTTGTTACCTGGAATCAGCGCCATAATTGCTCGGTATTATAGCTTTATTACTCATATCTCTCCGCCGACCTGATGACACCTAGTTCTCTAACTCGGCCGCCCAGTTCAGCGTAATCGAAAACGGGGCCGCGTTCGGCTCGTCTACGATCGTGTTGATCAAAAATCGATTGCCATCGCGGCTCACACTATACGAAAACATATCTTGCGATGAAATCCGCTGCCGCGATCTTGTCTGAAACAGCGCTACGGGATCCTTGGCTTCGAAGCTGCTGCCCGTTTTCACTTCAGCCGCCATTAGCTTCTTGTCGCCGGACAAATAAAACAGTTCCTTCCCGTCGCTCCTCCAACGAGGTTCCTCTCCTCCCCCACGCGACACTTGCCACTTGCTATTCGCCTCCGGAAACGGAGACACGTACACTTCCCATATCCCGCTTTCATTCGACGCGTATGTAACCCATTTTCCATCCGGCGAAAATTGCCCGTTCCGAACCGCTCCTTTAACCTGCAGGTATAGCATCGCCTGTTTGTCAGCCACCGTCAGGCCCCACATTTCCGAATCCTTGCGCACCAAAAGGTACTTCCCATCTTGCGACCAGTCCCAGCAAACCTCCTGCCTAGCCCCTAAATCGGCGACCTGCTCCTCCGCTCCAGATCCATCCGCACTCTTCCGGTACAGCCGGTTAAACCTGGTCCGATTGGACGTGAATATCACCCACTTTCCGTCAGGGCTCCACACTGGCATCTGATTCAACGAGGGGTCGAGCGTCAAACGAAACACCGCGTCCGCCTTCAAATCATGAATCCATATCCCGAACATCCGTCCATTCGGGTTTGTCTGGTCAAACGCCACCCTTCGCCCATCCGGTGCCAAGCTCGGGTTAGCATACGAACCCGGCTTCCCAAACACTCCCACCGATTTTCCATTCCGGTCGAACCACGTGAGTTGCGAAGTAACTGCTCCTACACCCGTTTGCGCCACAAGTGCCCGCTTACCGGCCACGTCGAACAACGCCAAGTCAATCTGCGACAGATACCTCACCCCGTTTTGCACCACCAGCGGATCTCCGCTCACCGTATAGCTGCGTCTGTCAAACCGCTGCGCCACGAGCGCCTTGTCACTGTCCCGCAAGTACACCAGGTAGCCAGGCTCCGCATACACGGCGTTCGAACTCGCACTCAACACCATCTTTTTTTCCGTCGATTCCAGACTGCCCAAGAAAACCGCGTTCTTTTCGAAGTCTCCCGAGAAATTTGCAGCTAGGTAGAGATAGTGCCGCCCATCCGGGAGAAACGTCGGCCATCGGTGACTCGATTCCGTTCGTGCGGGATCCAGCTTTGTGATTTCCCTCGCTGTTCCCCCCGCCGCCGAGATTTGGTGCACCCCCGTAAACACATCGGGGGTGAACAATATCACGCCATCCTGGTTCCATGCTCCACCGCGTCCATTCGGCGCATCGGCAAGCACCAGCACCGATGTCCCCTGCGCATTCACTTTCTTTAACTTCCCTTGCGCGAAAAATCCGATCCATTTCCCATCCGGCGACCAGAACGGGTTCGACGCGTCCTCCGTGCCCGCCACCACCGTCGCATTCCTCTCCCCTACTTTGTACGTCCAGATCATGTACTTGTTCTTTTGCTCCGCGTAGGCCACGACCGCCACTGTTTGTCCGTCCTTCGACAACGCAACAAAGTTCGCCACGGCCTGAAATGGACTCGCAAAATGCATCGCCTGGCCGCCCTGCCGAGAGGTGCTCCACCATGCCGCGGTCACTCCTCCCAACACCAGCAACAGTCCCGCCGCTGCCAGCCAACCAGCTCGCGACCAACTCTTCTGTCCCGACCATTCCGCGCCTTCCGATTGCGATCCGCCTTCCCCAATCCACTGCAACTCGCTTCCCAAATCGCCCGCGCTCTGCCAACGCGCATCCGGCTCTTTCGCAATGCACTTCCGAATCGCTCGGTCCAGCGCCACCGGCGAAGTCGACTTCACAGCGCTCACAGGCTTCGGCTCTTTTTCCAATATCGCCGACGCCACGCTCAACTGCGTCTTCCCCTCAAAGGCACGCTTCCCAGTCGCCATCTCGTACAGCACTGAACCTAGACTGAAAATGTCGCTGCGGCCGTCGAGGTCTTTCCCTTCGACCTGCTCCGGCGACATGTACTGAAACGTGCCGACGATGGACCCCTGCTGCGTAACCGGTGATTGTTGTGGCGCCATCGCGGTCATGGTGGCCAAAGTGACCATCGGCGCTGCGGGCTTCGCCAAACCAAAATCCAAGAGTTTTGCGCCTGCGCCGGTCAGCATGATGTTGCCCGGCTTAAGATCGCGATGCACAACGCCATGCCGGTGAGCTTTGTCTAGGGCTTCGGCAATTTCCTGCCCGATTTTCAAGACTTGCTCAAGCAGCAACGGACCTTTCTCGAGGCGCTTGGCAAGCGTCTCGCCTTCCAAGCATTCCATGACGATGTAGTCGACGCCGTCCTGATGACCGATATCGTGCAGCACACATATGTGCGGATGATTCAGGCTGGAGATGACTTTGGCCTCGCGCTCAAAGCGTTGCCTGGAGACGGGATCGGAAGTGAACTGTGCTGGAAGGATCTTGATGGCGACGGTACGGTCGAGGCGTGTGTCGCGCGCGCGATAGACTTCACCCATGCCACCGGCTCCGAGCGGAGCGGCGATCTCATAGGGACCTAGTCTGGTGCCAAGGGAAAGCGCCATTGCGTGAGGGCATTATACAGATTCAGAAGCCAAAGGGAGTGATAGCCGTCGCGAAGTGGACTCAGATGCCCGATTAACGCTTACCGTCAAAGTTGATTTGCAACCAGGGCTCTAAGGATTGGCGCACAGTTGCCGCCAATCAGCTCTATTTTGCACAGCTCGCGTGCATGGGGGAGAACAAGTTAAAGACGAATCCAATAAATCTTGTGCAATGAAAGCGTTTGGTGGACGTGGCCGGGATCGAACCGGCGACCCCCTGCTTGCAAAGCACAAAACTCTAATTCCAACCGCTCCAACGCATCATCCTAACTACTAACGTTTCCAATAAATCGGGGAATCTGCTTTTCGCTCGAAGCTAATCCGAATAGACTACCGGAGCCCACCTTCCCGGTAGCCGGGAGTTGAAGAAGCGAAAGTTTTTTGTCGGGTAGTTGTTTTTTTTCGCCTGCACATAGGGCTGGCCCTCTCAGCGCGTTTCGGTGCGGATGTCCGTCTCCATTACTGGGAGGGCCAGGCCGGGACGTGCTCGTTTTTGATGAACGCCCGGGCCGTTCGACCACTCGAATATGTTGCTTTCATGCGGTCACACCGGGTTTATCGGTGCGATTAGTCGACTCTGTACGCGACCGCTGTGGCCGCATTAGCGTCGACTACCTGATTGATCTGTTTGCCGTTATTGACCACCACGAAGTGCAGGTTCACGGGGCCTTGAGCCGAGGGGCTGTTGATCACAGCAGATCCGGTGCAATCCGGGTTGACGGTATAGGTCCCCGTGCCCGGGGTCCACTCGATCTTGGGCGGGATTCCGTTCAAGACTATGTGATCTACCTGCGTGATATTGCCTTTGCCGTCAAAGCGAGCCATGGCTAGGCCACGAAAAGGCAGATTGGGGCCGAGGATCGTACCTTCAATTTGGCTTCCGTAATCACCCTGAAGAGTTTTATCCGTGCAAACAATTGTGTCCCGGCCATCTGCCCGGGCTGTGGGACCCTTTGAAGAAGCCGCGACCAGTAAACCGCAAACAACCATTATCGGAATTGCCAGCATTGACATTCTCGAAACTGATTTCCATTCCATTAAATCCTCCTCTTAAGTATTTGAGCAGCGGTTGTCAGGACCCGAAAAACGGCTACACGCCGCACGATTGGCGAAATCTGAACGCAATCAAGAAAACGTTCAATGGCTGGCGAATTCCGTGTTTATGGAATGTTTCTCCCCCTGTAACTTACTTAAAACTAAGCTCTTATGTCCGAAGCTGCCGTCCGCGGATGGATTTCTCGTGACCTGGGGCAAGACTACAGGTATATATGTGCGCACAATTCTCCTTAGGTCACACGCCATGGCCGAACAACATGCGCTCCCCGCTAGCGACAGGTTCAGTCCTCCGAACGACTTGATCCGTTTCGGAAGCTTCGAGGTGGACGTCCGGGCTGGCGAACTTCGCAAGAACGGCGTCAAAATCAAGCTCCATACGCAGCCCTTCGAGGTTCTTACCGCATTACTGCTCCGGCACGGCCAAGTCGTCACCCGCGAGGAACTTCACCAAAAACTTTGGGCCCAGGACACCTTTGTGGATTTCGATCAAGGGTTGAACAAAGCCATCAACAAGCTTCGCGATGCCCTCGGCGATGATGCGGATAGCCCACGATTCATTGAGACCTTGCCCCGCCGTGGCTACCGATTCGTTGCTCCGGTTACCTTTCCCCTGGGAGATTCCGCAGAAAATCCGCAATGCGTGGAGACGTTGCCGCGCCGAGGTTACCAGTTCATCGCGGACGTGGCAGGTGGTGCGTCGCCTGTGGAAAAAAAAGCCGAAGAGGTTCCGAGGGCCACTGTAGGTACCAAGCGAACGTATCGGGCTATTGCGCTGCTGAGTTTGGGGGCGGTGATCGTCGCTGGAGGCGCAGTCGCCCTGTGGAAGGGGGCGTTCCGGACACCGAGCGCACCGAAAGTTCTGCGCTTCACACAACTGACCAACGATGGTCAAGCAAAAGCTGGCCCGCTGGCAACGGATGGCGGCCGAGTCTACTTCAACGAGGTGCTGCCCGGCCCGCGTACCATTGTCGCTCAGGTGTCCATTCACGGCGGAGAGGCAGTGCCCATCGCGCTTCAATTCAGACGGCCAATGGCGCTGGATGCATCGGAAGACGGAACGGAACTTTTGATAGCGGATGAAGAAGGGAATGGCTTCTCGCTTTGGGTCCAGCCGGTGGCGGGGCGATCTCCACAGCGGGTAGGGACGGCGCTAGCCCACGATGCAGGATTCGGACCAGGCGCGGCAAGCGTGATCTACGGGAGCAAAAAAGACGTGTATTCGACGAACCGCGATGGGAGTTCCTCTAGAAAACTTCTGACCGCCGGCCATGCTGCATTTGCGTTCCAATATTCGCCAGACGCACGAGTCTTCCGATTCAGCATCTTTGAGGTCCAAATCGATGATATGTCAATCATGGAGTCCACCGCGGATGGATCGAAATTCCAAAAAATGTTTCCGGGATGTTGTGGCAGATGGACCTCCGATGGACGTTATTTTGTTTTTCAAAACAGGCGCAACGGCAAACTCGATTTGTGGGCCTTGCCGGAAGAGAGGCGCTTCTGGTGGCGGAAGGCTGAAAATAAACCCACCCAGTTGACTGCGGGCCCACTGGACTTTCAATACCCTATGCCGAGCAGAGACAATAGGCAGATCTTCGCCATCGGCACTGTGCATCGAGCGGAACTGGTTCGCTACGACCAGCACAGCGGCCAGTTCTTGCCGTACCTTTCCGGGATCTCGGCGGAGGGTCTGGCCTTCTCTCGGGACGGGCAGTGGGTTGCGTACACTTCGTTTCCTGATGGGACACTTTACCGAAGCAAAGTGGATGGAACAGAGAGGCGGCAGTTAACTTTCCCGCCGTTGCGAGTTTTTTTGCCGCGGTGGTCGCCGGATGGACAACAAATCGCCTTCAGTGCGGATCTTCCTGCGGTGGCTCGGAATGTTTATGTCATCTCGAGTGAAGGAGGCACGCCAAAGCGAGTGCTTGCCAGTGAACAGAGCCAAGCGGATGCAAACTGGTCGCCCGACGGAAACCTGCTGGTTTTTGGGACCTTATTTGTCCCGAACGCTCCGATTTATACTCTGGACCTCCGATCACAGAGCGTCTCTGCCGTGGCAGGTTCCAATGGACTCTTTGGCCCGAAATGGTCGCCGGACGGAAAATTCATCGCCGCAATGACGACCGGAGATATTGGAAAACTGATGCTGTTTGACGTGTCTGCACAGAAGTGGACGGAGGCATTTGGCTCTCAAGTCGGCTACCCGACGTGGTCGCGCGACGGAAAGTACATATATTTTCAACATTCTCGGAAACAACCTGATCGCAGTTTCTATGAGTCCATCGCCCGGCTTCGGCTGAGCGACCGTAAAGTCGAAGACATCGTTGACGTAAAGGATGTGGGACGGGTGACTACCGGAACATTCGTGGATTGGTTTGGACTTGGCCCAGAGGACTCTCCTTTGTTCGCGAGGGATATTAGCACTCAGGAAATCTATGCTCTTGATATGGAGTGGCCATAGTGTTTCTTGAACTTGCAGGACCGTATCGCAGATTCTTGGGGCGAGTAAATATAAGTAGCAGAGGGTTGCCATGGAGCGGCAATGATGTCCATCTCCAACAATTCTAATGTCAAAAACGCTCCTTGTTTTCGGCGACTTGGATCTCTAATGATTGTGCACAGTGGTCCAATCGGCCCTATCTTGCACAGTTCGTGCACAGCGGGAAGAAGAAACGAGAGACGAATCCAGTAAATCTTTTGCCATCAAAAGGATTGGTGGACGTGGCCGGGATCGAACCGGCGACCCCCTGCTTGCAAAGCAGGTGCTCTCCCAGCTGAGCTACACGCCCCCTGCAACTATATGATTCTAAAAATGATTCTAATCGAATTTCGTGGGAATGACTACCTGCTCTCTAAGCAGGTGCTCTCGCAACCTGAGCTGCACACCCATGAGGTGAAACTCTCATGCTAGCGGATACTTACAGCCATTATCCGACCAGCTTCACTTCGATTCTCGGTCCATTCGGTCCAAGGACGCACTTTTTCGACGGGAAGCTGGAAGCCTAATTCGATCCGCTGTGCGCCTTCCGGACAGGATGCAAAACGTCACGATGGTTTCTATGACCGGAGAGATAGTTCGTGGGCAACATCGAGTTCATGAAGTTGATCGGGCTCAGCCCAAGTTCGAGCGCGATCTCAATTTTCCCCAAGCGCGTCCACCAGCCCCCGTTCACGCAGCAAGCCAAAATAGATGCTACTGAGTTCTGGTTGCCTGCACGAGCAGCTCTACCGAAGGCGCTACCATAAGCAACAGGACGGCCTGTGGTTTTCCGGAGGATTTCAGAAATTCGATATTTCGCTGCCGCAAATCCGCGCTGACGAGACGATTCTCATGTAGATCATCCAAAGCCTGCAAGCCGATCTCTGCAACCCGGGACAAGTTACGCGACACTGGGGCCAACTCTTGCGTCAGGTATGATCGTGCCAGCAAGGGTTGCAGCTTGGCATCGTTGTCTCGCCACAGCACCAACCATTGACGAGCCTGCTGCCACTCTTGTGTATCTGCTTTTCCTAAGGCGATCCGTTTCGCAATCTCGTTAAATTCACGCGCCGTATCGCTTTCCGGGGGAACCGCATCGTCAAGATGGTTAAGGGGCGTAAAGTCTGTGAAGGTTCGCAACTGTTGACGCTCATACAATCTGGGAGGTTGCACGACGGCTGCAAGGACCTTCAACGGCACTGGATCCGGCTCGCCGCTCATGCGCTGTAGCATTTCATCTGTTATGAGACGGTGGCGCAGACCGTAGTAACCTAGTTTCTGCGATATGATTGCGAGTCGCTGGTACATCGAGTCCACATCCTGCACCTGTTGTGGGGACCACAAGCGCTCGGCGATTGCGGCGGTACGCGGCCATATCCTGTTGTCCATGTTTTCGTGGGAAACAATGTCTGTCCACATGGTGGCTTCACCACCGAGAACGCGGGACCTCTGATCCGGTGTAAGCGTGGCTGCGCTGTCTCCTAATGGGTCGACCAGGTAATGCTCGGCGGCTGACTGGTTCAAGTCAATATAGTAGCCGGACGAGAGCACGCCACGGTTACCGTTCCGTGCGGCCTCTGCCAGCGAGTTTGGCCCGCGCCAGGATTGAATGACGACATCTTTGGGTGTATCGGGTTGAAGTACTTCGTCCCATCCCACCATGATCTTCTTGCGGCCCGCGATGATCTTCTGGATTTTGGCTGTGAAAAGCACTTGCAGGGCCGCACCATCTTTAATCGCATGCGCCCGCATGAAGTCCTGAATGCGCGGGTTGCCCTCCCACTCCTTGACGTCGCATTCATCTCCTCCCGCGTGAAAGTAGGAATCGGGGAATAGGGCAGCCATCTCACCAATGAATTCGGCGAGAAACTTGTACGTGCTTTCGCGTGTGGGATCTATCGCCGAACTACGGGAGGGATCTTGACCGCTGGTCAAGTCCGGGTAGCCCAGAAACCAGGATGTGGTGTGGCAAGGCATATCAAACTCTGGGACCACCCGGATACCGCGGTCGCGAGCGTACGCGATGATCTTCCGGACTTCGTCCTGGGAGTAATAAAAGCCACCGGAACCCTTTTCCTGTAATAGTGGAAATTTCTTGCTTTCGATGTGAAAGCCCTGATTGTCCGCAAAACGCCAATGGAAGACATTCAGTTTGACCGCCTCCATGCCGTCTAGATTGCGCTTCAGGGCGGGGATGGGTACAAAACGATGTCCAGAGTCGATCAGAAGTCCACGCCAAGGGAAGCGGGGCTTGTCGTCAATAGTAACGACCGGAACGCTGAAGCCTCTCGGAGTGATCCTTACTAGTTGCAGGAAGGTCTGGAGTCCGCGAAGGACACCAATCGGATTGGGCGCCGTCAACTGAACGTCGGTGGTTGAGATCCCGAGGTGATAAGACTCCTCCTCGCCCAGTTGCTGGACCGCCGCACTCGGTCCCGCAGTCTGAACTATGAAGTGCGGCGGGTTGAGGATTGCTTGGCGCCAGAGTGGGATCCCCGTTTCCTGCGAAAGTGTATCCAGGAAGCGCTGCTGTGCTCGCTCAAGACGAGCTTCCTTGTAACCTTTTAGAGCAACACCAAAATCTCCGTCGATGAGGAATTCACCTTCACCCTGCATAACATGTGCGGGCAGAGGCATGGTCGCTGGCGAACGTTTTTCTTGGGCGAGAAGATTACCGGGAAGGCAGAGCGTACAAAAACCAAGCAAAAGAAAACTGATAAAACCTGCTAGACGAGAATTTGCCAAGATAGCTCTCCAGAAAGTGAATTTATTGAGATGGCGTAGTGCTGATGCCATCGCGGTGCCTTTCTTAGTTGCAGTAGCGGAGCCATCAGCCAGCCCTGCACCGGTAGTATTCAGATTCCCTACGAAGACACGGCTCCTCATCAAACTGCCGGATAGTCACGATATGCTCCAAATTCCGCCAGATCGTCCTCTCCCAACCAAGATGGATACTCAACGGGCTTCAAACCAAGACTGGTTTCAACTTGTCTCCACAGGCGAGTCCGCTCATATCGCTGATGTACCAATTGGAAGCGGGTGCCTGTAAGCAAGTCGAAAGCAGCCTGCGAGTTCCCACAGTCAATCAACCAGCTCGCGCGCCGTTCGGCCAACCATTCGTCATCGAGAGCCGAGACCGCGTCGAGCCAGCGCCCGCGCTCATCGAGGGTTTCGCTCCCGAGCGCAGCGAGCGCCTTATCGCGCTCAATCACGACTTGGGGATGAAGCGCGATTGCTTCTGACTCGATGGCTCGAAAGCAGTTTGCCGCAGCATCCGCGTCCCGTTTTTTCACCAGCCATAGACGTCCAGATAGCGCCCGGGCGCGATCGTCGCCCGACCGCGCCAGAACCTCCAGTGCAGCGCTTGTCTCGCCGCGACCGGCGAACCACGCACCGAGTTGAAATAACCACCTGTCTCGCTCTCTTCCTTCTGTGGACAAAGCCGCAAAGGAGAGCGCATCACCTAAGTCAGCGATTCCGCTGACGGCCCAGCGGTTGCTATCAACACCCGGAGCTTTTGGGATTTGACTAATGTCGCCTGATTTCTTTGCGGAGGCAAGACTGAGCCAATCGCGAACCTCCTCACTCCTCGCCCATCCAAAAAAGGGTACCTTGTCTAGTTCTCTCAGTGGTGGATGAGGAAGCGGGATGGCTCGAATATCACGTGCCGTTTCGGAAGGAATCCAGTATTCAATGTGGTGTCGCAGTTGACCGGGCTGAAGGACGTCTTTCACCGATTGATCGACGAGAGGACCGGCTTGGATCTCCAGGCATTGCTGACCGTCTAGCGTATATTGACTCACCCATGCCTCATCGCGTCCGATGCCGTCGCTCCACAGTTTGATCCCGGGTACTCGCAAAGGATCGGCCACGTGATAGAGACCTGCTCTCAAACTTGGGGTGAAGACTCCAAATGCATAACAATCCGGTCTCTTCCAGAAGAATCCAGTCATGCGATGCACGTCGGCCTGGCGCCGTGGACCTTCGGTCTTCCAGTCGATGATGCGCACCTCCCGGCCGTGAACAAGAACGGGGCCGTCGGGGAAATGGAACTCTGTCTCAGGTTGGGTGGGTACGCCTGCATTTGACCAAGACATCCAGGGATGAGCGTCTCGATCAGGATTGAAGAATGCTGTGCGCTGAGTCAGAAATGCATCCCTCTCACCAAGGGAGTATTCGACGGTCCAGTTCATTCCAAACCTGAGCTCTTTCTCCCCACAGGAAACATAGATTCTTTCCTGATCACGCGTTACTTCATAAAGTACGGGAACAATTTGAACTGGGCTGTGCGAAATCGGGAAGCTCAGCTCAATACCGCCTCCGGTAAATGATTGTCGGGGTAAGATTCGTGCCGGTCTAATGATGCGCGGAAAGAAAATAGTTTCCACCTCGCTCTCTTTGAGAAAAATGGAACAGACGCGTCCCCCTAGATCCGGGCAAATCTTCACGCGAACCAGGTCGTTTTCGATCGACACCATGCGGTAATTCTTCAACGCGGGCCTCTGGCTGGTCTCGCAGAAGCTCTCGTAGGGATAAAATCCATCCGGGTCGTTCGTTGTGGGAATCGGACCTGCTGGGACCAAGCGATGCGTCAGCAAACACTCTGTGATCTCTGCAAATTCAAGCATTGTAGGACCGAGCCCTTCCGTCTTTTCGTTCAGCAAATGGGGACTGGGTGCTTGTGTTGACCGCCCACCAACTATTTTCTTCAGACTACAAAGGCGCGGCGATTCCGCGCAAACCCCGGGTGTTCTCTCTCAGGCTGCGCAAACGCGAGAGAACAGCCGCACCCTCGAAATATTCAGCCGCTGCCAACCACCGGGTTCGCAGACAATGGCTTCGATTCACGGCCGATCTGCGACTTTCGCGCAGATATGAAGAGGTATCATTGTTGAAAGTCAACCCGGGGCCGCCGCAGCGATCTGCAGTTTTTCCTCGCGATGCAACTTCTCTTTTTCGCGTAATGGGGAATCTTCGAGAGCGCTCTCGCGGACCGACAGCTCCGCCATGGGTCCGGTGAATTCGGCCTTTCATGTGGAGGATCTCAAGATCTTTTCGGATTGTGACCACGGAGGTGTGGAAGTGCTTGGCTAGGTCCACCACGAGCACGCGACCGTCGCGGCTCAATATCTCAAGAATCGTGCGTTGCCGTTCTTCGCTCAGCATTCAGAGACCATCAGTAAGGATCGTTTCGTCGAGGCGATATTCTAACAAGCTCCCCACTTCGTCTTTCTTTTTATCTCAGGTTTCGTCTGTCTACAAGAAGCTTCGGCAAGATTCGGAATCAAAGTAATCCCAAGCATGTTCACTGGGTTCCCGGGACATTGACCTGGCGGTGCTGCGCGAGCTGGAAAACCAGCGACCGGCTTGCTGCCTGGGGAGGAGCACGGACTTACTCGGAACTCCCACCCGTGTGTGCTCTGCCCACAGCACCAAGAAAGAAATCTCGCTTTGGAAGGAAGAAGAAGTCACGTCCGACAACCGCCGCCTTGGAGCAGCTCCCCTAAGCGCTTCCCTCTGGCAGCAAGTTGCGATACGTTGCTAAACGTTTCTTTTGCGAGGGTGAAAGAAACCAGTCTCCCAGCCGTGTTTTCCGCGTGCGGGTAGGTGAGAACCGTAGCCAGTCATGGTGAGGCAATCTATGTACGACAGGACTGCGCGGCAAAGTGGGCACGCCTTCCGCAAACTGATGCTATTGCTCGCCGTGCCTCCACTTCTCATAATTTCCTCTTTCAGCGGTGGAAAATCTTCTGGCACCCTTGTCCAGTTTGTCGACGTGACCTCGGAAGCAAAGATCAACTTTAAGCACGAAAATGGGGCGTCGAAAGACAAGCTTATGGTTGAGACTTTTGGATCAGGCGTGGCTTGGATTGACTACGATAATGATGGGTACATTGACCTTTTCTTTGCGAACGGGGCCAATCTTTACGAGGGGAAACCGTCTCCAGGGAATGTGCTTTTGCGAAATAACCTCAAAGGGACCTTCGTGGATGTGACCAAAGAGGCCGGTCTGTCCGGCAACGGAGGATTCGCAACCGGGGTGGCGGTGGGGGACTTCGACAACGACGGATTTCTAGACATCTATGTCACTGGATTTGGAGGGAATACTTTGTACCACAACAACGGGAACGGCACCTTCACGGATGTGACCGCCAAGGCTGGCGTAAAGGGTGGTGGATGGAGCAGCAGCGCGGGCTGGTTTGATTACGATCGAGATGGATTATTGGATTTATTCGTTGTTCGATACCTGGATTATGATCCGAAGAAGAATCCGTATTGCGGGCTCCGAAAAGAGGGGTACCGCATGTACTGCGATCCACGGAATTTCGACGGTATGACCAATCTGCTTTATCACAACAATGGAGATGGCACATTTACGGAGGTTTCCAAGGTCGCGGGGGTCGCCAATCCCGCTGGTAAAGGACTGGGCGTTGCATTTGGAGATTTTAACAACGATGGGTGGCCGGACATCTTCGTCTCCAACGATACCGTTCGCAATTTTCTCTATTTGAACAATGGCGACGGCACCTTTACTGATATCGCCTACGCGGCTGGAGCGGGCTATGACGCTAACGGGAGAGCCCGGGCGGGAATGGGCGTAGAGATGGCCGATTTTGACGGTGATGGTTTGTTGGATCTTTTCGTGACGAATTTCTCGGAAGAATACCATGGGCTGTATCGCAATCTGGGAAACAATACCTTCGAAGATGTCGCCCAGAAGGTTGGGCTGGGTTCGAGTTTCTTACGCCTAGGATTTGGAACCAAGCTATTTGATTTCGACAACGACGGTCAGACGGACATCTATGCGACCAACGGTCATGTAACTGACAACGTGGAACTCTATCATCCTGGTCTGTCTTATATGCAGACAGATTTGCTGTATAAGAACGAAAATGGGCACTTCCGAGATGTTTCGTCAGAGAGCGGACCTGCGCTTCAAATCAAACACGTGGGACGGGGAATGGCCATCGGAGATTTCGATAACGATGGTGACCTGGATATCGTCATTTCCAATTGTGGGCAACGGCCCATCCTGATGAGGAACGACGGTGGAAACAAGAACCATTGGATTGCCATCAAAGCTCGCGGCAAAGAAAGCAACTCCTTTGGTGTGGGCGCCAAAGTTCGCGTCACAACCACAACCAGAACACAAATGAAAGAGATCGGAAATGCCGGCAGCTATTTGAGCAGTAGTGACCTGCGCCTATATTTTGGCCTCGGAGATGAAAGAAACGTCAAAAAACTGGAAATCGTCTGGCCGAGCGGTAAGAAGCAGATCCTAACCGATCTGAAGGGCGATCAAATGCTCCTCCTCAAAGAGGCCAATGCAAAGAGGTAAGTTGTATCAGCGGATGTTGGGAGATGCTGTCTCGGCGCTGTGAACAATTTGTTCGAGAAGAATAGGCTCGACCGGAGTCTTGAGTTCGCCAGCTTCCAAGGCATGCTCCAATGCACGCTGGTATTCTCCCTGTCGAAACAAAGCCTCGGCCAGCTGGCGATGAGCATTTCCTCGGCTGGGATCCAGTTCGAGAACCTTTAAGTACGCTCCAATCGTTCGCGATTGTTCTCCGATTTCCTGATAAACCAGGCCACGCTCGAAGAAAGTATCTGCTTGGAGCTGTTGATAGTAGGCGGTGTTCAAAAAGTGTGCTCCGTCAGGAAATGCCAGGCCTAATTCTTGCAGCGCAAGCCCCGCCATCTTCTTCAATCGATAAGCCTGTCCGAGGCGCAAGTGCCCTTCCGGCCGGCCAGGAGCAGCAGCCACCGCCTTCTTGTAAAGTGCTATGGCGCCATCCAGATCCCCTCTCTGGAAATAGAGAGACCCGAGTGATATGTATATGTCCGGAATGGGATTCTCCGACTTCGCGGCTATTTCCAATTCGCGAATGCCTTCCTCTTCCTTTCGAAGATCTAAATAAGCGAGTCCTAGGTAATAGTGCGCCACAAAAAATGAGGGGTCTGCTTCCAGTGCTCTTTTATTCTGCTCCTCGGAAAGTTCGGGATTGCCTAGTTTACGGTTTGCTTCCCCCAAAAGCGAAAGAAGATGCGGAACATTCGGGCGGGTACTTAAGCCCAATTCCAGTTCTTCCTTGGCCCTCTCAGGATTTCCCAAGTCCAAATAAATCCTGGCGAGGTAGAATCTGGCCCAAATTAAACCTGGAACCAGCGCAAGCGCTTGGACAAATTCTGATTTAGCTTCACCGATCGCTTCGTATGACCCCTGCGTCAGATAGGCTTGCCCTAGCAGTTGATGGGCCGCACCGGAGCGGGGATCGAGAGCCACCGCGCTTCGCAGTTCCTTGAGCGCCTCATTGTTCTCATTTCGCTGGAGATAGGTTGCGCCGCGGGTGAGAGCAAGCTGAAGAACAGTTTTCTTCACGGCAAGCGAATCTAGCCTCCGGAGAACACCAAAGCCCATGGTGGGATGAAAAAACTGTACCAGGGCTCCATCGGCTGCATTCTCGATTTGTCGCGTGACTTCAAGGGGCAACTCATCCAATCGAAGTGGGCCCCAAACTCCTCCGGCGCCCGCGGTAGAATGGGTCGAGTATATCCGTGCTACTTCGGAAAAATCTTTGCCGCCCTTCAGTAACACCAGCGTGTGATCGAGTTCCGCTTGCGTCTTCACGGTAATGATCTGCACGTACACCTCGGATTCTTTCTCCGGAGGTGAAGCATCCCAAAATGGCAACAACAGATAAACGAAGCAAGACACCAGCGGGAGCAGGTTCATCATTTGAATGGACGATAACACACCCGGGCATCACCGGAATTGTTTTGAGTGCTCCTTAGGACGGCTTCAAGAAAGGACACATTCATTTATTCACCTTGGCAGAGAGACAGCGTGGACGCTAAATTTGCGTCGCTACTGCGTCTTCCCCATTCGCATCTGCCTGGAGATGCCGATCGCAGAGTTCAAGGCCCTTTAGCTAGCATACTTCTAATTTCAAAATGCTTGCGTTTTATTCCTTTGATTACTTGCTTATTCTTTCTATTTGCTTCGAATAGTTATTTTTTTGCTTGACATCGGGCGCAAGAATCATATGATTCGTGAAAATCTACCTGTATTTGCTGCCGTGAGCTCAATTGTCTGAGTCCGGGGGCAGGGGAGGCTTTCGGGCGAACACACCGGAGGGATCTGATTTTCAACAAGGCAGGGAGGTGGCGGCAACGTCTAGCTAAAGGAGCTTGTATGGAGGGAAAGTATAGGAAAGCACTTGGAAGAATCCGAAACAGGACACGGGGCCGCACCGTTAGCGTCTTTGTCGCATCATTGGCCCTTTTGGGCTTGTTGACATTTCTGAGTTCCATGGCTATGGCACAAACGGGATTCTCAGACTTGCGGGGGAATATCACGGACGAATCAGGTGGCGTCGTGGCCGGCGCGCTGATCACCCTGACAGAGCCTGCCACTGGGGTACAGGTTCGCACCTCAGTATCGGACGCGCAAGGCAACTTTGAATTCCCGAATCTGAAGCCCGGAACGTATCAGGTGAAATCCGAGATGAAAGGTTTTAAAGCCTTTGTCGCGGAGGATATTCTGTTGGACGCCGGCCAGACCCGGCGCTTTGACATCCGGCTCTCAGTGGGTAACGCCACAGATGTGGTGGAAGTGCATGCAGGCGCAGCACTCATCAATACCGAAGGGGGAACTATCAGCGGGCAACTCGACACAAAGCAGATTGAAGACACGCCGCTGATCGACACCTATCCTTCTCCGCTCGCCATGTTTGCCACGTTGCCCGGCGTTCAGGGCAATGGCTGGGATCTGAAGATTTCCGGTCAAGATGCCAACGAGCAGTCCTTCCAAATGGACGGAGTGAGCAACGATCGCGCGGGCGAACAAGCCAACACCAGCAAATTCGTTCAGGAAGCCACGGTGACAACGGTCAACGCGTCGGCTGACAGCGCGCGCGTAGTTGCGTACAACCTGACCTCCAAGCGCGGCCAGAACGAATTCCACGGCATGGCGTACTACCAGCATTTCAATGCCGGCCTGAATGCCATCCCGCATCCTCAGACTAAAAGAACCGCGTACATCCAGCATGATTGGCAGGCGGAACTAGCGGGTCCCATTTGGAAAAACCGTACCTTCTTCTATTTCTCTTGGTACGAGCAGTTGATACCGCTGGGCTCGTTCAATATTGCCACCGTTCCGAATCAAGCGATGTGGAACGGTGACTTCACTGGATTTCCCGCACTCACCGATCCGCAAACCGGTCAACCGTTCCCGAACAATAAGATTCCGGCGAACCGGATTAGCTCCGTCTCGGCCGCGCTCCAGCAGTATTTCCCGGCGCCGAATATCGGTGATCCGAATTTATTTAATTTCAATAATTTTGCCTGGACTCATCCTTGGGCCGCCCAAAATTACCGCGGGGACTGGCCGTTCTTTCGCATCGATCACAATCTCACTTCCAAGAACTCCATCTTTGTAAGATGGCTGCAGCGCAAAACACCATTCGTCCTGCCCGGCGGGCTGCCGAGTACTTTCTGGACTCGATTGCGTGACCATCGCCAGACCGTCGTGACGGACACTCATATCTTTTCACCCAGGGTAATTAATACCTTTCGCTTCGGTTACAACACCGATTATATCGTTGATGGCGCGTCGGAAGCCGGTAAAAAACCGCTCGATGGCGGTGATGTGATCGCGAAGATTGGCCTCCAGGGGGTCAATCCCAGCGGTTACAACGTGGCAGGAGTGCCAACCATGGCCATTAGCGGCACGAGTTGGTTCAGTGGTGTCAACGGTGGTGTGAAAAACGACGATCGAACCTTCTCTTACGAAGACAGTCTGACCTGGGAAAAGGGACGTCACATTTGGAAGTTCGGCGGTGACCTTTCCGCGTTCAAGTTCCACAGCGGTGTAGTCCCCGATTATGGTTCCTTCACTTTTAGCGGCGCGTTCACCGGCGGCACCCTAGGCAGCGGTTTCGCCGATTTCTTGCTCGGATTGCCGTTCAGCGACAGCCGATCCGATCCTTTAGTGAATCGAACGCTGACCAATAAGGAACTCGGATTGTACGTTATGGACACCTTTAAGGTGACGCCGCGGCTGACCTTGGATTATGGACTGCGCTGGGACTACTATGCCATGCCGACGTACACGGACGGGCTGATGTACAACTTTGATCCTGCGACCGGCACGGTTCTCGTTCCTCAAGATAAGCTCCAAAAAGTCAACCCCCTTTATCCTGCCGTTGGCAGCCAAGGCTGCGCACTCATTACTCCAGCCCCGTGTATTCCTCTTGCCGCCGGGAAGGTCATTCCCGACGCTGACCCGCATAATTTTCGCCCACGCATCTCCGCGGCTTACCGTTTGGGCAAGGACTTCGTCATTCGCGGGGGATATGGACAATTCACGGAGCGTTATAGCCGCTTTTATTCTGATTTGGAGGATAACCAACACCCAGGTCCTTTCGCTCACCTTTCCGAGTCCTTCACACACCTACCCGGGCAACCGCCTTTCTCTTTCCCTAACCCATTTCCGAGTGCGGGCCAACCTGATCCACCGCCTGGTCAGAGCGTGACGGCACTCCCGCGGAAGTGGTACGACGGAACCATCCATCAGTTCAACCTCAGCATCGAGAAGGAAATCGCCAAGATGGGCCTGCGCGCCTCCTACATTGGCTCGCGCAGCGTCGGGTTGAACTTCATTTCGAACTCGTACACTGGTTCCTACCTCAATGTGAACGTGCTTCCGGCGAGCACAGCTGCAGCAGATACAAAAACCCTGCCCTTCCCGAATCTCTCTGGGGTTTATGAGTACAGGAATAATGGCGAAGCTAGATACAATGCGCTACAACTGGAAGCCTCCAGAAAACAGGGATGGGTTACCTTTGATGTGCATTACACCTTGGCATCGAGTTTGAACAACATTTTCAACACCGATGACGTCTCCCACCCCACGAAATCCTGGGCCGTGGATCACGGATTGCGGCGAAACCTGTTCACCATCACCTCTGTCTGGACCCTTCCCTTTGGCAAAGGCCGACAGCATATGACCCATGCTCCCCGAGTTGTGGATGCTCTGGTGGGTGGATGGGGCGTCCAGACCATTAGTTACTTTGGTTCAGGCGACTACATGACGCCGTTTTTCTACGGGTTCGATGTGGCGAACAACAACTTCAATTCCTATCTCCCGGATGTGATCCCTGGCACCAATGGCAATCTGCCGGCGGGCGAGCGCAGCCAGAGCCGGTGGTTCAACACGCCGGTTTATCACCAAGATCCGAACACTGGATCGTTTATTTATGACCACGTCGGTGCTTTCAAGGTACCGGGTTGCCCCGATACCGATCCGTTGTGCTTGACCGTCACAAATTATGTAGCTCCCGGGCGCTTCGGGAACGCAGGACTCAACACCCTGATAGGTCCGCGCCTGAACGTGCACCACCTCAGCGCAGCGAAGAGCTTCCATGTGACCGAGCGTGTCGGGATGACCTTCACGACTGCGATCTCGGATCTATTCAACCACCCGCACTTTTATGATCCGGATACCTATATCAACGCGCAGGATGTAGGACAACTAATTACTGCGCGGGCCGATTATGAACCCGAGAAGGCCGGGCACCGCCAGATCTCGTTCAAACTGCGGTTCGAATTCTAAGGGTTGAGCTAATCGGGTGTGGGAGCGATTCTCCCACACCCTCATTTTTATTTTTGCCTCAGCACTCTCGCTTTTCTATGTTAATCGCCTTCTTAAAAAGATTCTGCGCAATTCTCCTTCTACTTTTTCCTTCCGTGTCTTGGGTAACTGCTCAATCTCAAGTCAGCCAGGCAGGAGGCAACACCTATTCACATGGCATGTCATCTTGCCGGAAGTGCCACGAGAGAATAGTCGACAGCTTCATGGAAACGGCGCATTTCAGGACCTCGGGTCTGGCGGATGCGCATGCTATCAAAGGGAGTTTTTCAGAGGGCCAGAATGTTCTGCACACCCGGTCCGAGGGCACGTACTTCAAAATGGAGAGGCGTGTAAATGAGGAAGAAGACGCGTTCTATCAGACCGCGTATCAAACGACGACGTCTGGCGTGAAATCCCGGACGGAACAAATCGATCTGGTGATTGGGTCAGGCAGGAAAGGGCAGTCCTACCTTTACTGGAAGAACGGTCTCTTATTTCAATTGCCGGTGTCGTTCTTGGCCGAGCGTGGAGGGTGGGCAAACAGTCCGGGATACGTCGATGGCGAGGTGAATTTCGGTCGACTGATTCCTCCTCGATGTTTGGAATGTCACGCCACCTCCTTCAAGATCGAGGGGGCGCCTCCCGCAATCAGATACTCAAGCGATTACGAACTTGGCATCTCCTGTCAGAACTGTCATGGCGATGGCAGCCGGCATGTGGAGTATCATGCCGGCCATCCCGGAGAAACAACTGGGAAATACATCCTCAATCCAGCAGGTTTTTCGAGAGAGCGAAAACTGGACAACTGTGCGTTGTGCCATTCAGGCATGCGTGAACTGAAGCGGCCATCCTTTTCCTACAAGCCTGGAGAAAAATTGGAGGACTTCCTGATGCCGGCTACCATCGAAACCACCCCCACGCCGGAGGTTCACGGCAATCAAGTTGGATTGTTGGAGCTGAGCAAGTGTTTCCGCTCCAGCCCGGCAATGTCCTGCTCAACCTGCCACAATGTGCACCAACAAGAAAGAGACCTGACTCAGCTGGCTCGGCGGTGCCTTCAGTGTCACCAAGTCAATCAGTGCAAACAGGCTGGGAAGACCGGAGTGCACCTTATGGAGCAGTGTCTTGACTGCCACATGCCCAATCAGGAGTCCAAGCTGGTCCGCATCGAGACAGCGACGACAAAGTATCCCGTTCCATATCGGAATCACAACATCGGTGTCTATATTAGATCGTCGAATTAGGCTGTACGGGTAGACAGCCGAAAATGGCATCATTAGCGCGTGGAAGAGGCTGGAAGGACGAAATCCGACGACACGAGAGAGAATATTCTCGTAGCTGCGATACAGAGATTTAGCAAGTTCGGTTACCGCTGAACCTCGATCAACGATGTCCCAGAAGAAGCGGGATTAGCCCGCGCCACGGTCTACCTTTATTGGAGGAGGAAGGGAGACCTGTTTGTTGCTGGGCTGAAGCGATTCAACGCACACTCTCGGAACCTTGCTGAAACCGCCGCTGCGAAGAAAGGTCTGCCGCAGAACGAATGCACGCAATGGTTATGGCGGTGCAGTGCTGCCTGGGCGTTCCGACGATGAGAAGGCACACGCCGCGCACGACGTCTTAGCCCCCAGACGTGAGGACTTTCGGTCCAACGTCAGTCCAATTCGAGGGGGTGGTTGCACCGCGCGTTTCCGTGTAAGCGACACCAGATGCGGCACTTATGTGATTTATTCTGCTTACTTGCAAAGCAGATGCTCTCCCAGCTGAGCTACACGCCCATCCTTGTAACCATTTTATTCTAAAACACTTTCGAGCGCGCCGCACTCCCATTCACACAAAAACAGAGCACCTTCGTTCGAGGCAGGTGCTCTCGCACTGAGCTACCGCCACGCGGTATAACCGTTTCTGCAGGGGCATTTGCAGGCGTTCAAATTGACGGTAACGGCATGTAGATTTACTTGCAAGTGGACCATCCCCCTACAAGAATGCGGACTTGCTACCTGCATGCGATGAGCTTTGGACCCGTTCCTTCCTCCATCCGCATAGTCGGAGGTTGCGCCGCGTCGTACACGATGACTGCCAAGACGTAGCGAAGCGTCGATCCGGTGACCACCGCCCGCATCGGCGTACCGGCCGGAAGGGCGAGCGTCTCGCCGTCCCGGAGCTTGAATGCTCGTGTCGGCGTTTCGTAGCACGCCTCGCCCTCAATAACGTACACCGCTTCGACGCCGGAATGATGATGAGCCAGTGAGTACATCCTGGGCGTGAACGCGGCTGACATAACCTGCATCGAATACTTCGCGGCCCGTGGCAGCTGCAGTGGTCCCACCTGTGCCACATGGCGGCCGCCGTGGTGGTTCGAAGTCTGCGACTCAATCGTCATCAGCCACGATGTGCCAGCGGCCTCAAATGCGACGCTTGCTGGGCCGACTGCTGTGCGGGCACGCTCCGCAGAATCAAACCGATCAATGTGCCAGAACAGCGGCCCTTTGAGGCCGTTGGGCAGCAATTTGTTCTCAATGATGCTGCAACCAAGCTCACCTCGCCGCTCGGGCGAGTTCTCGACGCAGGTAGGCATCAGCTGCGCAGCTGCCATATTCGCCGTCAGTAGTGAGAGCAGCATCCCTCCGATTGCGCAACATGCCGCGTGCGTTTTCATTGGGAGTCTTGCCGTCCAATTTACGAAACGCTTCATACTGAAAGTCCTTCCATAGTGTGCTCCACGTGTCCGGGACGCCACGCGCCTGCAGAATGGTTTGTTCCGATAAGGTTATTAGTTTGAACAAAGAGTATAAAGCATCTGAGTCAGCTCCCGATTTAATCGGGAAACCGGACAAGTCCCCGGTCCGCTTTCTCGATGGATTCCACTTCGACGATTACGGCGTTTACCAGGGATTAGGATTGCAGAGGTGGTAGCATTTGGCGTATAGTCGTTCATCGATATACTGATTATCGATACTACTTTATGCCAAAACGAAAACTCGACCCACTCCCTTCGGCCGCTTTCCAAATCCTCCTCTCGCTGGTGGATGACGACCTCCATGGCTACGCTATCATGCGCCAGGTTGCGGACCAGACCGACGGCCGCATGCGCCTAGGCCCAGGGACGCTCTATAGTTCCATCCAGACTCTGCTCGAAGCGGAGCTCATTGACCAGGTTGACTCACGTGAGGACACGAGACTCGGGCCAGAGCGTCGGCGCTATTACAGGATCACATCGGCTGGACGCAAACTGGCACGCTCAGAGGCAGAGAGACTTGCCGATCTGTTGCGAGTCGCTCGCTCCAAAAAGATATTGAGGGGGCGATATGTCTGAGAAGATCTATGCCTGGTTGTTGCACCTCTATCCTTCTCAATTTCGCGAGGCTTACGGTAGCGAAGCCCTGCAACTCTTCCGAGACCGCGTCCGCGACGAAAAAGGATTCTTCCCGTGCCTGCGGCTTTGGCTTGACCTGATAGTTGACTTAGCAATTTCCATCCCACGAGAGTACGGATATGCCCAAGCCGCATCCTTCGGCGCTTCAGCCCCACAGCGTTTGAACAGCGCGCCTGTATTTTACGTTCTTGAAGTCGGACCACCCCGCCCTGGAGCGATGCTTTTCGGAAGCGTATTGTCGTGTCTTGCCCTCGCTACATTCTGGCTTTCTCTCAACCATGTCGGAAACTATGTGGGACTAGGGATCGCCGCGACTGGTCGGTTGCAGAATGATTCCAAGTTCTTTCAACAGGATGCTTCGCAAACAGACCGGCAGACTGCTATCCGTGCAACGAATGATACGGAGGTCTTCAAGATGGATGCGGTGGAGCGTCGGCGCGTGATTGATGCGGCGGTCGTGATTCTCAGAAAGTATTACGTTGAGCGCGAGAATGCACAGAAGATGGCCGATGCACTATTGGCGCACGAGAAGCGCGGTGATGATGACAACGTGACGGATGGTGACGCTTTTGCCGCTCTGCTGACTCGACAGATGAGAGACGTGAGCCCGGACAGGCATCTGACGCTGGACTACAGCCAAGACCCTCTACCTGAACACCCTGCAGGAGAAACACCGGAAGCCCTTGCTCGTTACAGCGCGGCCATGAAACAACTAAACTGTACCTTTGAAAAAGTCGAGATCCTGCCGCACAATATCGGATATTTGAAGCTCAACTCGTTTCCTGATCCTTCTGTGTGCCAGTCGACGGCGAAGGCTGCAATGGCTTCTCTAAACCGCGCAGACGCGATCATCTTTGATTTGCGGGACAACCGTGGGGGCGAGCCAGCGATGGTCATGTCGATTGCCGCCTACCTCTTTGACCATCCCGAGTACATGTACAACCCCAGGGAAAATACGACGGAACGGTCCTGGACACGCTCGCCAGTTCCAGGAAACAGCCTGGCAGACAAGCCTGCTTACATATTGACCTCCAGATCGACCTTCTCCGGTGCAGAGCACTTCTCCTATGACTTGAAGATGCTGAAACGCGCCACGCTTGTGGGTGAGACAACAGGGGGTGGTGCGCACTCAGGAGTTTGGCATCGGATTGACGATCACTTCGGAATGGGCATCCCTGAAACGAAAGCGATTAATCCTTTTGCGACGAACGATTGGGCAGAGATCGGCATTGAGCCCGATGTAAAGGCGAGAGCTCCGGATGCATTGGTGACAGCGGAGAAACTCGCACAGGACAAGCTCCGGAAAAAGTAAAGCGTTCTACTTACCTGATTAGTTGCGTAACCGGAGAAGTCAATCCACTTGTACGATTTCGGCGTTTACTTAGCACCCTCAAAGCATTTCGGCTGGACTTCGGAACAGCTGATATTCTGGCTCAAGAAATGAACCTGCCAAAAAATATCCCGGACGATCTTTCCGAACTTCTTCAGGTGATGGCCACGGACTTCCCTGCCATCCTAAGTGGCAATCTCGTTGGCATCTACCTTTGGGGCTCGTTGACCTACGAGGCCTTCGACGAGACTTACAGCGACGTCGATTGCATTGGCGTGACCCGGCGAGACCTCGATGACCGTGAGTTCTCCGAACTGGATGAATGGTTCAACACATCGGCGGGTCATGAGTACTCAGCCTCCTGGCTTGGCGCCGCGATCAAATGCGAGGACGATCTGGACCAGGTCGTCTGCAGCCAACAAACCTTCTGTAAGGGGAGATCTTCGGATACCGGTCAGACGACACGATAATGGATTTCAAAGCTTTCGTTGTATCAGGGATTTCCTGGTCCTCGCGATTTCCTCCGCCAGTTTCTTTTCATCAGGCAAGGCTAGTTTGTATTCGCTGGATAGGACTTTGTTACGCAGGTTCCCTAACGCATAGTGGGCCACGGCTTCGTTTTTCTCGGAACTAAGAATCAGACCAATCGGCGGATTTTCACCGGGCAGGGTCCAGTGTTCACGCGCGTAGTTGAGGTAGAGATTCATCTGTCCAGCATCTGCATGCGCAAACCTGCCAATTTTTAGGTCGATGATTACAAGACATCGCAAACGGCGGTGAAAAAAGAGGAGGTCCACCCGAAAGTCCAGACAATGTCTGGAACTTTGGGGTGTCCACCGATATGGGTTTTGACGGGCGGGATTCTCCAGACGTTGTCTGGAGAATTGGCCAAGCGAGATAAAAATCTCTCATTTGCCAGAGGTTACTTTGAGAGAATCCTCTGCCGAACTTCCCTGTGAGGTCCAAAGCAAGCCGTTCGATTAAGGCCTCTCCATAGACGGCCCGCTTCTTCCCATGCTGCTCGTGCTCCACGATTCTTCGCCCGACCTCCCAATAGGTATGGGTCATGATGGCATTGACAGAACGAGCGGAATACTTCCTCGCCTGTTCGAGTAGTTCGGCCACTTCGGTGAAGAATTGGGAATAAGAAAGCTCTGCCAGATTAGTACGCTTCTTGGTCACAATGAGTTCCTAACTTAGTTTGGAGGAGGACACCAACCGACTCTAATAAGTACTGATACATGAATCGGTCGAGCTCCCCGCCGTGGCGAATCGCATGGAATACCTTGCCCGGCGAATACATCTTGAGCGACATGAGCAAGGGACGGATCATTTCTCGCAGAGCTTATCATCTGAATGCCGACGCATCCGCCGATTGCAGAAAAACAAGCCAAGGTTGTTGTTTCCGGTGGCGCGCGCTCGCTTGAATCGAGTCCATTTTTCGGAGTGTTTGTCCAAACTTCGACAAAATACTTTATTTTCCGTAGCCCAATTAGTAGCCCAATTTGCAGAGGGGTTTGCACTGTTAAAAGACGCCGATTCAACGACTTAGGTGAGATGACAGCGTGCTTGCAAAGCAGGTGCTCTCCCAGCTGAGCTACACGCCCACAAGAGAAACTACTCTGATTCTAAAACACTTCCCGCCGTTCCGAAACCCAGTCCTTCGCATTTTCGTCATCTGGAGTGAACCCCCAAATTGAGACAGGTTTTAGTACTTTCCCAAATCGGCCGACCATCCGGGAGTTGATCGGTTCGGTCAACACTAGCGCGTTCAACCGCCCCAAAACTGGCAAGGGTCAGAAGACATATCCAAGGGTCGCCGACCATGTGGTAACCACAGACCGGGTGCCTTCTTGACATCCCATGACCTAGTCCGGTAACACCTCGATGATGTTCAAATCGGACGAAGTCGGGATCACTTGTTTGAGACCGAAACCCGCGCGACCCAACAATGGGCGATATTCCTCCACAGTGCGCTCTCTTCCCCCGGTCATGACGAACATCGCAATGTCACCGAACTTTCCCAACGGAAGGCAGATTGCCTTCTGGCAAGGCCACTCCACAGATCGCTCCGGTCGCAACGGCTTCAAGATTGTCCACGCGTGGTCCCAGCAGACGGCGTGCGCCAGCTTGACACGCTCGTAGCGCTTGGCAGACATTCCTAAATAATCACATCAAAGATCTTGTCGCAGTGGATTTCTTCACTGTGCCCACGGTTAGCTTTCGCGTCCTGTACGTCTTCGTGGTTCTGGCTCATGATCGGCGACGCCACATCCATTTCAACGTAACAGCCCGCCCCACTGCGGAATGGGCCGCCCAGCAGATCGTTCATGCTTTCCCTTGGGACACGGTGCCGCGCTACCTGATCCGAGATCGCGACGGCACTTATGGCCAGGATTTTCGCCAGCGGATGAAAGAGATGGGAATCCACGAAGTGCTTACGGCACCCAGATCGCCTTGGCAGAACGCCTACGCTGAAAGACTCATAGGATCCATCAGGCGAGAATGCTTGGATCACGTGATTGTGTTGAATGAATCTTCGCTGCAGCGGATCTTGAATTCATACTTCGACTATTACCCAACGCTCGCGCACCCACTTGTCGCTCGCCAAGGACGCCCCGGAACCGAGACAAGTTCAGCTACCGGATCTTGGCGAGGTGATCGAACTGCCCCAGGTTGGAGGGCTTCACCACCGCTACGAACGACGAGTCGCATAGAGTTTCCTTGTGCGAGATCGCCTTCCGTTTCTCTTGACTTGGACAAATCCGCGTCTGCGCCTCACAGTCGCGGGTCGCTATGCTCTAGCGACGCTCTTGTGGGGCTGAGACCGGCGCAGTTTTTAGAGACGCTCCGGTTTTCGCAGCAGGCTTTTTCGCACCGACGGAGTTTTTAGTAGGGACACTAGGCGGGCCAATGAACGTATAGGAACCATTTAGACACATGTGTACATTTGGACAGTCACAACTTCCTTGTCGCCTTACAGTTCCGTTTGGGAAAGCTAGAACATGATTGATGAACGCACCCTGCTTCCAATGGACAACAACCCGGCTCATGCCGGCCAAGCAATGAGATGGCTTCGAGGAGATTTGCATGTGGGAAGATAACAGTTACTGCTGGGTGGTAATGTGCAAGAACAATTGGTTTCACAATCGAGGGAATCTTTTCTTTAAGCATAAGATTCCCCTTGGCGAGACAGATGTCTACGCGCCTCCGCCCGCTCTCAAAGGCGACTTCACGGTCAGATGCGATGAATGCCACAAGGAGTATCTCTATAAACCCTCCGATCTGCTGAGGCACGACCAAGAGCTTCCCGTATCTTTCACTCCGCATCCGCTCTTTCAACTGAATTTCATGCCGTGCGCGGTCGAATGGGCTGGGCAAAACGTCTTTGAGTTGGCGACGGGTGCGGACCGCCGGCGCAGCGAACGTTTGTTCTTGGACGTGAGTCTTATCGTCAGAGGAGAATCCGTGGAAAGGAAGTTCTTCCTGGAACCGACATTCGCAATTTCTGTAAGTGCACACGGCGCACTGGTGGTCATGTCCACAAAAGTGGCGTTAGGACAAACGCTTTTCCTAAAGAATCCAGGGACCCAGAAGGAAATGGAAGGCCGAGTCACTCGTTTCGGCCCTCTTTACGGCAATCAGGCTCAGGTGGGTATCAACTTCACGCAACCTACTCTAACGTTCTGGCCGGCCGTGTTTGCACCGAAAAGTTGGAAGTCCGTCGCGACGCAACCGCAAGCCCCGTCGTAGAAATTCGCAGTCATGCAGGACTGGTGGATCGTCAGATTAGGTGTCTTCCGTCTCTTTCGCATTCGCAAGCTCAAGGGGGCCGAAACCACGGCCATGAGCTGTTTCATTATGTGGAGTGTGCGAGGGTTAGTCTGCCGTCTAGCGGCGAAGGGCATCGGGGCCTTCAACGGATTAGACACAACAGTCTCGGATGCTGTAACAAAGACCCTTTCAACATCCAGCCCCACATCCCCCGAGAAACGCATAGAAGGAAGCCGTCCGTGATTGCGGCAGACGCGGGCCTTATGCAAATTCAATGGAGGGAAGGTGAGGTGTCCGTCCAACTCCCGGTGCCGAAGGCACCGCTCTTCTCTTGGTCGGCCAAAAGCCGACGACGCGGCCCCTTGGCCGCGTCCGGTTCGACTGCTGCGACGAAGCAGAAGAGCATCACAGCTCACCGTAATCCAGTATCAGCGCGTCCCAGGCCATGCGGATTTCGGGAAGCTCCCACGCGCGGCGAAATAACGCTTGGACCGACTTCCACTCCTTCTCGGAAAGGCCGAACGTGATGCCATTCTGGTGGGCACGGAGCCCATGATTCCTCAGGATTCCCGGTCCTGCTACGCATTATAAGAGTGCGCCCCTTCTGAGGTAAGTTTTGAGCGTTGGCCTCAAGAAGAAAGGAGCACCTGATAATGGAAAGTACGAAATTTGTTGGCATGGACGTGCACAAAGACGCGATCACGATCGCGGTG
>DATHIB010000194.1:0-19842 GCA_035490055.1 Candidatus Limnocylindria bacterium | reverse complement strand
CTAGGAAGAGGTGCGGAAAGGTCTAACAGAGAGGTGCAAAGAAATAATCGCGAAGAGAAAAAGGGTACGGCGGCCATCGCATTCGAAAGGGAGAGAGGGTATAAGAAGAAGGCGCAGAGGAAGCGGGGCTCCCACGCGCCCCGACTGGGTCGGGGCAGACGCCCCGGCGCATGGAGCGCCCGGCTCTGAAGCGCAATAGGAGGTAGCTATGCGTGCCGATCAAGTGGAAGTTTCCTGGGACACAGGCAAGGCCAAGTGGCTGGTTCGCATTGTGAATGGCGAAGAGGTGATTCGCCGCTATTGCAATTTGCCGAAGGATGCGGACGAACGGGCGCTTGGCGCAGCGGCGCAGAAGACCGTGCAGGATGAGGGCTATGAAGCCGATCTTGCACTGGTAAGCGTGCGCAGGTAGCCCGGCGCGGCTGTCACAATCCTTGGTGTGATTTGATTTTGACGGCGCGAGGCGAGGGCGGAACTCGAAAATAGAAAAGCGAAATTAGAAAAACGAGAAGGCGTAAGGGAGCAAAACTCCTGCACTGGGATTGCCTTTTTCGGACCTCAAGAAAACAACACTGAGTTACCTGTTCCATCGGTCAGGATACTTCTAAAGGACACCTTCGCGCGGAAACGTTGCGGGCGAAGGGCCTTCGCGTTTCAATGGAATTACTATGAGAAAAACCAAGAAGCCGTTCCTTTTCGCGTTCTTGCTGATGTGCGCGTCGTGCGGGCCTTCGTTTGGCCAGCAACGAGTTTTTGGCTGGCAACCCGGCAACGACGAGAGCGTGCGGCTGGACCCCGCGAATTATCATGCGGGGGTGACTTATCACCCTGCCGGGGACGGCGGCAACATGCAGGTGGATATCAAATCGGAGCAGCCGGTCACGATATTCCTGACGCCCACCGGGGCGTGGAACGGGGCGCTACAGCATCCCGAGGGCCTGGATAACTTGCAAAAGTTGTGCCAGCGGGAGCATGTGGTGGAGACCAGATATTCCTGTTTCGTCCCGCCGGAAGCGATGACGCTGATTATTCGCGACGAGCGGAATAGTCCCGATCAGGCGGTGTTCGCCGGACTCGGGGCGGTGCTGAACCCGAATAATCGGGCCGAGCGCGCGGTAGGCGAAGGAATTGCGGCGGTGTTTACGGGCCAGGGTTCCGCCACGCGGCGTTTCAAGGCTCCGAACGATGTGCGCATCCAATATTTCCGCTGGGTGTGCATGGAAAACTGCATCCAGCCGGAGTATCGGTGGACCGAGCAGGTCAAAGAGAAGTACAACCTCACGTCGTTCCTGAAAGTGTATGGCGGGTTCGCGCCGGATCATGACGGTGTGCAGGTCAGCATCAAAATCAAGTCGCCGGTGCCGATGGTGGTGGCCATGGTGCCGTCGGGAATCGCCAACCAATTGCATGCGAAGCCGGAGATGTTCGAGCCCGCGCTGGAGAAAAACGCTTGCCAGCAGCGCGGCGTGCAGTCCTTGCAGTTCGAGTGCAGCTTCAATCTGGCCGATGGTCCGCAGTCGCTGATCGTTGCGCCGGAATCCACCGATCGCGTGCCGCACAAGAAAGCCGAAATCGAGATGCAGTTTGTGAAGTGCGTGGCGAATTGCGAGCTGCTGGAAACCAAACGCTAAAGAGTTTCGGCCTTTGTCTCTGACCGGTTCGCTCGAAATCCAGTTTGTATCTTGATTGAAAATCAAAACCCCCACTCTTGACGCAGACATCAAGAACGGGGCCCCCGGTTCTCTCAACCATTTGCCACAGAACCACCCGCCAACAAAATTCAGAGACCTTTCGGTGCACGGAAGGCCTCCCGTTTGATTCATGCGGTGAGCTAGTTCACGCGCCAGGGAGAGCGCTCCGGCCAGTGGCGCAAGGCTTCGGTGGCCCAGGCGGTGGATTTATCCGTGTGACAGGACGTGCAGGGATTTGGGATTTTGTACTTGTCTGTCATGGCTGGGGAGATGAAGGCGAATGTGTGAGCGCGAACTTTGACGTCAGCAATGGTGGTCTCGATCTGCGGCATGTGGCAGGAGATGCACTGGCTTCCGGGCGTGCCGGTCTTGTGATGGGTGTGCTCCTCGAGCGTGGCCGTGCGGGGTCCGTTGAGAGACATGGGGCCGTGGCAATCGAGACAGAGTTTGTCAGCCGGCTTTCTTAGCTGAGCGTAGTTATCGGTGCCATGAACATCGTGGCAAGAGAAGCAGGTGACGCCTCGGCGGTACATTACGCTTTGAACGAAGTCATTGCCCTGCATGCGATTCTTATGGGCGGTGCCATCGGGGAAATGCGTGAAGGTCATCTCACCGAGGGTGTGGTCTTCGAGCTGCCAAAAATCGCGGAGGTAGAGTCCGACGCGATAGCCGGCCGGCCAGTCGTAATACTTCCCTTCGATGGGATTGGTCAAAGGGCGTCCTTGTGAATGGCACTGGATGCAAGCGTCATTGGCTTCCACGTAGTCCATCTGCGCGGGATTGAGAATGTTGCCGCGCGAGGGATGTTCAACATGGTCGCTGCCGGGTCCGTGGCAGCGCTCACAGCCGACGTTCCACTCTAGGACCTTTTTGGTATGAATGTTGTAGTCGACGGAGTGGCAGCCATCGCAGGTGGGACCGGTGGGACGTTGGATATTGTCTGGAGGATAGAACGGTTCCCACCAATCCGTTCCTTTGGCTACAAAGTAGGGACGCCAAACGTGGTGGGTGACATCCCACTGCGCCGGCTCCGGAAAATAGTCATCGCCAATTCTTGTGAAGTAGCGCTGCTTCCAGAGGCTGCCGTAGACGAGTGCTACCTGGTCCTTCGTGAACTTGGCGAGGGGATTTGTGGCGAGATCGGGAATGATGGCCTCGGGATGCTCACGGGGATCCCGGACGACGTTGGCCATGGGCGTCTTCTTCCAGCGCTCGTAGATTTGCTGGTGGCATTTTTCGCAGGCCGGCGAGCCCGTGTAGTGCGCGGAAGCGGCCGTTACTTGCTGCGACAATTTCTCGCCAGCAGAAAGTTGGCACATGTCGCGGATGAAGAGAACGAGTTTCCAGCTATCGTTGTCCTGTTCTTCGTGCGGATGACTCCAGGCAGGCATGCCCGTGAGACGGACGCCGTTCTTGATGATGTAGCGGATCTGGCCGTCGGTAAGATTCTGCGTTTGTGGCAAGCGCAAATCTGGCGGCTTGGGGTAGAGGTTCCGGCCGACTTGGGTCTGGCCGCTGCCGTCGTTGCCGTGGCAGGTCGCGCAGCGGTCGAAGAAGCTGTCGCGGGCCTCATTGAGGATCTCCGGAGAGGCTTTCAAGGGATTGTTTTCATGGCGCGCGGCGGCGGGGATGGCCAGATTCCGGACGGCACGAGCGACGAGCTTTTCCAGAGCGGATGGCTCGTCCATGGTGCTGAAGCCGCGGCGAATCAAGACGGCTCCATAGGCGGCCGTAAGAACCCCGAGCGCGACAAGTACAAGGAGAAGTTTTTTCCAGCGTTTCATGCTCATCGCCCTTCGGCTGCAGGCCGGGTCCTGCGCACTGTCGTGCAGACTGGTGAGCCGCGCTGATTATTTCCGCAATCGGATCCTAACTTCACAGCGGAGAGATTGTACTTGAACCAGCGGCCGAGGCTGCTGAAAAAGCGAAAAGAGGCTAGAAGCCTCTTGAAGAACGGAACTCTCGTACGACGACGGCGACGTCCTGGTGCTGGGCGTCGACGGCGTAGTTGAGGCGGCGGATGTCGGCGGCGGAGAGTTTGCCGGCCAGATCGGAGAGGGCGGAGCGGAGCTGGGGGAATTGCGCGAGCGTGGACTGGCGGACGATGGGGACGGCGTCGTAGGGCGGGAAGTAGTGGCGGTCGTCTTCGAGGGCGACTAGGTCGAGGGAGTCGATGAGGCCGTCGGTGGAGTTGCCGGCGACGATATCGACTTGATGGTCGACGAGGGCGCGGTAGATGAGGCCGAGATCCATCACCTTGGGCGATTCGGCGAAATGGAGATTGTAGCGCTCGCTCCAGCCACGGAAGCCGTCGGGGCGCTCGAGGAATTCGTAGCCGACGCCGGCGCGCCATTTGCGGGCGATGGGGGCGATATCGGAGATTTTTTGCAGATGGAGATTTTTGGCGTCGTGGCCGCGGATGACCATGGCGAAGGTGTTTTCGAAGCCGAGGGGCTCGGTGACTTCGAGGTGGAAGCGATCGGAGTAGAGCTGCTTGACACGGTTGTAGACGGCGGGGGAATCCGCCTGCGGTGATTCATTCAAGACGGCGGTGAGGGCGGTGCCGGTGTATTCGACGTAGAGGTCGAGCTGGTCGGCGAGGAGAGCTTTGTGGACGAGGAGGGTGCCGCCGAGGTTGGTCTTGCGGATCACAGGGATGCCGGTCTTGGCTTCGATGTGTTGCGCGAGGAGTTCAGCGAGGACGACTTGCTCGGTGAAAAATTTTGACCCGATCGTAATTTTGGATTGCGCGGATTGGCGACATCCTGAAAACAGCAGAGTGACGACTGAAACGAGAGCGAAGAAAGAGCGACGCACGTCAGGAGACCTTTAACCTGCGCTCGAGGAGGCCGAGGAGGAAGTCGGCGAGAAGGGCGAGGAGGGCGGCGGGAATGGCGCCGGCGAGGATGAGAGCATCGCTGACTAGGGCGACGCCACGGAAGATGAAGGTGCCGAGGCCGCCGGCGCCGATGGCGGCGGCGATGGTGGCGACGCCGATGGTGATGATGGTGGCGGTGCGAATGCCGGCGAGAATGACGGCGAGCGCGAGCGGGAAGCGGACGCGGAAAAGGGTTTGCGCGCGGGTCATGCCCATGGCTTCAGCGGCTTCGAGGACAGCGGGGTCGATGCCGGTGAGGCCGACGTAGGTGTTGCGCAAGATGGGGAGAAGCGCGTAGAGGACGAGGGCGACGATGGCGGTGCGCTTGCCGATGCCGCCGATGAACGGTATGGGAATGAGGAAGCCGAAGAGGGCGAGGCTGGGGATGGTCTGGAAGACGCTGGCGACGCCTAAGGCCATGGCGCGCAATGCGGGGCGCTGCACAATGAACATGCCGAGCGGGACGCCGATGAGAATGGCAACGATCATGGCAATGACGACAAGCGCGAGATGATCGAGAGTGGCGCCGAGGATTTCGGCGCGGTGATCGGCGAAGAATGACCAGGTGGTCATTTGAGGGCTCATGCTGAGGCTCCCGGGGTCATGGCTAGAGAGGAAGTGAAGGCGCGAACTTCAGGGTGGTCGAGGCGAAGAAAATCCTGCGGCGTGGCGCTGGCAACGATGCGGCCGGCTTCGAGCAGGACGATGCGGGAAGCGAGAAGCAACGCTTCGCGGAGATCGTGGGTGACGAAGACAATGGTTTTGCCGAGGCGGCGGGCGAGGGCGCTGAATTCGCGCTGGAGCTCGGCGCGGGTGACCGGGTCGAGCGCGCCGAAGGGCTCGTCCATGAGCAGAATGGGAGGATCGGCGGCGAGGGCGCGCGCGACACCGACGCGTTGGCGCTGGCCGCCGGAGAGTTCGCGGGGCCGACGATGAGAGAATTCGCGAGGATCGAGGCCGACAAGCTGGAGCATTTCCTGGATGCGAGCGGCGGTGCGGGAGGCGTCCCAGTTTTCCAAAGTGGGGATGAGGGCGACATTTTCTGCGACGGTGAAATGGGGGAAGAGGCCGGCGTCCTGAATGACGTAACCCATGCCGCGGCGGAGGCGTATGGGGTCCCAGGCGGCGGTCGAGCGGCCCTGGACGAGGACTTTCCCCTCTGAGGGAAATAACATTCCATTCATTAGGCGGAGAAGGGTGGTCTTGCCGCTGCCGCTGCGACCGAGGAGGACGAGGGTCTCGCCATGAAGAATTTCTAAGGAGATGCCGGAAACGATTACACGGGAAGGAATAACGTTTATGTGAAACGACACATCGCGAAACTCGATGGTTTTTATTAGAGAGAGTGGTGGTTTCGTATTCATTTCGATTGACAGCAGCAAATTCCAGAGGGAACATATTAATGCACCTAGCCTCCCGACGCCGAATTTTGGCGCATCCTTCGCGTGGAAGTTGCATCCAACAGAAGGGGAAGAACGCCATGGGAGCTCCCGCCGCTATCCGCATCCGGCACGACCTTCACACCAGACTAGTTTACGCCCGCGCGCGAACCGATGAGGTATTCCGCGTGGTTCGGGAAGAAGCCATCTACGACAGGCCCATCCCCGAGAGACACCGCATTATTTTCTACGTGGGGCATATTGAGGCGTTCGATTGGAATTTGTTGGCGCAACGGGCGTTTGGGTTGCGGCCGATTCAACGGACGTTCGCTCAGCTGTTTGCTTTTGGCATAGACCCGGTGGAGGGCGGGTTGCCGTCGGACACCCCGGCGGATTGGCCGGAACGCGCGGAGGTCGAGCGCTACAACCAGCGGATACGCGAGGAATTGGACCACGCGATCGAACAGGCCCTGGAGCGGCCCGCGGAAGGGCATCCGCAGCTGATCCCGATGCTGGAAGTAGCCATCGAACACCGGTTGATGCATGCGGAGACGCTGGCGTACATGCTGCACCGGCTGCCGAGCGCCAGGAAGGTTGGCGGTCCCGAGCGAGCGGCGTGGAAGGCGCTCAGGGCGAAGCCGCATCTGGTGGAGATCCCCGCCGGGCGGGCTACGCTTGGACTGGAGCCACTCCAAGGAGAAGAATTCGGCTGGGACAACGAATTTGGCGCGCACGAAGTCGCGGTGAAAGAGTTCGCCATCGACAACCACGACGTAACGAATCACGAATTTCTTCGGTTTATGCAGGCGGGGGGTTACGAGAACCGATCCCTGTGGAGTGAAGAAGCCTGGGCCTGGAAGGCGAAGGAAGTCGTCGAGCATCCGATGTTCTGGGGGCGCGAGGGTAACCTGTGGATTTATCATACGATGTTTGGCGAGGTTCGTTTACCGCAGGAGTGGCCGGTATACGTGAGCCACGCCGAGGCCACCGCATATGCGAAGTGGCTGGGACGCAAACTGCCTACCGAGGCGCAGTTTCATCGCGCCGCGTATGGAACCCCCGAGCGCGGGAAAGAGCGGAGCTATCCTTGGGGCGAGGAAGCGCCGAGCGCGTCCAGGGGAAACTTCGATTTCAAATCGTGGGACCCCTCGCCGGTGGGAGCGCATCCTGCGGGCGCGAGCGCTTTCGGCGTGCACGATCTTGTCGGGAACGGGTGGGAGTGGACGCGGACGGAGTTCGCGCCCTTTCCAGGGTTTACGCCGATGCCGTTCTATCCAGGCTATTCCGCAAATTTTTTCGACGGCAAGCACTACGTTATGAAGGGTGGCTCGCCGCGCACCGCGGCGTGCATGCTGCGGCGGTCGTTCCGAAATTGGTTCCAGCCGCATTACCCATACGTCTACGCAACGTTCCGTTGCGTCGAGGACTGAGAGTTTTCAGTCGTTGGTTCTCAGTCTTTAGTAAGAGAAGAAAAATTGCTCTTGTGGGGGTATCGAGAAGCTTTCCCCCGACGGTGCTCAGGTATGCGATAGCGGAAACCAGTAAACCAGTGGCGAAGCTTTGAGCCAGAGACAATCAAGCCCAAGCCCGGGAGACTCCATGCTAACCTCTTCCCTTCCCGTTCGGCACGTGTCTGAATTCTCGGCGGACGTGCGCGAGAGCCTCACCAAAGCAGGACAAAGAGAGCTTCCTTCAAAGTATTTGTACGACGAAGTAGGCTCGGCGCTGTTCGAAGCCATTTGCGTCTTGCCGGAGTATGGACTCACGCGCGCTGACGCGCGACTGCTGGAGAAATACGCGCGAGAAATTGTGGGGCGGCTGCCGTTGCCGATTCAGGTGGCGGAGCTCGGCAGCGGCTCGGGGAAAAAGACGCGGTGGATCCTGGAAGCACTTTCGCGGCGGCAAAAGACGTATTACTACCCCATTGAGATTTCGCCTTCGGCGCTGGCAGCGTGCGCGAAAGAACTCGGACAGATCGATCTGGTCAGCGTCGTCGGCCATGAACAACCGTATTTGGAGGGATTGCGTACGGTCGCCGAAGGGCGCGGAGAGCGGGACCATTTGCTCGTGCTGTTTTTGGGGAGCACCATCGGCAATTTCGATCGCGATGCAGGGGAAGAGTTTTTGAGCGAAATGCGAGAGATTCTGCAACCGGGGGACGCGTTGCTGCTCGGCACAGACCTGGAGAAGAGCATCGAGCTTCAATTGCTTGCTTACGACGATCCAGCGGGCGTGACAGCGGCGTTCAATCTGAATTTGCTGGCGCGCATCAACCGGGAACTGGGCGCGGATTTTGATTTGAGCAGCTACCGGCACCAAGCACGCTGGAACAGGGTGGAACGACGGATCGAAATGCATCTGCGTTCCATGTGCCGGCAAACAGTGCACGTTCCGGCCGCGAGTCTGAGGTTCATGCTAGACGAAGATGAAACCATATGGACGGAAAGCTCGCATAAGTATCAGCCAGAAGAAATTCCGGAGATGGCAGAGCGCACGGGATTCCGCTGCGATGGACAGTGGATCGACCGCGAGTGGCCGTTCGCGCAGAACCTGTTGATTGCGGGATAAAGAGCAAAGTTACTGGTGACTGGTGACCCCGACAAGGCCGGGCAGGCCGGTGACTTGGGTGCCCGCGACTTGGGCCCCACTCTGCGTTATTCGAGCAGGCCTCAAGGTTGAGGCTGCGGGGGTACCGCCACGGGAGGTACCCCACCCCTGTTTTCTGTCGAAGAGGGGAAGCTGCGCTGATTGACGCATCGCGCTACGCGCGGCCGACTGGCATCGGTGTCGCATAACCGGAGACCCACAACGAAAACTTTGTGATCGAACCGCCGGATACTTGTGAGCCTTGTTGACGACGCAGAATCAGAAGCCTTCGATGCGCCAGACGAGGCGGGTGGACCAGGTTTTTTGGGTGGTGAGCGGGGGGCGCCAGAGGGCGAGGATCTGCGAGCCCTGGTAGACGCGTTCGAAACCTTCCTCGG
Source organism: Candidatus Limnocylindria bacterium (assembly GCA_035490055.1). GTDB lineage: Bacteria > Acidobacteriota > Terriglobia > Acidiferrales > UBA7541 > Acidiferrum. The sequence continues at coordinate 10,910 of DATHIB010000194.1, read as the reverse complement.
ATTCGGAAACAGTTTCGATGGGGGCAACCCAGAATTCTTTGACGAGCGGCGCGTGCAGGGCGATGCGGACGCGTTGCCAGCCGTCTTCCATGCGCAGGATGGGACCGGGCAGCGATCCGCTGAAGCGAAGATTCACGCGGCCGGTGGGCGTCTCGAAGAAACGGTCGGGCTCCGCCGGGGCGAGAAGATTGACGACGGATTCGAGGCCGATGGCGACCGGCTTTTCGAGCGGTACCTTGAGCTTCAGGCCTATCTCGCAGGCGACTTCGCAACCGTGGGGCGCGGGACCGAAAGAATACTGCTTGGTGAGCAGCATCTTCGGCGCCGATGTTTCCGTCTTGCCGTGCAGCAAGAGGGAGTCGGCGCGGAAAAGCTCGGCGTCGTGAGGCGCGGAGCTTTTCACGGTGAAGGCGCCACCGGCGAAGCCGGCGTCTTCGCGCAGTTCCAGCGCTTCGTAGTCCGCATGGGTGCGTGCAGGGTCAAAAATCATGACGCGGAAGGCGTGGCGAGGCCAGCGATCGTAACGAAGGAAGCGCTCAAGGCCGGGCTCTTTCACGCGGGTCTGTTCGTGGATGCTCGCGACGGCGCCGGTGGCGGGCTTGCCCGCGGCTTCGCGCAAGCGCGTGTGATAGGCCTCGGGACGGCGCAGGATGGAGTTGACGAGCGTGGCGGCCGCGGGGCGAAAATCGAGCGCGGCGATGGTGCCGCCGTCACTGGGCTTCAAAAGCGCCTGAGCCTCGGGAGAGGTAAAGAGCAACTCGCAGGTGCCGTCGGCGTCGTAGTCCAAGAGTTCGACACGCGGGACGAGCGCCCCGGGCGTCTGCCGGTCAGCGATAGTCTCGGCGCGAATGAGATTGCGCCAAGGATCGGTACGGAGATGCGGGGCATAAATTCCGCCAAAAATGCCGTGCCAATAGGCGTCGTTGCACTGGGCGCGCAAAAGCAGATCGCGCGCTTGCAGCAATTCATCGGCAGCCTTTGAGCCGTCGTGTCGCACGGGCGCAGCGGCGATGCGCGCGGAAACGCGCAACATTTTCTTGTGCAGGAGATTGGATTCGGCGTATTTGCGAAAAAAGCCGCGCCAGGAACCGCCGCGAAGAAAGGACAGGATTTCCGGGCGAGCACTGAACTCCTTGAGCACCTCGTGATAGCGCTGCCGGACGCGCGTCGGGAGCGCCCACTCCATCATTTCGGTGTAGGAAGCCGTCGGTAGGTCGGCGCGGCCGAGAGGCGTGTGAGTTGCCAAATAATCGCCGGGTGTGGAAACTTGCAACCAATCCGAATTCTTCTCCAGGGCGGCAAAAAAATCGGCGAGCCAGCCATCCTTGTAACAGTGCTCATACGTTCCGGGCCAGACACCGAACTTTTCCATGTCATCGCCCATGGCGGCCACGCCGCCGGGGTGGACGCTGGCGGCATCGCGCAGATAAGCGATGACGTCTTCGACTTTGCCGAAAGGAATGAGATAGCGCAGAGCTTTCTGTCCGGGGTAAAGCCACACGGTCCGGCCACGGTCTTCGGCGATGTAGGCGCCAAAGAGTTCTTCCGGTTCGAAACCCGCGGAAAGGAAATGGATGTCATCGACAAGCGTGTAAGCAACGTTTGCGGTGGCAAGGGCGGTGGGGAGCTGAGGTTCCCAGACGCGCTCGGCAAGCCAGGCGCCCGACGGAAGCCGTCCGAAGTGTTGCTCGAGATAAGCGGCCAGGCGGGTAATCTGTTCGCGCTGATCTTCGGGCGGAATCGAAACCAGGATCGGTTCGTAGAAGCCGCCACCGACGAGTTCCACCTGGCCGCCTTGAACCAACTCTTTCAGACGAGCGAAATATTCAGGCCGATGTTTCTCGATCCAAGCGAGCAGCGGCCCGGAATAGTGCAGGCCGAGATGGACGCCAGGGTGCTTTTCGAGATGTTCAATAAAGGGGAGATAGGAGGTGTCGTAGGCCTTTTCGAGGACATGCTCGAAATTGCCGCAGGGCTGGTGCGCGTGAATAAGCAGAGCGAGATGGAATTTCTGCGGCATGGGGACAGTGTTTTCTCTCTAACATCATAACCCGCCATGCGAATTTATGAATTCCAGTCGCGTGGGAAATGCACGAATTGCGTACTTTGATTGGCTGCGGGACGTGCCCACATGGGCGCGAGTATGCGGTCCGCTCAGGGTTCAGGGCGCGCTGTGTTTTAGCACCCAATCGGAGACGGCATTCAGAGCCTCCGGGGCCATGGTCTCCTGAATGCCACCGTATTCGGTGGGCGAGCCCGTCGGGCCGTGCTGGAAGAGGTGGTTCAAGCCAGGCAATTCGGTGGTTTGAAAATCCTGGTTGCCGCCGTCTTGCAGGGCTTTTTCGATTTTGGCGAGATTCTGCTTCGGCGGGATTTGGAGGTCCTTTTCGCCATTGAGGGCGAGGACCGGACAAATGGTCTTTTGCAATGTTGGGACGGGATCGTAGTCGAGAAAGAATCGAAACCATGGTGAAACCAGCATGCGAACTTGCGACTGAACGGCGGCTGGCGGGAGCGCCGCGCCAGTACTGGTGGTCTGCACAAGTTCATTCAGTTTCGCTTCGAGTGCCGCAGGCTCTTTTTCCTGTCGAACAAGGGCGTATGTCTGTTTGTTGAAGGCAAGGGTCCTTGCGACTTCGCCATCGTTTACGCCGGCGGCCCGCAAGATGAGTTCTGACTGGAGCAAGAGGACGTCTTCGCCCTTCAGGCCCGGACCAGCCAAAAGCACGATCCAAGAGAGGGATTGCGAATTAGTTGCTACCATGGGCGCGATCAATCCGCCTTCACTGTGGCCAATGAGACCAAGTTTCCCTGAGTCGATCTCCTTGCGTGTTTTCAAGTAAGCGAGGGCGGCTTCGGCGTCGCCCGTAAAGTCCCCCATCGTCGCGTTCGCGTAGTCGCCGGTGGACTTGCCGATTCCTCGTTTATCGAAGCGAAGGACGGCGACGCCTTTTCGCGTCAGGTGGTCCGCCAACACGAGAAAAGGGCGATGTCCAACGAGGGATTCATCGCGATCGTGCGGCCCGGAACCACTGAGGAGAACCGCGGCGGGAAACGGACCCCGGCCAGGCGGAAGAGTGAGCGTGCCTGCGAGCGAAATCTTCGCTTTACCGTTCGGGAAGGCGATTTCCTCTTCCTTATACGGATAAGGCTTCACAGGGTTCTGAGGGCGCACCAGTTCTAGAAGCTGGTCCGAGCGTTGAAAATCCAGTTTCTGCTCGATGCTGTTTTGCGTCCAGCTTCCGGTAATGGCCGACTTTGCGGCGTTGAGCGTGCCGTCATAGACTCCGCTCACGACTGGAATTTCAAAATGAAAGCCGGCGCCCTTCTGGCTCACATGGATGGCGGGCAGTCCGCTAACCCCCTGGTCGGGACTGTCTAGCGCAGCGACGAGCTGCCTCTGATCATCATGCGAGACGTGTAACTGCAAGCGGAGGCGCATGCCGTTGCCCTCCAGCGCGCCTTGCCATACTCCCTCGGCGCTCGCGACGGCATCAAAAGGCTTCTTTGCGCCGGCTGACGCGGCCTGGCGATGAAAAACAAGCGGCAGGCTTGCGCTGCCCTGCGTCCAGTCACCTTCGATGCTACGGTGATCGGCCGCAATCCTTCCTTCATAAGAAGCGCCCACGGAAGACACGTTGAAATGGAGAGCGGAATCTTTCTCTGTAAGCGAGGTCACTTCAATGCCGTAGACGCCTTGATCCAGGCTATCGATGGTGGCTTTGAAGGAGCCGTCCGGTGCTTTTGATACGTGCAGAACGAGATGAAGTACCGCCTCGCCCGCTTGAAGCGAACCGGTCCAGTGGCCTTCCAGCGCGGAGGAGCTCCGCTGCGGCTGCGGTTTGTGAGCGGCTGGAGTCTGGGCGGAAGGCGTCGAAAAAGCAGTGAAGCCGAAGACAGAGATGGCTAAGGCCAGACTCCAGTTAGCAGGCTTCACGCAAAACCTCCACACTCCACTCTCAGGATGGTAGATGATTCCTCGCCCAAAAGAGTTGGCATCAATTGGAAGTGTCTCAGGGTTCGAATTTTGGGAAGCCCGAGCAGAAAAAAACGGCACGCCGAAGCGTACCACCCAAATCCGCAAGAAACCGATCGCGCCCTAGCAAAGCAGGCTACTTTCCCTGTTTTGCATACCAATCGGCGTTGATCGGCGTGAAACTATTCCACTTTTCCGGCAGATCCTCGAGCGCAAAAATAGCCGTCACCGGGCAGACCGGGACGCACGCGCCGCAGTCGATGCATTCCGTGGGATGGATATACAGTTGCGTCTCGCTCTCGAAATTCGCTTCATCCTTGCGCGGATGAATGCAGTCCACGGGGCAGACATCCACACAGGCGGTGTCTTTTGTGCCGATGCAGGGCTCGGCAATCACGTAAGCCATTAAGGGTCTCCTTTGTTCGGACAGCCGACCGGCGCCCCATCCGACGAAACAGCACGACCGGCAAAATTTTCTTGTACCACACGACTGCCTGGAGCGACAAGCAGCTATAAGAATTGTACGCGGCGGGAGGGAGTTTCTCAACCGGCAGGGGTACGGATAGAATGGGAGGAGAAGGAAGGACCATGAGAATCCAGACTTGTTGTCTTTCACTTGTTTTACTGGCCGCGGCGACGGCCATAGCTGCTCCGCAAGCTTCGAAGACAGCCGCTCCACGCGATCCGAAGATGATCGACGCACAGGCTTATCAGAAATTGGTACAGAAATACCACGGTGAACCGCTGCTTGTTACGTTTTGGGCGACGTGGTGCGAACCATGCCGCGACGAGTATCCCATGCTGAATGAATTGGCGAAGCAATATGCGCCGCAGGGATTGAAAGTCGTGGGCGTGAGCATGGATGATGATGGCGATTTAATCTTGATGCGGCGTTTCCTGGCGCGCTACAAACCAGTATTTCCCAATTACCGGAAAAAGGCTGGTGGGGAAGAACTGTTCAGAAAGGGTGTACTGCCGGGCTGGAATGGAACCCTTCCGGTTTCGGTCTTCTATGGCAAGGACGGCAGGCAGGCCGGACATGTTCTCGGCGAGGGCACGCGGGATAGGTATGAGACGGCGATTCGAACGCTGCTCGTTTCGGGATCCAACTAGAAGTACTGCCAAGAATCGAGATCGCTGTATTTGGTCAAGCTGAAAAACTGCCGCGGAGGCCGTTGGTGATCAATACCAAGGGCAATCGAATCACCTATTTTGGCCACAGCACGTTTTCGCTGACGACGCCCTCGGGCCAGGTTGCTTTGATCGATCCGTGGGTGATGACGAATCCCTTCTGTCCGGAAGCTCTGAAAAAAATGGCGCGGCTGGATGCCATTTTCCTGACTCACGCGCATACCGATCACATGGGCGATCTTCTGGCGTTGGCCAAACAGCACAAACCGAAAATCGCGGCAAGCTTCGAGACGTGTCTATGGATCGAGAGCAAGGGCTTCGAACAAGAGACCTGCCCGATGGGCAAGGGCGGCTCGCAGAAAATCGGTGATTTTGAAATCACCATGACGCACGCATTTCATTCGAATTCGATCGACGATAACGGGGTGCGGCACTACGGCGGCGAGCCCGCGGGATACATCATCCGCATGCCCGGCGGGTTCAAGGTGTATCACGCGGGCGATACGGCGCTCTTCGGCGACATGAAATTAATCGGCGAGCTGTACAAGCCGGACCTCGCGATGCTGCCGATCGGCGATCGATTCACGATGGGCCCGCGCGAAGCAGCGTATGCCATCCGTCTGCTCAGCGTGAAGCATGTGGTGCCGATGCACTACGCGACGTTTCCTTTTCTGACAGGTACGGCAGGGGAATTACGAAAAGAAACGAAGAAAATCAAAGGGTTGAAAATTTACGCATTGAAGCCGGGGGAACAACTATGATTCGCAGCGAGAATCTGCGCAGCGGCTACATACAGGACGATGTGGAGGAATATCTTTACCAACTGCTGCCGGAGCGCGATGCCGTCGTCAGGGAGATGGAGGATTACGCGGCGCAGAATCGCGTTCCGATCATCGGGCCGGCGGTGGCGCGAATGCTGGCGCTGTTCGTGCAAGTTTCTGGCGCAAAGCGGATTTTTGAGATGGGCTCGGCCATCGGGTATTCCACAATCTGGCTGGCGCGCGCGGCGGGGCCGAAGGCAAAGGTGATTTATACGGACGGCGATCCGGAGAAAGCGCGCCGCGCTAAGGATTATTTTCGCCGGGCGGGCGTTGCCAAACGGATTGATGTGCGCGTTGGCAACGCACATGATCTGTTGCAGAAATCGCCGGGCAAGTTTGACCTGATCTTCAACGACGTGGACAAGCACCAATACCCCGCCGCATTGCGCGTGGCGCTCCCGAAGCTGCGCCGCGGCGGCTTGTTCATCAGCGACAATACGCTTTGGTCGGGAAAGGCGGCGCGGCCGGCAGCGCCGGATGACGTCCAAACGCGTGGCATACAGGAATTCAACCGACTGGTCTACACTTTGAAGGAGCTCTACCCCGTCTTGATCCCACTGCGCGACGGCGTCACCGTCTGCCGGAAGCAATAGCACGGGAACACGCTTAGGAGCGGAAGTAGTTCCGCACAAGGAACCCGAGGTTTGCGGGACGCTCGGCGAGACGCCGCATGAAATAAGGAAACCAGTCGCGGCCAAAAGGGATATAGATGCGGACGCGATAGCCATCCTTGACGAGGCGGCGCTGCAGGTCGGTGCGCACTCCGTACAACATCTGAAATTCGAAATCGTCTTTGGAAATTTGCTTCGCCGCGGCATGGCGAATGGTCGCCGCGATCATGCGCGGATCGTGCGTGGCGATACCGTGATAGAAACCGCTGGACAGCAGGAGCTGCATCAGTCGGACGAAATTGGCATCCACATCGGCTTTCTGCGGAAACGCGACTTCTTCTGATTCCTTGTATGCGCCCTTGCACAGACGGATGCGGCAACCATATGCCAACAGATCCGTAACGTCGGTTTCACTGCGGTAGAGATACGACTGGATGACCGTGCCGACGGCGGGATTGCGTGCGCGAACGCGTTTGACGAGTTCAATGGTGCGCTGCGTGTAAAGAGACCCCTCCATGTCGATGCGCAGAAAATTATCGAAGCCCGCGGCACGCTCCACGATGGAGCGAACCAATCCTTCGCAAAATTCAATGTTGATGTCGAGGCCGAGTTGCGTGAGCTTGCCGGAAACGTTGGCGTGCAGCCCTTCCTGAGCGATGCGTTCAAAGACCTCGAGATAGGCATCGCGGGAATGTTGTGCATCCGAGGTGGTAGCGACATTTTCACCGAGGTAATCCAGGCTCGCGAACATGCCAGCATTGTTACATTCACGAGCGGTGGCGATCGCTTCATCGAGTGTTTCGCCGGCGACGAACCGGCGCGCCATACGGCGCGTAGTGCCATTGGAAGTGACCCAATTAGCAAAACTTTTACTTTCGGAAAGCTTGAGGAGCGTCGACCGGAGCATGCGGGAATTATTATGGCAGCGTAGGCAGGGCGAAACTAGCCTTTGTGCTCTTCCAGAAACTTTTCGGCGTCCAAGGCGGCCATGCAACCGGAGCCTGCAGCGGTGACGGCCTGGCGGTAGCGGTGGTCTTGCACGTCACCGGCAATGAAAACACCAGGAATCGACGTGAGGCTGCCGTGCTTGGCGAGCAGGTAGCCGTTGGAATCCATTTCGAGTTTTCCCTTGAATACGATGGTGTTCGGATCGTGACCGATGGCAACGAATACGCCGTCGAGCGCAATCTCATGTGTTTCCTTGTTCTGTTGATTGCGAAGACTCACGCCCTCGACGTGGCCTTTGGGAGCGAGAATCTCCTCCACGGCGAAAGGTGTGACGAATTCAACTTTCTCGTTCGCCCTGGCGCGGTCGATCATGATCTTGGAAGCACGAAAATCATTCCGGCGGTGAATCAGATGGACCTTGCTGGCGTAACGCGACAGAAAGTTGGCCTCTTCCATGGCTGAATCTCCGCCGCCGATTACGGCGATGGGCTTGCCGCGGTAAAAATAGCCATCGCAAGTCGCGCAGGTGGAAACCCCACGGCCAATCAGTTCCTTTTCACCCTTTAGACCCAGCAGACGCGCTGAGGCGCCCGCGGCGACGATCAAAGCTTGCGCTTCGTAGGTATCTTTTCCGGCGATGATCTTGAACGGCCTCTTGCTGACGTCGACTTCGTTTACAGCCCCGGCTTTGAACTCCGCGCCGAATTTCTGCGCTTGCTTGCGCATGTTTTCGATAAGCTCCGGCCCCATGATGCCGTCGGGGAACCCCGGATAATTCTCAACGTGGGTGGTGAGTGAAAGCTGTCCGCCAGGCTCGTGCCCGTCAAGGACCAGCGGTTTCAAGTTCGCGCGCGCAGCGTAAATCGCAGCAGTTAAGCCGGCACAGCCGCTGCCGATGATGAGGACGTTGTACATTCAATCTTTCTCCAACTATTAGATTCAGGACGGCGCCTTCCAGATACAACGCAAGCCGGTATTGTAGCATTCCCTTCCCCGCGATTCGGAATGCGGGCGGCCAAATTGGAGAGGCCTTTTCCCGCGGGCAAAGTTGACCGGTACGAACGGCGGCCGTTATAGTCCAGAGAAATACCAGGTTGCCCAAGGAGAAAGTCAAGATGGATCCGCGCTACCCGATTGGAAAGTTTGAGATGCCTGCGAGTGTGACGCCAACTCGGCGCCGGCAGGCAATCGACGAGATTGCGGCTACACCGGCCAAAATGCGCGCAGCAGTGAAGGGACTGAACGACGCGCATCTCGACACACCGTACCGCGAAGGAGGCTGGACGGTACGCCAGGTCGTGCATCACGTTCCGGACAGCCACCTCAATGCTTACGTCCGATTGAAACTGGCGCTCACCGAGGATAAGCCGACGATTAAGCCCTACAACGAAGCGGCCTGGGCCGAACTGGCTGACTCAAGGACGACCCCCATCGAAGTTTCGCAGACTCTGCTGGATTCGGTACACAACCGCTGGGACCGGCTGTGGCGCTCGTTGAAGCCCGAACATTTTGCAAGAGTACTCGTCCACCCGGAGCATGGCGAGCGGACCGTTGACTGGCTGCTGTTCATTTATGAATGGCACGGGAAGCATCACGCCGCGCATATCACAGCGCTCCGCAAGCAAAAGGGCTGGTAGAAGGGACCAAGGGAGTCCTCGATTTGGCCGTCGACTTTGTCAATCTTTCAGGCCGAAAGACAAGTTCCGGCCGCAGTGATGTGGCGCGCTACACTCCGGCTCGTGTACGATGATCGTGTACACGAGGAGAACGCATGAGCCGGGCGGCAGGAACCTACGCTATTTTTGAGACTTCACAGGGAAACATTGTGGTGCGCTTGCTCGAAAACGAAGCGCCAAAAACGGTTGCGAATTTCATCGGGCTTGCCGAAGGCACCAAAGAATTCACGAATGAAAAGACCGGACAGAAGGAAAAGAGACCGTTCTACGACGGATTGATCTTCCATCGCGTGATTCCGCAATTCATGATTCAGGGCGGCTGCCCGCAGGGCAGCGGAATGGGCGGGCCAGGATACAAATTCGCCGATGAGTTTCATCCTTCGCTGAAGCATTCGAAGGCCGGAAAGCTCTCCATGGCCAACTCCGGGACGGGAACCAACGGGAGCCAGTTCTTCCTCACCGTAGCGGCAACGCCGTGGCTGGACAACAAGCACACCATCTTTGGCGAAATCGTCGAAGGGCAGGACGTGGCCAACCAGATTTCGCATGTGCCGCGCGATTCGAATGACCGCCCGCGAACACCCGTGTCCATCTCGAAGCTTCGCATTGAACGCGTCGCGTAAGCGGACGCCATGGCGATGCTCACGCCCGAGCGGCTATTCCGATTCATGATCGAATTGATCTTCGTCTTGCTCGGCTCTCTGGTAATCTGGCTGGGATTGGCACGGCGCATTTATGTGGACCGACATAGTGCCGCCTGGTTGATTCTCAGCATGGCGCTGATCTTGTGGGGCCTGCGCGCGCTGTACAAGCCTGGCCAGTGGTGGGCGCGCTGGCAGAACTGGACGCGAGGACTTTCGTTGTCGCTTTTGGGCGTCCTAATGCTGGTGATATCGCGCGTGCCGTTTGTGTGGGTAGGTCCGATGCTGGCGGTCGGCGGTGGCCTGCTCGTACTGCGCGGTATGATTGGGGCGTTCTTGATCTTCCGGCCGCGCTAAAGAAGGGTCTTTTAGAGGCGCGGCTGCAAATCCCAAGCTCGGCCGTCTTCTCGTCTCTCTTTCTCTTCTGCTTCAACTATAATCCCGCAACAGACATCCCTAGCAGTGTTTGGGAATCGGCCCCGGGCCGTCGTTTTGCCTTCATCAAATGAACAAAGGAGGAAGACCGTGCTCAAGGAATTCAAAGCGTTTGCCATGCGGGGCAATATCGTGGACTTGGCGGTCGGCGTGATTATCGGTGTAGCCTTCGGAAAGGTTGTGTCCTCGCTGGTGGAGGACCTGATCATGCCGCCGATTGGCCTGCTGCTCGGTCACGTGGATTTTTCAGGATTATTCATCAATCTGAGTGGCAAGCCCTACGAAACGCTGTCGGCCGCGAAAGCAGCCGGCGCCCCGACCGTGAACTATGGAATTTTTCTGAACTCGGTGATCAACTTTCTGATCGTGGCGTTTGCCGTATTCCTGATGGCCCATGAGGTGAACCGCTGGACCAGGAAGCCGGAAGTCCCTGCGACGAAAGATTGCCCGCAGTGCGCGATGGCAATTCCGCTGGCGGCGAAGCGCTGCGGTCACTGCACGACGCAGCTCGCATGAGGCAATGCTGAGCGGTTAGCCTAACTTCCGCGCTCGTTGGGGCGAACTGTTTTGTTTGCAAGGGGTTGTCATTTCATTCCGTCACTATGTCGCCGGTTCATGCCAAGTCTTGACCGGCTTCATGACCTCCGCCGGTATCTGCAGCGTCGCATAGA
>DATHIB010000193.1:0-28975 GCA_035490055.1 Candidatus Limnocylindria bacterium | reverse complement strand
ATCGAACATATTCGGATAGCCCGCAGTTACAGGTAGTGACTCAGTTTCACTCTGAGACGGACTAGACGGCATTTGGATACCATGCCATACTTCATGCATGAGGCGCTCAAGCAAGAAACTTCCAGCAGACCCCAACCAACTAGCCGCTGAGATCGTGCGGCTATCGACGGAAGAACCAACCCAATCAGTCAAAGAATACCTGTCCACAATCGGACGAAAAGGCGGCCTCAAAGGCGGCCATGCTCGGGCAAAAAAGCTGTCACAGGAAAAGCGCACACAGATTGCCAAGAAGGCTGCTAAGTCTAGATGGGCTAAGCAGCGTGAGCACGATTCGCCTTAGATTGAAGCTCTAGTTCGGTCATATCGTCCGTGAAATCAAAAATCCCTTGGATTGGCCTTCCAGTATTGTAATTTTCATTGTAGCTATCTATTTCTAATTTCAACTGCCGACAATCCGAAACGATCAGTTGTCTCTTGTACGCGAAGGAAGTGCTCATGTGCCCATGGGAAGCGGAGCGCATGTCATCCCACTTGAGAAGCATCTGCCCCTTTTCCTCATACGGAGCAACGTGCTTCACGCGCACCCTTCGGCCCTGTGGGTCGGTTATATATTCCTGGCGCATCGCCTCTGCGATCTGATCAGCACACTGCCGCACGACTCTCGCGGGATGGATATCCCAAAGTTTCTTGCTAATTGCCCAGCGCGCAATATCAACTGCGGTAGCTGGCCAGACTTGTCCGGACTCGCGGTACGTCGCAACTATTTTTTGATTCTGCTCAATGAGACTCATCGAAGACTCCTTCATATTGCTGGTGGAGTATGACCCCATCCATCCGTTAATGCTCCTGAAATCAGAATTTCTCTCACTTTTACTAGCATTTCCCGGCTATGAAACCAATCCACTTCTCTGCGATGCTGTAATTGACCGAGAACGATTGCGGGATGAACCCCAATTCGGGCAGAGAAATTCTTAATCTTTTGTTTTGAATAGAGCGGTGCTACACGCCCGATGAATTTCTCGATTTCCTTCTGCTCAACAAGAAAGTCTTGGGCAAACAAGTCCGCTCGCCTTTCGATCTCGGATTTATCTTCTGAGGGTATAATTTCATCGCCAACAAGATTAACGTCCAAAATCGGAAGGCCGCCCAGGGCATCACGATTCGCAACATGTCCTAGTTCGTGCATAAGAGCAAACCAAAAATAGTCGATTCGGTCATACCTCATTGACAGAGCTATCACAGGGGAATGCTCATCCAGCCAAAAGGTTGCGCCATCAATCTTTCCATGAGCAAGTCCTTCAATCAAAACTAGTCGAATACCCCCTTCGGCTAGAACCTTGGGAATCTCGCGAATATCCTCTGGATTTTTGCGAAGTTCTTTTAGCCTCTTGAGGGTTCTTGCGAACGATTCATCTGAGAACCTTGCCGCATGGATACCCTTAGCAAGTTTCTTGGCCCGATGAACCCAAGCAACCTGTGAAGCGTTCGCCTGCTCGGTAGATTTTTTGGTGGCATAGACAAGCTTAGATGGCTCATCAATATTTTTTCGCTCCAAAAACTGCAAAAGTCTTTCCTCTAACAAGTCTAGATTCTTTGTGGCCTCAATCCAGCCGCGTTTCACTAGTTCGCTCACAGGAGCCAACGCATAAAGTTGGGCTTTACGAGCAACATTCACATCCGCACGGGTATCAGTCCACAACTGATAGGAGGTCTCCAGGTTCATCCATAGCTGCGCGGTCGTACCAAATGCGGCTGCGAGGTGCGAAGCAATCTCCGGAGAAATTGCGCGCTTTCCCTTTACGATATTGCTGATAACAGGGGCAGGAATACTCGTAATCTCTGCGAGTACATCCTGAGTCCAGCCGCGAGCCTCCAATTCGTCCTTGATAAACTCGCCAGGAGGGAATGCCTCGGCTACTTCTCGAATGTCCAGCATCGTCATTTCCCTCCTTTCCTTAGTGGTAGTCTTCAATTCCCACGACAACCAATTTCTTGCTGGTGCCCTTTCTCTCAATTTCAATAATCAACCGCCATTGATCGTTTAATCTCATTGAGTGTTGGTGTTCCCTAGCTCCTTTGAGTTTTTCGAAGTGGTTCCCCTTCGTTTCCCGAAGGTCACGTTCGTCAACCGCGTTCCGAATGAACCACATCCGCTTGCGAAACGCCTTAACAACCGCCTCGGAATGGCCAGCGGTGTATTTGGGGTCTCTTTCAAGCTGTTCGAGGGATTCATCTCTATACGAAACCTCGAATGCCATAGTTAGGCCCAGTCTAGGGGGTTCCTGATTGTTTGTCAAGTGCAATCTTATGAAATTATAGAATATCATAAAATACCACTTGACAAAGCATGAGCAGCTCAAGCATAATACAGTTATTATGAATCGCCTAAACAAAGAACAACGAACTCGTGTTGTAGCCGCTCTCGTAGAGGGTAATTCGCTTCGCGCCACAGCCCGCATGTGCAGTGTGGCGTTTAACACGGTGCTCAAACTGGTGCCGGAGATTGGCCGAGCGTGCACCGAGTATCAAGACCGCGTTCTCCGGAATCTTCCCTGTAAGCGAGTCCAGTGCGATGAAATTTGGTCGTTCGTATACGCCAAGCAAAAGAACGTACCCGCCGATTTACAAGGTCAGTTTGGTTACGGGGACGTGTGGACGTGGGTTGCGATGGATGCGGATACGAAGCTAGTTCCTAGCTGGTGCGTGGGAACACGTGACGCGGAAACCGGATATGAGTTCATGCACGATCTGGCCGGACGGCTTGCCAATCGCGTACAGTTAACTACAGACGGCCATCGCGTCTATTTGACCGCTGTAGAGAGTGCATTCGGGTCTGAAATCGACTATGCGATGCTCGTCAAGCTGTACGAAGGCGATTCTTCAAGTGAAACCCGCTACAGTCCGGCGGAGTGCATCAGTTGTCAAAGGGTAGCAATTGCTGGGCGTCCAGACGCGAAATACATCTCCACGAGCTACGTTGAGCGCCAGAATCTCACAATGCGCATGAACATGCGGCGTTTCACGCGGCTCACCAATGCGTTCTCCAAGAAAGTCGAGAATCACGCAGCGGGTGTGGCTCTGCACTATATGTACCATAACTTTTGCCGGATTCACCAGACCTTGCGCGTCACCCCTGCGATGGAAGCGGGCGTATCAGATCACGCTTGGAACGTTGAGGAACTTGTGGAACTGTTAGAATGGAATCCAAATGAGGCTGTGACATGAAGAGCAGGCGCGACTGTACGTGTCTGTGTCACAAGGGCGGAATCGTTATGCACGTGGCCCCCTGTTGCGATGGGATGCCGACGGGACTCCTGAGAAAGCGCAAATCAAAGAAGCCGCTCACAAAATCAAAATGAGTCCCAACTGCCAGGCTGCAAAATGAAGACTCACAAAGAAACCACTATACTTGGCACGCTTCTCGTCGTCTCTCTTTATGTAATGGGCATAGTCTCTTACGTCGTTTTTCGCTCTGGTCTCGTGGCCGTGTGTTTCGGACTAGCGGCGACACTCGCCACCAGGCTTATGGTATCTGTCGTAAGAGCCCAACGCCCAAACTGAGTCACTACCCAGTTACAGGTCCCCTTGACATGCCCGAGACTTCTACACGTCAGTACCAATCCGCTCGCTGATTTTCGTATTCGGAACATTTCCGCGACGCGCATTTTGTTTCCTTGTCCTTGCCTAAGACGCATCGATTCATGTCTACTTCACAACTTCGGGCGTATAGGAGCTCGGATCAACCGTGTCGTGTCGCTTCTGGTAGGCAGTTTGAGTGCCCTCTTATTTTCTTAGTTGCAGGTCACTCTTTTCGAACTGAGAGGCGCCCGTCGCGGCAATGACTCGTGCCCTGCCGCTATTCTGTATCGCGTTGCAGAGAGAAATTGCGGCCTGCTCGGCTGCGGCCCGGCCAATGACGTCTTGTCCGCGAATACCTTAATGACCATCGGGGAGCCCCAGCAACTTGGCCAGTGTTCCGCCCATGATCATTTTGCGCGTGTGCACCGGAAGAGCGCACGCATCGAACAGGGCGCGGTATTGATTCACGACCGACTCTATTTCTCGCAGATCAGTGTCCGATCCAAAGACAATCTTGATAAACGCGCTCAGGTCGCCGTCCGGTGTCTTTAACTTCCACTCTGGGCTATGCCATTCCGTGCCCGACCACCAGAAGAATTTTTGGAAATCCGCGAGACGCCCCTGCATTTTCGTGAGCGTGGAGCCACTTAGGTCAAAAAACACGTTTGGATTCCACCGCGCGATTTCCGCTGCCCATTCATACTCTGGATTGCCGCAGTGCGCGCCCAGCACCGTGATTTTCGGAAAACGACGCGCAATTTCTTCCAGGTAAATCGGCCGCATGCGGCCAGAAGCCACGTCTTCCGGCTCGTCAAATTTTCTCCGCAGCACGATGCCTGTGTGGAAAAGAACGATCCAGCCGTACCGGTTCGCCACTTCGTACACTGGAAGATACGATGGATCGTTGTACGGCTTCTTCACGAACTCCAACTCACCGAGGCCACGGTAGCCCATCCCGTGCAGTTCCTCTATCTGCTTGACCACGTCCGGAGCGTCCAAATCCACGGAGCCGAACGGAACTATTTGTGAAGGATGTTGCTTCGCTGCTTCGGCTACGACTTTCCTGTCAGGAAAAGGAGTTAGCAAACACGCAGTGAGATTCAGCCGCTCCGATAGCTTCAGGAGGTCGCTGATGAAATCGGGATTCTTCTCGTCAAAATGCACATGCATGTCGACGATGCGGTCTGTTGTTCCGGGCGAAGCCGCCGCCCCACCGCCCAATGAAACCGCGTTGTGCGCCATGCCCCGAAGCAAGCTCCACCAGCCCGGAATGGCGGTCACTGCTCCCGCATTACCTAGAAACTTCCGGCGCGATAGTAGATTGCTCACTGGTTCCCTCCTTTTCCGAGGCACGGCGCGTTTGCCATCGTCGACAAGTGCGCGCTATCGGTTCTCTGCACATTTTATGATATGCAGTACGATCAGTACGGCCACGAGGAGTTACGGCTCCAGTCAGGAGATCTTGATGTCTCTGTTTCGTCGCCTTTGCCTATTCTGTCTTGCACTCCTCACCCTTATGTTTGCCTACGGCCGCGCCTTTGGCCAAAGTGATCCTGATGAAATCGGCCAAGTCCTTGGCGAAGAGATTCTAGCACCCGGTGTCGCTCTTCATCAGATCAAGTCCTACATCCTCAGCCGCGCCGCTCCGCCACCCGCGGCTACGAATGCTCAGCAATGGACGGAGGAGGCGAAGCGTCTCCGCCAACACTTGCTCCATGACGTAGTGTTTCACGGCTGGCCCGATGAATGGGTCAACTCCCAGCCCAAGTTTGAAGACATGGGCGTGATCGAGACAGGTCAGGGTTACCGTTTGCGCAAGCTTCGCTATGAAATCGTCCCCGGCTTTCAATCCGTTGCGATTCTTTACGAGCCAGAAAAGCCACAGGGGAAACTCCCGGCGATCCTGAACGTTAACGGCCACGTCGGCCCACTGGGAAAGGCCATTGAGTACAAGCAAAAGCGATGCATCAATTTCGCGAAGCACGGAATTCTGGCCCTCAACTTGGAATGGTTTTTCTTCGGGGAGCTTCGCCAAGAGGGAAACCAACATTGGTACGGGGCGCATCTCGACCTGGTGGGCGCGAACGCGCTGGGAATCTTTCTGCTTGAAATGCGTCGTGGGCTGGATTATCTCTACAACCATCCCAGCGTGGATCCGAACCGCGTGGGTGTGACGGGCCTCTCAGGCGGAGGATGGCAAACAATTCTTCTCGGTTCGCTGGACGAGCGTGTGAAAGTAGCTGTTCCGGTTGCAGGTTATTCTTCGATGGCCACAAAAGTTGAAGCGCGGAAATACGGAGACCTGGGGGATATTGAACAGAACGGCACCGATCTTCTTGCGGGTCTCGATTATACCCACCTTACCGCGATGATGGCCCCGCGGCCCACTCTGCTGATCTATGATGCCGAAGACGATTGCTGTTTTCGCGCTCCGCTGGTAAAGCCGCTCGTCTACGACAGCGTGAAACCCTTCTTCAAGCTTTATGGCAGAGAGGATGTTTTTCAATGGTACGAAAACCGCGACCCGGGCACGCACAACTATCAGCTCAACAATCGGGAGCACGCCTATCGGTTTTTCAGCGGGCAGTTCGGCTTGCCTCCTATCGAAAAAGAGGTTCCAGTGGGCCAGGAGATCAAGAGGTACGATGAGCTCGTCGTCGGACTCCCAAAAGACAATCTCACTATTTTGGGACTGGCGCGGAAACTCGGCAACGAAATTACACGTAGGCCGGTTCCGCTCGATTCCACTTCCAAATCCGGTTGGGCAAATGAGGAAAGAGAGAAATTGCGTTCCGTGGTCCGCTACAAACCCGTGCAACTTACGCGCGTGTGGACCGTGGCCAACACGAAACACCGGGGGGTCGAGACTTTATCCTATATGTTTGAAATGGACAACGGACTATGCGTCAGTGGGTCCTGGCTCAAGGGAATCGTTACACCGGAGAAGACGCCAGTCACTATCGTGCTCGATGATCAGGGTCGGAAGGCCGCGGCCTCATACGTTACGGACCGCGTGAACCGGGACGAGCAGGTTTTGGCTCTCGACCTAACCTTTTTCGGAGACGCCTGGAAAGAAAACGAACCATTCTCCTACGCCCAGATCCTGGACGGCGAAGGCGATCGACCGCTTGGATTGCAAGCCGCCCAACTCCTGGCAATCGCTAATTGGATTCGCGCGCGCGCGGGTGCGCAGAAAGTACGCTTGGAATCGAGGGGCATCCGCACGCAAACAATCGGGCTTGTGGCCGCGGCTCTTCAACCGGATCTGTTGTCAGAAGTGATCGTGCACGAAGGCATGTCCAGCTTTGACTTCCTGTTGCAGAAGCCGGTGACGTTTGACGAGGCGCCAGAGCTATTCTGCCTGGACTTGTACAGGGATTTTGATCTTCCTCGCTTGGCGACAATCGCCGCTCCCGCGCAAGTGAAGTTGCAGAGCTTAGTAGAGAACGCCCCGCAAAAGGCGCCGTCGCAGGAGTAGCCAAGGCGCTCGTCACTGCGATGCACGCGAGTTGCTTCTGCGATAGTCCGAGTCCCGCGCATGCGTTGGTTGTCAACTCATGCAGAGACTTGAAAACTGTGAAGGGGAATAGCATCATGGCATTTTCGTTTGAAACGCTTAATTTAGGCATTCTACGGTCTTCAGAGTGCATGTCAAAAATAACCAGGAGCCTCACGGCCATGTGGGGTCGGCTGAACTGAAGGGGAAACATGAAAAAATCTAATCTCTTGCAGCTGTGCGTTGTCTTGGCACTTGTGTTTATAGCTGGCACTATGCTTAGGTCGGCGGAGTCCAACCCGAGCACCGCTAATTGGCAGGCAACCCTGCAACAGCGGCTGCCGCTCTATGGGCACCGGAACTGGATCGTCGTTAGCGATGCGGCCTTCCCGGCTTACTCGCAAAGCGGCATCGAGACGATCGCTGTGAACCAGGATCTTCCCTCGGTGCTGAACTACGTCGTCAAGGCCATTTCTTCGTCAAAGCATGTGCGGGCTGCCGCCTTCGTCGACCAGGAACTTAAGTTTGTACCGGAAGAGGACTACCCTGGGATCACGCATTTGCGAGAGGAAATCAACCGCGCCTTCGGAAAGAGCAGCCCAGCGAGTATCCCGCACGCCGAGGCTCTATCCAATATTGACGACGCGGGAAAGACCTTTCGTGTCCTGTTCATCAAGACAAATACGACAATCCCGTACACCTCTGTATTCATGCGCCTGGATTGCGGTTACATGACCGATGAAATCGAAAACAAGATCAGAGCTGCAATTGCAGCCACGAAAAAGTAGTGCCTTTGCCGGCGGACGGCTCGCCACGCAGCAATTTAGGAATGGGATGAATGCTGAAGTCGTCGGACGAGTCACGACGATCTGTTCACTGAGGGGAGGATGTCAATTGGCCAAACGGAACTCAATCCGCACACGAGCGGGAAAATCAACCGGCTGCCCGTCGCGTTTCGCAGGCCTGAAGCGTATCTGTTTTGCCGCCTGAATTGCTGTTTCATCAAGACCGTGGCTTAGGCCGCTCACCACGCGGATCACTTGCACTTGGCTCGATGCGAGGAAGACCACCTCCAGAATTACATCAGCTTCAATTCTGAGAGTACGCCCTTCAGTGGAATAAACGGGGATCGGGAGCTGGCGCTATTCTTGCCTAACTGGTGCCCATGACCTCATAAGGATTTTAACGTAGAGTTCGAATGAGCCGCTTAGAACGTAATCTTGCCCGAAAGCTGGACAATTCTTGAGCCAGGGCTGAAGTTCAATTGCGTGCTCAACGGCGTCTGAAATGGCGTCCTCGGAGGCCCCAGGCAGATGGTCACGGTGCCAGTACATCCCGTCGCGGTCGAGAATTGGGTGGTGCTCAACGAAGTATAGTTTATGCGGTTGAGGACGTTGTAGGCTTCAAGAATGAGCTGTGCCTTGACGCGTTCCGTGAACGGGATGCTCTTAGTGATTCGAGGATCAAGCGAAACGAAGTTGGGAAGATTGAAGGAGTCCCGGCTGAGTCCCGGCGAACGGTCGGTGCGGTTGTTGCTGTCTGTATTTAGGTCCGAGTTCACCAAACCAGAGTAAGGCTGTCCGGTTTCGGCAGTCAGGATACCGCTGAGTTGCCATCCGCCGGCCAAATAACGCCACGAACGGTGCAGCGAATGTGCATAGCCGTCGAGGTCCCAAATCGCGCTTAGCACGAGGCGATGTCTCTGATCGTTCACGCCGGGGCCGCGATCCCCGCGAAGGTTGAGAGGGTCCTGCACCATCTTGGCATCGTCGCCAGAGAAAGGAACGACCGAAGTGGCGTCCGGATTATCGTCGATGACCTTTCCGAAAGTGTAGGAAGCCAGGAACTGGTAATTTTGCGAGAGACGCTTGTTCAGTTGCACAGTCAGGCCCTTGTAAATGGAATTAGCGCTGCTTTGGAATTCCTCAATGCGCGCAAAGCCTGCAATGGGGCGCGGCAGCGTGACCTGATTCACAGTGGCAGTTCGAGTAGACCCCACAAATCCGACGGTTACGGGCGTCTCGGGGCCCTGCTGATTGATGTCCAGGGTGCGGGTGAGATGCGTGCCTTTGACCCACAGATAATTAACCTGAACTGACATGCTGGGCTGAATTTGATACTCGAAGCCAAGGTTCGCCTGCTGCACATTGGGCTCGTGATAATTGGGCTGGAAGACATAAATGGTAGGAGCGCCTGCGGTGCCACCGACCGGCGCGGCACAGCTCGGAGCTGCGACTGGAGCGCCGCACTTAGTGGCGGGATATTGCGGGATGTTTGCGCCGGTAAAGCTGAGGGCCTGTACGTTCAGAGCGTTGTTGGAGAAGGCGGTACCGACGGTGATCGCGGGAGTACGAGCGTAGAAAATACCGTAGCCGGTCCGAACGACCAACTTCTTGCCAAGCGGCGTCCAGGCAACGCCGAGCCTGGGGCCGAAATTAGCGTGATCGTTGTGAATCCTGTTGGTGAAGATCCCCGCAGCGGCGAGGCTGGCACTGGGGTTGAGCACGTGCGGCTGGGCAATCAGGTCGAGATCGTATCGGAGGCCGAAGTTCAGAGTGAGGTCATTCCGCACGCGCCATTCATCCTGGGCGAAGGCTGAATATTCCTGAAGATTGGGATTCGTGGTGGGTCCTGTAGTGCCCGCGCCGGCGAAGGCTTGGGCAAAAGTATCCGAAGCGTCCGGACCGGTGAAGCAAGCCGCGCCGCCTCCGTTCAAATTGCATCCGAATCCCTCGAGGCTATTGAAAACGTAAGCGCCTGAGAAATTGCCCGGGAAGAAGTTGGCGATCTTGTCCACGAGAAAATTTATGCCAGTCTTGATTGTGTGGCGACCGTGGATGAGCGAGAGGGTATCGCCGACTTCGCCGCGGCGAATGTTGGTGAAGCGAGGACTAAAGAAATTGCGTCCGACAATGAGATCGGTGACGCCGCCTTGGCGAACGGTGGCCTCCGGATTAATGCTGTTGGCCAGGCCGGGCTCGTTGTCGCGCGCATAGGTGGCCCGGGCAACGTTGACGATACCGGATGAGATCGTGGATGTGAGCGAGCCGGATAAGGTGTCCGTGGTGACATCCGACGCGCCGGTATGCTCGATAGAATTTTGCGATCCGCCATTTTCAAAGCCAATGCCGATGAAACGCTGGGAATTGTACCGGACGCTGAGGAGTTCGCTGTTGCCAGGCCGCCAGTCAACTTTGCCGAGGTAGACGTTCTGGTTTTGAGTGCGAATCCAGGAGTTGGCACGTGCCTGAAGATAACTCAGAGCTGTTTGCTCATTGGCAGTCGGAGTGGCAGGAGCGGGCACCCCAAGAAAGACGAGATTGGGGAGTGTGTTGCGCTGGCCGTCGTAATCGAAGAAGAAAAAAAGTCTTTCACGGACGATCGGACCGCCGAGGTCTCCTCCGAACTGGTTGAAGTGATAGGGCGATTTCCTAAGGCCTTTGATTTTGTTGATGGGATCGTTGGCATTCAGGCTCCGGTCGCGAAAGAATTCAAAGGCCGTACCGTGGAAATCGTTGCCACCGGATTTGGTGACGACGTTAATCACGGCTCCGCCAGCATGGCCGAGTTCGGCGGAATAAGCGTTGGAATTCACCTGGAATTCCTGTACCGCATCTTCACTGAACTGGTAGGGAGCGCGCCCCGATCCAGTGCGGCCGACGGACTGGCCGAAGAAAGTGTTGTTATCGTCCGAGCCATCGACGATGAGGGAATTGAGAGTACCGCGCTGTCCGGCAAAGCTGATGTCGCCGCCGCGTACGTCAAGGGTGACGCCTGGCGTGAGGAGCACGAAATTGATGAAGTTGCGGCCGTTTGTAGGGAGGTTTTCAATGGCCACATCATTCACCGCGGAGCTCACCTGACTACGGGTTGTTTCGACGATGGGGGGTTCATCCGTGACGGTGACGGACTGGGTCTGTCCAGCCACCGAGAGGGAGAGGTTCAGGTTCAGTCTGGCGCCGACACTCAGCGTTATGTTCTTTTGTGTCAGCTTGGCGAAACCTAAATGTTCGACTTCGATGGTGTAGGTACCTACCGGCAGGACGGGGAAGGTGAAGAGGCCGTTGGAATCGCTAGTGGTTTGAAAGTGGATGCCGGTCGCGCTGTTGGTAGCCGTCAACTTGGCGCCGGCAATAGCGGCACCGGATTGATCGACGACGATGCCTTCGATGGCGCCCTGATTCCCCTGGGGCCACGCGGAAGGCGAGACTAGGAAACAGGCAAAAAGGAATGCGAGGCAACCGCGCGAAAGGGCGGTTCGCGTTTCAGAAAGGTTCACGGCAATTTCTCCTTGAGCGTGCGGTCGAAACTTCTTGCGTTCAGGTCCGCGCCGGAGGCGCTCTGGGTGGAGTAAAGGCGCCGCGAAACTCAGAAGACTACCAACATTGCGCAAGAGCCGAAAGCTTGCACCAACAATACGTTGTCCTTTGGTTTAAACTTCTAACACAAGAGATGGTTCAAGCCAAAGCGAGATGTTGTGGAAAACCTGAAGGGCCTTGAGCCGGAATTTCCATTATGTCCGTTCGGAATCTGGGAGCCTCCATGCTGTTGCCTCCTCCCGAGCCCTTCCGGCGCATTTTCCCAATCGGGGAAAGAACACAATTCAGAGAACGCCGTCGTCACGCACATCAAGAAAGGAAGCCACGGGTGTTAATTCTGGCAGTTTCACGTAACATCGGTGTCGCCGATTGCTGTCGACCAATTCCGCTACCACCAGCCAACCACCGCCTCGCGGTTCAGCTGACTCCCGTCGCGTTTCGGACATGTTGCCCTCACAGTCCACAAGCTTGTTCGTGGTAACCTCTTCACATTGGACTGATATTTCCTGCGTCTGGTTCGTGTGGGCGCGATCCATTTTCGAATTGGACGTGAAGGGAGACAACCCCTATGAATGCGACCGGGCAGCGAATAGGCGCCCTTGCGGCGTGCTTCGTAGCGGGAATCATTGCTGTCTGTTGGCACATGGAGATTAGAGCCGCCGGCGCCAGAGATCCAAAGGCGATGGCGAATCGCTTCGATCAGCCTGAAACGAAAATCGCCAGTTCCTGGGACCAGAAGGCTGCCGCCGCTTACCTCGATCAAAGGGCAGCCTGGTGGATGGAATGGCCGAAGGCCGCGCGCGATCACGAAACCTTCTGCGTGTCGTGTCACACAGCGGTACCTTACGCGCTCTCGCGGCCTGCTCTTCGTAAATCGCTCGCCGAGGCAGCTCCTTCCGCGAACGAACGCAGGCTCCTGGACAATGTCACCAAGCGTGTGCGTCTTTGGAAGGAAGTCGCGCCCTTCTACAGCGACGCGGATCGCGGCATGTACAAGACTGTTGAGTCTCGCGGGACGGAATCCGTTCTCAATGCCCTGATGCTTGCCAGCAATGACGCGCAGGGCGGCCAACTCAGCAACGACACGCGCGCGGCGTTGGATAACATGTGGGCCGAGCAGCAAACCACGGGAAATAAGAAGGGCGCTTGGCTGTGGCTGCGCTTCGCCAATGAGCCGTGGGAAGCGGACGATTCAGACTACTATGGAGCCACTCTTGCCGCGGTCGCGGCGGGCACTTCCCCGGGGAATTATTACGCGAGACCTGAAATCCAAAATAACCTCAAGATGTTGCGCGAATACCTGAACCGCGAATGCGCAGCCCAGACCACCATCAATCGCGCTGTCCTCTTATGGGCTTCCGCGAAAGTCCCCGGACTCCTCGAATCGGAAAAGCAAAAGGCGATCATCACTGAACTGCTGGGTAAGCAGCAGGCCGACGGCGGCTGGAGCCTGTCGTCGCTGTCTGGGTCCTGGAAACGAAATGATGGCACGCCGCAGGAAGTGAAGAGCGACGGATACGCCACCGGGCTGATCACTTATGCGCTACAACAGGCGGGGATCCCTCGACACAATCCTCAACTGAAACAGGGGATCGCGTGGCTGGCCGGTAATCAAAACAAGTCGGAAGGCTTCTGGGAGTCCTACTCCTTAAACAAGAACATAGAACATCACATGACTCCAAGCACCGCGCTCTTCATGAACGACGCGGCCACGGCCTACGCCGTGCTCGCGCTTACTGAGGCCAGTCCCATTAAGTCAGAACACACGGGTTATTGACCCAGGGATTGCGCCCAACCCGCGAAGGCGTGCCAGCGCGCTGTTTTGCCGACCGGCAAACGAATCCGCTGTTGTCGGAAATGTGCTCACAACTTAACCAGCTCGCGATGTCGTTATGCTGACAGGTGCTTTAGGACGTCTGCCAAAGCATACAACCGTGTCGAGTCAGCCGGACTTTTCGCCATGGCGGCGCTCTTTTCCAACGACAGCGCCATGCGCTTCAACTTCGCCAGCTTGCCCTCGCTCATGTGCGAACTCTCTGCGCTTTGGATGGCCTTCCGCAGAGCGGCGATGCGGTCTGCCGGCAGAGCCTGCGCCCGCGACAACTGGTCCACGTACGCCTTTGCCACGACTAACTGTCGAGGCCACTCAATCTTTTGCTGGTTCTGCACATTCAGCTCACTCACCCGAACCGACTTCGCCGCGTCGATTTCGTTTTGCGTCAGAAATTGCGTCGCCGTCAATTCAAAAACGTCCAGGCCGCGCGCAATCTCCGAACCGAAAATGTTGCCGTTGTACCAATATGCCGACCACTCGCCGCCCAGCACCAGCATCTTCGGATCAATCGGCCCGCGGTCGAAGTAGGCAATCTCGAATGGCTGCGCCGGGTCGGTGAAATCCACGATGGAGATGCCGCCCTGGTACCAGGCCTGCACTTCGATATCGCGGCCGGGGACCGGAATCAGCGAGCCGTTGTGGGCCACACAGTTCTCGGTGTCGCCCTGCGCGGAAGGTAGCTTGTAATAGTTCGCGAAACTCAGCTTGTCGTCCTTCAGACGGAAGATCGCATCCGCGCCCCACTTGTTCGGGTCGTTCGCACGGCACCTCGCCCCCAGGCCACCGCCCCACTCGTCGGTGAACACGACTTTAGTCCCATCATTCGAGAACGAAGCCGAATGCCAGTACGAATAGTTCGGATCGTTCACCGCATCCACACGCTTGGGATGGACCGGGTCTTTGATGTCGAGCAAAATTCCATTTCCGGAGCACGCACCCGCCGCCAACCCAATCGCCGAGTACACCGTGATGTCGTGGCACTGGTCCGTGTCTGCCGGCTTCTCCTCCCGGCCCTTCTTGCCATGAGTGCCACCATTATTCAGGCCGTTCATAGCGCCCGTCCGAGCATCGATAAATACCCGAGGGCTGGACACCACTTTCGCGTCCTGCGGCGCAGCCACCGGAACCTTGATTACTTCGATACGAAACAGTGCCGTATTCGGGTCTTTGTCCGGCTTTTCACCTGAGCACCCAGCCAGTTCTTCGGGTTGACGCACAAACGATGTGCCCGACACGTAGATATAAACGTTGTCTTTATCGTTCGGATCCATCACTGGAGTATGGGTATGCGATCCGCGGCAGGTCTGCACCGCCGCCACTTGCTTCGGGTTCCTGATGTCCGAAATGTCGAAGATCCTTACGCCGCGGAAACGGTCCTTTTGTGCTACCGGCACGCGACGTTTTTTTTCCTTTTCCTCCCCTGCGGGCGGCGGAGGCTCCGGCGGAAATCCCTCCGTACCGCAATCCAGACGTCCATTCGGCATCTCCACCGACATGAATAGCAGGTTCTTGTACACCGACACATCTCCCTGCCCGCCCGGGCACACCAGCGAAGTCAGCAACGTGGTGTTCGCTGGATTGGAGATGTCAAAGATGTTCACGCCATAAAAATTCCCCTGGAACAAGTGGTTGCCCTGGAAGGCAAAGTCCGAGTTCGCGAAAGCAAGCTGTGCGATGACCAAGTGCATCGGCTTCGGAATCTTCGAGATGTTGCCGATACCAAGCTGGCCAATTGTTTTCTGCACCTTCGGATCATCGGGATCAGCGGCCCCGAGTTGAAACGCGTCCGGTTTCTTGAGCAGCAGGAGGTGCTTGATGCCCATCGACGTTTCGCCGGCGTCATACAGCCCTGGCGTCAGCTTGGCGCGTGGATCGTTCGCATCCGACCCCGTCATGCCCGCGGGCAGGACTGGCGCCGGCTGCGGAGCAAATGGACTCTCGTCCTCTTCCGTCTCCTCAGGTTCCTGCGCGGGTGACGCGGTTGCAGGCTTCTGTGCTTGTGGCGGAGTTGCAGGCGTCTGCCCCTCTATCCGGCTCAGACCGAAACAGAAAATAAGCGCGGCCCCCAATACACGCAGGGCAAGACTGGGCACTCGGTTCATCGTTTCTCCTCTAAAGGTTTTTTCTCTAACATAGTCTGCATAATCTGGATCTCGGCCCGCTGCGTATTCTCTGCGTCTGTCGCGAAGTTGAACAGATCGGCGTCCTGCCCCGCACCCGCGGTGTCGAACAAATCCTTCACCATCGTCAGCGCGCCATTGTGATGCTGAATCATCCCGGTCAAAAATAAGTCGTCGAACTCGGCGCCCTTGGCCTTCCGCAGTGCTTCCATCTGCTCCGGCGTAAGCATCCCGGGCATGAGAGCCATCTTTTCGCGCGACCTATCCATGCCCGGCATTTCCGGCGTCGCCTTGGAAAGTAATTCTCCCCGAGCCGCCAGCCACCGCTTCATGAACTTAATTTCGTCCGACTGCGAGCTACTGATTCGCGCCCCTAGCGACCGCAGATCCTTGTTCTCCGTATGCGACGAAATCAGTGCGGTCATCTCGACCGCTTGCGAATGATGCATGATCATGTCCTGCATAAACTCCACATCCGCTTGCGACCGTGGCGGAAGCGTGGCCCTCGTCGACGGCGGAAGCGTCCTGCTCGGCTTTCCCGGCGCCCCCGGCTGCACTACAGCAGGCTTTGCCGGATCACTCTGCTGTGCGCGCGCAGTGGAGCAGAAAGAAGCTGCGGGAGCGCTCGCTCGGAGCAGCATGCCACAGAGCGCGGCCAATATTCGCACAGGGTGGAGCTTCCGCTTGCGGCAAAAACGATAAAGCCTCCACTTCCGTGCACCGCTAAATATTTTCATTTGGATTCGGAAGAAAGCTGCCACTGAATACTAACATTTTCAAAAATTGTTTCCAGGCAGAAGCGACGTGCCCCTTTTGAGGCGCTGAGAACATCTCCTGTACGCTGCGTCTCTGCATCTCCGAAACTGCCCCGATGCTCTCCCTTAAACAGCCTAGAAACTACCCTCCCAACCATTTGCCGTGAAGGCTGAAGTGCCGAGAAGAATTCCGGGCAGAGAAAACGGACGGTCAACTGTGGGCGTATTCGCAAGTTTGCCTGCCTCCTCTAGCTTCTCGATCTCGAAGAGGGTCGGATTGCGAATAGGCCCGACTCTTGGACGTCTTACTGTCACAGCTCGGAAAACCTACCACGCGCATCGTTTGTGTTGGAAGTCAAGAGACAAAAAAAAAGCGCTGCTGCAGCCAATCGTAAGCTCGCAACTTACAGAATTCGTCGCGGAGCTCCCGCAGAATCCGCTTTTTGCGAGTGAACTGGCCAAACTTGGGGGGGGCGAGCGCGGTTGAAACAAAATCGGCGTTAGGGTCGTGCCTCGGACAACTTTGCCGGTTCCCCAGGGCAGCCGAGCATGCTTCCCGAAGATGCGGTGACCTGCATGGCGCCCCGGTTCAGAATCTCGTAGTCCCGATAGACGATTGTCAGCAAAGAACTTCCTACAATGCGCAGTTGCGTATTGGTTTCATTTCGCGCCGGTAGCCAGAATTCGCCTATCTTCTCATAGGTGACGTGGATGGCATTTCGCTTCGTCCACCACGAGGGGTTTTTGGCTGGTTCGCCTTCCATGCGCGCCACCGCGAAGTCCTGTCCGTCTACCCAAATCCGGCCGCGGAACAGGAATTTATTCTTGATTCGTGGCGTAACTTCCAGGACATAGAAACTCTGATCGAATGTCCGCTCATAGGCTACCAGGCGGAATTCGTAGTTTCTTGGACCCATCGCCGTCTGCCGGCGTTGTTCCTCCTGCATGGCCTCTACCTCGGCATCGAGAAGTCGCTTCAAGACTCGCCCCTGCAAGAGTTCTGAGCCGCTCTCCGATACGATGCAGAATTTCTTTTCGTCAGGCCGCCGGTAGGTCATCGCCACCGTCAGTGTGGCGCTCTTGCTCGCCAATCCGTGATATTCGAGATTATAAATGCGGGTCCCACGGTAACTCTCCAGGGTCTGGGCGCGCTGTTCGTTCCTTTCCACCA
Source organism: Candidatus Limnocylindria bacterium (assembly GCA_035490055.1). GTDB lineage: Bacteria > Acidobacteriota > Terriglobia > Acidiferrales > UBA7541 > Acidiferrum. The sequence goes on along the minus strand of DATHIB010000193.1, from coordinate 11,701 downwards.
TTCTGTGTACGACCTGATCTGCCGTGAGCGGGGCCACGGAGGTCTCTTGGGCGAAAGAAACATTCGCCGAGGTTCCGGCGAGGAACAGGCACATCACCAAGCCGATCGTGGACAGCAGTTGTACTTTTCCTCGTCCGGATGTCATCGTGTGCTCCGCGTTCCCAGGTAGTCGTGCGCCGGCTTGGTGGACTGGCTTGCGCGACAATCCCCCTGCTTCACCAAGGTAGCATCCTAGAGGCCGCGAAGGCGGTTGCGTGTCCCTTTATGCACACCTGCATACCTGTGTCGCCTATGAGCGCGATTACGCAGACAAATCGCAATTCCCCAACCGATCAAAAGGTGCTGACACGGAAAACCGAAAACCCTGAAAAATGTTGGTGAGTGAGTGAGTTTCCGATATACGCTCAGGTTGCCGGTCTGATCATGCTGGCTGCGGCAGGGAAGTTGGGTCGCGCTATGAACTCAGGAGGACCGGGATCTGAAGCGCATGGTCCTGGGCTGGGACGTCCGTGCTAATGCACGGCGTTCGTCTGCGCGCGTGCAAGTTCGATGCAGGCTCAAGGAACAAACGAAACAAATGCTTCGCAGCGACCGGCCCAATCCGCTTCGATCTCTTGTTGCGTCTATGATGCAAATCCTCGCGCGCCCGCAGCTGGTTTGTTGCTATGGTACACAGGCGTTTCTGGCTTAATAAAGCGCTTTCGGACCTCTGGCCCATCAGAAGATCGCACTAACCTTCCTTGATTCAGCGTGTTCAAAATTTCCTAAGTTTGTGTCTCAACGCGAAGCGAGCATTAACTGCTGAAGATGTGCGTGCTCAGGAATTCATTGCGGAATTTTCCGTGCGGGTCGTACTTCTTGCTCAATTGGACAAAGTCGGGCAATTTTTTATAAATAGCGTGCAGCTCCGACGGTGGCACTGTAAATAGCTTTCCCCAGTGCGGCCGAGCCTTAAATGGAGCCAATTCTTTTTCAATGAGTGGCATCAGCATTTTGACCGCTGGCCAGTCCTGTTTCCAGGTAAAGTGAATGGTCACAGAAGGCTGTTCGTGGCAGGGACTCAACCACAAATTGTCAGCGGCGATCGCGCGGATCTCGGAAATCATCAGGTGCGGACTGATCCGATCGCGCAGTCGTTCCACTGCCAGAATTGCTTCGACCGCATGCTGGCGGGGCACGAAGTACTCCGTTTGCAACTCTTTACCGGCGCTAGGGGTGAAGCCCATGCGAAAGTGCGGCAGTCGTTCATACCACGGACCAGGAACGCCCATTTGTTCGGTACAGTTCTCAGCGGACAATTCCGCAATGGGGTGCAGATTCTTGGTAGCACGTTTCGCCCCGAAGAATTCCGGCGTTGCGTCAAATGCTTGCCCTTCTTCCATGCGGCTTTTGATCCAAACTTCGTTGATACGCTGGTTCTGCCAGTCCGTAAACAGGCTGACACTATAAGCACTGGATTGGATTGCATCAAAGTGATCTTTCATTTCGGCAAGCGGCATGTTTACGTACACGTACTGCCGTATCAGGAAAGTTGGCTGAATATCGAGGGTGACCTTTGTGATCACGCCCAGCGCGCCAAGCCCAACAACCGTCCCCAGAAACACTTCGCCGTCTCGTTGGCGGGATAGCTTAACCACCTCGCCGGCAGCCGTGACGATCTCAAGTGCTGACACCGCCGTCGCGAGATTGCCATTCTTTTCGCCCGAACCATGCGTTGCCGTGCTGATCGCTCCCGCTATCGAAATATGAGGCAACGAGGCAAGATTGTGCAACGCAAAGCCCTTGCTATCGAGGAGCGGACACAGTTGACCATAGGTCATGCCTGCATCGACCGTCACGGTGTGTGCTTCCGGCTCCAGCGCAACCACTTCCTCCATCGACTTCAAGGACAGAAAATTATCCGTGCTATCTGCTATGTTGTTGAAGCAGTGGCGCGTTCCTAGCACCTTTAATTTGTTCTGTTTCTTAACGTAACTCCGCACCTGTTCAAGCGAGTTGGCAGAGTACAAGCGGTCCGTGCCGTACTCGAGATTACCCGCCCAATTCGTCAGTTTGTCCTTTGCCGCCCGGGCCAAGAGAGGCGAGATAATAGGGCTTGCCATCAGTGCAGAGAAGAGCCTGATAAAAGTCCTCTTATTCATTGCTACATTCCGAGCAGAATCGACATTGGCAACCGGAATTCCCTCAACCTTGGCTTCGAAAGCGCGGCAATTGTACACCTATTTTTTCTCTTTTCATCGGGCCGATTCGGTTGGTCGAGCTTGAAGGCGCTACGCACGTGACGGTGAAGGGCTATTTCCGCCAGTCCTCTGCGCCGAATACTGCTCTTTCCGGACAAAGAACTAGCGGACTGGCATTGCCGCTCTAAGGGCCCACGCAAAAATAACTTCACAGATTTGGAGCGATCGTACAGTTCCAAGGCGGTAGCGTTTTGCGATGGCGACGTTTTCGCTCGACAGTGCATAACACTAGTGTTATATTACATGAATGGCATGGGACATCGAAGCGACCGACGAGTTCAAGCTGTGGTTCGCGGGATTGGCTGAAGCCGAGCAGATTTCCATTGGCCGTAAGGTCGATTTGCTCGAGATGCTTGGACCGGTCTTGGGAAGGCCCGATGTGGATTCGATCAAAGGTTCGCGCGTTCCGAATATGAAGGAATTGCGCGTTCAGCCGTGGCAAGCCATATCGTGTGCTTTTCGCCTTCGATCCGCGCCAAACGGGAATCCTGCTGATTGGCGGGCGCAAAGGTGCGAAAGGCTGGTACGAGAAAGCCATCGCTCTTGCGGATGGCATCTATAGCCGCTATTTGGCGGAACTCAAGAAAGAGGGGTTGATCTGAATGCGGACAAAATGGAGCGATTTGAAAAACGAAACGATGAGTCCGGTGGCGCAGCGTAAAGCCCGCGAACTCGCGGAGCGGGACCTGGCTGAAATCGAAATGAGAGAGCTTCGCGAAACCTTGAAGGTGACGCAAGAGGAGCTCGCCGACAAACTCAAGGTTACGCAGGTAGCCGTGTCGCGCCTGGAACGCCGCTCCGACATGCATCTGAGCACACTTCGGCAGTTCGTGCGCGCGCTCGGTGGCGAGCTGGAGATTCGCGCAGTCTTCGCGGGGCGCTCGGTGAGACTCACACACATCGGAACGGCTAGCGTAGCGAAGCGCAAATCGCGCTCGCGTCGGTAGCCGTTTGATTGGCCACTGCGGCACCCACGGACATCCCCCTATTCTGGGAACGGACCCTCACACATGCCGTATTCGGAGCTTCACAGCTACATAGCCGCCCTTACGCAGCGTCGCCATCCATCGAACTGGCGTGCGGCAAGGCACGCGAAGCTTGAGCTGTCGAGCATGGCTGTCTTGGCATCGGCAGGTGCGCAAGACGTCGGAGTGAAATAACGTTGGTCTCATAATGTTATAGTGCCCGACTACAGGCACCTACCTATCGGCACCATAACAAAACAAGCGAACTGACATCTACCACCGCAAGGGAGTGGACAGACCGCTTGTCCATTGATCAGGGGGCGACACAAGTGGCACGAAACACTTTGTGCCAATCGCTTCTTAATGATCAAGAAACGACTGCTATAGGAAACTTATTTTTGCGTGAGCCCTAAGGGATAGGGAGAGAAATATGTGTAATGTAAGATGTCTTCGACCTTCGATGTCATGCCTTCGCTAGCGCCAAAGACAGCAATGGGATACATGAGATTTCACCTCCCCAAGCAACTCCCATTATTCTTGGCGATGTTCGTATCGTCAGCCTTTTCAGTTATAGCCCAGCGCGATTCGGTCGGGACGGAAGAACAAGCGAGAAAACTTTTCCCTAAGTTTATCGAGACGAGCTCTGCACTCGGAATTAATTTTCGGAACATGGCCTCGCACACTTCTAAAAAATACCTGATTGAAACAATGGGAGCGGGTGTGGCCCTGTTTGACTACGACAACGACGGGCGTCTGGATATTTTTGTGGTCAATGGAGCGCCACTCCCTGAACCGACGCCCAAGGGAGCTATCCCGCTGAAGACGGGTCCCAAGTACTGGGATCGGCTCTATCATCAGAAACCAGACGGCACCTTTGAAGATGTTACTGAAAAGGCTGGCCTAGAGGGGCCTAGAGGGAGTCGGATACGGAAGGGGAGTTGCAGTGGGGGACTACGATAATGATGGCAACGAGGACCTATATGTGACGGCGTACGGAGGCAACAAGCTCTATCACAACAATGGTGACGGCACCTTTACGGATGTCACGGAAAAAGCGGGTGTAGGCGGCAGCGAGACGCTGCAAGTCCCGGGACGGACTTTCATCCGATTGCTGGCCGAATTCTGACCGGTCAATTGTTTGACCAGTGCTTTGAGGGCCTTGATAATGGCTCTGCTAGGTGCGTTCACTCTACTTCACAGAGCGCGGCAGCGCCGGCAATCCCGGCGTCTTCGCCATAATGTGCAAGGACCAGAGGGATGTCCAGCGGGAAGGGATTGAGGCATGCACCTTGCCAGCGTTGACGAATCTCATTTAGAAAGGGCGCGAGCAGCGAAGAAACGCCTCCACCGATCACAATTATGTCGGGTTCCAGGAGATCGATGATGTTTCCGAGCCAGTATGCCAATAGATCCAGCGTCTCACGCATCACTTCTTTGGCGACAGGATCACCTGCGGCATGAGCCTTTCCCACCATTTCGCTGCTGACAGCCTGAAGATCGCCCCCGGCCATTTCCAAAAGGAGCGATTTGCGATTCTGCGCGAGTTTCTGTCGTGCACGACTGGCGATCGCGGGACCCGCCGCCAGCGTTTCAATGCAGCCGCGTTTCCCGCAATTGCAAAGAGGACCGGTGCTATCAATCCCAAGATGCCCGCCTTCCGCCGCGGCGCCCGTCCTGCCATGATAAATGCGCCCGTCAAAAATGATTCCTGTACCGATACCGGTACCAACGCTTGCATAGAAGATGTTCGGATAGCCACGCCCTGCACCCCACTTGGCTTCCGCCAGTGCGGCGGCATTAGCGTCGTTATCGATCCTAATGGGAACGTTATAAAGATGGCGCATTTCCTCAGCCAACGGATAGTTATGCCAGATAGCGAGATTGGGCGGGTTAATGATGATGCCCGTGACAGGATTCAGCGGCCCCGGAGCACAGATTCCGATCGCATCAATTCGTGGTCGTTTAGTGCTATCCGCAAACAACGCTTCAATCGCAGCAGACACCGCGGCGAGACCTTTCGAAGCCTCACCGGCGGTGATCATCGGGGTCCTACTTCGCACATGAATTTCTCCGCGAGCATCTACCAAACCTCCGGCAACTTTTGTTCCTCCGATATCTATTCCGATGAAGAGTTTGGTTGTCGGTTCCATTTTTTCAGGATCCTTTTTTGTACGGGTGGCTCGGTGCGTCAATCCGTCCGAAGCCTTGAGGCACGTGAATTATATATGCCCCCGAAGAAGAGTGCTTCTTCGCCAACCCGGAATGGTCTCGTTTGGCAGAAGTCGAAGGCATCCCCGCACCACACATTTCCTCTGCGAGGTCTGTCAGCATCCTCCAGCTTGGCGTTCTTCCTCGTTCCAATTCTTTTGCAATTTCCTGTCCCCGCCGGTCCACCTGTTGCGAATATGATGATGGGGGGAATCCCACTGGTTTTTAGAAAGGCGATATGAAACTTAATCTCTATCTCTTGAAAAGCACTGTGGTTGCATCCCTGGGGGGTTTACTCTTCGGATTTGACACTGCCGTCATCGCTGGCACCACGCATGCGCTCTCGGACACCTTTAAACTGTCTCCGGCCGCCTTGGGACTGACAGTTTCTGTCGCACTGTGGGGGACGATCCTCGGATCCATGTTTGCCGGGATTCCCGGAGATAAAATTGGACGCCGTGACAGTCTGCGGGCCATGGCCGTGCTATACCTCGTCTCAGCTCTAGGCTGCGCGCTTGCGTGGAACTGGTTTGCTCTGGTGCTTTTCCGATTCATCGGGGGGCTCGGCATTGGTGGCTCCTCCGTTCTTGGCCCGATGTATATAGCCGAGGTTGCGCCCGCCAAGTGGCGGGGCCGCCTCGTGGGTTTGTTTCAGTTCAACATTGTTTTTGGAATTCTGCTCGCCTATTTCTCGAACTACATCGTGGGAACGATGCAGCTTGGGGCCGCTGAATGGCGGTGGAAGCTGGGCGTTCCTGCGGTACCCGCCGTCCTGTTTCTTCTGCTTCTGTTCGGCATCCCTCGCAGCCCCCGCTGGCTGGTGAAAAAGCAAAGAGTTGCCGAGGCGCGTGAGGTACTTCGTATGACTGGCGAAGAAAATTACGAACAGGAACTCCAAGATATCATCGTGTCCATTGATGCGGAGCACGTCGCCAACGATCCACTCTTCTCCTGGAAATACCGGCTGCCCATTTTCCTAGCTGTCTCCATCGGAATGTTTAACCAACTGTCCGGCATCAATGCCATCCTCTACTACCTAAACGATATCTTCGCGTATGCGGGTTTTAACAAGGTTTCTTCCGACCTTCAGGCCGTGGCGATCGGCGCCACGAACCTGGTATTTACCATGCTCGCCGTGTCGGTCATTGATCGCATCGGCCGCAAGACACTGCTTTTGATCGGATCTGTGGGCACCGCAGCATGTCTCGGCGGAGTTGCAGCAATATTCTTTATGGGACGCCATCAGAATTTCCTAGTCTGGCTGCTGATAGGTTACATCGCGTTTTTTGCGTTTTCGCAAGGCGCCGTTATCTGGGTCTTCCTCAGTGAAGTCTTTCCAAATCGAGTGCGGGCCAAAGGACAGAGTCTTGGAAGTTTCTCGCACTGGTTTATGAATGCGCTCATCTCCGGAATCTTCCCCTTATTGGCTGCGTCTTCCGGCGGGTATCCCTTCGTTTTCTTTGCTGTGATGATGGGGATTCAATTTCTTGTTGTTCTCTTCTTTTATCCGGAGACCAAAGGAGTCTCCCTCGAAGAGATGCAGAGAAAGCTAGGCATCGCCTGAGCGCATCCCACCAGACGAACGTCGCTTACATGGCTGTGTAAAAGGCTGTGGGGTGGCTCAAGAAATGAACTCACAGGTTGGGGAGTTCGGGACTTGGCAAAAGAAGTGGGGGAGGAAGGGTGCACGAAACACCAAGCCCTGCCGTGATGCCAGAGATGGCCTTCAGTGCTACTACTTCAGGCGCATTTGGGGTTACTTCGTGACCCCGTAGAATCACGGGATTCACTCAAATCGCAATGGTGTGTTGAAAACAAGAGACATACCAGCGCTCACCAACCTTTCACCTCCCACTCATCAATTGGGGCTACCATCCCCCCCCGTCTCCGCCATAGCTACAATCATCATTAAATATACGGCGAGCCACTGCCTTGGCATGCGCCATATCCAGAAGTCGGGCCGCAAGCCCGAGTTTAACTCCATTCGCATCTTACTCTTGCTACGGTACTTACGGACACTTCCACACGACAATCCCTGGATTTCCCACTTGACATAATATAACAATCTTGTTATATTCTAGAAGAAATGAAGCCTCACGACTTAAAGGCTGCTCGTTTAAGGAAAGGCTGGGTCCAAGTCCAAGTCGCAGAGTATCTGGGAGTGACGCAGGCCTACGTCAACATGCTTGAAAACGGAAGAAGACGGCTTACACCTGCACTCAGTCGGCGTGTTACTGCGCTATACGGTCTTTCGCCCGAAACGCTGCCTCTTTCAGAAGAATTTGTGCCAGCCCGCACGGATAACCAGCACTTAGCCGAGTCTTTGGCGAAACTCGGATATTCAGGTTTTGCTTACCTGCGCCCGCGTGTACAGCAGAAAAATCCGGCAGAGGTCTTGTTGACGGCGTTAGCGCAAGAGAAGCTCGAAGCTCGTGTCGCAGAGGCTCTCCCCTGGGTTGCGCTGCACTACGCTCACAGTGGATCAAAATGGCTGGTCACCCAGGCGAGGAAATTAAACCTCCAAAATCGTTTGGGATTCGTTGTCAGTCTCGCTCTGGAAGTAGCCGAAAGAACTACAGACCACGACAAGGGAAGAATGCAATCCCTCCGTGAACTCAGGTCTGTGCTAGATGATAGTCGCCTGGCGAAGGAAGATGCTTTCTTCCGCCCGCCGAAGACTGACGGCGAAAGGCAGTGGTTAGCTCAAAACCGGTCAACAGAAGCAGCGCATTGGAATTTACTGACGGATCTGAGATCAGAGCATCTTCAATATGCCAGTTGATACCCAGTCTAAGTCTAATCGTCCACTCCCGTCACCGTGGAAAGAGTTCTCGAGCCGTTGGTTCCGTGAATCTTTGCTTAAGCCCGTGTACGTTACCATTATTTCTGGCACTTATTTGCGCAGGAGATCTTGATTGCCAAGAAATCAACTGCGAGCGAGAAGGAGATTCCCGAACTAGTCAAAGAGATTGAGTGAGAAGTCGGGTTAAGATGGAGAGCCTATGAACCGAGCAATCATTCTATTTTTCCTGCTTGAAACAGTGTTCACTGTTGCTCCCTCCGCCGGCCAGCACTCTTCAGCGACCTCCATTACCACCACCGTGGACCCCACCAAAACGTGGAACACCTGGGACGGCTGGGGCAGCTCGCTCGCGTGGTGGGCACGGGCTATCGGGGGCACGCGCAACGCCGGCATATACGCGGACCTCATATATACGACCAGCGACATTTCCGTGGCAGAGGAAAAATATCCCGGACTGGGTTTCAACATTGCGCGATACAACGTGGGGGGCGGCGGAATCAAGGAGCCGCTCGAACGGAAATCGACTCACATGCCGTGGTTCCGCGACATCCACGGTTACTGGACAAACCCGGACAGCCCGGTGACGGATTATGCGAGCGATTGGAATTGGGCTACCGACGCTAACCAGCGCTCCATGATGCTCATGGCACGCGACCGCGGGGCCAATCTGTTTGAAATGTTCTCTGACTCGCCAATGTGGTGGATGAACGAGAATCACAGCACTTCCGGCAGCGACGACGGTGGCGACTGCCTGAATCCTGCCTACTCCAAGCGTTTTGCGATATACCTGTCGACCGTCGCCAGGTATGCGCGCGACCATTGGAACATCTACTTCCGCTCCGTCGAAGCCTTCAACGAACCATCGCCGGGATGGTGGAAGTTTCCCGGGAGGCAAGAGGGATGCCACTTCGATTTGGGCACGCAACGCACCAGCCTCGCTGAGTTGCGCAGCGCTCTTGATACCGCTGGACTCCGCGACGTGCTCGCCGTTGCCAGTGATGAAAACAGCGTTGATGATGCGCTCAGCACTTGGAACAATTTAGATGAACGGACCCGCTTAGAGATCGGGCGAATCAATGTTCATGGTTATTTTGCCGGCACGGAGCCCTACCGTGGAGCCAAACGGGAGCTAATGTCTGCTGCCGCAGGCGCCTCTAAACCGCTATGGATGTCTGAATACGGAGATGGCGACGCCTCTGGTTTAAGCTTGGCCCAGAGCATCCTTCTGGATGTGCGAGGCTTGCATCCGAAGGCGTGGATCTATTGGCAACCCGTGGAGCCGGAAGGTTCCGGCTGGGGACTGATTAATGCGGATTATGTCGATACCGATGACCAAGCGAATGGCGAAATTGCGACGCCGTTCGTGCGCGTAAATCGCAAGTTCTTCGTCATGGGACAATTTACGCGCTACATCCGGCAAGGATTTAAGATCATCGAGATTAACGACCCGGACTCGATTGCTGCCTACGATGACCAAACGCACCGCTTGGTCATCGTCACCCTAAACAGCGGGATAGAAAAGCGCGTAACATATGATTTATCGCGATTCACCCGTATCGGTTCGAAGTTCACAAGAATCGCGACCACCATTCGGCCGGGGCATGGTGTCCCGGACTGGAAGCTGAAGAGCGACGGCCCTTGGACGATCAATGAATCGAAAAAGAAGAGATTCTGGTCCCGCTTCTATCCGAATACGGTACAGACTTTTCTCATCGATGGTGTGTATCAGTAGCACATGCTCCACGCGCGTGAGCGCAGGTCAGCGCAACGATTCCGTAGCTGCTACCAGCGCTGCCATTCGAAAATAAAACTCTTAGCTGATCCAGCCAAGCAGGTCCTGAATGCCGGCTGATGCTGACGCCTGCGTTCCGCGAGAGATTGCCAGTGCCTCGTGGTGTTCTTCAAACGAGGAAGATAGTGCGGCCTTCGGCAATCGCTATTGTTTCAGCCGATTGTGATAGGCACCTACGTCGACATCGACCAGGGACATGACGGATGAAAACAGCTTGGTCATGGTGAACTTTTCCGTTTGGCAAAACGTATCCTTGGAGCGCGCGAAGTCAACGGTTCCAAACGTTGCGCACGCTACTCTTTGCCAGCAAGAGTCGAATGGCGCAGGGTGTAAACAAACTGTTGGATGTCGGCAGTTTGTTTCGCCGTTTCCTCCACTTCGCGAGCGTGCAGACGCTCGAATTGGGCAAATTCCTGCCGTGCGCGCTCGGCGGCACCCGTGCGGATGAGCGCTTGTCCGAGCCGGTAGTGGATGGCTGCGGTGTCACGGTTAATCTTAAGGGCCTGTTCATATTGGGTGATAGCGTCGTTGTACTTGTGCTCGTTCGCATAAAGGATGCCGAGCTGGAGATACGCATCGGCGTTCCGAGGATCGAGCGAGACGGTGGACTTGAGCAGCGACTCTATCTCCGCCCATTCTGCCGTCTCTGGTTGGACCTGACCCTGCTTCCACAGAGTCATTGCGTAGTAGTAGCGGACCGAGGGATTGTGCGGCCCAGTTTCGAGGAATCGATGCAGCCGGGACCTGACCTCGTCAGTTACAGGGGGCAAGAGGTTCTCGTAGGCCTTGCCAAGAAAGATGAGCGGCAAGGGATCGGCAGCATTCATGTCCGAGGCCTGGAAGAACGCTTTGGCGCCGTCGTCGAAATGGCCGAGGCCGTAAAGCGCGATACCCAGGCCGATTTCCAGGCGGGCCGAACGTGGGTAGCGGGCTATGCCGCTCTTAAAAACCTCAACCGCGGGTTCAAAGGTCTGATGCAGTAGCAGTTCCGCGCCCCAATCGAAAATATTGCTCTCGCTCGGGTCCATGTGCGCGGCCTGTTCGAATTGGGCCACCGAGACCAGATAGCTTTTTGCCCGCTCTTCAATCTCTCCGAGGAGACTGTGAAGCTCCGCCGTATCGTTGATCTTAAGGAGCTGTTCCACTTGGCCTCGGGCTTTATCAAGGTTGCCCGTCTGTTCGTAGGCCAGGGCAAGGTCGTATCCGTTGTTGTAGGCGCGGGGATTCGTTTCCTGGGCGCGCTCAAGGTAAGGCAGAGCTTTGGCCAGCTTATGGTTCTGTATGTAAAACTCTCCGAGGTTATGGTTGGCGTCGTAGCTTCGCGGTTCGAGCTCGACCACCTTGCGGAATTCCGCTTCCGCTTCCGCGTTTCGATGGAGGCGCACCAGGTTGGCAGCGAGCGTGGTACTAGCGGCCGCAGAACCTGGATGCAATCGCACCGCCCTTAGGAGATAGGCATGCGCTTTCTCATCCTGGCCAAGCGCCACATAGACCAGCCCTGTGAGTTCATTGATTTCGAAGCTGTTGGGGTTGGCTGCGAGGAGCGGGATAAGCTCCTGTTGTGCCTCGCTGAAGCGCTCGGCTTGGTAGGCAACGACGGCGGCTTGAAACCGGCGTGTCGTCTCTTCACCGGCTTGGCCGGATTTTTCCGAGCGTCGTGGTTGCTCGGGACCGGCAAAGTCCGAACAAGTCG
>DATHIB010000192.1:0-3847 GCA_035490055.1 Candidatus Limnocylindria bacterium | reverse complement strand
ACTTCCATTGCAGTGCTAGTCTTCGCCATGGCGTATTCCTCCTGATGCCCTGAACCTCTCGTGGAGATTCCGGGCTTTCTCCTTCAATGACTTCTCAGGAGAATACGCCTTCTACTTTTCTACAGGAATGGGGACAGAACCCCCGAGGAGGGGTACGCGAGCGGTACACGGAAAAATGGACTTGAGCAAGTACATAACCTTTTCAGTCTGTTAGATTGGTAGGGGCGGTGGGGATCGAACCCACGACCTTCGGCTTAAAAGGCCGCTGCTCTACCACTGAGCTACGCCCCTGGCTATTTGCAACATTTTACATTGAAACGGTTTAGCGCGCATCTCGCATCTCAGATATGTCGGACGCCATAGAACGCGCAAATCGCTTCATGCCTTGACCTTTTGACGCGTTGGCGCCGTATTGAACAAGATCGACGTAGCGCTCCTAAGACGGTCGACTGTCCTCTTTTGTACAGTTCTAGGAGCAATCTACTTGGTAAGGTGGAAGCGGTCGCGGAGCACCCATGTGGAGATGGCGCTTCCACTTAAATATGATGCTAAAAAAACTCAAGAAAAATGGAAAGGCAGGCTCTTTTGACCCACAGGCCTTTCTGGACACCGCAGGAGTGGCAAGAAAAATTGCAGACTTTCGGAGAGGCGAATCGATCTACTCTCAGGGTGAGGCGGCGGAGAGCGTCATGTACGTCCAGAAGGGCGGCGTGAAATTCTCGGTGGTGAATGGGTCCGGAAAGGAAGCGGTGGTAGCGATGTTTGGCCCGAGCGATTTTTTTGGCGAGGGATGCATGGCGGGCCAGTCGATCCGGATGGGCACGGCTACGGCGATTACGCCGACCACCCTTCTGGTCATCGAAAAAGACGAGCTGCTGCGCGTGCTCCACACAGAGCATGAGTTATCCGACCATTTCATTTCGTATATGCTCGCGCACAACATCCGAGTCGAAGAGGATCTGATGGATCAACTCTTCAACTCGAGTGAAAAGCGCCTGGCGCGTACGCTTCTGGTACTCGCGCGCTATGGAAAACACGATCAGCCGGACCGCATACTGCCGAAAGTGTCCCAGGAGACGCTGGCGGAGATGATCGGAACCACACGTTCGCGCGTCAATTTTTTCATGAACAAATTCAGAAAACTGGGCTTCATCGAATACAACGGCAAAATCAAAGTCAATAAGTCTTTGTTGACGGTAGTCTTACACGGGCAAAACGACTAGGCCGTCTCCGACAACTGGGGCGCGATCCAGGATTCGGCAGAAAAGCCCGATAGCCAAAACACGTCCAAGGCGAATGGTTCTTGGGTAGTCATGCGGTGATTCTCCGCAAGTCATGGATTCACAGGAAATCGAATGTCGCTGCCCAAAATAATGCCACTCCCGGAAACCGTAGCGCTGATTGAATTGCAATCTCTCTTATTGGAAGAGAAGCCAGTCACACTGACGCCTGTACCGCCGCGCCCGGCACTGCCCAATAGAATCGCCGTCATCGGAAATTATCTTCCGAGGCATTGTGGAATCGCGACGTTCACAACCGACTTGTGCGACGCCATTCATGCGGAATACGGTGCGACGGAGCTGCTGGCGCTCCCGGTCAACGACACTGAAGAGGGTTACGACTATCCCGCGTGGGTACGGTTCGAGCTCTCCCAAGATAATCTCGCTTCCTACAACCCAAGCTTTATCATATGGGCTTCCGGGGGCAAGTTTCTCGCAACACCTTGGCACACGCCAACGAGCATCGCGACTGGCGAATCTACGCCGATTTTGCACAGGCCCTGATTGCCGCCGCGCGCGACCTCTACCGCCACGAACCTTTCGGAGTGGAGTTGTCCGAGACCGTGTATGCCCTGGACTCCACGACCATCGATTTGTGCCTGTCGCTTTTCCCTGGGGAAAATTCCGCCGCCACAAGAGCGCGGTGAAACTGCACACGCTGCTGGATCTGCGCGGCAGCATTCCGACCAATGTTTATGTGACCGGAGGCCAAGTTCATGACGTGAACATTCTGGACCAGTTGTTTCGAAGCAGGAGCGTTTTACTTGCTCGATCGCAGTTATGTGGACTTCGCTCGCCTGTATGTCTTGGCCCAAGCTTGTGCCTTCTTCATCACTCGCGCCAAAAAGAATATGCAGTTCTACCGTCGCAACTCACGTCCCGTCGAACGATCGGCAGGATTGCGCTGCGACCAAACCATTCTGCTGACTGGAGTGCGAACTGCCCAGCGCTATCCCGATCCTTTGCGGCGCATCCACGATTTCGATGCCGAGCAGGACTCCTACCGAGCCCTGCATCCAGTTGAATCTATTCGACTTTTAATGGGACAGCACTGATTGGAACTCTTGAAACTCAGCCAAATCATCACTTTCCAGCCGTTCTAGCACCGACGGTTTTGTGGTTATCGTGCCACAAAACCATTTATGGGATAATTTCTAGTTCATGGAAACTGGCCATTCGCGCACGCGCCCTGGCGCTGGCCGATTCCCACGCATGCCACAATTGCCTTGATCGTCTGCTGCTTTGTTAAGCTTGATCGCGATTGCGGTCAGGCACTTTGCCCGCTCGATCAGTTGAACTTCGCTGGCGGAGGGACTGCGTCGAACGCAACAGTACATTTCCAGTGATCCAAGCAGTTCGTCATTCTCGGCGACAACACTCGTGGAACAGAACGTGTGCAAACCAAAAAGCGTTGCGTTCATGGCAATTTCGGCAAGCTCGCTTGCATCGTCCGTCGGCAGGGAGATGAGCGAAACCACGTTGCCAATCTGGCAATCGAGGGCGCTGCAGATTCTGTTCAGCACTTCCGGAAGGGGCCCGCGGATGGAAATCGATTGAAGAAGTTGTTCCTCCGCGCTCAATAAATACTCGATTTTGTCGTCAAAATTGCGGCGGACTTTGCGTTCTTGCGGCCTGTCGCATGATCCGGAATCATAGTTATCCATTCGACTCTCCCTTTCTTGTCCGTGTTCACATCGAATTGAGCTTCGACAAAGTGCGGCCCGGTTGTGGGACTGAAAAAATATCGATACCCACGGTGCACGCCGTCTTACTCCAGGCTCAGGACTTCCATCCCCGGAATCCCCTACCCGCAACGAGTATGCTGTGATCGCCCTGGAAGCGATGTTCGAAACTGTACACCTTCTTAAGTCATTCGAATTCACGCCCGGTCAGGACAAACCCAGGCATTTCAATACGGTACGCCTTGCCGCACTGACAGATTTCAGGAGAGAGCTTGGGCGCGACGGAGAGGGCGCTTGCGCTTCCACTCGTAGTCTTTGCGCAACTTGGACTGGTGTTTTTTCACTTGGGATTCGAGTTCGCTGAAGGCTTTCTTGCAACTGGCCCGCACGGTGGCCCCGGTGCCGGTGGCGTGCAGCGTTCCGGTTGGCAGCGATAAATTCAGCGAGCAGGAATTCTCGTCCGTGCGTGGATGCCTTGAAAATGCGCCATGCAATTGCACGAGATCCGGCGAGTAACTCTGGAGCAGTTTTCCCAGCTTACCTACGTGACGCTCGACTTCGACCTCGACCGGTTTGTGCGACTCGACATTCTTGTAACTGATGGAAAGTTTCATGTGCGCACCTGAAGGAAAAGCTGCGAAGGAGAAGAGGGACAAGATTCGTCTGATTGCACCACATCGCCGAAAAGCATAGCAGCCCGGAACGCCGGGAGCAACGGCGACCGGAATTCTTGGCCTTGCGCCCGTGTTGCGCCTCGATGATAATGTCCCCTTTTGTCCTCGATAGAAATGTCCCCTTAATAGGACCTCCAAAAGGAGGTCAGATTGGGGCGGACCGAAATGAGCAAAGGGGAGTTAGAAAGAGTGGGAGTGCTGGCGCGGGTGC
>DATHIB010000191.1:0-26723 GCA_035490055.1 Candidatus Limnocylindria bacterium | reverse complement strand
ACGGCAGTGACGAGTGATTGCTGGCTAGGCGATGGAACCAGTCGCTAATGGAGGTGGCCAAAAGCGGGCGCAATGAGAGGGACCAAAACCGAAAAGCGGGACAGGAGACACACCAGATGCCGTAATTACAAGTTTTCACATGAACGCGGAAGGAAAAGGCCTGGCAAGAACCAGGTCAGGTGACAGGCAAGAAGAGGACCGCAAGGGAACCACTATTGAAGTGTCGAAAGCGTAGGGACGATGTCAAAACCGCGGGGGAGTCGTTACTGCGGGACCAAGCTCCGACGAAACCTGATTACGGGCGGAGCGGCATCCGGCATGAGAGGTGGCCTGAGCTTGCCAAAGAGGCGGTTAAGCGGAACGTGGGAACCTGAGACTTCGATGCTAACGGAGAAGCCGCAAGTGGAAGAACCACGAGGGCGAGAGTACGGAAGCGGAGACTCAGGGACGGAACAACCTGTAGTAGCGATGAAGTCCCCGATAAAGGGATGGAGCGAAGAGGTTGTGTCAAGGAGCCTAATTCAATGAGTCAACCAGCAATGGGAGGAACCCGATGAATGAGGCAAAGCCGTTCTGTATTTCTAAAGGGGAGGTCTGGGAAGCGTATAAGCGAGTAAAAGCGAACAAGGGAGCGGCAGGGGTCGATGAACAATCGATCGAGGATTTTGAAAAGAGGTTGAAGAAGAATCTCTACAAGATCTGGAATCGGATGTCATCGGGCAGCTACTTACCGCCACCAGTGCGGACGGTGAAGATACCGAAAGCAAATGGTGGGGAAAGGAAACTGGGCATCCCAACTGTTTCGGACCGAATTTCGCAACAGGTTGTGAAGTCAAGGCTAGAGCCTGAGGTGGATCGACTGTTCCATGCAGACTCCTACGGATATCGACCGGGGAAGTCGGCGTTGGATGCAGTTGGTAAAGCGCGAGAAAGATGCTGGCGCTATGACTGGGTCGTAGACCTAGACATCAAAGGTTTCTTTGACAACCTCGACCAAACTCTCCTGATGCGGGCGGTAAAGAAACATGCCAAGGATCAATGGGAGAAATCAAGCCCCTCGTAGAGCAGTTTCTGCAAAAACGAGGACTGGAACTTTCTCCCTCGAAGACTGTCATCACACACATGGAGAAAGGCTTTGATTTTCTCGGACAAGACGTGCGCAAGTATCCTAATGGCAAACTGCTCATCAAGCCTTCCGAAAAGAACGTTAAGACCTTTTTGGAAGGAATCCGTAGAACGATCAAATCCGCACTTGGCATGTCAACCGCCGATCTGATCGATTGGCTCAACCCCAAAATACGGGGGTGGGCCAATTATCACCGGCACGTGGTGAGCAAACGCGTCTTTCAACGCGCCGATTGCTCCATCTTCACTAGTCTGTGGCAATGGGCCCGACAAAGGCACCAGAATAAAACTTCTCGCTGGCTCAAACGGAAATACTTTGAGCGGCACGGAGGTAGAAACTGGGCCTTCTTCGGGGAGTCGTGCGACGACGAGGGTAAACCGCACAAAGTGCGATTACTACTCGCCAGTAGGACGCCCATTCAAAGGCACATCAAGATCCAGAGCACCGCTAATCCCTACGATCCGGCTTATGAAACCTACTTCGAAAAACGCGAAGGAGACCATATGGCGGGAACGTTTCGGGGTACGCGGACTCTTCGCTTTCTCTGGAAGTTCCAACGCGGGTCCTGCCCCGTGTGTAACACCAAGATCCCCGGATCACAGGTTGGCGCATTCATTATTGCGTCCCCCGTGTGCTGGGTGGTTCCACGAGTGCAGAAAACCGCATTTTACTTCATCCAGAGTGCCACGACAGGGTTCATCGCCAACATCTTTCCGTATCGGAACCGCGTCTCCCTGAAAGAGGCGTTCGAAGGGCTTGAGCCGGATGACGGGAAACTGTCACGTCCGGTTCTGAGAGGGCCGGGCCCCAGTAATGGGGTCTGGCTACTCGGTCGTCAGTTTATCCACGCTCTGCACCAAACCTGCTTAGCGCACCTGCTGCGGCGCTGCCGGGAGATGATTCTGGTGGCGGGAAAAGGGGAGGCGGAATTCCCGCGCACGGAGCTTCGAGAAAGTCCGGTTTCAGCTTGCGGATTTTGCGCGTGGCGGCAATGGCCTCGCCGTTGTCGACGAGGGCGTTGCCGAGGCAAGCACTTCGGGCCCGCTGCGATACGCTTCCTAGTGCTCCTTCCAGCGGCTCCAGGCTTCTCCGAGACGCTCCTCAAGGCGGCTCAGGACATCTTCGCGCGCGGCATTCACCAGACTCTCAAGGCGCTCTTCAGAAAAGCTGTTCACAGCGCTCTGGCTCTGCAGGAACAAACGCGTTTGTGTCACGTGGGCTTCCACCTGAGCGCAAGCCTCTCGCGCTTCAGCGGTGCGGGTCTCGAGTTCCAAACCAGCCTCCCGTGCCGCTAGCTTAAGGCCTTCTGTTAGCTTAATCAGTTGCCGGTCGGAAACGATGGCTGCCGCAGCTTCGAATGCTTTTGCGGCACGGCTGATACTCTCGTCCAGCCGGACGCGCATATAAGTTTCGAGTTTGCCAGCGGCTTTCTCGACGAAATCTCGCGTATCGGCCAAATCAGTTTGCGTATCTGCGGCTAGCTTCTCTAGCCGCAGAGCAAGCTCTTCAGCCCGGTTGCGATAGTTACCCTGTTGCTCTTCCCAGTTGCTTCGCAACTCTCCAAGCCGCGCTTCTAGGCGAGTGAGGATCTGTTCGCGTGAGTAACTGAGAAGTGTTTCGAGGCGTTCCTCGGAAAAGGCGCCGTCCACGCCAGTTAGCTGCGAAACGACCTCCGCGACGCGGGCTTCCAGTTGTGCCGAAGCCTCTTGCGTCACCTTAAGCGTGCTTTCCTTAAGTTGTACCAGGTGCCGGGCAGAAGCATTGGTTACCAAGACTTCGAAGTCCTCAGCGGCACGGCCAGCGTACTCGTCCAGCCGCGTGTGCAGCGATTGAAACTGCGGTCCCAGCTCGTGGGCGAGCCTCCCTATAAACGCCTGCGCATCGGTGAAACTTTGCTGAGTCTCGGTGACCAGCTTCTCGAGTCGGTCGGCAATCTCTTCTGCCCGGCTGCGATACGCGTTCTGCTCTTCTACCCAGCGGCTCCGAACTTCTCCGAGCTGCCCTGTCAGCTGCCTGAGAACCTCTTCTTGAGAGGAATTTACCAAGCTTTCCAGCCGCTGCCCCGTGAACTCCTGAGCTTGCCACAGACTCGCCTTGGAAGCCTCGGCGATCTTAGAGAGAGCCTTTTTCACGGCCTCATCGAGCTGCGCTGCGAAGGCGCTGGCTACGGCCTCCTCGGCGGCCAGCTGCAGTTTCCCCTGCAGCGACTTAACTAGCTGGTCTCCTGTGATTACCATCCGTTCTGGTTTGGCCAGTCCGGGATCTTTTGCCCGTTCCGCGGTGGCCGGCGGAGCTGGGAATGCTGCAACCTCGGCCATTTTCTGGTCCGAAGCGATTTGCGTCAGTGGAAGGGCGGTACCCATCACCGCAGGCTCCCGCTCGGGAGCTACGCCGGCGGCGGCCCGCATTCTCGACACATTCTCTCCCAGTACGCATCGCCAATCTTCTGGGGGCGTAGGAATTCCCCACACGTTGCTCGGCGCTTCGAACTCTACGCCGATTTGGTAGAGCTCTTGCGGGGTTTTGGGTCCGTGGATGGACCGTACTTTGGCGCGAACGAGCGGTGATTTGGCCTCGCCATTTGGTTCCGTCACCTGCAGGTTGACCCAGGTCTCGACCGGATAATCATGCCGTGATGGAAATCGGCACCCGTGGAGATTCAGACTTACCGACGAGGTGGTCTCCTGAGAGAGTTCTCCAAGTTTGTCTTTGCCCATGATAATTAGGGGGATAACGCGTTCGAGGCGAGTGCTTCGGCGTGCGTCGATACCGGAAAAACGGCCGCTATCTGTGGGAGTAGCCACGCTCATTTCTTCTCTCCATCTTTTCTTGGCCGGATCGGCAACCGGGTTTCCTGGAGCTTCCTCATGCTTGATGTCAACCGCAACCAGACCAGTGTACGCAATAGTGGGCTCAGTGTCATCGAGACTCTCCCAGAGGGGTTCCAGAGAGGCTCGCTTTTGAGCGCCGACATTAGTAGAACTACACATACGGGGCCAGCCGTATAACGCCGACCCTTATGAGAACGAAAAGCCACATCTTGGCGGCCGAGGAATACTAGTTCCTTAGGCGCACCTTATCCCTCGCCCATCGCTTCTCGCTACGCAGCAGCTCTCGCGCGGCGGCCGGAGTCGCCGCGCCGGGATCGCGAACGCCGCTTTCTCGCAAGTCCACCAAACTGCCTAATCCGCACTTCACCAGCCGGAAACTTCGCGTGAATCTCCATCTTGCCGCCCATCGCCTCGATAGCTTTGCGCAACGTGCTCACGAAAATGTCGGAGCGGCTCTCGATCTTAGACACTCCCGCTTGATTGATGCGCAAGGCCTTGGCGAGCCGTTCCTGCGTGATCCCCATTGCCCGACGGAGTTCGTTGAGAGCCATTTCCTCGATCGTCTTCTGCGTTTTGGCATTTGAGCGCGCGCGGGCCCCCGGTGACATCTTTGCTTCCAGTTCTCGAAAATTCTTAGCCATTGAGCAATCCCTCCCTTCGGAGCGTTTCCAGATGTTCGTCCTATAGCCTATCGGCTATCGGCACAAACTCCTTGTACCAACGACCCATGCCCGTCTTAATTTCGATCAACAGAATTGCAGTGCGTCGCGCATCGAAGGCGAATAGGACACGGCAGGGTCGTCCTCGGTGCAGAACGCGCAATTCCTTCATGTTGCGTGCTTCGAGGACGCTATGGAGGCCACATGGGGCCTGCCAAGCGTCGGCCCGAAGCGGCGAAGCAGGTTTACCTCCGCCCTTACGTCCACCTGTTCGGCTTCGCTCAAACCTCCCACCACGCCCCAAATTCATTTGTAAACTCTACTTCCCATTCCTCCAAAGGAATATACCTCCAAAAGCCTAGCGCGTCAATGGTAGTGGGAGTGTCGTTAGGCAGAACTAGAATTGGCGTGCTCGGAGCGTCGCGGACCGCCGGCACCATCCGTTCGCTTCCGATTGCGTACAGAATCGAGCATTTTAGAGATGTATTTTGGGGTGGGAAGACAGCAAAGCCAACTGCATCAACAAGCTTTATGGAGCGGGCGATGGGAATCGAACCCACTTCCGAGACTTGGGATGATATCGGGCTCCTGGTTTCCCTTCTCTCCACATGGGCAAAAAAAGATGATTGCTCATGCTGCTAAATCGAACCGAAAGTCGATGCAGAGGTTGTTACGTTCAATTCCGGCCCCCGGCACCATTCACGCGTGTAAGAACCTCTTCCCCGAAGAAGTCTATGTTTCCGTTGGCTTTGAAGCTTATCCGGCCATTTTCGTTGACGCGCTCTAGCTTGAACTTTCCGATCTGATCCGCGAGGAGTGCCCGCGCCTCATGGATCGCCGCCGGGTTCGTCAGTAGCTCGCGCAAGTGCGTCAACCGCAAAACCGCAAAGGTCCGCAACTCCTCGAGTTTTTCTTGGAGAGATTCAGGCCCGGGTTCGATCACCTGATTTGTGACTTCCCGCAACCTTGCCTCGCGTTCGTTGATCGCAGCCATGACGGTCGCGGAGCTGTTCCGCGAGGTCGGCCGGTGGGCGTGTCGCGGCTTCTGTTTGCATCCGAGATGTGTTCGATCGTCTGATCCGATGTGCGTCCAAAGGGAAACTGAATCTGTTTCGGTTTGACTTCTTGACATGCGTTACGTAACGCATTACGCTAAAATGTGATCCGGTCGATCCGCCACAAAGGCCTCAAACGCCTTTACGAAGACGACGACCATCGCGGCGTTGTGAGCCAGCACGCCGACAGGCTCCGCGATATTCTCGTTCGTTTGGACGCGTCGGCTACCATCGCCGACATGGATCTACCTGGTTTCCGGCTACATCCTCTCAAGGGTGGAATGAAAGGCTATTGGGCGGTCACTGTCCGGGCTAACTGGCGAGTGATCTTTCGTTTCGCTGACGGCGATGCGTTCGACGTAGATTATCTCGACTATCATTGAGGCATTGACACGGAAGGATTGCCTTGGAAGTATTGCCACTGAAGGAGAACCAACCATGCCGATGAAGAATCCACCCCATCCAGGCGGCTTTGTCCTGCGCCAGTGTATCGAACCGCTAGGCTTGACCATCACTCAAGCCGCCGCTGCCCTCGGTGTCACTCGCACCACTCTCTCCGAGCTCGTCAACGGAAAACGCGGCATCTCTCCTGAAATGGCCGTCCGCCTCTCCAAAGTTTTCGGCGGAAGCCCCGAATCCTGGCTCACCCAGCAGGCCCACTACGACCTCGCCCACCTCCGCACTACCCACATCAAACTCAAACGCCTTCAATTCGCCTGATCGCCCCCGTAAACGCACTCGTCCCAATCCTCAATTCCGGCTAGCCGCGCGACTCTACACCCGCCCAAGGCTAGCCGTCTGCCAAACGTCCCGAGATCCAGTCCAGACAGGTTCGCTTCGGACTCATGCCGCGGCCAACCACTCGAAACGAACCGGCAGACGTTCGGTCCATGCCGGGCCCCCGGCACCATCCTAAAGTCCGCCGAGCAGGTTCCAATCCTCCGCTATTCGGAAAGTCGATCCTTCCGGTGTGAGTGTTATGGCTGTGCAGTGCTTCGAGAGTTCGGCTTTTGCCCTGGGCACATCGGCAAAGAGCAGCCCGCGAATATCCTGCAAACGCTTCTGGACAAACTCTTCGATCTCTTGGAGTCGAGCGTCGAGCAATCTTGAAAGCTAAGTCGAGCCATTTGCCCGTCTCCATCCCATTGATGCACTGTGGCAGTCCTTCATCCAGTCGAACCGGTGCGCCGCAGCATCTGCGAGTGCATCGCGTTGGCCAAAGCGCACGAAGAAGAAACCGCCAAGGCTCCGGTCTCGATCCAGACTTCGCAGAAGAGGGCAAAAGAATTCTAAGCCACCCCAAACCGCGGAACCCGCCGGCGTGGGAATAGTCCTCGACGCAAGCGTCATTATCGCTGCCGAAGGCAGAGGCCACACCGTTCGGGAAACCCTGGAACAAGTGAAGCCGGCTCAGAGCGAGATCAAAGTCGGCGTATCGTTCACGACCATCAACAATGCCCTCCGCGTGCTAACCCGCCGGGTTAAAGCATTTTCCTATGGAATTTTCCAGTGAAGGCTGAATTGATCGTGAACGTGTTTTCACCAAACTGGAGCGCGTACGTAATGTTTGGGAGGTTCGCAGAAAGGATGGTGATTTCCCTTAAGCAAGTTTCGGCCGAGGAGTAAGTCCCCACGCCGGTTTCTAAGTGCCTGCAACGATTCGTCCGTGTGGCATTGCGCGAGAGTTTAGCCCGACTCTCCGGTGTGGATTGCAAAGGGAAGGTGGCCCGGTTTTTCAGCCGGTTCACCACGGAGAACTTAAGTGAGTCAGTTAAAGCCAGATGGCAATTCGACATGCGTCATGACGTACTCTCATGACGGCTTTGGTCTCGGGCACTTGAGAAGAAACACCACGATCGCATCTCAGCTTGCCAACGAAGTTCCCACGTCCAGCGTTTTGATGTTGATTGGATGCCCTACCGGAGCGGTCTTCAGGTTGCCCAACGGCGTGGACTTCATCAAGCTCCCCTCCATCATCAAACGCGACACTGGAGTGTGGCATCCGTTGCGCTTGCGCATCGGGCTCGACAAGACCAAGACGCTACGCGTCGCAACTATTCAGCAAGTGGCTCACGTGTTTCATCCGCAACTGTTGCTCGTAGACCATGTGCCAGTGGGAGTGTGGGGTGAGCTACTCCCTTTGCTTGAAATGCTGAAACGCAGCGACGATCCACCGCTAATCGTCCTGGGTATCAGAGACATTCTGGATTGCCCAGAAGTCACACGCAGGCTGTGGGAACGTGAAGGATCTTACCAAGCGATTCGCAAATATTATGACGAAATTTTCATCTATGGCTGCCAAGAGGTGTTTGATACCAGCACCCACTACGGGCTCGACGGAGAGTTCGCCCCAATGGTCCGTTACTGCGGATATGTGTGCACGGAGGAGCCTTACAAAAGCAAAGAGCAGATGCGCAAAGAGCTACAAGTCGAGCACCCTCTGATTGTGGTCACTGGTGGCGGCGGGGTTGACGCTTATCCCATGATGCAGACCTGCATGAAGGCCCTGAGGCTGCTCGGGCCGCATGTAGGTGTGGAGGCGATTTTTATCAGCGGGTCGTTGATGGATAACGAGCAGCGTGAACGGCTGCGCGAAGAGGCAAAAGGCCTGAAGGTACGGGTGCTGACGCATGTGGAAGATTGCCTCAGCTACCTGAATGCGGCCGATCTAGTTGTCACCATGGCGGGCTACAACTCGTTGTGCCAGGTGTTGCAGCTGAGAAAAAAGTCGCTCGTAGTGCCGCGGTCTGGCCCGAGTGCCGAGCAACAGATGCGGGCCCGCTTGTTTGCCGAACGCGGCCTTGTGGACTTTATCTTTCCCGGGGATCTGTCCCCTAAGAAGATGGCTGGAAAACTGATGGAGGACTTGCAATGGAAGGATGGCCCATCATATGACCCCACGATTAAAACAAACGGAGGAAGAATCGCGGCCGCTCGCTTGGCCGAGCTCCTCGCCTCCAGAGCTTACTATCCCGTGCAAAGCCAGATCGACCGCCGGATATGCCTATATCGTTAGCACCTGGCCAAGTCTTTCACAGACGTTCGTGTTAAACGAAGTTCTGGCGCTTGAGCGGCGCGGCTTGCAGGTTCGCATCTTCTCGCTCAAGGACCCCAAAGACGAGCCGGTGCACGCCGACGCCAGGCAAGTTCGCGCCAAAATCCATTATCTCGCGCTGCGCCACCGCTGGAAGCCAGTCCTGCGGGGCAACCTCCGGACGCTATGGCGCCAGCCCAGGGCTTATTTGCGGACTTTGTTTTGGACTCTGCTGCGGCCCCGTTGGAGCCTTTTCCGGAACCTATTGCAAGTCGGTTACCTGGCGGACCTTTTGGTTCGCCAACCCGTCGCCCATCTGCACGCTCACTTTGCCAGCGCTCCGGCAAGTGTGGGTATGCTGACGCACCAATTGACAGGGATTCCTTATACCTTCACAGCGCATGCGAAAGACATTTACGTTGATGCGCAGCCGGCGCTCATGCGCTCCAAGATGAAGCACGCCAAGGCCGTCGTAACGATCAGCGAATACAACCGGCGCCAACTTGTGAGTTTGCTCGAGCCGGCAGCAAGGAGCAAAGTGCATTGCATCTACAACGGGGCAGACCTGAGCCAATACCAGTGTCGGGCGTCTGGCGAAGGGCGGAAGGGCCCTCCAGTGATCCTCGCGGTAGCCAGGTTGATCGAAAAGAAAGGTCTCGGCGATTTGATCGCTGCCTGCCACATCCTTCTCGAGCGCGGCCGCTCATTCCGAGTCGAGATTATCGGCAGAGGCCCGCTCAGACCGGCGCTTGGCGCCCGGGCTGTCGAACTGGGGCTAGGAGATCGCGTGAAGTTCTTTGGAGCGCAGCCGCAAGAGTTCGTTCGTGAGGCATACCGGCGTGCCACCTTGTTCGCCCTGCCGTGTGTTGTTGCTGCGGGGGGTGATCGCGACGGCATTCCCACGGTACTGCTGGAAGCCATGGCGAGCGGAGTACCCGTTGTTTCGACAACCGTTTCCGGAATTCCGGAACTTGTCGAGTCCGATTGCGACGGACTGCTTGTGCCGCCGGGCAGCCCCGCGAAGCTCGCCGACGCGCTCGATCAGATTCTGCTTGATCCCCATCTTGGCGAAAAACTGGCGCGCGCCGGACGCATAAAAGTGCGCGAGCGATTTTCTATCGACCGCAATGCAGCGCAACTACTCAGACTGTTTGAGCCCGAAGGAAGCCATGAAGATTCTCTATCTGTGCTTTGATCCGAGCATTGATTTGGCGGGGGAGACCGGCGGCTCCGTACACATCCGCGCAATGATCCGTGCGTTGACGGAACTGGGTCACGAGGTCATGACGATATGCACTTGCGTCAGCCGCCCGCAGTGGGTTGAGTCCCAGGTGGGCGGAAGGGTGACCTCTTGCGCCATCTCCGGCTGGAACGGTTCGCTGGGAAGCGCGATCCGAAGAGCCAATCGGTTCTTGCAGCGGCAACCCCGCCATTACACCGACGCCGTGCGGTTCTTACACAATGCGAGGTTCTTTAGAACTGCCGCAGCGGCTGTGCGGGGTTTCTCCCCAGACTTCATCTACGAGCGCTACAGCTTGTGGGGACTGGCCGGGCTTTGCGCCACCAAATGTTGTCGTTTGCCATTTGTCCTCGAGGTGAACGCGCCGCTGGTCTACGAACAACAGCGCTATCGTGGCGGAATGACTTGCCCCTGGTTAGCTGGCCGAATCGAGGGTCTCGTGTGGCGAGGGGCCGATCTCGTGATTGCAGTTTCCGAAGCGCTTTCGAGTCACCTCACGGAAACGGGCGTGAACTCGACCCATGTGCAAGTTCTGCCCAACGGCGTGGATGCTCGCTGGTTGATGGCGGATGGCGGCCTTGGCGCGCGGAAACACGCGGATCTGGAAAACTGCTTTGTCATCGGCTTCGTCGGCAGCTTCAAGCCGTGGCATGGAGCGGATTTCTTGCTGGCTGCTTTTGAAGACTTCCATCGTATCGAGCCGTCATCCCACTTGCTCTTGATTGGAGACGGCCCACTGAAAAGCAATCTGCAGGACCGCGCGCGGCAAGCAGGTCTGGAAAAAGCCGTCACATTTACTGGTGTGGTGGCTCATGAAGACATTCCTCGATACCTGGCGACGATGGACGTGGCCGTGGCGCCCTATCCAGCCATCGGAAACTTTTACTACTCGCCGCTCAAACTTTTCGAATACATGGCCGCGGGGCGGGCGGTGGTGGCGAGCCGCACAGGCCAGGTAGCTCAAGTCATCAACCACTGTGTGAGCGGTCTGCTTTATGAAGCAGGCGACCGGGCGGGTCTTGTGAACTGTCTCTACCGGTTGGCCGAAAACCCTACTTTCCGGGAGGAACTAGGCAGAAACGCCAGAAGCGCTAGCCAAGCTTTTACGTGGGAGCGAAATGCAGCGCGTGTCGTGGAGTGGGCCGAACCGAAGGTGGTGCAAGGCCGTTTGAGGACTGTGTGTGCTTGACAAAAACTCGACAATACTTCTGAAACACTCCTTCCGAAATCTTGCTGGACGAGGGCTTCGAGAACTCGCGGGGTATGAAGATGCAAACTAGGTTGGAATTCGTCCCAGACACGGTGGGTCCTGACCCTTCGGGGCTCGCAGCGGTTCTCGACTCGGGGGAATGGAGAAGGCATCTTCGTGAGCTTGCGTACGCGCACTGGGGGGCGCGCTGCGTGAACGATACCCAGACGCGGCTACTCAAATTGCAAATGGGCAACCGATGCACGCTGGAAATTGTCATCGGAACGGAGAAGGGCCGGCATTACCTGATCGGAAAGGTCTACTTGCGAGACCGTGCCGACGTGTTCGAGGCCATGAAGAAGATTTGGCAGGCGGGCTTGAACCGGGAGGCGGAGTTCTCGATTCCTCGTCCCATCACCTACCTGCCCTCTTTGCGCCTACTTCTGCAGGAGAAGGTCGAAGGCATGCTCGCCAAGCGCGTGTTCCTTGATGGAAATCCAGGCGAGTGCGCGGAGGCCGCGGAGCAGTGCGCCCTGTGGCTTGCACGGTTTCAGGCTCTTGCGCCGCGGCAGGGCAAGATTATGGACGTCCAGAGAATCCTGAGGCACGGCCAACGCAGGGTGCGCTTCATCGTCGAGGCGCGCATGCCCTTTGCATACAAGGCGCGCAAACTATTTGAGCGTCTGGCTGTCTCTCCGCCAGCCCTCGAGATGATGTGCGCCGGGCACGGCGACTACAAGCCTGAGCATCTGTTCCTTCTTCCTCAACGCTGCACAGTAGCGTTCGACTGGGACTGTTATGACATTGCCGACCCCTGCCGCGACGCGGCAATGTTCCTTATCTATCTCGAGCGCCTGGCCCTAGGCGCGCTTGGCGCAGTGCGGAAACTGGAAAGCGCCTCCCAGGCATTTTTGAAAACGTACCTAGCTGCCTCGCAGCCTGGCGTTGAGGTTCGCCTGCGCTTCCATAAGGCTGCGCTCTACTTACAGGAAGCAAAGCGCGACGTGGGAGAACAGCATCCCGGATGGTTCGAGAGAGCCGAAATCATGCTGGACCAAGGTCTTCGGGAACTCGAACCGTAGGTGAAACGCATGCTCGAACTCATCACAACACCTGTGGATCGCGGAAATCCGGCGCTCGCTGCTCTGTTCGATCAAGAAGAATTGGCAAAAGAACTTGATTTGTTCACCCAGGCGCATTGGAAATCGGACTCCCCGCAAGAATTTCGAGCGCGCGTGCTGCGATGGCACACCGGAAACCGGTGCACGCTTGAAATCGCCCGGAAGAACGGAGGCATGTCTCCCGACTTGATCGGGAAGATTTACGCCGTGGAACGCCCCGACATTTACGAATACCTAGGAGAGCTAGAGCGCGCAGGCTTCGATCGGACTTCGAAATTCTCGACTCCTCAGGCGTTGGCCTATGTGCCTTCTCTTCGGCTCCTTCTGGTAGAAAAAGTTCAAGGGTTGGCGGTTCGAGAGGTCTTCCTGGGTACGGACCCGCATCTGCAGGTTGAGGCCGCCAGGCGTTCTGCACTTTGGCTGGCACGTTTCCAAGATGTGGGTCCAAGAAGGGGCCCGGTCACTTCGCTGCAGGCGCAGTTCGCCCAGCTAGAGCGCTGGGCGGGTCGGCTGGCTCCCCTTGGTGGCCCGTTGGCAGAAAAGTCGAAAGAGCTTTTCAGGCGACTGAAGGCTGAACTTCCAAAGCTGGGCGGCACGGAAGACCTAGCTGGCCACGGCAGCTACAGTCCAGACCACGTCTTGCTAACAAACAGCCAGACGATGACGATTGACTGGGACGGATATGACGTGGCGGACCCCGCCCGTGACGTCGCGAGATTTGTCGTGGCAACCGAGCGCCTGGCGCTTGGCCATCTCCACTCGATTTGCGCGCTCAACTGGTTGGCCGATTTATTCCTCGAAACCTACGTAGGGGAGAGGGGCACAGAGATATTGCCGCGACTTCCCTTTTACAGGGCTGCGATGTGTTTGAAGCTGGCCAAGTACTGCGCGATGAAGGCTCAGGTTCCCCAGTGGGAAAAGAAAGTTGCGGCGATGCTAGATGAAGGGATTCAAGTTCTGAGGAATTGAGTCCTAAAGGATTCGCATCAGTCCAGCCCCTGCCCAAAGCGCCTTAAGGTGCTCCTGCGAAGCAGATGCGAGAAGCTGCAGCGGGTAATTTCAAGGATGATAACTCTTATGCCGGTCAGTTCTATGGTAGGCAAAACGATACGAGAGGTTAGGCGAAAGCCTAGCGTTTTTTGTACGGTAGGAGCAGGAGCACCCGGCACCCGCGTCGCCGTCCCCGACGATCCCGCTCTGCCGGGATTAGCATTGCTCAATTATCCGGAGCAGCTTCTGGCGGTGTTGACCCCGCTATTGCGTAGCCGTTTGGGAAGCCGCATCGACCTGACGCACGACCGTCTGTTCGTTCACCGCTACGTTCCCGGGAAGCGCTGCATTGTGAAATTGGAAGTGAAGATGCGCGCTGCGCCTGGGATGCCGGGTAAGCGCCATTGTTTTTTTGCGAAGTTCTACACAGCCGGTCATGGAGCGCGTGTTTATAAGAATTGTCAGCGGCTCTGGCATTGCGGCTTCTCGCGAGGGCGATTCACGATTGCGGAGCCGCTGGCTTACCACCCGACCTGGCAGGTCCTGGTCCTGAGCTGGGAGGACGGCCCGTCTCTCCGCGATATTGTTCTTGCCGGACAGGGCGCTCTTCGAGCCGTGGAAGGGGCCGCCAAGTGGCTGCACCGGCTGCATACCTGCGGTTTTCATGGCGGGCGTATTTACAGCTTCTCGCGCCACCTCCATATGCTCGAGGTCCGGAAGCGCAGCCTGACTTCGGTACATCGAGAGACCGGACGTGCCTTTGGCGATGTTTTAGACCACATTAAGCATCGGTTTCTGAGGCTCGAGCCGCTGACGTGGGCCCCCACACACCGCGATTTTTCCCCGGAACACCTCATCGTGGAAGGCCGGCGTTTCACCGGATTGGATTTCGATGAGTTTTGCCAATACGATCCCCTGTTCGACGTAGCCCACTTTGTGGCCCACTTGCGATTTCTGGCCCTGGTTTCGTCCGGGGCGATCAGTTCCCTGGACGCGCTCGCCGCCCGGTTTGAGGATTCCTATGCCTCGGAGTCCGCTTGTTTTTCCGTCTCGAGGCTACGCCTGTTTGCAGCCATTGCTTACCTGAAACTCGCATATGTCGAAGCGGTGGTCCGCCGCAATCGAGACGGGAAGCATGTAGTCGACGCGCTGCTCGAGGAAGCTGGGCGGTTTGCGGAGTCGGAAAATTGAGTGTGACGCAATCCCGTGGGGAACCGCGCGCACAGGCCGCAAATCTCGGCAAAAGCCGCAGGCTCGAAAGTCCGCGCAGAAGTTTTTGAAGGGAGGAGACACCCGAGAAATGTTTCGTCAATCCAACCCTGAGAGTGCCGAAAAAAGAAACTTTCGTTACTTTCTGCGTCTTCTTCGTGCCCACTGGGGGAGGATCGTCCTTGCGCTCCTAGCCATGGTGCTCGACTCCCTGCTGACCGTCATGCGTCCCTGGCCTCTCAAGGTCGTGATTGATCGAGTGCTTTCGCATAAACCAAGTCGCGCGCCTCTGATCCACGCATGGTTGGATAGCGCGCCATTTACGAAGATGCAAATCCTGTACGGCTCTTGCGCGGCCGTACTCTTCATCGCCTTCATCACCGGTCTAACCACATACTGCTACACACGCCTCCTCGGCAATGTCGGCCAGCGCTTTGTCTTTGATTTGCGGCGGGACCTGTTCGCCCACATGCAACGCTTATCCCTGCGTTTCCACGACACCCAAAAGACAGGCGACCTGACTACGCGGTTGACCTCCGACATTCAATCGATTCAAGACTTTATTGCGAACGGCGTCATCGTTTTCGGAAGCAACACGCTGTTGCTGACCAGCATGGCTGTCCTGATGTTCTGGCTCAACTGGAGGTTCGCTCTCGCTACTCTCTCGATCGCCCCGCTGATGTTCTGGATAGTTTATCGCCACAAGCGCCTCATCAAGCGCGCAACTCGCAAAGCACGCGCCAGCACGGGACTGCTGGCTTCACTCGCCCAGGAAACGCTGGCCTCCATTCGCATCGTGCAGGGGCTGGCGCAAGAGGACCAGATCGACGAGCGCTTCCAGGTGCAAAGTGAAAGCAGTCTTCAGGCGTTTCTGGAGAGCGTGCGGTATCAGGCGCGGATCGCGCCGGTGGTGGATTTCTTGGCGGCCATAGGGCTGACCATAATGATGTGGTACGGGGCCAGGAGCGTTCTCGCCGGTCAGCTCACAACCGGGGACGTGGTCATTTTCTTTGCCTACATGAATAACTTCTACTCCCCCATGAAAGCCATCTCACGTTCGGCAAATACCTTCACCAAGGCGAGCGTAGGCGCCGAGCGAATCGTGGAGGTTTTGCAATATCGGAGTGAGGTCAGAGACCGGAAACGCTCACGGCCGGCTCCGAAATTCTTCGGCGGCATCGAGTTTCGGGACGTGTCATTTGAGTACGAGCCCGGTGTAATAGTTCTTTCTCATATCAACCTTTGCGTCTCGCCGGGAGAGAAACTGGCGATCATAGGGCCGTCTGGGGTGGGAAAGAGCACCCTAGTGAGCTTCGTTCCTCGCTTCTACGACCCTTCCGCAGGCGCGGTCTTGATTGACGGAGAAGACATCCGGAATTATTCCCTTCACTCGCTCCGCGAGCAGATCAGTATGGTCCTCCAAGAGTCGTTGCTTTTGAGCGGTACCATCCGGGA
Source organism: Candidatus Limnocylindria bacterium (assembly GCA_035490055.1). Lineage (GTDB taxonomy): Bacteria > Acidobacteriota > Terriglobia > Acidiferrales > UBA7541 > Acidiferrum. Next base: position 10,814 of record DATHIB010000191.1, on the reverse strand, counting down.
CAACATCGCCTTCGGCCGGACCGACGCAACTGACGACGAAATCTGCGCCGCCGCCGTAACGGCAAACGCAGACGAGTTCATTCGCCGGCTTCCGGACGGCTACGAGACCCCCGTGGGTGAAAGGGGAACCACTTTATCCGGCGGGCAAAAGCAGCGCATCGCCATCGCCCGTGCCGTGTTGCGCGACGCACCCATTTTGATTCTCGACGAGCCTACAAGCGGTCTAGATGCCGTCGCCGAACGCACTGTCATCAACGCGCTGGAGCGCGCGGCGGCTGGGCGCACCACGCTCGTCATCGCCCACCGTCTCAGCACCGTGCGCCTTGCGGACCGCATTATCGTCATCGACGGCGGGCAAATCGTTGAGGAAGGCACCCACGAAGAGCTACTGGCTCGAAAGGGCCGATACGCCTATCTTCATCAGCTTCAGGTTTCTGGGCAGGGGCCCACTGTCTTCACTACTTCTGAGGAAAGTCGAGAACTACGATGATCTTACGATACCTATGCGCTCTCATTCTCCTGGCGGCCGTATTTTCCATGGAAACGGCAGCTCAGAACACAGGAACTGTGAGGGGAGTCGCCGATGGACCCGACGGCACGGCCGTGCCGGATGCCATTGTTGCGCTGACCAAGGCAGGGGGAGGGCAACCCCTCACCACGACAACCGACGAGGAAGGTGGATTTGCACTCAAAAATGTTCCTGAGGGCGAGTACATGCTGAGTGTAAACGCTCCCGGCTTCAAGGAAGCGCAAATTGCCGTCACCGTGGGTCCTGCGGCACTTCGGCCCATCCGCGTGAAATTGAAGATATCGAGTGTCGCCGAGAAGGTGACCGTAAGTGCCGGCGATCAGCCGGTCCTTCTTGCGGAAGAGAATCACAACGACGTTCAGTTCAATGAGCATATGACAATGAACGTGCCGACGAAGAATGGAGACCCGCTGGCTGTACCCTCCCTATTTCTTGCCCCCTCGGTGTTCGGCAACGGCTCCAACAGCCCGCAAATCGTCGTGGATGGAGTTGTGACCAACTCCCTCGACCTCCCCTCGTCGAGCGTGAAGAACGTGGCCGTAGACCAAAATCCCTATTCGGCCGAATTCGGCCGACCGGGCAAGGGGCGGTTGGAGGTCACGACCAAGCGCGGGGTCCGCAGCCGCTACCGAGGCAATATCGTCATGCTATTCCGGAATTCCGCACTGGACGCGAGGAATGCTTTTGCTTCGGTTCGTCCTCTCCAACAGCGCGGAATAGGCGAGGCGGAACTCGACGGGCCGATTTCAAATACCGCAACCTTCCTCCTGTCGGCACGCTACCACGTGTTCAACGACAGTTCGGTTGTTTCCGCGCTGACGCCGTTGGGACCTCTGACAGAGAACGCCAGAGCTCCCGTGCACAGTCTGCACTTGTTTGGCCGAATTGACGAGCGCCTAAGCCCCGTTCACAGAATATCTGTATTGTACAAATTTCTGGACCGGACGCTCGACAATCAGGGGATTGGCGGTTTCAACCTGCCCGAACAGGGAACAAAGATCTTCAACCACGAGAACGAAGTCAAAATTCTGGAAACCGCGACGCCGTCAGCCAGCGTTTGGAACCAAGTGCGCTTGACCTACAAGCAGGAACGGCAAAGCATCGCCAGCGTCAACAACCAGCCCGCGCTCCTGGTGCTTGGCGCCTTTAATTCCGGCGGTGCGCAGATTTCCAATCGCGTAACAGAACAGATGGGAGATGTTGAAGACGTAGCTTCCATCTTCCACGGCAGGCACGCTTTCCATTTTGGTGGCGGAATCCGAACGAGATTCTTTAATGCCGAGGACAGCTCTAATTTCGGCGGCACGTTTACTTTTTCAAACCTGAGTGACTACGAGAACGGCATGCCTGCCCTCTTTACGATGAACACGGGCACCCCGACAGTGAATTTCGCTCAGCATGAGTTCTTCACGTTCTTTGAAGACGACATCCGCGTGCGGCCTTCGTTTTCCGTTATGCTCGGGTTGCGCCATCAGTTCCAATCAAACGTGTCCCGTTACAAGAACTTCGCTCCGCGGCTCGCCTTCGCCTATGCTCCGGGGAAAGGACAAACCGTCCTCCGGGGGGGCTTCGGCATTTTCTACGAGCGGCAACCCGTGCTCATGGAGCAACAAAGCCTTCTATATGGCGGGTCAGCTATCCGCCAAATCGTCATTTCCAATCCCAGCTATCCGAACCCATTCCTTTCAGGAGTACCCCCTGGGCAGGCCACCCCCAGCATCGTGACCATTGACCCTGGTATCCGCCTTCCTTATCTCCTGCAAGGAAGCCTGGCGGTTGAGCGCAAGTTGGGGCGCGGACGGAATTTTCTTACGCTGGAATTAATGACCGTGCGTGGTGTGGGACTCTACCGCACACGAGACGTCAACGCTCCCCTCCCGGGAACCATGATTCTTCCGGATCCCCACTTCATCAATATTAATCAATTCGAGTCTTCGGCAACGTCACGAAGCTATAGCGCTGTCATAACCTACAAAGGCCATTTCCGCAAAGCGGACGTCGTGGCTCAGTACACCCTGTCGCGCAGTTTGGATAGCGCGAGCAGCATGTATTCTCTTCCCGGCAATAACTATGACTTGCAGGGCGAATGGGGACGCTCGAACTACGACCGCAGGCATCGCCTCAATCTTATGTTCCTATACAGTCTGCCTGCGGGCTTCCGCGCGGCCGGTATCCTCAACGCGTGGTCCGGTCTCCCGTACAACATTACTACTGGAACGGACCCCGACGGGGATAACGTCTTCAATGATCGGCCGCCCGGGCTTTGGCGCAATGCTGGCCGGGGGCCCGGATACACGGACGTCGATTTCAGGCTGGCGCGGCGCTGGCGCCTGGCACACAGAGAGCACCCGCCCTCCATTGAGTTCGCAGTGGATGCTTTCAACGCGTTGAACCATGTCAATTTCCCGAATTACGTTGGCACGATGACGTCGACGTTCTTCGGACTGGCCAATGTGGCCGAACCCGGGCGGCAGTTCCAGCTGAGTCTGCGATTCCTCTTCTGAGGTGGTTGACAAATGTTCTCGATGACGCGCTCTTCCAGCTGGCGGTGCTTTCTTCCTTCTCGACTTGCGAAGCGAAAGACGTTTCCCAACAGCACGCGCCAGTCGATTTTTGGAAGCATTGAACGATCGAGTCGTCTAGACGAGATTGCCGCGCCTGTTCACTCTCGGAGCGGCAAACACGAGAAGCTTGGGATTCCGCATTGCGGCTTGCCTTCCAAACAACCACTTACCTCATGCCCTCTGGTGCCCCTGGCCCCGACACGTTCGACTGGGCAGAGCAACCACCGGAATACGAGCACCTCCTGTACTGAGGGTAAGCCGGGTTAGACCCAACCTCTGGCCTTCGCGGTAGTGAGTCAGTTTGTTGGATCAGTTTGTTCAAACTGACCCACTACCTGGCCTTCAGAGCAGTAGACAGTTCGGAAAGTAAGAGTCTAAGCTTCAGGAATCCAGCCATCCAAGAGACGAGCTAGAACAGGCTGGCTCGCTACAGTTTTTCTCCGGTGAGTTGCTCCTCCCCTCCCAGATGCCGCGTGCCGGGGAACACTTTGAGAGATGAGGATACGGGCATGAATCGTTTGGGCGTGGTTTTGTCTTTGTTGCTTCTCACCGTTGGGATTGAGAGTGCTGGATGTGCAGGAAATGTCGCCAGCTCAAATCCGCCTCCGGTGGCACCTTCGATCATGACGCAGCCAGCCGGCCAGACGGTGACGGTGGGGCAGACCGCCACGTTCATGGTGGTAGCAACGGGCACCGCGCCGTTGAGTTACCAGTGGCAGAAGAATGGGGCGGCCGTCAGTGGGGCCGCGTCAGCCAGCTACACTACGCCCGCGACGGCCTCCGCGGACAACGGCGCGCTGTTCCGCGTGATGGTCAGCAACTCCGTGGGGAGCGTGACCAGCAGCGCGGCCACGCTTACGGTGAATGCGACGGCAGTGGCGCCTTCGATCACGACGCAGCCAGCCAGCCAGACGGTGACGGTGGGGCAGACCGCCGCGTTCATGGTGGTGGCAACGGGCACCGCGCCGTTGAGTTACCAGTGGCAGAAGAATGGGACAGCCATCAGCGGGGCCGCATCAGCCAGCTACACTACGCCCGTGACGACCTCGGCGGACAACGGCGCGCTGTTCCGCGTGATGGTCAGCAATTCCGTGGGAAGCGTGACCAGCAATACAGCCACGCTTACGGTGAACCCGACCCCCGTGCTCCAAATCACCACTACCAGTCTACCTGCTGGCCGGATACAGGCAGCCTACAGCGCGACGCTGCAGGCCACAGGCGGCACGCCCCCCTACACCTGGTCTCAGCCCTCGGGCCAACTTCCCCCCGGGCTCACCCTGGCCCCCTCCAGCGGAGTCATATCTGGCACGCCAACTACCGCCGGCCAGTTCACCTCCACCATCCAAGTACAGGACACTGTCGCGCAAACGGCCTCCGCCAGCCTTACCATCACCATCAATACAGCCGCGGTTGCTCCCTTCGGCCATATCATTATCATTGTGGAGGAAAACACAAACTACTCCAGCGTGATCGGCACTACCGCGATGCCTTATCTCAATGGCCTCATCAGCCAGTACGGCCTCGCCACGCAATATTACGGCAACACACATCCTTCCATTGGCAACTATTTGATGCTCGCCACTGGCCAAGTCCTGACGAACGACGACAACCAGACGCCTTCAAGCTTCCCCGTTTCCGTCGACAATGTTGTGCGCGAACTCGTTGCCGCGGGTAAGACATGGAAGTCCTATGCCGAAGACTTGCCTTCGGTCGGCTACACCGGCGGCAACAGGGGGAACTACGCCGTGCGCCACAATCCTCTGGCCTACCTGACGGACGTGCAAAACAGCCCGACGCAAGTACAAAATCTCGTCCCCTTCACCCAATTTGCCATCGATCTGGCCAGTGGCACCCTTCCTGAGTATTCGTTCATTGTTCCGAACCTTTGCAACGACGCGCATGATTGCAGCATCACCACCGCGGACACTTGGCTCCAGACCCACATCGATCCGCTCATCAAGAGCGCACTGTTCCAGAAAGACGGCTTGCTCATCATCACCACCGATGAATCGGACAATGATAATACGCATGGCGGTGGTCGTGTCGTCAACGTGCTCATCTCCGCAGCCTCAAAAGCCGGCTACCAGTCCACGACTCTGTACCAGCACCAGAGCACTCTGCGCCTTATGCTCGGAGGCCTCGGCGTCACGGTCTTTCCCGGTGCCGCCTCAAGCGCGCCGACTATGGGGGAATTCTTCAACAACGTCACGCTGCCGTAGTAAGGAGATTAGCCGCAGAGAAGAAACTGCGCAATGGAAGCCAATGGCATCTGGTCCTTCATAGATGTACCGGAAATCCGGGCGTTCTTCTCGGAATGAGATGGGCATAAAATCGCTGGTTAAACGAGGCCATTCGCGCTATCCGATCGACGGAAAGTTCGAGGGTAGCGAGTTGGCTGCGGTTCACGGTCAGAAAGGAGCGCTGAGCTTCCGGGGCCAAGTAAAGAATATCTCTGACGGCGGGTTCTGCCTGCTTGCGACTCACGCCCCTAGAGAGTCGGTTCTTCTTCAGGGCCAGCTCAAGCTAGCTCGCTTTCCTGCCCAGATCCCCACGCTGGTTCAAGTCCGTTGGGTAGACCGCCCGCCTCGGAGCCGGCACTACCGAATCGGCCTCCAATACGTAATCTGAGGGATACGCTCCTCGCCTCGGGCAGGTAAAAACCGGTTTGTGGTCATGGCCTGCGGGTTTAGCCGCTACAGCAATCTAGATAGCCATCAGCCGCTCGTATGGGTGTGCCCGATTCACTGCGTCATCTTTCGAAAGCTGCAGGATTTTGGCCAGGACTCCAGACCGGTCATAAGCTCCCGTCTTGAACATGACAAATCTCAAGAAAGTCTTCGCAGTATTCGGACTGATGTGCATCCGGCTGGCGATCTGCCTGGTTGTATATCCCTGCGTCAGAAGCTTGAGGGTCTCGGTTTCGCGCGGCGTCAAGCGGAATTTCTGACAGATTCTCGAGAGATCAAGCGACGCTCGGCGATTCCTCTCGAGCAACAAAGCCAAGGTTGGTCCCGTGCCTTTCTCCAAATAGGAATTCAGCGTGAACACTTGGACTTGATAATGTCTTTTCCCAGAAGCAAATTCATTGGGAAATTGCGAGCACAACGAACCGTCTTGCTTGGGGAGCAGCGGGTCTATCGTGCGCACCAGAGAATAGCCACGACTTTCATTCCTGAGCGGGCTTTCAGGGTAACAAAGGATGGAAACAGCCTCTTCGTTGACGTAAATGGAGGGGCCCAGCAAATCGATCGCACCGACCCGCGTTATCAGCTTCGCCGTTGCTATAAATTGGTCAGCCTGGGGCATTTGAATCGACAACTGGATTTCTTCTTCGTGGTAGGAGCTCGTGTGATTTGCGGCCGGCAGCACGAGTCAAGCACAAAATAAGACATTTAGTGGCTACACAAAGGAGCGCAAAACAAACCAATTTGCTAGTTTCTGTTCGGCTTAACCTCTAACAGGTCCAGAACTCCGCTGTAATGCTTGATAGTTCTGCCCTGGATCCAAGGTCGTTTGAACTGCCCCTGGCCGACTGAGGGCGTAAAGGGCCAGCTCCACTCGGTTCGAGAGCCCCAGCTTTTCGAAAATGCGGAACACATAGTTCCGAACCGTATGCTCGTTCACCCCGAGTTTAAGCGCGATCTCCTGATTCGGCAACGCTTCGGCCACCAGCCGCGCGACCTCCACCTCACCGGGAGTCAGCAAACTCATCGAGCCGGTCTCGATCAATTGTGTTGGCCGCGCGTTGGCAATGAACGTGATGAGAAACTCTAGCTCGCTGTTGCTGACCCAGATTTGCCCCTCGTGAACTCTCCGGATGCACTTGGGTAGGCCCTGCAAGCAATGATCGCGACAGAAAACGCCTCGGGCACCGGCTCGGAAGGCGTCCATGACGAGGGTACGTTCATCGGAATCTAATAGCGCGACGGCCGCCGTCTTCCGTCGAGAAGCGCACAGTTGGCGGAGAATCTCAAGACCAGTAAACGGACCATCCCGTAGTTGGACGCTGATCACGGCAACGTCGGGTTCCTGGTTCAGTAGTTCCAGAAGGGTATCTGAACAATCGCCGATAACCGCTCGGGCGTCGAACCTATTCCTCGAGCGTTTGAGAGCATCGGCAATCAACTGGCCGCCCATTCGAGTGGCTTCGACAACGGAAACACGAATCAGCTCATGCCTGTAAGGCCCAGGCCTCATAACGGTCTTGTCCATGGTTGCAAGGGTATAGGCATCGATAAATTGAGTGAAGTGACGGGTTTGCGGAAATAGCTGTTCGCGCCCAGATTGTAACAGTTGATCCGATCCTGCCCCCCTGAGGAAGTGAGAATCGCCACGGGAAGGCGTTTTGTGCGGGGATCCGCGCGCAGGCGCCTCAACACCTCCAGACCATCCAATTTCGGGAGTCTTAATTATAGCGTCTCGCGATCTAACCGGGGACCGGCCGGGTCTTTCGCTAGGTGACCCGGGGTGTCAATCAATGGAGGTAGCAGCTCTATGTTCCTGGAATTCTACGGGTTGAAAGAGCAGCCATTCGGCGTGACGCCGGACCCGCGCTTTATCTGTCCCAGCCGAACCCACAGCAAGGCGTTCAATTCCCTATCCTGCGGCATCGAAGCCGGCTGTGGCTTTCTGGCCCTGATTGCGAAGCCGGGCATGGGCAAGACCACTTTGGTCTTCCAACTCTTGAAGCAACTCGAGCAGACGTCTCGTGCGATCTTCCTGTTTCAGACCCAGTGTGATTCGCGTGAGCTCTTGCGCTACCTGCTCAGTGGCTTGGGACTCGATGCTGCGGGTCAAGATATCGTCACGATGCACGAGAGATTGAACCAGTTTCTGGCGCGCGAGCTACTGGCCGGCCGGCGCTTTGTGCTGATCATTGACGAGTGCCACAACCTCGACAACTCCGTGCTGGAGACGGTCCGACTGCTATCCGACTTCGAGACGACCAGTGCGAAGTTGATACAAATCCTTCTCGTCGGCCAGACGCAATTGGCGGAAAAGCTGTCGCGACCCAGCCTGACACAGCTTAGGCAGCGAATTTCAATCCTGAGTCGCTTGGAGCCACTTACGCGGGCGGAAACCGTTGGGTACATCTAACACCGGCTTCAGGCAGCTGGTTACCGGGGGGGGGCGTTGTTCACCACTGGGGCTCTTGAAAGGATTTTAGCGCACAGCGAAGGCATTCCGCGGAACGTCAACAACCTGTGCTTCAATGCGCTCCTCGTTGGGTACGCTGCAGGCCGCAAGCAGATCGATTCCACTATCGTGGACCAAGTTCTGGCCGACCTCGACATGAATCCTCTCGAGCGGAGTTGCCTGGCCACCCAAGAGCCTCTTGCGTTGACGCGGGCACCGATCAGTCCTTATTCAAGCGTGTTCAAGGCTGAATTGGACCCAAAGCAGGTCGATTCCAACGATGCACGGGAGGTTGTTGTCGAGTGCGAGGTCACTCCGCCAGAGCCGATGCTGCAAGTTCCCCAGGCCCCACGTCCCCCGCAAAGACCGCCTCTTTCTTGTGCCGGCATTGCCCGTGGCGATTTTTCAGACCGGAATCAAAACAATTTAGGCGATGGGCCCAAGGTCTGGTCCATGCGAGTAGGAACGACCGGGTTTCCCTCTGAGAAGTCACCCCACTTGATGCTTGGATCAGTCATCGGCGCTCTCAGCGACGCAATCTATCCTGGGGAGAACCCGTCTCAGGCGGAACGGCCGACGGGTCCCGCGCCGCACCGCACCTCCGTACTCTCCGATCCTCCGGTGCAGAAGCCACAAATCACGCCGCCACTTCCGCCACCGCAGAAGGCGCAATCTGATCCTACTACCTCCCGGTGCGACTTCTCAGTGCCAAAGCAAGTCGCTTCCAGTCACGTGGACCAGATCGCTCTCATTGACGCAATCGATCCAGTGCAGAAATCGTCTCAGGCAGGACGACCGACGGCTCCTGCCCCGCAACGCACGCCTGTGCTTTCCTACCCGGCAGTTTCCAGAGGCAGCTGGGCCGGGGGCACTTTAGCTCTTGGTGTAGCACTTGTGCTTTCGGGTCTTTTGCCGCTCTATTCCAGAGGTGGAGCGGGCCGGCAACTGCGAGACTCGCCTACCCCGGTCGTTGCAGATATTGCGACGCCCGTGCCGGGTCCGCAAGATCCGAGCCCGCCAGCCGACCCCTCAACCCCCGCTATCGGCCCTGCAATGGCAAGCGCGACACCCGTGCAGTCTTTTCTGACGCGCACCCTGGGACTGAAGATTGGCAGCATTGTGATTGATCCGGGCCATGGCGGCCATGACACCGGCACGATCGGGCCCACGGGCCTAGTGGAAAAGAATCTTTGCTTGGACGTCTCGCTGCGGCTCGGCCGGATCATCGAGCAGCGGCTCCCCGGCGCGGAAATCATCTTCACGCGTACAGACGATACGTTTATCCCGCTCGAAGAGCGCACCAACATCGCCAACAAGATGAAAGCTGGACTCTTTCTGTCAATTCACGCGAACTGGAGCCGGTATAACGCGGCTCGTGGCGTCGAGACCTATTATTTGAATCTCAAAGGCAGCCGGGAGGCGATGGAAGTCGCCGCACGTGAGAACGCAACGGTTCTGGAAACGGTGTCGGACCTGCAGGAACTGGTGAAGGAGATTGCGAGCAACGAAAAGATCGAAGAGTCACGGGAGTTTGCCGAAGACATTCAGGACTCGCTCAGCCTGCACGTCCAGCGCTCCGCCGAAAGCTCGCGGAACCGCGGCGTGCACCGCGCCCCGTTTGTGGTCTTGATCGGCGCGAATATGCCATGGGCGCTGGCCGAAATCTCCTTCCTGAGCAATCCTTCCGACGAGCAGCTTCTGAAGAAGGGCGAGTACCGGCAGCGGCTGGCCGAGGGTCTTTATCAAGGCGTGGTGAGCTATCTCCAACGCCTCAACAGCGTCACTTACAATCTTCCGGCGCGGAACCTGGCTGTCGGGCGTTCTGGCTCGGGCAGCACCTTCGGCAGACCTGCAGTGGTGGACCAATTTCGGAACCAACAGTAATCTGTCGGTGTTCATCCAGTGCCAGCGATGCGCAATCGTTATTGCCCGCCAATGCGATCAGAAGAGTCGCGATTGCACCCTGCGATAATCGAAAAAATCCGATAACACTGACTTTGCCCATTGACGCAGGCAAGACGGTGGAAAGGAACATCTGTCATGCTCACATGAAGTTCAACATATCCCTAAAGTGGCCGGTCCCTCGGTCTCGGTGCCTTCCCCAGACGGAGCAAGCGCCTGCAGGTCACACGAACAAAGCACTATTCGGTTGCCCAAAATCTGGAGGAGCGATTGGGAAGCAAAACTCGGTTCTGTAACTTAAAAAACCTGAGGTGACGGCAGCAAAGGGCAACCAATTCAATAGGGCATTTGGGAGGGGCGGCGGGGTTCGAGCCAAAAAACCTAGAGTTACCCGGCTAACGATACCCAGAATTGCAGAGTGCGAACGGTGTAATCCGGGCCCCGGCACCAGTTTTTCTTTTTATTTTCCACTCCCTGCCATTTCCTCGACCCAGCAGATTGAATTTGGACGCTGGTGAGAATCGAAGCTTCTGTTCTCGGTGGAGTGAGGGACGCAAAGAGAAGGACCGGGCCATTCGGGAGAGCCACGAGCAGCGGTTGAAGAAAGACTTGGGGAAACTGCAGGCGCGCATTGAGAAAGGCCAGTTGCAGAAGGAGAAACAAATTCACGAAGCGATCGGTCG
>DATHIB010000190.1:0-25862 GCA_035490055.1 Candidatus Limnocylindria bacterium | reverse complement strand
GAATCGCACACCTTACGGGTGCGAATTCCTGAGCACGCGTGTTCTCTTGTCGTGGCGGCTTTCACGCCTATCCATGGGCTCTAACACTCGCTTCGCCAGCCACCGGGCTACTACACGTCCTCGTTATCGACGGATCGGGGGCAGCTTAGGATCAAGGCGCTTTCTTGGTTCTCGGCGGCAGACGATCGCTGAGAAGCTCGATGGCTTGCTCTAATCGCTGGCGCCGCTTCCAGAAATCAGCCCAGAGGTCACCCTTCTCTTTTAGTCGCGCAGAGACTGTTTTTATGTTCAAAGTCTCGGGGCGCAGGCTAGGGCGCAATTCGCGGGGCAACAGGGGAGCGGAGACCGGCGCTTGAGGGAAAGCGCGTATGGAATACGCGGCAGCCAGCGGTCGGCCGTGGGCATTTTGCTGAACGTCAATCAACACACGGCCCGCTGGCCGCTTCGCAACGATGCGCTCGCTAGTGACCAGATTCGGGTACTCAGCAGTCACCGTTCGCGCGATAATCTCGCCGAAGGTACGCAACTGCTCGTACGTGTAAATCGGCTCGACCGGTAAATAGATGTGGATTCCCGTCGCGCCTGAAGTTTTCAGGAAGCTTACCAACCGCAATTCATCCAACTTTTCGTGAAGTGCTCTAGCGATGGTCACGACTACAGAGAATTCCGTACCATCCGAGGGATCTAAATCAAAAAAGAAATAGTCGGGATGATCGACATCGTCATAACGATTGGACCACGGGTTGTGATCGATGCAACCCAGACCCGTCAGGAAAAGCAGGGAACTACGGTCGTTGGCCGTAGCGTATTGAATTACCTCACCGCGATGTTCGGAATCCACCGGAACCGTCTTGAACCACTCCGGCAAGCCTTCGCGCACGTCCTTCTGAAAAAAAGCCTGTCCCTTGATTCCGTCGGGGTAGCGCCGCAAGACCAAAGCCCGATCGCGAAGAAAAGGCAGGATGAAATCCGCCATGCGGTAGTAGTAGGCCAGCAGATTCCGTTTGGTGTGGCCCGACTCGGGAAAATAGACTTTGTTCAGGTTGCTTAGCCGCAGCCGTTTGCCATCCAGTTCAATGGTGACGATTTCTGAGCGCCCTTTGAACAACTCGGCTTCGATCTGGGCTGTTGTGGTGAGCACGCGGCCGACGACTTCGGGTGCGCGAACTACGGCTGGGGCTGCGGCAGGTGCGGCAGTGGCAACCTCGTTTTCCCATTGGCAATCCGTGGGGCGCGCGTCCTCGCGAAGCGCGACGAAAACGGGATGGCGTAAGGAATGCTCCTGCGTCCATCCGCTGAATTTGACGCGGGCGACCAGGGTGGGAGAGACCCAGGACGGTTTTTCGTTGGTTTCGGGCACGGCGTCGAACGGGCAAGTGGGAGCTGCCAGTTCTTTCAACTTGCTAGTCAATTCCTTCAGCTTTTTCGCGTCAAATCCGGTGCCAACGTGCCCGATGAATCGAAGTTTTTTGCCTTGATACAGGCCCAACAGCAGTGAGCCAAAGGGAAGAGCGGAGGTGCGAGATTCGGTCCAGCCACTGACGACCGCGTCTACTGTCTTGGTAACCTTCAGCTTCACCCAGTACGGGCTTCGATCAGAAACATACGGGCTGTCGGCTCGCTTCGCGACGATCCCTTCCAAGCCATTTTGTTCCGCAAGCGCGAACAACTCTTTTCCGTGCTCTAACTGATGGTCGGAGTAGCGAAACTGCTCGGACGTGTGCAGCAAGCGTTGCAGGAGCTGCTTGCGATCGAGAAGTGGGGTTTCGCGAAGGTCGTATCCGTCGCAGTAGAGAAGATCGAAGACGAAGTAAACGACAGGAATCTGCGCGACCAAGTTTTCGTTGGGGGCGCGCACGTGCATGCGTTCCTGCAAGCGTTCGAAGTCGCTGTGACCTTGGGCATCCAAAGCGACGATCTCTCCGTCAAGAATAGCCTGGCGGGCGGCCAAAGCATCGGGAAGAGAGGACAGTTCGGGATAGCGCTTGGCGATGTCAACGCCGGTACGAGAGCGAAGGGTCAAAGCATCATTCTCGATTCTGGCTAGCGCGCGAAGACCGTCCCACTTAATCTCAAAGAGCCAGTTGGGATCGGAAAAGGGTCGATCGGCTAGCGTCGCTAGCATGGGTTCAATACGAGACGACATTGCGCCCTTTCGTGCGCCTTGCGACTCAGCCGGATGAATCGGGTTTGCCCGGCGTTTAGGTGGTAGCTCCTCCTTAATCTCTTCCAGCGTGCGTCCCGTAAGGGCGGAACCGTCGTGCTCGTCGATGTTCCAGGAGGAATCTTCGGCGCCGTCCTTGTGCTTGATCATCAACCACTCGTTGCCTTTTTCGCTCTGTTTCAGTTTCACCAAAACAAAGCTGCCCCGCAATTTCTCACCGTTCAAGCTGAACTTGATTTCTCCTTTTTCCAATTGCTTCAGCGCGTCGAGATTGCCCTCCACATGAAAAGTCCCGCGGTCCCATACCATTACCGTTCCCGCGCCATAATTGCCTTCAGGAATTTTCCCTTCGAAGTTGGCGTAGTCCAGCGGATGATCTTCCGTTTGCACCGCCAGCCGCTTGTCGGCGTGGCTCTGGGAAGGTCCCTTGGGCACGGCCCACGACTTCAGCGTCCCATCGATCGCCAGCCGGAAATCGTAGTGCAGCCGCGTTGCCCGGTGCTTCTGAACCACGAACGTGTCGCCATGCTCGGCCCGGGGACGGACTTCCAACTGTGGCAGTTTCGGCTTTGGCAGGCGTGTGCGTTTGGCGGCCGGGGAGGCCTTGTCCTGGACCTTACCGGCGGTAGGTTCGGGCTCGCCGGACGGCTCCGGCGTCCGGTCGAAGCGGCGCTTTCGCTGGTATTCTCCGAGCTTGGCCATGAAAGCATTCTATCGCAGACTCTTCCGGGGCCCCGGGTCCTCCTGGGCCGATGCAAACTAACATCAAGCTGACTAATAAACTACCTGCCCAGGATTGGTCTTGCTTCCTGCCGGGGCGGACGGCTAATCTTAAAAGCTCGGGCACAGCCCCAAGCCTGTTGTCGAAGGAGCGTCCACATGGCCACGACCGTTTGGAAAGGCCACCTCACTTTTGGCCTGATTTCGATGCCCGTTCGCATGTTTGCCGCCGCTCGCGGTGAACGAATCAGTTTCAACCAGCTTCACAAAGAGTGCCATTCGCGTCTCAAGCAGCCCCTGTTTTGTCCCGTTTGCAATCGCAACGTGGAACGGTCCGAGATTGTGAAGGGCTACGAATACGAAAAGGATCAGTACGTTCTGTTCAACGAAGAGGAGCTCGACAAGATCGAGCCTTCCTCGGCGCGCGTGATGGAGATCCTGGAGTTCGCGAAACTGGATGAGATGGATCCACTCTACTTCGATTCCTCCTATTACATCACGCCGGAGGATGCCGGGGTGAAGGCTTATCAACTGCTCATGAAGGCCATGGAAGAGTCCGGTTACGGAGCAATCGCAAAACTCACCATGCATCAGCGTGAACACATCGTGATTGTCCGACCAGGGACCAAGGGCATGACTCTACACACGATGTTCTATTCCAATGAGATTCGCGCGGCTGAATCCCTTCCGACCGATAAGATCGAAGTGAAAGAGCAGGAAAAGAAGCTCGCACGACAACTCATTGAAAGTCTTGCGGCTCCTTTCGAGCCACAAAAATATCGGGACGAGTATCAGGAGAATGTGCGGGCGATGATCGCCGCGAAGCTCAAAGGCCAGGAAGTGACCGAAGTCGCCCAGCCTCATATGGCTCCTGTGATTGATTTGATGGAAGCCCTCAAGAAGAGTCTCGCGGAAAAGCAAGCGCCAGCTGCGCCTGCGTCCTCCACGGCGCCGGTGCCGGTGGGCAAGAAGCCTCCAACTCGAGCCGTGCAACCGATCTCATCCGTGCAGAAAAGGGCAGGAAAGAAGATAGCCGGCTAATTTCCGATGGGCGCGACGGACAGATTCAGCCCAGAGGAGGTTCAGCGCATTCTGGGTCTGACCGGGAAGCAGCTGGACTATTGGGACCGCTTGCGCCTTGTTTCTCCCCGAAAAGAGCAAGGAGACCGCTTCTACAGTTTCCGCGATCTGATCAGCCTTCGCACCATAAAGCAATTGATTGACCAGGGAGTGCCTGCCAACCGTTTGCGGCGAGCCCTTGCCGCTCTTCGCGAAAAGCTTGCCCAGGTTCACATCCCTCTGTCTGAGCTTCGTATTCTCTCCGACGGTAAAGATGTTGTAGTAGAAAGCGAGGGCGCCCGTCTGGAACCGTTGTCGGGCCAATTTGTATTGAATTTTGAGACTCGCGAGCTTGGCGAAAAAGTGCGCGTCATGGTTGGGCCCAATGCCGATGACTGGCTAGCCACCGCGCTCGAATATGACGCCGAGGAAAATACTAGGGCGCAAGCAATCGAAGCGTACGATCATGCTTTGAGCATTGATCCACAGAAAGTCGATGCTTTGCTCAATTGCGGAACGCTTTGCTACGAAGAAGGGAACCTGAAAAAAGCAGCCGAATATTTCATGCGTGCTTTGCAAGTCGATCCCGAGAATGCTTTGGCCCATTTCAATTTAGGCAGCGTTCTTGAAGAGGTCGGCAGGCTCGAGGCGGCGCGACTGCATCTTCTCAACGCCGTGCGTCTCGATCCAAGCTATCCCGACGCACATTACAACCTCGCGTTTGTTTGCGAAAAGCTCGGCGCGCGCAACGAAGCGCAGCGACATTGGCAAGTCTACATCACGCTCGATCCCTCAAGCCCTTGGTGCGGATACGCGCGTCAGCGACTCGCGGGCACCAAAGCAAGAACCGCTGGCACTACCTAGTCCTCCATCGTTAAAATCACTCAGAGGCCGAATCACATGTGCAGGAATATCAAACCGCTTTTCAATTTTGATCCGCCCGTCACCCCCGAAGAGGTGCGCGCGGCCTCTCTCCAGTTCGTGCGAAAAATCACCGGGTTCAACAAGCCGGCGAAAGCGAATGAAGCTTCGTTCGTTGCTGCCATCGATGAGATCGCTCGAATCTCGGCACAACTCATTCATTCCCTCGAAACGACCGCACCACCGAAAAACCGGGAAGTAGAAGCCGCAAAGGCGAAGGCCCGGGGCGCAGTACGATTTGCAACTTGAGGTCGGAAAAGTTCAAAGAATACTCACGCTGCGGACTTGCTGAGGAAGCTGCAAAACTCTCTAACAAGACGGGTTGGCAATTCGCCAAGAATCTTCTTGGCGAGAAGGTCGTGGCCTGCGCCGTCGACGTCGAGGAGGGCGTGCGGGGCAGGGATCAGTTTCAAGGCGGATTTCATTTCCGGGATCGTTCCGAAAGGATCGCGTGTACCGTGGACGAAAAAAGCTGGCTTGCATAGCTTCGGGAGATGGGCAATGCGAAGCTGGGCAGGCTTTCGAGGAGGATGCAGCGGGTAAGAGAGAAGCAGCAAACCGTCGGCGAGCCCAAGATCTTCTGAAACGAGTATGGACGATTGCCGCCCGCCATAGGAATGGCCGCCGAGAAATATGGGCCCACGTTGTCTTTCTTTCATCAGTAAGACTGCCCGGCGTAGACCTTCGCGGTCCCGCGCTGCGCTGCCGGGCGAGGGTGGCCCGTGGGGACGCTCGAAGCGGAATGGCAAATCGAAACGAAGCACGGAGAAACCGGAGGCGGCGAGCGCCTCGGACATTTCGATCAATAGCTTCGACTGGCAGTTGGCCCCGGCACCGTGGGTGAGGACGATGGTCTTGCCGCTTGGCCGGGAAGGCAGATGCAAAAATCCTCGAATGGGAGGGTCGACCGCGAGATCATGAAAGGGCGTAGACATCCCGAGAAATGGTGGAGGCGGGGGGAGTCGAACCCCCGTCCGAAAAGCCCTACGACACGAAGCCTACATGCTTAGCTCAATTCCATTTGTTTCGCCCGCCACGCTCAGAATGAGCAAGAAACGCAGCCGGCTAGTCCGATGGTTCTCGCCCGAGCCTTACGGACCGAAAGGCTCAGGCCAGCTCACTGTGTGACGCCTCTGACCGGGCCCATGAGCAAAGCCCGGGGAAGCGTGCGCTTAATTAATTAAGCAGCAAGTGCCAAGTTGTTGTTGGCATTTCTAGTTTCCACCAAGTTACGGGCAGGTGGGTCCCGGCATGCCTTCGGGCCGCGACAGCTTCCGTCGAAACCGTGTCGCCCCCATTGACCCCTCTATTCTACCACCCGCCCCAAGCCGGGGTAGAGTTGTCTGTTCTCAATAGCCAGTCTTCAGGGAGAACTGCCCCTCTACACGCCTTGGCGCTTTTAGACTGAGATGATGATTGCAGCCCGCCGCTCCTCCTTGTTAAGCAACAATTGGGCACACCGCTACCGCTGACCCGTTGACTCCAAAGCACCTACCTCCCAAAATGGCAATACGGGGGATTTCGGGCGAAACACCCCCGAAAACCGGTATGGCACAAGAACCCAGCGGCGTGGAACAAGCTATCGTGCGAGCGCTTCGCGATAATCTCGAGCGCATCCAGCGCACCGCGGATGAGCTTCATCACGCCGTCAGCGACGTGGTTTCCGCGTGCGCCAGCAACAAGCCTACCAACGCGCTTCCATCGTTGCTCCGTGCGCAAACTTCCGCGGCCTCTCTTGCCGCTACACTGGAGGTACTTTCGAGATTCGTGACTGTATCGATGCAGACTGGCGCGCGGTCGGCGCTCGAAGTTCAAATCGCGGACTTGGTCGGCAAAGTTGCTCCCGAGCCGCCTCCGGCACCACAGCGCCCCATGCCTTCGCAGCCCGTGCCGAAGGCGGCCCATGCTCCTGTCGCACCGGTCGCTGAGGGGCCGGCCGTTGCCGAAATTGAGTTGCATGCCGAGCCGGAACCGCTCGAGCTGATGGAGCCCACCGCTGCGGCCCTGGCTTCCGAACCCGAATTCGAAGGGGAGTTTGACGTCAATCGCCTTTCCCCCGAAGAACAGGAATTACACCGCCGCGCAAATCGCGTCGCCAAAGTTTCGATGCAGGACATCAAGATGCTCCGGCCGGAGCAGGTGCGCCTAGGCCGCCAAAACAAAGACCTCTGCATCCGATTGAAAGACGACATTGAAAAAGCTCATCGAGAATACGACCGCCGTTTCAAACCCATCATGGACCATCCGATCGACTACTTTTATCGCTGGATGGTGGAAATCCTGGCCGAAGGGGACGCACACGCCCTCGGCGAATATCCGTACGCCACGCCTGCGCGCCATCATTAATCGAACGCCGGCTGCTCGCCTTTGTAGCGCTTCGCAAGATGCCGTATTATTCTGTGTTTCTATGTCACGATCTCTCGTCGCGTTGATACTCATTGTCGGCTTGTCATTTGGCGGCGCGTTCGACGCCTTTGCGCAATCGTCCAAGCACCATCGCAAATCGAAAAAGCCCAAGTCGCAGCCTTGCCGGACCGGCTGCAAGCCAGACACGTCGGCGCCCCAAGTCGCCGCCGATACGCCGGAAGACGAGGCCGCGCAAAAAGAACTTTCTGATCTCGCCCGCGCGCTCCACAACGCCACGCCGGGTGCCTACGACAGACTCTCGGCCTTCGCCGTCAAGAACACTACGAACATTTGGGGCTCGCGCGCCGGGCTCGCTCTTGGCTATGAAGACTATTCAAAGAATCGCGCAGCGCGGAGTCTCGGGTGGCTAATCAAGGCGCAGAACGACACGCTGCTCCGCGAGTACGCCCTGTACTGGACAGCGCAGGCGCAGCGTGCGCTGGGACGCAGCGCGGAGGCCTACAGAGTGCTGCAAACCATCCAGCGCGATTACCCCAATACCGCGATGCGCGAACAACTGCTAGAGGCCTTCGCACCCACCGCGGTCCAGCTCGGACACTCTCAGGAAGCCATCGACGCGCTCGACGCCTATTCCGCCACGGCATCAAAGCCCACGCTTCTTTACGAACGTGCCCACGCCTATCAGTCCGCGCATCAGCTTCCTCGCGCCGCTAAGGATTATCAAACAGTGTTCTACAAATTCCCTCTAGCCGATGAAGCAAAGCCCGCTGGTTCCGCTTTGTCGCAGCTGATGCACGCCTTGGGAAAAGAATACGTTTATCCTGGTGTGGAACTGCAGGAGCAGCGCGCCCAGGCTTTTTACGAGGCACACAAATGGAAGGAAGCACGCGCTGAATTCGAAAAGCTTCTCAGCATGCTCAAGGATCCCGCGAATCCCGCGCGCCAGCGCGCGCAGCTTCGCGTTGCGGAGTGCCGCGTTCAGTTGAAAGGTTCACCTTCCTTGATCGCCGCGGTGAAGCCCCCGGACCTCGAAGTGGATGCCGAGCGGCTTTACGCCTTGTCTCAGGCCTACCGCTCCGAGAAAAAGGAAGCGGAGATGTTTTTGGCGCTGAACACGCTGGCGCAGAACTATCCGGTGAGTAAATGGACCGAAGAAGGCCTGATGGCGGCAGGGAATTACCATTGGGTGGAACTCGAGCGCACGAAAGCGGTCATCAACTACCAGCGAGTCCTGGATACCTTTCCGAACGGAAAATACGCCTTCAACTGCGAATGGCGTATCGCCTGGCTTGCCTATCTAAATCGCCAGCCCGATGCCGATGACCGGCTCACTACGTTTCTACTGAAGTATCCCGTGTCGGCCAATTCCGTTGACGCCCTCTATTGGCTTGGCCGCAACGCGGAGCGCGGTGGAAACCCTGCGCGCGCGCGCAGCTATTACGGCAAAGCCATCGAGCGTTTCCCGCAAACGTATTTCGGCAATGCCGCGGCTGCCCGCCTCGCAAAGCTTGGTCCCGGCGAAGAAAGTCCCGCGGAGCTTCTGGAGAAAATCCCGCCGCCGCCTTCGCTGCGTCCTTTTGATGAGCCGATCCCGGTTGCCGCCGCGGACCGCTGGGCTCGTGCGCAGGCGCTCCGCGCCATCGCTTTTGATGCTTCCGCCGAACAGGAGCTTAAGAACGCATACTTTGCGACCTCTTCGCCGCGCTTCCTCCTGGAAGCCGCGCAGGCGGCTTTCGATCAAGGTCACTACGGTGCCGGCATGGCCTACGCCCGCATCGTCGTGCCGAATTTCGATTCCCGGAAGATCAGCGATCTGCCTGTCGCCGCATGGAAGGCGCTCTATCCGCTCCCCTACGAAGCCGCGTTGCGCCGCGAAGCCGCCAAGAACGATTTCGATCCCATGTTTGCCGCCGGCCTCATTCGCCAGGAATCTACGTTTCAGGCGGATGCCGTCTCGCACGCCAACGCCATCGGCTTGATGCAGGTTCTTCCGAAGACGGGAAAGCTCCTTGCCAAGCAGCTCAAAGTCCGCTACACGAAGAATAAACTTTTCGAGCCAGACTACAACATTGAACTTGGCATGGTTTACATTGCGAGCCTGGTGCGCCAGACGGGTGCGCTGGAATACGCGGCCGCTGCCTATAACGCCGGCGAAGACCGCATTGCCGCCTGGAAGGCCGAGCGCAACTACGATGAGATCCCGGAGCTCGTCGAGTCCATTCCGTTCACGGAAACCCGCGAATATGTGCAAGTCGTCTTGCGCAACACCGAAGTCTACCGGATGATTTATGGGCAACCGAGCGTGGCTACGCAGACCGCCACTGGCCACGCCCGTTGATGGATTGTCCGTATACCGTGATCTTTCCTTGCAAGGGCGCGGCGTGTGCGCCCCCAAGGATACGATTTCATCGTTCTGAGAAGGTGCAATGACCGCTCCCGACCTCTCGATGGCACAAATCTCCCGCCGCATGCTTTCGGCAAAGGCCGAGCAATTCACCGAATCCGTCATTCGAGAAATGACGCGCCTGGCCCTGAAGCACGGCGCCGTCAATTTGTCCCAGGGGTTTCCCGACTTTGCCGCGCCCCAGGAAATCAAGGAAGCGGCGCGCAAAGCCATCTCCGATGACATCAATCAGTACGCCATCACCTGGGGGGCGAAGCCGCTGCGCGAAGCCATTGTCGAAAAATTTGAGCGCACCCAGGGCGTCAAGTACGACCCTGAGCGCGAGGTCACCATCTGCTGTGGCTCGACCGAGGCGATGATGGCCGTCATGATGGCCATCATCAATCCGGGTGATGAGATCGTGGTCTTCGAGCCGTTCTATGAAAACTATGGGCCAGATGCGATTCTAAGCGGGGCAACGCCACACTTCGTCAAACTCCGGACACCGGATTGGTCCTTCGACGAAAAGGAACTCGCGGCCGCCTTTGGCCCGCACACCAAAGCGATCATTCTGAACACGCCGAATAATCCCACCGGCAAAGTGTTCACGCGAGCCGAGCTCGAGTTCATCCGCGACCTCTGCGTCCGCTGGAACGCCTACTGCATCACCGACGAAATCTACGAGCACATCCTCTACGACGCCGCCGAACACATCTCCATGGCGCGCATCGATGGCATGCGCGACCGTACCATCGTCATCAATGGCCTGTCGAAAACCTACAGCGTTACAGGATGGCGGGTCGGCTGGGTGCTGGCGCCGCCGGAACCGACGAAACCGATTCGCAAGGTGCATGATTTTCTGACCGTTGGCGCCGCCGCGCCGCTCCAGCAAGCCGGCGCGAGTGCCCTGCACTTTCCGCAGAGTTACTACGACAAACTCGCCGCAACTTACGCGGCCAAGCGCGAACGTCTGCTGAAGATTCTCACCGGCGTCGGCTTCACCGTGTTCAAGCCTCGCGGCGCGTACTACATCATGACGGACATCGCGCACTTCGCCGATCCCGACCCTGTTCATTTCAAGGCCGGCACAAAAGACGTTCGCTTCGCAAAGTTTCTCGTCGAAAAAATAGGCGTCGCTGTCGTCCCCGGCTCCAGCTTCTACAACAACGCGCAGGACGGCTCTTCCCAGGTGCGTTTCACGTTCTGCAAGAAAGAAGAAACCCTCGCCGCCGCCGAAGAGCGCTTGGCCAAGCTCCGCGCCTAGGCTGGCTCTTCTCGCATCAGGATTGCCGAGGACATCGTTTCAGCGAAGCGCGGAAACTCTGTGTTAGAATCCACCCGCGATGAGCACACTACCAGGGATATTGGATCTCATTCCCGCCGGCACACGATTGGATGCCACCGGCGACGGCGCCGCGTTCGACATCTCTGCAAGCGCCACGCGCACGTTTCTCTGTCGCCTCACCCTCACTGATCAGATTGAGCAGGAATCTCTCGATGTGTCGATCTGGGGTTCCTCCGATGGAGAGACCTGGAAGAAGAAGCCGCTCCTCAAGCTGCCACAGCAGTTCTACCGCGGCACGACGAAGATGATCCTCGACCTCTCTCTGCGCCCGGAGACCAAATTCATTCGCGCTCGCTGGGAATTGAACCGCTGGGGCAGAGTAGCGCCGACATGCATGTTCGTCGCCGGCTTGGAGCTCGCGGAAATCCCGCCAATGTCCCGCGAGACCCCCACAGCCCGAAGAGCCCTTGCAGCCAAGTAATTCCGCAATAGGGAACGCTGAAAATGTTCAGAGGAATCCGCCCGTGCCATTTTCAGGATTGATTTTTCGCTTCTAAATTCTATATAAATTACGCAGTTTCAAGCATTCCAGGGTTTTAGGGGTAGGAGACTGACGGTCGGTTGCCCTGTGGTGGTTAGCCTCCTACCCCGCGAGTGGTCTTGCTCGTATAGACGAGGTGAGCCCCCAAATAGTTTCCTGACTCCGTCAAAATAATTCGTCTAATTTGTGGCCCTTCCAGGTCCTATTCACCCACGGGCACGGTATCCAGATACCGCGCCACCGCCGCCTTCCACTGAAACTCTTCAGAGATTGCTGCCTGTAGCGATTGCGCCGCGGCCGGTTCACCATGGGTCAAGTACGTTTGCTTCGGGGGCGATGGCAGCGCCGCCAGCCATCGCAACAACTCACTCTTTCCAGCGTGGGCGGAAAACTGCCCCATCTCCACAATCTCCGCGCACACTGGCACATCCTGGCCGTAGAGTCTTAGCGACTTCGCGCCCTCCTGCAGGGCCCTCCCGCGCGTGCCCTCGGCCTGGAACCCAGCCAGAATTACCGCGTTGCGCGCATCCGGCAGCCGCTGCACGAGGTGATGCAACACGCGTCCGCCGCTCACCATCCCGCTCGCCGAAATGATGATGCAGGGTGTTTTGATGTTATTGATAGCTTTCGATTCTTCGACCGACCGGGTCAGATGAAATTCATGCACGCTCAAAGGATCGCCTTTTCCGCCGCTGCCTTCTTCCCGCGCATATTCCAGGTCGTGATCCTCTTTATGCTTCAAATACAAATCCGTAGCGCTCAGTGCCATCGGGCTGTCCACGTAGACGGGCAAACGCGGAATCCGCTGCTGGTCCTCCAGTTGCCGCAGGTAATACATGAAGGTTTGCGTCCGACCGATCGCAAACGCCGGGATCACGATGGACCCGCCGCGCTTCACCACGCGATTCACGGATTCCCGCCAGCAGCTCCGCGGCATCGCCTTCTGGATGCTCACGGTCGCCGTACGTTGATTCACATACCAGGACGTCCGCCTTCGACGGCGGTGTGCTGGGGTCATTCAATATGGGTTGATCGTATCTCCCGATATCGCCGGAAAACACAATGGTTGTCTTTCCGCCGACTTCGGCAATCGTTAATTCCAGGCTGGAAGAGCCGAGAATGTGCCCCGCGTCATAAGACGCCACGTGAAACTCCGGACTGATAGCGAAACCGCCGCTGCGTGGCATGCTCTTGAACAGCTTCAGGGCCGGATCAACATCTTCCGGCGTGTAGAGCGGCCGCGGGTTGGCGTGATGGCTGTCCTTATGAATCTGCGCGTGCAGAGTGTCTTCTTGCTGCAAATGAGCGGAGTCCTTCAGTAGGATAGTCGTGAGTTCGATCGTTGCAGGATTTGCAAAGATCGAGCCGCGATAGCCCGATTTCGCCAGCACCGGCAGCCAGCCGGTGTGGTCCAGGTGCGCGTGTGTAAGCACGAGATAGTCAATCGTCTTCGGATCGACATTCAGCGGCTTATAATTCCGGTCCTGCAATTCCTGTGAGCCTTGGAAAATTCCGCAGTCCACCAATAGCCGCTTGCCCGCCGCTTCGACCAGATACCTCGAACCCGTAACGCATCCTGCCGCGCCAAGAAATGTCAATTTTGCCATAGGCCTGCCATTCTACCGAATTCACGCCAGAGAGACACCTCAGCGCCTGGGTGCTCCCACAAAAGAAAAACGGGGCGCATCGGTAGACTCGCCCCGCTTCCTGATCTGACTTATGACTTACAACTTGGAACTGAAAACTTGATTCAATCCGCCGCGTTGGTCTGCTTCTTCGCGACAATCGATTCGATGTTCAGCCCCAGCCCCTTCGCCACGCCTGTCCCATATGCCGGATCAGCCTTGTAGAAGTGCAGGATTTGCAGTTCTTGAATGCGTTTTGGCACGCCATTGCCCAAGCTGGCGACGATATTGTCAATCAGCCGCTGCTTCGCGTCTGCGGACAGCAGCCTGAACAAGTTCCCTGGCTGAGTGTAGTAGTCGCCGTCGGTGCGGTGATCGTGGCGTGCGACGGTTCCGCTGACGGCACGCGGCCGTTCGACGTACGAATGGTCCTGCGTCGGGCCCCCGAAGCTGTTCGGCTCATAGTTCACCTCCGAACCACCGTTTCCGTCGAAGCGCATCGCGCCGTCTTTGTTGTAGGTATGATACGGGCACTGCGGTTTGTTTACCGGCAGGGAATCGTAGTTGGCGCCCAGCCGGTAGCGGTGCGCGTCGGGATAGGAGATCAAGCGTCCCTGCAGCATTTTGTCAGGCGAAAACCCCATACCCGACACGACGTTGCGCGGTTCGAACGCCGCCTGCTCCACTTCCGCAAAATAATTTTCCGGATTACGGTTCAATTCCAGCTCGCCGACTTCCACGAGAGGATAGTCCTTGTGCGGCCACACCTTCGTAAGGTCGAACGGGTTAATATGATACGTCTCCGCGTCCTTTTCCGGCATGATCTGCACGCACACGCGCCATTTCGGGAACTTGCCTTTTTTGATGGCGTGGAAAAGGTCGCGCTGCGAATAGTCCGGATCGCTTCCTTCCAACGCGCCCGCCTGCTCGCGGAAGAAATTCTTGATCCCTTGCTTGGTCTTGAAGTGCCATTTCACGTAGAAGAGCTCGTTCTTCGCGTTGATCAGGCTGAACGTGTGGCTGCTGTATCCGTTCATGTGCCGGTAGCCGTCCGGAGTCCCGCGGTCGGAGAAGAGAATCGTCACTTGGTGCAGCGATTCCGGCGACAGCGACCAGAAGTCCCACATCATTGTCGGCGATTTCAGGTTGGTCTCCGGGTCGCGCTTCTGTGTGTGGATGAAATCGCCAAACTTCAGCGGATCGCGAATGAAGAAGACGGGGGTGTTATTTCCAACCATATCCCAGTTGCCTTCTTCGGTGTAAAACTTCAGCGCAAAACCGCGCGGATCGCGCGCCGTGTCCGCCGAACCCTTTTCGCCGCCCACGGTCGAAAACCGAATAAACGTCGGCGTCTTCTTGCCAACAGTACTGAACGGCTTCGCTGTCGTGTATTTGGTGATCTCGGCGCCGGTGCACACGAAATGCCCATATGCGCCCGAGCCTTTGGCGTGCACCACGCGCTCTGGAATTCTTTCCCGGTTGAAGTGCGCCATCTTTTCGAAGAGCAGAAAGTCTTCGAACACCACCGGCCCGCGCGGCCCCACCGTCAGCGAATTCTGATTGTCGCCAACGGGACGGCCTGCGTCCGTCGTCATGATTTTCTTTTTTTCTTCCGCCATGGATCCTCCTCAGTTCGATGGCAGTGGCCCCGCGAAGCGAGCTCCCTGCCATCGCATCTCAAATCCTAGAAGGCTGCGACCTATACTTCCAATATATACTTCGGATACGATGGATAGGCATAGCCTATGGAACTTCACCAGCTTCGTTACTTCTGTGCGGTGGCCGAAACCGGCTCGTTCAGCCGCGCCGCGGAACAATCGCACGTTTCCCAGCCTTCCCTTTCCCAGCAGATCCTCAAGCTGGAAGACGAGCTCGGCGCGCGCCTCTTCGACCGCCTCGGCCGTTCCGTTCGCCTTACCGAGCTTGGCAAGACCTTTCTCCCGCGTGCCCGCGCTGTCCTTCGCGAACTGGAAGCCGCCAAAGACGACGTCGTCGAAGGCAAAGAGTTCATCGGCGGTCCCATCACCGTGGGCGTTATTCCCACTGTCGCCCCCTATTTCCTTCCTCCGCGCCTTACTGCCTTCTCGCGCAAATTTCCCCAGGTTCGGCTCACCATCGTCGAAGAAATTACTCCTGTCCTTCTCGACCGTCTGCGATCCGGCACCATCGACGTCGCCATCCTGGCGCTTCCCATTCGCGGCCACGAATTCGATGCTTTTCCTCTATTGACCGAGCGTCTCTTCGCCGCGCTCCCCAAAAAGCACAAACTCACTTCACGCCGGTCTCTTTCTCTCAAAGACCTTCGTGCCGAACCTTTCTTGCTCCTGCGCGACGGCCACTGTTTCCGCGATACTGCCGTCGCGGCCTGCGACCGCGCGCGCCTCCATCCGCAGATCGTTTTTGAAAGCGGCCAGTTTAGCAGTCTTCTCAGCATGGTCGGCGCCGGCATGGGCGTTTCCATCGTTCCCGAAATGGCCATCGAGAAAAAATCTCCATGCCGCTACATCCGCATCGCCGATGACCAGGCCGTTCGCACCATCGGCGCCGTTATCCTTCGCGGCCGTTCTCTCACCCGTGCACACAACGCTTTTCTCGCTCACCTTCACGCGTCTTCTCCGGGCATACCCTCCTAAGGCGCGGCGTTTCTTGCGTTCTTGACCAGAAGTTCAGTGGGAGATGGACGCAGCCATTCCCCTGAGGTAAAATCGCTTAAGTCGTTCACCCCGGTGGGGCCGTGGCGCAGTTGGGAGCGCGCCTCGATGGCATCGAGGAGGTCGTGGGTTCGAATCCCATCGGCTCCACCAATCTTGACTTCTGCACCTATTCTCGCAAAGCGAGCCTTGATCAGTGTCTTGCTAGTTCTGGGACTTCTCTACGCCGGCGACTTTCTCTACTTCCGTGTCCGCATGCTTCACCCAGCTCCTGCCCACCCACTCGAATCCCTGAAAACTCTGCGTGTTCTCGCCATCCCGGAAAAGAACGGCAAGACAGAATATGAAGTGGACGCCCAGAATCCCGAGCAGACCATTACCTGCGTCCACTCGCTCTTCCCGCACAGCGTTTATTCGCCCTGCTGGTACGTCAAGCCGAGGATCAACCAGCCGATCCCTATGTGATCGGCCCAGCGTCAATCATTCCCATTCAGCGAGTGGGAGGTTGAAATATATTCACTTTTTTTCGGGAAACTTTGGAGGGATTTCCGCATACCCCGGCGCAGCCTGCTTCAAATTCACATCCACTTGAGCGCTGGCATCTCCGATACTCCAGCGAATTCCACCGGCGAGTGAATTCAGGAAAAACTCATTCTTCCAATTCTCCGGCCGGTCGCCCATCGCGGTAAAGAACACACGGCCTTTCCCGTGCATCCGCGCCCACATCACCGGATACGGCGCGCGCTGGTAGCACTCTCCCTTCATGCCATGCGTGTCCAACGTGAGGATCACGTGGAGATCGGGCATAAAATCCTTCAACGAGTACCACTCTTCGTTAAAACTCACCGGCGAAGTCACGCCTTCCAGCCCAGGAAATTTCGGATCGTTGACGATCACGTTTCCGTCCTGCAGCCGCGGCTCACGTCCGTGTATGATGAACTCACCGCCGAGCATCTTCAGGTAAGGATCTTGCTGCTCTCCATGCGCGATATATCGATTCGCCAGATCAGGGGTGTCCGGCGGCGTATGAAACGTGTCGCTCGCCGCGTGCACGCCCACGAATCCCATTCCATTCCTTACCGCGTCCAGCAGGGCCTGTTTGCCACCCGGTGACATCGCTGGCTTGCCGTCCGTTCCCAAAGTCGTGAGATCGCCCGTCGTGAAAAACACCATGCCCCCGTAGGAGTGAAACTCTTTCGAATCGAAAATGCGCCCGTCCTTCGTCACGCCGACTTTGAATCCATGCTTGTTCCCCATCTCGGTCACGGCGTCGTCCATGATGCTCGGTTTCCCGTCCACTCTTTTCACCACCGCATGTTCGAATCCTGACGATTTGGTGAACACCAACACCGACTTATTCGACGCCCCCAGCAGCGGGCTCGAAAGCGCCAGTCCCGCGCCCGTCAAGGTTGCCGTGCGAAGGAACTCTCTCCGGCTTGAAAACTCGTTCATGAAATCCTCCTCAAGAATGCCCCTCAGGATGCTCGCAACCGGGAAAACTTGCAAACACCCGGTCCGGCGTCCATCCCAGTTCTCTCATTCCCATTTCCGACGAATAGTATGCTCCGCTGATCCACCCCTTCAAGTTTTCGAAGTCTTTGTGCAAGCCACGATTTTCTCTTCCAGCGCTGTCTGATGAATCTTCTTTCGCCGAATGCGCCGACGCATCTGTCAGAAGCATGTTTTGCTGGCTGGCATCCAGGGAAGGAAATCTTTTTCCGAATCGCTTCTGCGACCCAGCTTCGAACGCCGCGAGGGCTTCCGCAAGTCTCTGCTTATGCTCGGCAGTATCCACGTTCAACAGCAGATCGATAAACCGGTTCACCTGCGCCTTCGTCGAACCCGGCACAATTCTCTCAGCCAGCGCTGACAAAGTTTCATCTTGCTGCGCGTTCAGAATCAGCGGCCTCCAATCCGCAGCCGCCAAGTTCTCCGCTTCGTCGAGAACCGCCGCGTTTCTGAAAAGCTCATGAATCGGATGCGAAGCCGCCACCAGTGGCCATGCCGTTCCAGCGCCCGCTGCCGCGAGCAGCCGCCGCACCATCTCCCGCCGCGTGAGCTGCCCACCGATCCCGGCCGCTTCGTTGATCACCGGTAATATGCTCTTCATTCCCACTGCAATTTCCCCAGCCTTCCGATTTCGCGCCGATGGTATCACCCACCAACAATCGTTCACAAGAACAACACGCATCCTTTTCTCTTCCTCGATTGACCTGCCATCGCGCAGTTGCTAGCATTCGCTCCGGATTTTCATCCAATGCCTCAACAGAAGAACCATTCTTATGATGTCATCGTCGTCGGCTCCGGCGCTTCCGGAGGGTGGGCGTGCAAGCGCCTCGCGGAAGCCGGCCTGAAGGTCGCGCTGCTGGAAGCCGGCCGCCCGCAGTCCGACAGGAATTTCACCGAACACAAGCCCGCGTTCGAACTCAAGTACCGCAACCGCGTGCCTGAAATCGTCCGCAAGACGCGCCCTATCCAAGTCAAATTCGGCGTTTGCAACGAATACACTTACAGCTGGTTCGTCAACGATCTCGAAGAGCCATACACAACGCCTGCCGACAAGCCCTTCAACTGGATGGGCCGCCTGCGCATGACGGGCGGCCGAACCAACGTTTGGGGCCGCGTCAGCCTGCGCTTCAGCGATTGGGATTTCAAGGCCGCCTCCCTCGACGGCTACGGAGAAAACTGGCCGCTCGGCTACAGAGACATCGAGCCATACTACGATCTCGTCGAAAAATACGTCGGCATCACCGGCTCCGCCGAAGGCCTCGAGCATCTCCCCGACGGCCAATTCCAGCCGCCCGTTCCGCTCACTTGTCAGGAAACTCTCTTCCGCAATCGCGTCAAGGAAAAGCTCGGCCGCACCGTCATGCCCGCGCGCTCCGCCAATCTCACCAAGTCCATCAACGGCCGCGGCCCATGCCATTTCTGCGGACCTTGCGAGCGCGGATGCATGACGCACTCCTATTTTAACTCCGCCTTCACCACCGTCGCCGACGCCCTCAACACCGGAAACTGCAGGCTTATTTCGAATGCCATGGTCTACAAAGTTCTCATGGACCCTGACCGCAACCGCGCCCGCGGCATTCTCTACATCGACCGCAACACGCGCCAGGCACGCGAAATCTACGCCCGCATCGTCATTCTCTGCGCGCAAACTCAGGAATCGGTCCGCGTCCTGCTCAATTCCGCCACGCCGCAGCATTCGAATGGCCTCGCCAATTCCAGCGGTGTCCTCGGCCATTACCTCACTGCGCACGTCCGCAGTGGCGGAGGCAGCGGCGAATTTCCAGCATTTGGCGCAAGACCTTCTCTCGGCGGGCCCATTAAGCCGCTCGGCATCTATATCGCGCGTTTCCGCAACTTGCAGAACGCTCCGCCCTACAAGAAATTCCTGCGCGGCTTTGGCTACGAGGGCGAGTCATCGACGGAATTCAACTGGAAGGCGCCCGGCTTCGGCGAAGCCTATAAAAAAGCTCTTCTCGAGCCCCGCACCAGCATCGGCATCACCGGCTTCGGCGAAGTCCTCCCGCGCTGGGACAATTTCGTCGAACTCGACCCCAGCGTCAAAGATATTTACGGCATTCCCGTCCTGAAAATCCACATGTCCGACGGCGAAAACGAACGCGCCATGATCCAGGACATGGG
Source organism: Candidatus Limnocylindria bacterium (assembly GCA_035490055.1). Taxonomy (GTDB): domain Bacteria; phylum Acidobacteriota; class Terriglobia; order Acidiferrales; family UBA7541; genus Acidiferrum. The sequence goes on along the minus strand of DATHIB010000190.1, from coordinate 6,498 downwards.
CGACTCCGCCGGAGAAATGCTGGAAGCCGCCGGGGCAAAAAATATTCGCACCTACGCCCATCCTTCCGCTCCACGCTGGGCGCTCCACGAAGCCGGCATCGCCCCCATGGGCGCCGATCCGAATAAATCCGTCCTCAATCAATTCCAGCAGACCCACGACATCAAGAATCTTTTCGTCATGGATGCCTCCGGCTTCACCTCGAATCCCTGCCAGAATCCCACTCTCACCATCATGGCTCTCTGCGTGCGCTCCTGTGATTACCTCATGTCCGAGCTGAAGCGCAACGCCATCTGATTTCCCACGGTACGCGCACTCCTCGGAACCGGACACACTTTCTTCTGCCCGCCCTTGCGGCGGGTAATTTCCTGCAATGACTCCGATTTTCAATTATTGTTTGCCGCGATTCCGGCGCTAGTTCGATTGACCTTCAACCAACACGCGCGGCGCGCCATGCAAAACAGGGTTATCCCGACTGCCTCTGGTGGTCCTTTTCCGCTCCATCCAGCCAGCGCTCCAGCACCGCTTGTGAAGCTGGTTCGACCTGCTGGAACCTCACGCCTGCGCCCATATTCGGCTGCGAGTAAATGATCTCTGACTTGGCTTCGAAGAACGAATCCCCCGCCGCGATTTTCACGAGCACCGACGTTCCCTTGGGGAACGGGTTCATCATGTCCAAATAGCAGCCGTGCAGGCTCAGTTCGCTCACGCGCGATACGATCCGCACATCCGCTCTCACTTCGATCAGCTCCGCGCTCGCAATGAACGAGTATCTAGGCGAACGTCTCTTCTCTAAGTATCCGATATCGGCCTCCGGCGGACTTCCCCGTACCACAATGATACCTCTGATTGACTGAATTTCGTCATCACTGGGTCTTAACCACTTTGGAACGTTCGGCCTTTTGCCTTATCTGGCGCATCGGCACTTGCCAGAATTCCAGTTTCGTCTGTCTTGCGCCTTCCACAAATCGAAGCCCTCCTCGGCGTCCGTCGATGGGGTCTCTCCCAATTCGTTCACGCAACCCCTCGACAGGTCTTCGATTCCGCCACGTCCCCTGGTCACCTCCGCTGCTTGCCGACCCGCCCAGGGCCTTGCCACGGCCGCCTTCCGCAATGGTTTGAAGAAGTGATATCCTTCCGTCACCATTTTTCATCTAGCGGATTTCAGCTTCTCGGGAACCATCTCTTGGCACCATCAGATGCTGCGATCCTCGCCCACAAGTCAATCACGAAGAGGAGGACATGCCCATGTTTCGCAAGCTCATCAACACCACTGACGATCCGGCCCTCACTATCCTTCGCCTGGTCCTTGGCGTGGTGTTCTTCGCGCACGGTGCGCAAAAAGCGCTCGGCTGGTTTGGCGGCTACGGATTCTCCGGCACCATGGCCTTCTTCACCCAACAGGCGCACATCCCCGTCGCGTTCGCATTTCTGGCCATCTGCGCCGAATTCTTCGGCGGCATCGGCCTGATTCTCGGCCTTCTCAGTCGCCTCGCCGCTTTTGGCATTGCTTGCAATATGGTGGTGGCCGTAGCCATGGTCCATTGGCACTTCGGCTTTTTCGCAAACTGGTTCGGCAATCAAAAGGGCGAAGGCATCGAGTACCACCTTCTTGCGCTCGCCATCGCCCTGGCCATCATGATCAAGGGCTCTGGCGCGCTTTCCGTCGATCGCGCGCTCTCAAAATCTTGAGCGCAAGTACCCTCCGTGGCCTTCGCCGCACCTCGGTCAGTGCGCCGCAGTCGCGCCGCTGCCTAGGAACGCCACCACCGCCGCGAGAAACTCTTCCGTCTTTTCAATCGCCGGTAGGTGCCCGCACTTCTCAAAGCTGACCAGCTTCGCCCCGGCGATTCCCGCGGCGTAGCGTTCTCCGGCTGCGATCGGCAACAATTTATCTTGTTTTCCCCACGCCACCAGCGTCGGCACTTTGATACTCCCCAGCCGGTTGTCCAATCTTTCCGTCCCGAGAGCTGGATTCCCCAGCAAGCTCCGCACCGTGTAGCCGTCGTGCTCCGCTAGCTTGTCCGTGAAAATCTTCCGCAGTGCGTCTTCATTCAACCAGCTCGTATCGTAGAACACCGCCTCCATCAATCCACGCATCGCCGCCAGCGAACTCGGATTCAAATCAGGGATCGGCTTGTCCTGCTTCAGTCCTGCCGCATCTACAAGCACCAGTTTTTCCACCGGTATCAAGCGCGCGCCGTCGCCTAACTCTGCCACGTAGAGCCCGGCGATCCAGCCCCCCAGCGATTCGCCCACCAGGCTCGCCTTTTCCACTTTCAATTGCCGCAGAAACTCATTCAGAAAATCCACATACGTTTGAAGGCTGTAATCCAGCAGCGGCTTGTCCGATCGCCCGAACCCGATCTGGTCGGGAGCCAGCAATCGGTATTTCTGCGCCATCGGCTCCAGCACCGGCAGCCAGTCTTCCTTGCGGCTCCCCAATCCGTGCAGCAGCACCACCACCGGCCCCGAGCCCATGTCAAAATAATGGATCGATTGTCCGAACACCGCGATCGTTTTGTCTGTCGGCTGCCCCTGTCCAAATGCCGGAACCACAACCATCGCTAACAGTAGGATGAGCCCGAATTTCATTTTTCCGCGCATGATCCCTCCCGTCCTTGCCGGCTCTCTTTATCACAGGGCAGCTCCGAATTCCATTCTTGCCCTTCGCTACCGGCTCTGCCCTTTTTACGCGATTTTTACTTGCCCCGGCCGCACCTTCACTTTATAGTCCTCCCACTCGCGGTCGTTTCCTATTCGAGGCGTGGAAGTCTGTCGCAACTGTTCCGATCGTCCCGTCGGACAACACTAACGAATAGCACTGGAGGTTTACATGCGACTTGCGGTTTTGGCTGCACTTCTGTTCAGCGCTGTGCCTGCACCTGTCTATGCCCAAACAATGGAGCCCGATCAGGTCCCGGTCAGCTTTACGCTCACCAAGATTCCTCATACCTACAACGCCAAGACGATTGCTGACGGTGGTGTCATGGGAGGCCGCTCGAACGGCAGTCTTCTTGGCATCGACTCGGTTGTCAACTGGAGCAGTTATTTCTACCTCTTCGGACTCGATTTGAATGGCTTCCCGCAGTTCACCTGGCAATACACCATGGTCGGCCGAGCTCCTTTCGGCATCGGTGAATCCGAAGGGAGTGCGAAAACCACGGAGATCAGAGCTCCCGTTGTCCCCGTCAGTCTTGACCTGCGGAACTTCGACGGCTCACCGCGTTTTGTCGGCGGTAAACGTCTCTTCTCCGACGGCACCCAATACGTCAATCCAGTCCTGAACTCCCCAGTTTTCTCCATCACATCTTACGGTTCCAGCGCGAGTCCCACGCAGTACACTGACGCGGTGCAGCGGGCAGAGTTCTTCAACAAAGCTGCCAGCGAGTGGCACACCTTGCTGCGCCCGCGCGTTGCCACGCCGCGAACTATGGTGCTCATCCGCGGCACGTATCGCTTCGCCCTTAACGCTGACGGCTCGTGCTGTGCCTTTGTCTTGATCGATGCCAACACCTTCGTGAACGCCTTATTCCCTCCGACGTTTTCGGGGACGGACACTACTACGATTGTTGGCGCCGCGGAAACCTCGGGAGAGATTCGCACCCGCGATATTTCCACCTTCCTCTTTCCCAACGCCTATCTCTATGTCGGTAACCCTAACAACTGCTGCATCCTCGGTTTCCACAGCTACGACATCGAGCAAGGCGACCCCACCAACGGTTTCCAGGAGAAGCGTTATGTCTTGAACTATTCCAGCTGGATCTCTCCCGGCATCTTTTCGGATCCGACCGTCGGCGATGTCACCGCGCTCAGCCACGAGTTGTCTGAGACCTTCAACGATCCCTTTGGGAGCAACGCCACTCCCTGGTGGCTCTCTCCCAACGGCAACTGCCAGAACAACCTGGAAGATGGCGACGTGATTGAGGGCCTTCCCAACGGCGTGTTCCCCATCGTGCTGAACGGGTTCACTTATCACCCTCAAAATGAGGCGCTCCTGCAGTGGTTCGCGGGCGTGACGCCCTCTACGGCCATCAGCGGCGCTTACAGCTATCCCGACACAAACGTTCTGACTTCGGCGAACGTTTCGCAAAACTTCGCCTGCACGCCTCCGCTGCCCTAGCTGTCTCCCGGCCCGCTCACGTCGGCGATATTCCGCCGGCAACGCGCGCCGCCTCATTACTGACGCTCGATCATTGTTGCAGGGGTGAGCTTCGGCTCAGCCCTGCGCGCTTTCGCAGGCCTGCGCCGCGGGACTCTTCGAGACTCTTGGCGTACTCTCTGGTTCGGACACGGGCACGACGTCAAACGCGTGCGCATCCCGGCCGAATGCCTAAGGGCGTTCTCTGTGAACTCCGTGTTAAGCATCTTTCAGCCGGGCACGGTGATTAGCAGAACGTACCGTCAAAGCAATTGACAAGCGGGGCGCCGTTTGTTTACATCACTCAAGTCATGGCGCGAATTCTCACGTTGCGAGTCGCACTTTCCTGCACATTGTTCCTCGCCTCTATTTGCGCCCTTGCCGGCCCCAAGGACAAAGAGCCCGCGCCCCGCTTTAACGCCACCACCACCACCGGCGAGAAATTCACCAACGACTCCATCAAAGGCAAGGTCGTACTCCTCGAATTCTGGACCACCTGGTGCGGCTTCTGCGCTGACGAAGCCGCCTTCGTCGACAAGATCGGCCGCGAGCTTGCCGGCAAAGGACTGATCCTTCTCGCCATCGACGTGGGCGAATCCAAGAAAACCGTCAAAAAGTATCTCGAACAGCATCCACGCAGTTGCAAGCTCGTCATGATGGAAGACACCAATCTCGCCGCCATGTACCAGGCCAACGTCTATCCCATCTATGTCTTGATCGATCGCGACGGCAATATCGCCGGAACCCAGCGCGGCGCCGGCGGCGAAGAAGCCCTCCGCAGGCTCATCGCCCGCGCCGGCCTCGAATCCGAATCCGACGCCGATTCCGACGCAAACTGACCCAGGTTTGTTGTAGTGGCGGGTCTTCAGACCGCGTCTTTCCTGCCTTTGCCTGCCGTAGGGGCGGGGCTTGCCCGGCCCGCTCCCGAATTTGGTTTTGCGCGGACCGTGTACGCCAGGTGTTGCTGCCGTTTAGGCGCCTTGGGCGCGCGCCATTTCGCCCGCAGCGTGCTCCTTTTCGCCTAGACGCTCCAAACTGGACCGCCCTATGCCCCCATCAAGAACAGAGTCAGCATCCACCAACACTTGCTCAGCGTGCATTTCACCTCTCCCCAGATCAGTCTTAGCTGCTCCTGACCTCTGGTCACCAAGCGTCTCCCAGGCCGGCGGATTGTGTGCCACCCTGAGGCTGACAATGAGCTTGATGACGAAGACTGCAGCAGCGATGCCTACGACCGACAAAAGCAAATAGAAGGGCAACCACATATTGTCTCCTTCACCCACGACCAGCTCTTTAATGCTCTTTAATAAGAATTATTTAACTTGGAGGCGGTTAGCCACTTGGCTAACTGCCTGGAGCCCGAAGTGGCCCCCGCCTTCAAAGCAAAGCAACTATGCTGCCACGTTAGACCTCTGCCGCTAAGAGCCTGAGCTATTGCAACTTAGCCCGGCCGTTCCAATTTGCCATCCGGTGAACCACCGGTACTAGTTCTTGCAAAGTTTACGTGAAAAGACACTTTTTGTCGCACTTGCGAGTTCGTGTAACGAAGACCGTTCTGCTATTTCCGCCGAAGTCCTGTTCGTCGATCCCACTTTGTTATCACTCCAACCATCGCGCGTGGCACAGGCATTCCTGGCTGTGCGGTCTTGCCTGGATTACTTCCGCCTCTTCACTCTCCGTGTCCTCTGTGCTCTCCACGAACTCTGCATAAGGCATTTTCCGCCAAACCTTGGCGCCGCCATGGGCCAACGTCGGACTACTTTGTATCGATGAAGTCGGGTATTTATCCTATGACGACAAGGCCGCCGACATCCTCTTTGAAGTCATCAACCGCCGTTATGAACGTAAATCTCTGATCGTGACCACCAACCGCGTCTTCAAGGAATGGAACGAAGTCTTTCCCAATGCCACGTGCATCGCCACCATGCTGGATCGTCTGTTGCATCACGCCGATGTCACGGTTATCGAAGGCGACAGCTACCGGGTTCGGGAAAGCGAACAGGAAGCGGCGGCACGCCGGAGGAAAAAATGAAACATATTCTGACCGATTCCCCCACTCCCTACGTCGGCAAAGTCCTCTCCCTGTATCTGGAGCTGCCGGAAACACCGTTGCGAACTAACCTATACGATCAAAAATGCGCCGCCGGGCTCCAACTCCGGAGCGTCCCTCTGGATTTGATTGAAGCGGCTTTCCTGCTGGGTTCTCTGCGGAGGTTGTTGCGGCCGCCCGGGGCGCTACCCTTGTCCCCGATCCGCTCTCTGGCCTACTTCCAACCGGTCATCGACGAGCTACTGGCCTGCCCGCTCTCGGACAACTACGTGGGATATCTGCGAGCAAAGATGAAACCCTTCGCCGGAA
>DATHIB010000189.1:0-19900 GCA_035490055.1 Candidatus Limnocylindria bacterium | reverse complement strand
TTTCGACATTCAAGGGCCTCTGGGCGTCTTTTGCTACCTCATTTTCGCGTGCAAATCCCGCAGCCCTCCCTGAAACATCCCAACTCACAGTAAAATCACCGGACTAACCCTTCGCCACAGCCGGCTTTGCGAAATCACTGCATGCAGGACGATCCCGATTGAAGCGAAACTAAAATCGCAGTATTGTGTTTGGGCTGCGTGGGGCATCTGTTAGCTCGACTTGGGAGCCGGACCTCCCATCCGGCGAGGATCACGTGAGCCACCGACAGCAGGTTGGCCGGATTCGGCTCATTTGATAAACGAGGTTGCATGGCCGCAGGCCTGCTCGCTTTTTTCATCGCGCTATTTGCATCGCTGATGCTCGTGGTTCCCGTGCGCGCCCTTGCGCTGCGCGTTGGCATGGTCGATCTGCCGGGGCCGCGCAAAGTTCACCTCACGCCAATCCCGCTTCTTGGCGGCCTGGCGATGTACGCCGCGGTGGTGATCGCGGTGCTCTTCGCCTTCAACGGACCTGCTCGCGCCCAGATTGTGGGCATCCTCATCGGCGCGACGCTCGTCGCCGGTGTTGGCATTCTCGACGACCAAGGGTTGCTCCATCATCAGGTCAAACTGTTTGTGGGCATGCCGCTGGCCACGGCGATACTGCTGGTCAGCGGAATTCACGCGCAGGTTTTCAGCGTGCTCGTGGGGGGGCGCCGCGGGGATTTTCTGGACGCCGTTCTCACGGTTGTTTGGGTGGTGGGGATTACGGCATCGTTCAGCATCCTCGATCACATGGACGGCTTGTGCGCAGGCGTCGCGGCCGTGGCTTCCGTTTTCTTGGCCATGCTGGCTTACTTGAACGGCCAAACGCTGGTTACCACGCTGGCTGCCGCCGTTCTCGGCGCCGCCACCGGGTTTCTCCGCTGGAATTTCAAACCCGCGAAGATTTTCATGGGCGATGGCGGCGCCATGTTTCTCGGTTACTTGATGGCCACGCTGGGCCTAAAACTGCGCCTGGAAAATTCCAATCATCTGTCCGCGTGGCTTGCGCCGATTCTGATCCTGGGCGTGACTATTTTCGACACCACGCTGGTAACGATTTCCCGCTCGCGGCGTGGGCTGCTGCCCTTCGCCACGCCTGGGAAGGACCACGCGGCTCATCGCCTTTCCAATCTAGGTCTCGGCCACCGCGGCGCCGTCCTCACACTGTACCTTCTCGGGGCCATCGGCGGCGGCGCAGCCGTGCTCGTCAGTTATCTTTCCGCGCGAGTGGCTTTCTTCGTTGGAGCCCTGGCTCTCGCCGTCATTTTTGCCGGCGTCGCGTATCTTGAGCGCGCGCCTTATGAACGCCAGACCGGCAAGACCTCCGCTGCTTCCTAAGACAACCTGCCGATTCGAATGCATCGTCCATCGCTGGTTTTGCAACTCTCCGCGTGTTGGTCCTAGATGGTGGATTCGCTATACTTACCGGGCGCCCTCTCACTCACAACTCGAGCAGTCCCCCACGGATCGAGCGGGAAGCAGGTAAATTTTTTGACGTGGGATCCCTGATGGATAGAATTTGCAGGGAATGCACGTCCTTGGGAAGCACGGAAACTGTGGAAAACACAGAAGCACAGCATCGGCCTGGACGAAACGACCGCGAAGTTATCGTTGTTGGCGGCTCCGCGGCGGGACTCTTCACCGCCGCGAGCGTAGCCCGCGGCGGCCGGCGTGTGCGCGTGCTGGAATCAAAACCGCAATTCGAGCCTGCGCCCCGGACGCTGATTGTTACGGACCACTTCCGCCATCAAATGGGAGCTTTCGCCCGCGAAAGCATCATCAACGAAATTCGACGGTTCGAGCTTTTCACTGATGGCCGTTCGGCGCAGGTCGCGCTGACCAAGCCCGATCTCATCATTGAGCGCTCGCGCCTGATTCCGGCTCTGGCCCGCGAGGCCCAGCAAGCCGGCGCCGCGCTTTCGTTCGATACGCGTTTCCTGAGCATCGGTCCGAATGCGCGCGGCTTGCGGCTCGAGGTGGAATCCGGCGGCAAGCACGAGGAGTTGCACGCGGACAGCGTGGTTGGCGCGGACGGCGCCGCGAGCCGCGTGGCGCGCGCTTCCGGCTGGCCCCCGATCGAGACCGTGCCACTCGTTCAAGCCATCGTGCGCCTGCCAAAGGATTGCCCGCCGGATACGACCCGCGTCTGGTTCGTGCCGGATGATACGCCCTATTTTTACTGGTTGATCCCTGAATCGTCGGAACGCGGCGCCCTCGGCGTGATCGGCGAGCACGGCAGCGACACGAAACGCTGCTTCGAACGCTTTCTTGAAAAAAAGCATCTGGAGCCGCTCGAATGGCAAGGCGCGCGTATCCCGGTCTATCGCGGCTGGGTTCCGGTACGGCGGCAAATCGGCAACGGCGAAGTTTATCTGGTGGGTGATGCGGCTGCGCAGGTCAAAGTTTCAACCGTCGGAGGAATCGTCACCGGTTTTCGCGGCGCGCTCGGCGTCTCGCAGGCGCTCTTGCAGAATGGCAAGAGCCACGAGCTTCTGTCCTTGCGGCGTGAATTGCGAACGCACTGGCTGATCCGCCGCGCGCTGCACCATTTTGAGCAGAAGGATTATTCACAGCTGGTTGATCTGCTGGACGCGTCGACCCGGCAATCGCTCGGCGAAATCAACCGTGATGAGTCCACTCATTTATTGTGGAACGTGGTGCGCCGCCAGCCGCGCCTGGTGCTTCTCGGGCTGCGCGGCTTGCTCATGGGCAAAGCCGAAAGAAGTTAGAAGCAGCCTGTACTTCCCTCCCCGATCCTTTAAAACAGATCGAACGAGAAGATATGGCCGGTCGAGTCGCCCATATAGAATTTCTGAATAACGGTGTCAAAACTCGGATCGCCGATCGTCGCGCCGGCATTAATGAGGCGATTGGCGGCGTTCGCGCCGGTTGTCGGATCGATCTTGTACAAATGCCCGTCCGAAGAAGCAACGTACATGAATTCAGCTTGCGGCGGCGAAGTGAACATGAGTGAAGAGGGGTTTGTAATCGCGGGATTGACCCATCCGCCGGGTGAAACAGTAAACGTGACCGGAGCGCATGCCGCCAACGGATAGATCACGTGAATTTTGGATACCCCGGTCGAGGTGGAAAAGAACACATCGTCGTTCAGGGCCACTGTTTCAATGGGAATAGGGAAGCCCCGGGGACTGACGCCGAGAGCTGCGCTGCTCTGGGCGCAATTATTGATATCCGTGCGCACCGCGTAGAGCACCCCGCCGTTGGTGGTGACGTAGATCACACGGCCGTCGAAGTTTTGCGTCGGCGCCTGGTCGATATCGTTCAGATTGAAGGACGCCGATAGACTTCCGGTATTGGTGTTGATTTGCCAAAGGCTGGGCTGGCCAATACCACCGATGGAGCGGCTCGCAACCCAGGCTATGTTGTTGACGTAGTCTATGTATGGGGTGGCGTTCACGATGTCCATGTTTCCCGGATTGAATGTCCAAACGGTTGCACCGGTGTTTCCGTTCAACCCGAAAACCCTATTGTTGGTTGTGCTGCCCGCACCGACATTTCGCGTGGCAACGATGACGAGGTCAAAAGCATTGAGGTAACCCACGCCGCTGAACGACTTCACTTCGACGGCTGGGGCCGCCAGGAAGCCGCTGCCGGCGCCAGTGGTCAGCACGGCGGTTTGCCACAGCAAGGCGCCCGTGTCTGCGCGGAAGGCATAAACAGTGCCGTCGCCTGCGGCCACGTAAACAACCGCGCAGACATTCTTGCAGGTCGGGTTGGATGTGTCGCCGGCAGCGATGAGGGGAGGCCGTCCCTGGATCGCTCCACCAGTAAGGCCTGAGGTTCCGCCCGGCTGATAGTTACGCTGGCCGTTGGTTACGGACATGGCGTGCACGGCGTTGTCGTTTCCACCGGTAAGAACAATATTTCCGGGATCCAAAGCGGGCGCTGCGAGAGTCGTTGCGCCTGTTTTGTAGCTCCAATTCTTGTTCGCGCCCCCGCCGGTCACCGTGGTGTTCGTTTGCGTAGAAGTGTTACCGAAAGAATAGTGAGGCGCAGCAGAAGACGCTGCTCCCGCAATTACGGTGGCATCGTGAGTGTAGGCTTTGTAGGCGTACTGCGTGCCCGGAAGGACGATGCTGGTATCTCCATTTTCATCGAAGGCGCTGACGGTTGCGAAAGCGCCGGTGTTAGCGGCAATGAATTGTCCCGCAACGGGCTGCGCGCCGGTGTTGTAGACCGTTCCGTCCGCCGGAGCAAAAGACGGCGCAACGCTTCCTGCCTGCTTGGCGAACAACACTCCGTCATAGTTGGCGTTTGTCGAACCAATCGGGAACGTCCAGTTCAGAGTGATTTCCGAAATTCCCAGCGTTGGAGCGCTCATGGTGACATCGCGTAGATAGTGCAGGTTAAGCGTCGGCTGGTTGGCGACGATGTTTTCGCGAGATCCATATAACGGCGACAAGGCATTGGCCGACTCGGCGGCGAGGGCGGTGGTCGGCTCTGGCTCGGTGTAGCGGCGCGCCAGGAAATTGTCAAAGTCGTAGTTCACCGGATCGCCGTCATAGACAAAGAGTCCGACGGAGCCGGCGGTCGCAACGTTGTTATTGCCAACAATGGACGGCGCCTGAAGTACGCCATTGACGAATGTCCGCAGCGTTGCCGGGCTTCCGAAAAACGCTCCCCCAACCGTATAAAACGTGGCGTTGACCCAAGGGTAGAGCGGTTGCTGCAAGCTATTGAACGCTCCCGCGTTCCAAGACGCGAGTTGCGATACCCTCTGGTTCGGATTCGCCCCGACGATAACGTACTGCAGGCAGGAGCGGTAGGCGGTCATATTGGCGGCCGTGGTCCCGCCAACGCGGCCAAGCAGGCATCCCGTGCTCTCCAGCCCTGCGGCGGTAGTCATTCGAACGTCCGCCTGAACCCAAACGTCGCGTTCCGTGGTGACGGAGTTAACTTTAATAACATTCCTGATGGCGGCGGTCGCATTGGATTCGCGAAGGATCCGATTCGTGCCGACATCGGCCACCACGTTCCAAGGGCCGCCCCCTTGTACGGCCCAGCCGGCGGGCGGCTGGTTGAGCGTATCAGCGTCAAAATTGTCGTAGGCCAGATAGACACTGTTCAGGTTTGCCGGCGGAGCCGGCGCGTTTGCGTTGCCGTAGAACAACGAGTAGCTTGCGTCTGTGCCATTGGCGGCAATATCTGCCTGCAACTTGAACCAGATGGTAGTGCTGGCGGTGTTGCAATTGATGACCTGGCGGTCGAGCTGCGTCCAAATGTTGGCCGCGAAGCGCGCGATGCTTAAATCGTTGCAATCGGAACGCATTTTCCCAGCAGTCACCAGAGCGGCCGTGTTGAAACCAGTGACCTGCGCGCTGTAGCCGTTGTATCCGTTGAAAGGCGCGGTTGCTCCGACCGTCACCGTAATCGCCCGCGTGAACGACCACGTTGCTCCATCTTCCAACTGGTCTTTCACCAGCAACCCGTAATTCGGAATCGTTCCGTTGATCCAGCCCTGGGGGATATTCGCGGAAGTCGCATCGCTCAAGACGTTGAAGGAAATGGCTGTCCCCGCCGTCGTTCCCGAAGGCCGCGTGTCCGTCGCGGCGGCGTCAAAATCTCCTCCCGGGTTGGTCCACGCTAGCACTCCATTCCGCGTATTCCAGTTGACGCCGGCTTCCGTCCAGTCGGTCGTCCCGGTAACGCGATGGACTTCCTGGCTGCGGCTTGTGAAGAGCGGCGTGGTCGGAACCAGATTGAGTGTCGAGGTCTTCAGCGCGGTGTTGGAGTTCAGTCCCGTGGCGCTGAGATCGAATCGCACCAAGGAACGCTGGTTTGCATTTTGCGCGGTATGCGTGGAAACAGTTGCCGCAACACCGTTATTGGTCGCGGGAGCGGCCTGACTGATCGTAGCGTCTCGGGTCGACGTCACGGCGGTTAGCTCGTCCGAGCGGAGCGGCGTCGCCGGGCAGACCAGCAGCAGCGCCAGAAACCCGCGGAGCATTATCCCGGGATAATTTCGCAATGGTTTCGAAGCCGCCTTCATCGTTCTGCCTTTTCTTCCGCTTTGGCTGCGGCCGCGGGCTGGCGGGGGAGGAGAGTGAATTCCGATTCGAGCGCGAGGCGGTCATCCAGGAGAACGCGCACGCGCCACGTCCCGCTGAGATTTCTCTGCGTGATATACGTTCCACCGACGGGCAGCACCGTCAGAATCGAGGAATCTCCGCGGCTTTTCATGAGCAGCGCGGGAACCCCTTCCGGATGAATTTTGTTGGCGTCAGCGATGAGCTGAGGCGCCGGTGGGGCGGGTGAGACTTCATTCTTGAACGCTGGGGCCATGGCCGCAACCGGCGAAGCACCGCCAATCGAAAACCGCGTCTTTTTTGTGGAATAAATGCTGCCACCCGGCAAAAGAAATTCCACTGTCTGCACATGCTGCCCGCTCACGCCGGGCCACACGACGAAAACGAACAGATCGCGAAGGTCAACGATGGGAAATGTATCCTGCGTGGTCCGGCAGGAAGTATCCGGAGTTTCGCAATAAAAAATCTCCGGCCCGCGGGGACGGGGTTGCGGACGCCCCGCGCGTAGCCGCGCGTCAGAGGTGCGATCGCCCTTTTCCTCGTTGGGTTTGACGAACCGCTTCGAAGACTGGGCATCCGCCTCTCGGGAAACACACGAGAGCAGACCGAGAGAAGCAAAAATTAGAATAGCGAGACGAATTCGTCCCATATCGCCTCCGCAGACGAGCGCTACCGAGGGAATCCGAGAGAATGACCCTGATTTCAAGCTAACGGGGCCGGAGGGGGCTGTCCATAGACCTAACGACTAGAGTTCCTAAGAAACAACGGTATCGATCTCGCGTCTTGGCAGAGCGCTCGCCCACAGAAATGGGACGCTTATGGCAACATCAAACCACGAGGCTTTGTTCCACCGAACGAATAGGTCAAAATAAGCAGTTGGCATTCCGGAACGGATGGGGTTGCGCCCTCCGAGACTCATTCAGGGGAGAGTTCGTCTTGCGTCTTTCCGTCATCGGTTGTGGGTACGTGGGTCTCGTCACCGGAGCTTGCCTCGCCGAGGCCGGACACGAGGTAATTTGCACGGATATCGATCGCGAGCGCATCGCCAAGCTCAATGCCGGCGGCGTCCCGATCTACGAGCATCACCTCGACCAGATTCTCGCGTCTGCTCACAAAGCCGGACGGATCTCCTATACCGTCGACGCCGGTGAAGCCATCCGTGCCGGGGACGCTATCTTCATCTGCGTGGGAACACCGCCGAAGGATTCCGGCGAGGCTGATCTTTCGGCCATCGACAACGTGGCCCGGCAAATCGCCGCGGAAGCGAAATCGTCCAAACTGGTCATCGAAAAAAGCACCGTACCCGCGCGCACCGGCCTCGAACTCAGCCGCGCCCTTTCCGCCTATTCCAAAAATAGCAAAGTGAAATTCCGGGTCGTCTCCAATCCGGAATTTCTTCGCGAAGGCACCGCCGTCGCGGATTTTTTCCATCCGGACCGGATTGTTGTCGGCGTCGAGGATCCCTCCTCCGCCGCGGAACTCCGCGAAATCTACCGCCCGATTCTCGAGAAGAGCTTCCGCTGCCCAGTGCACAACGGAACCTGCCCCCCGGGCCACAAAGCCGAATTCCTCGTCACCACCATCACCAGCGCCGAGCTCATCAAGCACGCCTCCAATTCTTTCCTCGCGCTGAAAATCAGTTATGCCAACGTGATCGCCGATCTTTGCGAAAAGATCGGCGCAAACGTCGAGGAAGTGACCCATGCCATGGGGCTCGACCCGCGCATCGGCGGCCAGTTTCTGAAGGCCGGGCTAGGCTATGGAGGTTTCTGTTTCCCGAAGGACGTGCAGGCTTTCATTCACTTGTCGGCTTCCGTCGGAGTGGACTTTGACATCCTGAAGGCCACCGAACGCGTCAACAAACAGCGCATCGACCGCTATTTTGAAAAAATCCGCCAGGCGCTATGGGTCGTGAAAGGCAAGCGCGTCGCCGTTCTTGGACTGGCCTTCAAGGCCAACACCGACGACATTCGCTTCGCTCCGGCGCTCGAAGTGGTCAAGCGCCTGCTCGAGGAAGGCGCGGTCGTGCATGCCACGGACCCGGAAGCGATGCCGCGCACCAAGGCGCTCTTTCCTCAGGTGCATTATCACGAGGACGCCTACCAGGCTTTAGAAGACGCCGATGCCGCGCTGGTTTGCACCGAATGGGATTCCTTCCGCAAGCTCGATTGGGATCGCGCTGGAAATCTGATGGTGCGCAAACTGGTGATCGACGGACGAAATCTCTATACGCCGCAGGGCATGCGCGAAAAAGGCTTCGAGTACTACTCCTTTGGAAGGGAGTAATTCCCACATTTCAGATTCCAATCCCCAAGGATGAGGTTTCTATTCCCCATCGCCTATCCCCTATTCCCTACGCATTCATTTTTTTGTTGAAGACTTCCTTGAAATACGCCAGCGTCATCTTCAGACCCTCTTCCAATCCAACCTGGGGCTCCCACTTCAGGATGCGCTTCGCTTTGCTAATGTCCGGGCAGCGGCGTTTCGGATCGTCCTGTGGCAACGGCTCGAAGACGATGGGCGGCGCATAGTCAAAATGTTTGCGGATGCGCTCGGCGAACTCCAGAATAGTGATCTCCTGCGGATTGCCGACGTTTGTCGGCAAATGCTCATTCGACATCATCAGCCGGTAGATCCCCTCGATCAGGTCGGCGACATAGCAGAAGCTGCGCGTCTGCTTTCCATCCCCAAAAATCGTCAGCGGCTTGCTGCTCAGCGCCTGATACACAAAGTTTGGCAGCGCGCGGCCGTCATTCAGCCGCATCCGCGGTCCATAGGTATTGAAAATTCGCACGATATGCGTATCCACCTTGTGATAGCGGTGGTAAGCCATAGTCATCGCTTCGGAGAAGCGCTTCGCTTCGTCGTAGACGCCGCGCGGGCCGATGGGATTGACGTGTCCCCAGTAGTCTTCGTGCTGCGGCGAAACTTCCGGATCGCCGTAGCATTCGCTAGTGGAAGCCAGAAAAAACTTCGCGTTCTTCTTTAGCGCGAGCTCCAAAGCGTTCTGCGTGCCCACAGAGCCCACCATCATCGTCGCGATGGGATGCTTCAAGTAATCAGGAGGACTCGCCGGTGAAGCAAAGTGCAGCACGTAACCCACTTTTCCCGCCACCTTCAGCGGCTTGCTCACGTCCGCCTTCTGAAATTTGAACTTTTTGTTCTTTGCCAGATGGCTCAGGTTCTCCTTCGCGCCGGTGATGAAATTGTCCACCGCCAGCACTTCCCACCCTTCGGCGAGCAGCCTATCGCAAAGATGCGACCCCAGAAACCCCGCCCCGCCGGTCACCACGGCACGCATTCACCCTCCTCCATAAAATCGATGGGACAGTGTAACGTGACCGCTCGGGAACATCCAAATGTCTGAACCTCGGGCAGTGGGTTCGTCTCCGCTAAGCCGAACTTGCGCCCAACGGATCGAAGCTCCACTAGGCTCCCCGATCTGGACTTCTGGACAGCGAGGTGAGATGTCCGATTGCGGCGTGCGGACAGCGATGAGCAGTTTGTCCGGGGTGCTGACCACCAGACCGTTGGGTAAATTGGGTCCTGAACTCAGGTGCTACTCAGGCTGTACCCCAAACCTAGGACTGTCACTCCTCGCGAAGAGCGGCGGTGGGGTCAAGACTTGCCGCCCGCCACGCAGGTAGCCACGACGCCATGGCGGCGATGATGAAGAACAATGCCGCCATGGCGCTATAGGTTGTGGGGTCGGCCGCCTTCACGCCAACCAGCATCGTGGTCAACCCGCGGGTGAGGACGAAAGCTGCAATCAGACCGGCGGCGATGCCGATGGCCGTGAGGCGAAGTCCCTGGCCCACGACGAGCTGGAAAATATTGCCGGGCTGAGCACCCAAGGCCATGCGAACGCCGATTTCGGCGGTACGCTGTCGCACGACTGTCGCAAGCACGCCGTAGAGCCCGACGCCCGCGAGCAGCGCAGCGATTACCGCGAACGCTCCGATGAGGAGTAACGAAAAGCGCGTGGAGGCCTGCGCTTTTTCCATTACAGCATCCATGGGCTGCATGTCGGTAATCAAGAGGTGGGGGTCAAATGCCTTGATCGCGGCGCGAACGTCGTTGGCGTATTTCGATGGATCGGTGCCGATTCGGAGAGCCCAGTGATCGGTAGCGCCGGAGCCGATGTAGGCGTCGGTAAGATAAACTTGCTCGCGTCCCGGCTCGCTCAACGATACACCGCGCTCATGGGCGACGATGCCAATGATTTCGACCCATACGGGTTCAGGCGTCTGGATGCGGATAAGAATGCGCTTGCCTACGGCTGATTGATTGGGATACGCACGATCGGCCAGAATTTTGTCAACGACGGCATAGGTGCGGCCGGACTGGTTGTCGTCGTCGGTGAAGGTGCGGCCGTCGAGCAAGGAAGTGTGCATGGTTTCGAAGTAGCCGGGAAGCACGATTATCGGATCGACGGCCTTAAATTTGCTGGCGTCGGCGAGCGCTTCTTCGGTGCCCCAACGAATCGGGCTGAAGCCACCAGTGAGCGGAAATGGATTTGCGGCAGTTACGCTTTGAACGCCGGGGATGGCGCGCAGGCGATCTTCGAGCTGGCGAATGGCGACTGCGCGTTCTTGCTGCGTCTGGAAAAATCGATCGGACTGAACTTGAAAGGTGAGGAGGCCATGAGGATTGAAGCCGGGATCGATGCGCTGCAATTCGAGAAAGCTGCGGACCATTAGTCCTGAGCCGATGAGGAGTACATAAGCGAGAGCGACTTCGAGACCGACGACGATTTTGCGCGAGAGACCGCCGGTGGCGAGGCCTTCACTGCGGCTGGTGCCGCGCAGAACGATCATCACGTCTGGACGAGCCGCACGCCAAGCGGGCGCAAGGCCGAAGATTGCGGCGGCGACGAGGCTCGAGACTATAGTGAAGATCAGCACGGTCGAATCAATGCGGATGGTATCGAGGCGTGGGAGATGCGCCGGAGCGATGGCGAGCAGTTCGTGAACTCCGAGCCAGGCGATGCCGAGGCCGCCGACTGCCCCGATAGCCGCGAGGAGCAATGCCTCGGAAAGGATCTGGCGGGCGAGATCCCACCAACTGGCGCCGATAGCGGAACGAATTGCGAGTTCGCGTTGGCGCAAAGAAGCTCGCACCAACAAAAGGTTGGCCACGTTGGCGCAGGCAATGAGCAAGAGAAAAATGACGGCGCCCATCAGCGCGAGAATTGCGGGGCGGACTTCGGAGACGAGATGCTGCCGCATGGGCTCGACGCGGATTACGTAGCCCGCGGTGTTCAGGATCGAGAAATTTTTCCGAGCTTCGGCGGCGACTTGATCGGCGGCAGATTGTGCGCGCCCGATTGTGATGCCTGGTTTCAATCTGCCGATCACGTGCATGGAGACAGAATTCCGTTGCGCGGCGTCGTAACCGAGGCGTTTGGCAATCCAGATATCGGGCGCGGCTTCCAAATCTGCGGAGGGCGGGAAGTAGATCTGAAAGTGCGGCGCGAGGACTCCGACGATTCGCGGACTAAAGGGCTTCCCCTTATTTAAGGATTGTCCGAGTACAGCGGGATTCGAGCCGAACCGACGCTGGAAGTATTCGTAACTAACGATCGCCATAATCGGCAGGCGCTGGGGGGGCGTTGCCGATTGGGTTCCTGGCGCAGGCGGGGGCGGTTGCGGTTGGCCGTCCTGGTCGGAGAAATCACGACCAAACGCGATCCTCGCCCCTACAAGCTGGAAGTAGTTCGTGGTCAGGAAGCCCATGTGGACTTGCTCCGGCATGCCGTCATCGTCGGTCAACGTGAAGGGGAACGTGTAGACGCCCGCGAGGCCTTGGAATTCGTCCTTCGTCGCTTCGCGCAAATCGATAAAATTTGCGTTGGAAAAGGGGAAGTCCTTGACGCCGCGATTGCGCATCTCGGTGGGGATGATGACGAGCTGATCGGGATTTTGATATGGAAGTGGACGCAGCAGCACGGCATTGGTGACGCTGAAGATGGCCGTGCTCGCGCCGACGCCCAGGGCGATGGTTACCGCGGCAGTGAGCGCAAAGATGGGACTTTTTCGCAGCGTTCGGCCGGCGAATGCCAGATCGCGTAACGGCATCCTTCCACCTCATTCACGGGCAGTTGCCGCGCCAAGAATACTACCTCCGTTGTCGCCAATCGGCTTTGAGTTTCTTCGGAAACGTCTTTTGTCGGGACGCGGCAATGGCTATCAGGCGCAACGCGTTCTCCTGCTCGCTGGCAAACCTGGTCCCGTTCTAGGAAGTCGCGGCGGGCGCAACTAATTTCACACATAATCGCGGCACCGGTTTGCGCGTTTTCTAGGCATTAGCCCGCGCATCGGGTTGCCCTTGCCGTTGCGGCACGTTGACAAACGACTCCCCGAGGCGTCAATAGAACTGCACCAGCGGAATTGTGCCGGCCTGCGGGCGGGCGTTCACAAGTTTGCTGGATTTGGGAACCCGCAGCACCTGGGCTGCGTAAGTGTATGGAGAGGTGTTCCATGCAGAATTTGCCCGGCAATTTCCGGTACGCCCTGCGACAGTTCCGTTTGTCGCCTGTTTTTACCGCTGCGGCGGTACTAACGCTGGCCTTGGGAATCGGCGGGACCACGGCAATATTTACGTTGATCCACGCGGTGATGCTGCGCTCCTTGCCGGTTTCTGATCCTGGCAGGCTCTACCGGGTCGGCGAAGGCGACGAATGTTGCGTGGAGGGGGGTCCCCAGGACCGCTGGGGCATGTTTTCCTTCCCCTTGTACGAGCGGCTGAAGTCAGAAACGCCGGAATTTGAGGAAGTTACCGCCTTCCAAGCCGGGCGTGCCCGCCTCAGCGTGCGACGCCAAGGCGTCGAGTCCGCTGCCCGGCCTCTGCGCTCGGAGTACGTCACCGGGACCTATTTCTCAACGCTTGGAGTCCGAGCCTTCGGCGGACGAGTGTTTACCCCAGATGACGACCAGCCGGCTGCCTCGCCGGTCGCCGTGCTTAGCCACCGCGTCTGGCAGACCACTTATGCTTCCGATCCTTCCGTAGTGGGTTCAACTTTCGTCATAGAGGGCCATCCTCTGACCGTAATCGGCGTCGCGCCCGCCGGATTTTTCGGCGAAACGCTGGAAAGCGACCCTCCTGATATCTGGGTACCTCTTCAGCAGGAACCCGTGATTAATGGTGAAGGCAGTCTGATGCGTCAGCCCATCTCTGCCTGGCTGCGCATGATCGGCCGCTTGCGCCCGGGAGCTTCGACTGACGGCATGGCTCCGCGCCTCACCGCAGTGCTTCGCCAGTGGATGCAGAACGATTCAGGATACCCCTCCAACTGGATGCCTGACGTGATTCGCCTGCTCCCCAAGCAAGTGGTCGGCGTGGTACCCGCCGGAGCCGGCGTGGCCGTGATGAAGGAGGAGTACGGCCGCAGCCTGCAGATCCTGCTTTCGGTGTGTGGCTTGGTCCTGCTGATCGCCTGTTCCAACGTGGCGAACCTGCTGCTCGCTCGCGGAGTAGCGCGTCGCGGCCAAACGGCCATCCGACTTGCCGTAGGCGCCACACCCAGGCAAATCGTTATGCAAGCGCTCACCGAAAGTATCCTGCTCGCCATTGGCGGCGGCATTTTCGGCCTTCTCGTGGCCATGGCCGCGGCCCGGCTCCTGCTCGCCCTGGCGTTCCACAGCTCACATTTTCTTCCCATTAGCACTGCGCCATCGCCAATGGTACTGGCGTTTGCCTTCGGCCTGGCGCTGGTGACCGGAGTCATTTTCGGCGCGGCTCCCGCGTGGCTTGCCACGCGCACCGATCCGGCGGAAGCTCTGCGCGGTTCGGGCCGCGGCACTCGGGATCGTTCTTCCTTCGCCCGTAAGGCCCTGCTGGTTGTTCAGGCCAGCTTGTCCGTTGTCCTGGTCGCTGGCGCCACCATGCTGGCGCGAAGCCTGAACAAGCTCGAGCATCAAAATTTTGGATACCAGGTGCAAGGTCGCGTGGAGGTGGATATGAACAATCCTCCAGCGACCTACACGCAGCCCCAGTTAGCCTCGCTCTACCGTCAGCTTGAAGAACAGCTCAACCGTCTCCCCGGCGTGCAGGGCTCCGGACTAGCCCTCTATAACCCGCTTACCGACAACTGGGGCGAGCTCATCATGGTCGCCGGCCATCCTCCCGCCAAACTCAACGAGGAAGCAGGCGCGTCCTGGGATCGCGTGAGCGCCAACTATCTTCAGAATCTTGGCATGCCGATTTTGCGCGGGCGCGTGTTTACCGCAGCGGACAATGAAACCACCGCACCCGTGGCCATCGTCAACGAGGCTTTCGTGAAGCGCTTTTTCAAGAGCGACGAAAACCCCCTGGATCAGCACTTTGGCCTCGACGTGCCCGAGTATGCCGGAACCTTCCGTATCGTCGGCGTCGTGCGCGATGCCAAGTTCGCGGGGTGGGGCCTGAGCAGGCCCGCGCGTGCAATGTTCTACGTGCCCTTGGCCCAAAATGTCGCGTACCCTGACGAATTGATGAAGAAAATTGAGCTCCGCTCCCACTTTATCGGCGGAATTATGCTGCTTACCAATATGTCCCCTGGCGCGCTCGAGCCCCTGCTCACTAGGATGCTGGCGGAGCTGGATCCCAACCTGACGATCAACAGCATCAGGACCTTGCAGCAGCAGATTGATCTTTCCTTCGATCAGGAGCGCGCTGTAGCCAGCCTCGCCGGCTTGTTCGGGGTTGTGGCTCTCGTACTCGCAGCTGTCGGACTGTACGGCGTTACGGCATACACGGTTGCGCAACGAACTAACGAAATCGGTATTCGCATGGCGCTTGGCGCTGACCGCCCGAAAGTGATTCGACTTGTACTGGGCGGGGCATTCCAGCGCGTCTTGGTCGGACTCCTCCTGGGTTTGCCCCTGGCAGTTGGGGCCGGGCGCTTGATCTCGGCGCAGCTGTACGGCGTTTCCTCATGGGACCCGCTCGCGTTGACCGTAGCTGCGGGGGCGCTTGCAATCTGCTCATTCTTCGCGGCCATCATTCCCGCAAACCGCGCGGCATCTATTTCGCCCATGAACGCACTGAGAATTGAGTAGCGCAGCGTCGTTCAGAAGAGCTTTAGACCGTATCAATCCGGGCAACGCCAATTGACCACTTCGACGGGGCGGGATAGCATGCGCCGGTTCCCAAATGGCAGACGCTGGCAATCCCGCTATGGTTTCCCGGCCGCGCTCCCGCACTTTACGGACTCTTTCCGTTGTCGCTGTCAGCGGGCTGTTCCTGGCCGTGGTGATCTTCTTCGGTGTTGGTCGTTGGCTGGTCGTAGAAGACCCGCTCGTGAATGCGAGAGCGATCGTGGTGCTAAGCGGCGCAATGCCTTTGCGAGCCATCGAAGCAGCGAAGCTCTACCACGAAGGGTACGCGCCGGAAATCTGGCTTACCCATTCCTCGGAGCCCGGCGAGACCCTGGCAGAGATGGGCATTCCTTTCGTCGGCGAGGACTATTACGACACCCGCGTTTTGATGCACGAAGGAGTGCCGCAAGAAGCAATTCACGTCCTCGCACCGCCGATCGTGAATACCGCCGACGAAATCAAAGTCGTTGCGGCCGCTCTTGCACGCGAGAAGGGCAGAGCAGTGATTATTGTTACGACAAAACCCCATACGCGGCGCGTTCGCCTGCTCTGGCGCAGGCTCGCTCCCGGCCACGGCCAGGCCATCGTGCGCGCCGCCGTGGGCGATCCCTTCGATCCCCGCCACTGGTGGCGCACCACCAGCGATGCTCTCGATGTGGTGCGCGAAGTCCTGGGCCTGTTGAACGCCTGGGCGGGCCTGCCGCTGCGTCCAGCTCAATGAGATGTAAGTTTTTGCTCGGTGGCCGACGGCATGAATCTTTAGAAAAAGAAAAAGCGCTTACGGCGCGGACGAGGCAATTCATCCTCTACTTCTGGAATGTGCGGCAACGGTCGCCCCTCGAAGGCCGCGAGCGGATTATCCTGGAACAAGGCGCGCGCCTTCTCTTCGCCAAACCGGTCGACGACTACGTCGTAGGCAGGCTGCAGACGGAGCGGCCGGCCGCGCGTATTGTGCGCATCGCTGGCCACGAAATGGATGAGGCCCTCACCGATCCAGCGCAGCGCAACCTGCTGGGAGCCGGCGCCGAAACGTCCCGTCAGCGAGCCTCCGGTCACCTGAGCGAAGCATCCCTGGCGTACCCACTTTTTCAGGCGCTCCGGTCGCCAGCGCAAAATGCCGTTCCGCTCCGGGTGGGTGATCACGGGCTGCACACCGGCGAGCTGAATCTCGTGTAACGTCTGGTCCATCGAAGGCGGGATCGAAAACTCGTTGAACTCCAAAAGCAGGAAATCGCGCTGATTGATGCAATAGGGCGGGGCATCCTTGCGCAAGAATTCGAGATTCTCCGGATTGAGATGAAAATCGCAGCCGGTGGCGATTCTCAGCCGATCGCCGATCTTGGTTTGCAGTTCGTCTCGAAGCTGGCGCACGTGCGCAAAATCGAAAGAGTATTCGTCGCTGGAGTGCGGCGTGGCGACGACGTGGGTGATCCCGTCGGCAATCGCCGACTCCGCCATCGCCACCGATTCTTCCATGGTAGCCGGACCGTCATCGAGACCCGGCAGAATGTGACAGTGCAGATCGACCATCCGAGTGAACCGTCCTTAGTACCACCAAGCACTGACCGCTTGCCACGCGCCGAGTGCGAACAGGGTCCCTGCAAAGATCTGGCGCATCCTTCGCGGCTTGATCTTCTTCGCCAGGATTCCCCCCGCGATGCCGCCCAAAAATATTCCCGGGATCAGCAGCAATCCGGTTTTCCATGAGACGAATCCTTGCTTCGAATACGCCATCAGCGCCAGCACTCCGGTAGGGAATATCAGCGCAACCAAGGATGTTCCCTGCGCGCGATGCTGACTGAAGGCAAACAGCAGACCCAGGAGCGGCACCAGAAGGACGCCACCCCCGACACCGAACATGCCCGACGCCACTCCGCAAACGCAGGCGATCGCGAAGATGCCAGCGCCTCGGCCAAAGCCCACAGCCTCAGCCACGGGCCTTCTCCTCTGCTAGGCCGGTGGCACGGCCCTCAAGCTGCGCCTTTCTCCAGAGCAGAAATCCCGCCAGCATAAGGAAGCAGCCGAACGATCCTTGCAGGTTCCGGGATGGCATGGGGAGGGCGATCAGGCTCCCCGCATAAGCGCCGACTAGCATTCCCAGCGCGCACAAAATCCCTGCATTCAAGTCCACCTGGCCCTGCTTCCAGTATTCTCGCAGGGCGCCGACTCCAATTGGCGGCAACAAGATGAAAAGCGAAGTGCCTTGCGCCAGGTGCTGGTCCATGTGGAGCAGATAAACCATGGCCGGCACCAAGACGACGCCACCCCCGATGCCCAAGAGGCCCACCAGCACACCAACGCCAAGTCCCAGCAGAAGAATCATGAAGATCATGGTGACCGGACTGTTTCGCGCGTATCGCCCCGGCGATTCGAATCAAGCTTTTCTATTTTCCTCCCTCCAGGCTCCTGCGGCAACCTCCCTTGAACAAGCTGTAACACCGGAAAATGCGCGCCGTTTTTTGTTTGTGCGGAACCTGCTATATTTACTTGTCTCTGTCACGTCGGTCCTGTGGCCTGCTGGCGGCTGTGCGGTCGCCCGCAACGCGGTATCCCCGAAAACGTGAATCCCTTGACCGTCTGACGGTCAGACATAAATAGGAGTGCGACAGAACTCATGCCAATCGACCGGAAACCCGAGTTTTTCAAAGGTGCCCAACTCAAAGTGGGAATCATTGGCTGCGGCTACGTCGGCTTGCCCCTGGCGTTGCGCTTCGCCGAAGCGGGGCACAGAGTCACGGGATTTGATACCGATCCCAACAAAGTGACGATGCTCAATGCCGGGAAGTCCTACATCGAGCACATTGCTCAGAACAAGATCCAGCAGTTCGTCAACAGCAGGCATTTCAGCGCGAGCCACGATTTCGCGAAGGTGAAGGAAGCCGACGCCATCCTCATTTGTGTTCCCACGCCGCTCGATGCGCGCCGCGAACCGGATCTGAGCTACGTAGAGCAGACCGCCATTTCCATTTATCCGCATCTGCAAAGGGGACAGCTGGTGGTTCTCGAATCGACGACTTACCCGGGCACGACCGAAGAGCTGGTTCTTCCCATCCTGGAGAAAAGCGGTTTGCGCTGCCCCATCGCGGCCGGCCCGGAAAATGAAAATGTGGCGTGCGATTTCTACCTGGCGTTTTCGCCGGAGCGGGAAGATCCGGGGAACAAGCAGTTTGGGTTGGCGCAGATCCCGAAGGTGGTTGGCGGATTGAATCCACCGAGCGGACGCGCGGCGCAAGCGCTGTACACGCAGGTGGTATCGCGGGTCGTGCCGGTCAGCTCGACGCGCGCGGCGGAGATGGCCAAGCTGCTCGAAAATATTTTCCGCTGCGTGAACATCGCGCTCGTCAACGAGCTCAAACAGCTCAGCCTGCGCATGAACATCGACATTTGGGAAGTGATCGACGCCGCAGCGACGAAGCCTTTTGGTTACATGCCGTTTTATCCGGGCCCAGGTCTGGGCGGTCACTGCATCCCAGTGGATCCGTTCTATCTTTCCTGGAAAGCGCGTGAATATGATTTCGCGACGCGCTTCATCGAGCTGGCCGGAGAAGTCAACACCGCGATGCCGTACCACGTCGTCGACGCAGTCGCCAATTCGCTGAACAATCACAAGAAGAGCATGAAAGGCTCCACGATTCTGATCCTCGGCGTGGCGTACAAGAAGGACGTGGATGATCTGCGTGAATCGCCGACGCTGAAAATCATGCAGCTTCTTAAGCAGCGCGGCGCGCTTCTCGATTACAACGACCCGTATTTCCCGCGACTCCACAAGATGCGGCACTACAATTACGAAAACATGAAATCGGTGCCGCTCAATCCCCAGACCATCGGAAGCTACGACGCCGTAATTATCGCCACCGATCATTCGAGCTACGACTTTGCGGCGATCGCCGATGCCGCAAAGCTGGTCATTGATACGCGCAACGCTACACGCCGGGTGGTGCGCCACCGCGAAAAAATTGTGCTCTGCTAGGCAGCGATGACCTCATCTGCCGAAGAGATTCGCCGCCAGCTCGAGGAAAGCGCTCTCGTGAAGCAGAGTTTTTCCGGCGAATTGATCGGCCGGATCGCGCAATTCGCGGAGAAATCCGCAGCCGCCCTGCGCGGCGGCGGCAAGCTCGTCTTTTTCGGGAACGGCGGCAGCGCCGCGGATGCCCTGCATCTTGCTGCCGAGCTGGTCGTGCGGCTTCGGATGGAACGCCCAGGGCTGGCGGCCCTGGCGCTCACTGCAAATCCTTCGGTATTGACTGCGGCGGGCAACGACTACGGATTCGAACGGATTTTTTCCCGGCAAATTGAATCGCTCGTTGCAAGCAACGACATTCTTGTGGCGCTTTCGACGAGCGGCAATAGCCCCAACGTGATTCGCGGATTGGAAGCCGGGCGCGCTCGCGGGGCCTATCTGGTGGCCTTCACGGGGGAGACGGGCGGGCATCTCGCCAGCAAGGTTGATCTTCTCTTGAATGTCCCGTCAGAAGACGCCCAGCGCATCCAGGAATGCCACATCACCATCGGTCACATCGCTTGCGGCCTGATAGAACAGTTAGCACGCCGATGAGCAGAAGAGCGGCCCGCCCCGGAAGGCGGCCCCTACTACAAATCAGTTTTGCGAAGGGCTATTCCTTAGAAAATAGCCATAACCTCTAGGCGACTTGAGCTAAGGGCTCCAGGGTCACTTTGAAGCCCAGGCCTTCGAGCCGTTTGGTTAAACGCCTGCGCAGGCCTTCTGGGTTCAGGCGATCGAAGTAGTCTGCG
>DATHIB010000188.1:0-2528 GCA_035490055.1 Candidatus Limnocylindria bacterium | reverse complement strand
ACAGCTTGTACTGGTCAAACCAGTCCCAATGATGTATCCTCCCCGGTGATGTATGGGAAAAGTTTTGGCGGCACTGCGCAGCAGAATACTTCCTTGGACCTGCGCGAGATCGTTGTGCGGACCGTTGCTTCCGGCGAAGAGCAGCGCTATCAGGACCTGATGCAGCAGCATCACTACCTGGGTTCTTTGCCGAAGATTAGCGAAACGCTGTGGTACGTCGCGACTTGGCGAGAGGAATGGGTTTCCCTGCTGAGCTTTTCCGCCGCGGCGCTGAAGTGCGCCGCGCGCGATCGCTGGATCGGTTGGAGCTTGCGCCAGCACTATGGCCGCTTGAAGTTGGTGGTCAACAATAGCCGCTTTCTCATTCTCCCGGGCTGGCACCTGTTCAATCTGGGGTCCCGGGTTCTGTCCCTGTGTCAAAGGCGTGTGGCGAGCGATTGGGAAGAAAGGTTCAGCCACGGCGTGGTGTTGCTGGAAACCTTTGTCGATTCGCAACGCTTTCGGGCCACCGTGTATCGGGCGGCCAACTGGATCTATGTAGGGAACACGCGAGGATTTCGCCGGACCCGTCTGGGGTACACGGCTACGCGGCAATCCCCCAAGATGGTCTTCGTCCAACCCCTGCGGGCCGATGCCCGTAGGTTGTTGCGCCGCGCCACTCTTCGTCCACCTTATCGTATAGGAGGCTCGAAAATGAGGCTGACCGCCGATCAGATGAAATCCCTACCCGCGTTTTTTTCCAAGATCCCCGATCCCCGCCGGGCCGCAGGACGACGACATCGCTTGTCCACGGTGCTGGGCCTAGCCGCCGGGGCGGTTTTATGTGGCATGCGCGGATACAAGGCCATTTCCGATTGGGCGCAAAGCCTCGGACCGAAGTCCCGAGAGCGCTTTGGCTGCCGTCGCGAAGAGGGCCGTTATGTCGTGCCCAGCGAGTACGTCCTGCGCAATGTGCTGATCCGCGTCACCCCCGCGCATCTGGACCAGGCCTTGCAACGCTGGAACGAAGTCTATGGCGCGGGAGATGAGAGTCTGGCCATCGACGGCAAGACTATGTGCAACGCCCTGGATGAGCAAGGTCAGCAAACTCATGTGCTGAGCGTGGTCGGTCATCAGAGCAAAACTTGCTACACCCAAAAAAAGTCACCTTGCCCGTAGCGGATAAGGAAAAGGAAGAAGTCAAACGCACCAACGAGATCAAGACCGCCATCCCCCTGCTCGAGGCCATCGAGATTGCGGGCAAGGAGGTCAGTGCCGATGCCCTGTTGACGCAGCGCGAGCTGGCCGACTATTTGGTCACCAAGCGCAAGGCGCATTACCATTTCACCGTCAAAGGCAATCAGCCGGGAGTTCTGGAAGATCTGAAACTCTATTTTCAAGATCGTGGGGAAGCGCATTTCGTGGAGCATACGCCCCCGGATCACGGACGAGTGGAAACCCGCAAGATCTGGACCACCACGGAACTGAACGATTACCTGCACTTTCCTCACGTGGCCCAAGCTTTCGTCATCGAGCGGCACGTCACGAAGAAAAAGACTGGAGAAAGCACTCTGGACATTGCCTACGGCATCACCAGTCGGACTCCCCAACAAGCCGACCCGCAGCGGGTTCTGCAAGTCAACCGCGGTCACTGCGCCATTGGCGCGTCCAGAGAAGGGCACATCAACCAGTCGGTGAAAGTCCGACCGAGGCTAAAAGACTCAGGCCTCGTAGCAGGAGAGGCGTCGCGGAGCGAAAGCGAAACGATGAAGCCCTCTGACAACATACTCGGAAAGGAGTATGCGCAACACACCAGGTTGCAACGTGCAGTGAACGCAGACGTAGCCTCGTTACATGAAAAATCCGGTGGCTGAGACTATCGATAACGCGCGAAAGCAGCAAGGGCTGACCGAAACGAGTCCGATGCGGCAGCTCTCACCGGCGGGGTATCAGCGGCGACATGGTGTGAAGGCGGATGTGTCAACTGGAGAAGCCCGCGGTGCCCGGCGAAGAAATCTCGCCGAAGAGGCGCTTGCTATAACCGTGAGTGGGAAATGCAGGCGCAGGCATCCGGGCGACGGATCGGGTCGTACTACCGTTGATAGGCGTGCAGTAAAACACGTCTGGAGGGAAGGACCCGGACCGGTAAGTGCTCCGTTCGTCAAAGTGAGGCAGGGGTGAAATGATAAAAGCACCCGTCAATCTGCAGGATCTGCGGCGACGGATTTATCGAAAGGCGAAGTCGGAACCGACGCATCGCTTCTGGGGGCTCTTCGTGCATGTTACAAAGGCGGAGACCCTCGAACAGGCCTACTGTAATGCCAAACAGAATGGAGGCGCCCCAGGCGTCGATGGCCAGAGTTTCAAGGACATCGAGGCTCAAGGGCGAACCGCCTTTCTTGCGGCCCTACGGGATGACCTGGTAGCGAACAGATACGAACCCAAACCGAATCGCCGGAAGGATATCCCGAAGGGGAACGGCAAAGTCAGGACACTTCAAATTCCTTGCATTCGCGATCGCGTAGTGCAAGGAGCGGTGAAGCTGATCC
>DATHIB010000187.1:0-3721 GCA_035490055.1 Candidatus Limnocylindria bacterium | reverse complement strand
ATCGCCAAATCCGAATCGAACGATCCAAGCGGATCGCAAGGCGGCTACATCGGACTTGTTGAGCCTTCAACCCTCCGTCCAGAGCTGCGAGAGGCTCTGAAAGGTATCCGTCCTGGGCAGACCACGAACTCAATCGCAGTGCCTTCCGGTTACGTCATTCTCAAACTCCTCCCCGAGAATCAGCCCGGCGTTGCTCAGGGGATGGGCCCGGGACAGGCCCGCGATCTTCCTCTCGCGGGTCAAGGAGCCGTGCGCTATCCAGCCGATGTGGTTGGCCAGGTTCTCGCTGACATGCTTTTCCAGAAATTCCCCAAGCCCCCGAATTGGGAGCAAGACCTGCAGGGCATCTGCGAGATTCGCAAACGCTCGCTGGCCGCGGGAGTCGACCGGCTGCAAGAGCTGTTCGAACCCGCGAACAAACCGCGATTGGAAGCCATGAAGCCCTTTGACGTGATCCAGTCACACTACGCGCTGGCGCAACTTCAGGCCTACCAAGGAAACATGGACCAGGCTGTCGAACACTGGGAGGCGGCCTACAAAATTGCTGCCGCTGAAATCCCAGCGGGAATCCCCCAGCTGATGGAAGTACTCGGCGTCGCCTATCTCCACAAGTCAGAAATGAAGAACGATGTTTATCGGCATCCGGGAGATTGGTGTCTCTTCCCGCCGCGCCTCGCCAAGCCTTATCGGGTAACGGACGATTCCGAGAAAGCCGTTCAATATTTTCTGAAATACCTGGCGATAAGACCCGAGAGGTCCGATCAAGTCCAGGTGAAATGGCTTCTCAATCTTGCCTACATGACCATCGGAAAATACCCTTCGGCCGTTCCTCAGCAATATCTGATTTCCCCATCGGCGTTCGAATCGAAACAAGATATGGGCCGATTTGTGGACGTGGCATCCCAAACAGGCTTGAATTTTGCGGCCATGGCCAATGGCGTGATCACCGACGATTTCGAAAACAACGGGCTGCTGGACTTAGCCGTCTCGAGTTACGACGTCTGTGCACCGCTGCATTTCTTCCACAACAATGCCGACGGGACATTTACCGATCGAGCTACGCAGGCCGGGCTTTCCAGCCAGCTGGGCGGCCTCAACATGATTCAAGCCGACTACAACAACGACGGCTGCACGGATATCCTGGTGTTGCGCGGCGCTTGGGAATTTCCCATGCGAAAATCATTGTTGCGAAATAATTGCGATGGCACGTTCACCGACGTCACGCGCGAAGCGGGCCTCGCCGAACCCGCGACACGCACGCAAACCGCTGTCTGGGCCGATATCGACAACGACGGCTTCCTGGACTTGTTGGTGGGCAACGAAAATGGTCCCAGCCACCTTTTCCGCAACAAGGGCAACGGCACCTTTGAAGACATCTCTCACTCCGCCGGCGTGGACAAAATTGCTTTCACCAAGGGCGTTGTCGCCGCTGATTATGACAACGATGGGTTTGTGGACTTCTACGTCTCCAATCTTTACGGCGGCAATTTCCTCTATCACAACAATCACGACCTCACGTTCACCGAAGTCTCCGAAAAAGCCGGCGTGCATCAGCCACACTCGCAAAGCTTTGCCACCTGGTTTTTTGATTACGACAACGATGGCTGGCCGGATCTTTTTGTTACCTCGTATTTCTTTTCTGCGGACGAAACCCTGCGCAGCTATCTTGGTCTTCCGCGAAATGTCGAGACGCTGAAGCTCTATCGGAACATGAAGAATGGGACGTTCAAGGATGTGACGGCTGAAGTTGGCCTCGATAAGATCAACATGCCCATGGGCGCCAATTTTGGCGACGTCGATAACGACGGCTTACTGGACATTTTTCTCGCGACGGGGGGCCCTGAGTACGGTGCTCTCGTTCCCAAAATGCTTCTTCGCAACAACGAGGGAAAATCTTTCGTGGACATTACTGCCTCGTCGGGGACCGGCGAGCTCCACAAAGGTCACGGCGTGGCCTTCGCTGACCTCGGCAACAATGGGCAGGAAGATATCCTTGTCTCCATCGGAGGTGCTACCCCGGGTGACGCGCATGCATTCCGCGTTTTTCAAAACCCGGGAAACGGCAACGACTGGATCACGGTCAAGCTTGTCGGTGTAAGAACAAATCGCTCGGCAATCGGGGCCCGCATCCATCTGACCGTAGAGAATGAGGGTAAGCCTCCGCGGTTCATCTATCGGACCGTCGGGAGCGGCGGTTCGTTTGGCGCTTCACCGCTTCAGCAACATATTGGGCTGGGCAAGTCCGCGAAAATCAGCGATCTGGAGATTTGGTGGCCAGCGAGCAATACGAAACAGAAGTTTTTGAATGTCGGCATAAATCAATTTATCGAAATCAAGGAGTTCGCCAAGGATTACACCAAGCTTGAGCGGCGGTCATTTCGTCTGGGAAGCACGAAACCGGCCGTTACAAACTTGCCAAATCCAGGCGCGAACCCGTAGCAAGCCCACAAGAACATTTATGAGCCTGACTCAAATCAAGATGCGAATACTACCAACACTTTTCTTGTGCTGTTGTATGCCACTGAGTTGGGCTGCCGAGCGCCACACTGCATTCGGAGTGGTTTTGCAGATTGATCGCGCTCATCATACGCTTCGAGTTTCCTGCCTCGAGATTCCCGGCTACATGGATGCCATGGCGATGGATTTTCCAGTTCGCAATGGAAAAGACTTTGATGGCTTGCAACCGGGCACTCTAATCGATTTCACGGTGGTCGTGGAGAAAGGCTCCGCCTACGCGGCCGCCATTCGTATCCATCAATTCCAGAGCACGGATCCAGAACCGATGGCTGCTCGTCAACTTAATCTCCTCGAGGGTCTCGTCGGGCCAGGTTCCAATGCGACAAAGAAGCTAGAAATCGGCCAGCGTGTCCCGGATTTCTCCCTTATCGACCAAAGGGGCCAATCTGTCTCCCTTTCTTCATTCACGGGCAAAGTAGTCGGCATCACGTTCATGTATACGCATTGCCCGCTTCCTAATTACTGCTTTCGCCTCTCCAATAATTTCGGCATGCTCCCAAAGCGCTTCCCGGATCGCCTTGGACGCGACTTGATCCTCTTAAACATCACCTTTGACCCCGTGCACGATCAGCCCGAGGTTCTGGCCGAATATGCGCGCAACTGGAATGCCACTGGCGTACCAGGATGGTATTTTTTAACTGGCCCAGTCCTCGAGGTTCAAAAAGTCTGTCATGAGTTCGGCATGAATTTCTGGCAAGACGAAGGCCTCATCACGCACGCTCTCCATACGGTTATTTTGGACCGGCAAGGAAAGCTCGTCGCCAATCTCGAAGGCAACGAGTTCACCGCCCAGCAACTGGGGGACCTTTTCGATTCCGTGCTGCGCGCACCGCAGTAGGCAAGTTGTCCCTTCCTTTCACCGGTCGAAGGAACAATCAGAGAACAATAAGAGTTCCCTTCTATGACTTATTGCGGTTTTCTGTTTCTGCCAGCGCTGTAAGTCCTTGAAATTCCAAATCAAGGTGCCCTGCCACGGCAAAGGCCCAGGCCGGGGATCTGAGAATTCGCACCCGCCATTTACCTGGTAGTCCAAGTAGGCCATCTGGCGACCTCGTTGCGAAAGCTAACCTAACTTCCGCGCTCGTTGGGGCGAACTGTTTTGTTTGCAAGGGGTTGTCATTTCATTCCGTCACTATGTCGCCGGTTCATGCCAAGTCTTGACCGGCTTCATGACCTCCGCCGGTATCTGCAGCGTCGCATAGAT